>JBLFWN010000046.1:0-50433 GCA_047611405.1 Planctomycetota bacterium | reverse complement strand
ATCTCGTCAGGCGGCGCTTCAATCGAGATGATGCCTCGGCGGCGCAGTTTGCAGGTCTGATGCCTAGCCGACTGTCAGCAAGCGAAGTGCTGGCTTGGCGGCAGGAGTGGGGCCGGCGCAGCGTTCATCCGATGTCTAGCAATGGCCAGACGATCGAGGCATTCAGACACCACCGGGCGCAGGCGGCATGAGGGCATAGTGTTTTCCAACACGGAAGCATGGCAGTTCAGTACCCATAGCTCTGCGCTCTAGAGGATGATGCGGAGGTCGCCCCCTGTCTCGGACAGGGGCAGCTTCGCGCTGCGGCAGCTATGGACGGATTGGTACCGGTGGTCACGCATCAAGGCCATTTCCTCCCGCTTCTCCGCAGGCATGGCTGATTCCCAGTGTCAGCTCATCGATGGCACGGAGCTGGAGTGTGCAGAAGGTCGTGCTAGTCGTACGCGGCCGGGGAGCCGCGTACTGATGCACGGTGTCGGGAGTACGGCCTCGAGCAGATGATCGCGATTGGCCGCGGCAAAATAGCGGAGTCTTCAGTGGGGGAGCGATCTGAGTGAAGTGATCCTGAAACCATGCCCTCGCTGACATCAGACCTCTGGCTGGAGCGCCGATAGATAGCTGTCTGCATGCGGGACTTCTTTGTCACCGTTCAACGACAAGATGTGCGACGTGGTATTGCTGTATTGCTAGCGACCGCCGCTGCGACCGCCGCCGCCGCCGCTACGAGCTCCAGCACCATCGCCACTTCCTCGGTCGACCTTCTCTAAGGTGGCGCCATCGCCTCTGCCTCCGCGGCCGGTGCCGCCAGTACCGCCAGTACCGCCAGTACCGCCAGTGCCGCCGCCGAGCTCACTTTCGTCGCCCTCACCACCCTCGGTGTCGTCACCTGAGCCTGCGCCGCTGCCGGCTTCCTCCTCGACGGCTTTGCCGGGAATCATGAGGCGCGGAATCTGGTCGGGTTGGACGCGCAGGGACTCGGGTAGCCGGATGATTCTGCGATAGGTCTGTTCGATGCGGTTGTTGTAGCCGGGCAGAGCTTCGCGACCGATACGGTTTTTAAGCTCGAGCGTCACGGTGATCTCAAGGCGTGCCGGTAAGCCTAATTCCCCTGGCTCGTCGCCCTCCATGCCCCATTCTTCGATCATCTCCGCGTCTTCGCCGTCTTCGTCGAATATCTGGATCTCGAAGCTAGTGATGCGATCGTGCAGGAAGATGTAGCGACCCTCGTCGAAGGGTTCGCCGTCGAAGCTGTCCGAGCCGAAGCTTTCGCGGCGATAGATCTCGAAGAAATCGTCGCTCTCGGGGTTCGGTCGTAAGCGGTAGCCAACTTCGCAGTAGTCCGCCCGCACAGCTCGATCGCCATTGACTTCCCACAGCAAGCTATCGGTGCTTGTCAGGAAGTCGAGGCTGTCGACCTCGGCACCTCCCATGACGTTGCTCTTGATGCGCAGGTATTCCTCCTGCGGGCGGCTGGTGATGATCAAGCCACGCAGGTCGCGTTCGATCATGTCCAGGATCGCCGGTCCGGCGAGCATTGTCTCCTGCAGGTTGTATATCGTGTCGCGCGTCTTGCGCGTCGAATTCAGGATGGCGGTGATACCTGTCAGCATCAGGCTCATGATCAGCACGGTCAGCACGACCTCCATCAACGTGAAGCCGGCGCGTGCGCGCGCGCAAAGTGTTGCTTGGTTCCTCATCGTGCTGCCTGATTCGTTCTGTAGGGGAGTGGAGCCGGTCCGGTAACGGGGCTGATTGATTGCAGACTCACACCCGGCTTTGGCTCCCTACGAGCTAGCGTCCCTCGCTCGAGGACTCACCGTCGTTCGAGCCTTCGTCTTCTTCGGGACCATAGACTTGGTCCCAGGGTATCCATCGCTCCAGGAGCAAGTGGTCCGGGTACTCGCGCAGCGCTGGGAAGGTCACTTTGATGCGAACCTTCTCGTATGGCTGCCTGGCATCTTCCTCTTCCGGGTCGTAATCGTCCCGCTGCCGACGCTGTTCTTCTTGGTGGGCCCACATGTCGTGCGGACGGTTATCTTGACGCTCGGCAGACTCGGGGAAAGTTTCGTCGCCGATGACAATCTCGTAGTAGAAGAGCTCGAAGCTTTGCTCCGAGTAAGTGCCGCTAATGCCCGAGTCGATGTCTTCCCAAAACAGTCCTGCTTCGATCTGCCCAAGCGTGAAGCTGCCTAGTTCACGCGCTGTCTTCAAGTTGCGCGTGTGTCCCGCGCGCAGCGTCGCCAAGCTGAGCGTCTGGATGGCCAGCGTCAAACAGATTGCGACAATCGCAACCGTGACGGCCACTTCAACCAATGTGAATCCGCCGCGTGTTCGAGAGGCGCTGCGCCGCTGTCGCAGACAGCGAATCAATTGAATTCTCCGTCTTCGGGCACGTCACGGAAGAACTCTTCATAGTGCAAACGGACGCTGCCCGTTAGAGCCATGACTTCGACGGTGAACACATTGTTGAACATCGGCTGCCGCAGAATGACGCTGTGTCCGGAGGCCGAGCCCAAGGGGTCGAAGCGCACCATGACGCTGCTATCGTCGTATAGCTCACCCGCGATGAAGACACTCGATATGTCGATGCCGTCCTCGAGGGTGTTCCACGGCAACAAAAACTGCTCGTCGAGCTCATCTTCGTCGTGCGTTGCTATCAAGCGTCCGCCACCCTTGCGATAGGGTGTGTGGACGCGATAGCGCTCTTTTTCCAGGTCGTACTCGATCCAGAACTCGGCGTTCCGAGCGATCGCTTCCGAGCGAGTTGATTGCAATACGCCCGACAGTGAACGTACCGATGAGTTCAGTCGCTCTCCAGGCAGGATCGCTTCAAACGCAATTCCAACCGAATAGGAAACCATTGCAATGATCACAATCACAACCATTATCTCGGCCATTGTAAAGCCAGAGTTTGAGTGAGATGTGATGCGTCGAGTCATGACTAAGTGCTTAGTTCGGAGTGGGTACGTTCGAACGGCCTACCACTCGTTGCTCTTCATCATGATGTTGTTGCGGTCTTTGTCGTCACCTTCACCGCCTTGGGCACCATCGGCTCCGAGGCAAGTCAAGCGCATGTCGTCACCGCTGGACATGGGCGGCTCGTAGATGTACTCGCTGCCCCAAGGGTCTAGAGGTACGGCCTTCATGTCGAGGTAGGTGCGGTTGTTGACATCCGGTTCGATCAATGCCTGGATTGAATCGGGGTAGTTGCCGTTGTTGATTGCGTATAGCGTGCACGCATTCTCGATGTTGTGGATGTCGGACTTGGCCTTGCCCCATTTGGCATCGCCCAAGCTATCCATCAGCTTGGGGACGACGGCAGTGGCGAGCAGGCCGATGATCACAATCACGACCATCAGTTCCGCAAGTGAGAAGGCTGCCTCGGCGGTGCGCTGCAGCGGACCGCGTCTGGATAGATTCTTGGACATTGTCTGTTCCCCTTTGTGTGATTGTGCTTCGTCGAAGCTCCGGCGTTCTTGAAGAGCTCGCTCCATAGAGTATGTGGACGCTTGGCGAGCACGGTTGCTTCCTGGTGTTTCCGTCTTGTTCAAAGTTGACCCATCTCGAGGATCGGTTGAACGATGGCGTAAACGATGAAGCCAACGACGGAGGCCAGGCAGACGATCATTATCGGCTCCAGCAAGGCGGTCAGGCGCTCCGTAACGGTGTCGATTTCCTCGTCGTAGGTGAGCGCGATGCGGTCGAGCATCTGCTCGAGCTCGCCCGCCTGCTCGCCCACAGCCACCATATAACCGACAACGGCGGGGAAGGCGCCGCTCTGCTTCAGCGGGGTGGCGATATCCGTACCCTCGATGACGCGTTCTCGGATGTGCTTGGTCGCATCGGCCACAACGCGGTTGCCGACGACTTTCTCGGTGATCTCCAAGCCCTGGATTACGGGCACGCCCGACTGCAAAAGGGTCGCCAGCGTGCGCGTGAAGCGCGCGACGGATGCCCTGCGCAGCAGATCTCCGAGGACCGGGATTCGCAGCAGGCTTCTATCCAAGAACAGCTGGCCAGCTGGAGACTTCTTGTGGATACGTTCGATGATCGCGGAGGTGAAACCGACGACCAGCAAGCCAAGCCACCAGTAGTTCTGGAAGTAGTAACTGATGTCGACCAGAACCTTTGTCGATGCCGGCAAGGCCTTGTCCTGATCGATGAGCATGGTCGTAATTTCTGGCACGACCTTGGTCATCAAGATCGCAACAACAATCATGCCGATCGAGATCATCATGGCTGGGTACATCATCGCACCCAGGATCTTGCGGCGCAGCACACGCTGAGTTTGCATGTAGTCGGCCAAGCGGCTCAGCACGGTATCCAAATTACCTGCGGCTTGACCCGCGCGAACCATGTTCACATATAGTTCGGTGAACCAGCCCGGGTGCTCTTCCAGGGCGTCCGCCATGCTGGCGCCTTGCTGGATGCGTTCGCGAATCTCACGGAACAGCGTCTCGAGCCGGCGCTGTTCGGCCTGCTCGACGATGGCGTCGAAGGACTGCACCAGCGGGATTCCGGAAGCTAGCAGCGTCGCCAGCTGGCGCGTTACGCCACCGATGATCTCGGTCTCACGTGCACCCGGACCCGTGTTCGCAGCACGCGCCTGCATCAGGCGTGCTAATACATTCGTCTGCTTTTCACTGTTGCGAGAGACACGTCCACGCCCGCGCATCTCCTTCAGGTCACTGACTAGCAGCTTGTTGCGGCGCAGCTTGTTGCGTGCGTCGCGCTCTGTATCCGCGTCCACGACGCCGGTCTGAACGGCGCCGCCTGCGGCGAAGGCTTTGTACTGATAGATCGGCATCGTTTCGCGCGTGCTTCCGCTACTCCATATCCAGCTGGGTCACGCGCAGGACTTCGTCGGGCGTCGTCAGCCCGTCACGAATCTTGTCGCGCCCGTCTTCACGCAAAGTGATCAGCCCACGTTCGACGGCGGAGCGTTTCATCTTCGTCGCAGTCGCGCCATCCATGATCTGCGTGCGTAGAGTTTCCTCGACAGGCAGGAATTCGTAGATGGCCGTTCGTCCCGCATAGCCAGAGTGGAAGCACTCGTCACAGCCTTCACCGAAGATGACTTGGTTGCCGACTTCGTCGGGCGTCATGCCGACCTTCTTCAGCTTGGCCGTCCACTCATCGGTCATCGGGTGGGCCGCCTTGCAGTGCGGGCAGTTTGTTCGAACCAAGCGCTGAGCGATGATCAAGACGATCGAACTCGAGACAAGGTACGGCTCGACACCCTGATCAACCATTCGAGTGATGGTCGAGGCGGCGTCGTTCGTGTGAACGGTTGAGAACACAAGGTGTCCGGTCAAGGCTGCACGAATCGCGACCTCGGCCGTTTCCAGGTCTCGAATCTCGCCGACCATCATCACGTCCGGATCCTGACGCAGGAAAGCACGCAGGCCAGAGGAGAAGGTAAGCCCCTTCTTGGCATTGACCTGGACCTGGCTGATACCGCCAAGCGAGTACTCGACCGGGTCTTCGATCGTCAGGACGTTCTTCTTCGTGGTGTCGATCTCGGCCATCGCGCTGTATAGCGTGGTCGTCTTACCCGAACCGGTCGGCCCCGTCACCAAGATGATGCCGTGGTTGTAGCTCAGGAACTCGGTTAGCAATTCGCGGTTAGCGTCCGACAACCCGATCTCGTGAATCCGGTACAGCTTGGCCGTCTTGTCGAGCAAACGCATCACGATGCGTTCGCCATTACTGGTCGGGATCGAGCTGATACGCACATCGACCTCGCCATCACCCAGGCGGATGCTGGCGCGACCGTCTTGAGGAAGACGCCGCTCGGCGATGTCCATCTTGCCCATGATCTTGATCCTGCTGACGATCGCGTCTTGCACGCGGCGCGGGATCGAGTCCATGTCGTACAAGATGCCGTCGATCCGGAAGCGAACCTGCATGCGCTCGGCGTAGCACTGGAAGTGCACGTCGGAGGCGCGCAGCTTCAGCGCTTGGAACAGGATCGTGTTGACCAGCTTGATGATCGGTGCCTTGTTGGAGACGTCGAGCACATCTTCCGCGTCGTCGATCTCCTGCGCTAAGCTGCCGATGTCATCGTCTTCGGAGACATCCGCCAAGGCCTCGTCCATCCCATCGGCTTTATGCCGATAGGCGCGCGCGATCAGGGTCGTGATCTCGTGCCTGGGTGCCAGCACCGGATCGACTTCGCGACCGAGGATACCGGCCAGGTCGTCGAGCGGGTGCGGTTCCAGAGGAGTACAGGTCGCAACCTTCAACACATCGTCGCGCGTGATCTCGAGCGCAATCAGGTTGTAGTTGCGCGCGAAGTGGACCGGCACTTCATTGACAAAGTCGCCGGGCACCTTCGTGCCATCCAAGCTCTTGCGGAACTCGAAACCCAAGTGCTTCGCGTAGACCTGCAGAACCGTTTGCTCGTCCAGGTATTCCTTTTCGAGAAGTACACGGTCGAGGGAGGAACCGGTAGTTGCAGCTTCCTTTCGACACTCATCAAGTTGCTCGCGCCGCAATCCGGCGTCGACCAGCATGTCTCCAATGCTTGCCACTAGCGATCGCTCCGTGCAGATTCTTCGATGGTTTTGGTCTGCGTCGAGTTACTGCCCTGGGGCATGACCGGGCGGCGCGCGTCGCGCAACAGGTTGTTGATCTCGACCTTGTCTAGGCCGATAGTTTCCTCGTCGACTTCACCGGCTTGAGGGCTGGTGTAGAGCGGAAGGTCGAAGCCCGAGAGGTCGATGCCCTGCTGCGACTCGCCAAAGGCCGGATCGATAAGGCGGATACGCTTGGCACCAATGGTGTCAGCCGCTTCGAGTTTCTTGCGGTACGAGATCTCGGCCAGGTCGGCAAAGTGCTCATCGCGCAAGATGTGCGGCGTCACGAAGAAGTACAGAGCGGTGTGATCCTGCGTCTCGGAGTCGCGTCGGAACAACTGCCCAAGGATCGGGATGTCACCCAGGATCGGGACCTGGTTCGTCGTGGTCTGGGTGTTATCGATGATGATGCCGCCGATGACCATCGTGTCGCCGTCGGGCACGTTGACCGAAGTATCGATCGTGCGCGTCGTGATCGGCGGGGGGATGTTCCCCTGCGGGCTACCGATGAAGTTCGAGACCTCGAGGAAGATGTTCAGGCGCAAGTAGTTCGACGCGCTGATTGAAGGCGAGATTTGCATCGTGACGCCAGCCTCGACGTAATCGCCCGGCGACTCTTGCTGGCCAAACTGCGTCTGGCTGATCTGAGTCGTGGGCTGCTCTTCTTTCGACACGACGATGGCCGTGCCGTTGTTGTTGACTAGCACCGAAGGCACGTTCAACACGTTCGAGTTGCGCTTCTCTTGCAGCAGCTGAATCATCATCGGCAGCGAGAACATGTCGCCGTCCAAGATGCCGGCCGAGATGCCGCCGCTCGGGACGTTCGGAACTCTGGTGTCCAAGATGCCGTCGCCGTCGCCATCCGTGATGGACGAGAGGCCGAAGCCGGTGACGCCGAAGCCGCCACGCTCATCTGCTATGGGCAGGTCAGCGAAGCCGAGCTCGACGCCTACATCGTAGAAGTCACGCGCGGAGAGCTCGACCAGTGCCGTTTCAATCAGCACCTGATCTTGGCGTTGGTCGAGACGCTTGATCAATGCCAAGAGCTCTTCGTAACGCGTACGACTGGCAGCGATCAGTAGTGAGTTGGTCTCGTTGTCCGGGACGACGACGAACTCTTGCGTGCGGGAAGATGCTCCCGCAGCTCGCTGACCACCCTGAGCATTACTTTGACGATTTTGCTCCAGACGACTCGCGTCTTGCAGGAAGTCGTTCAGCGTCTCAGACAGTTGCTCGGCGTTGACATTGTCGAGCTTGTAGATGTGGTAGGAGCGTTCGCGCTCGACGACGTTCACGTCGAGGCGTGCGATCAGCTCTTTGATGCCTGGCATATCCAGCGGCATCGCCATCACGAGCAGCGAGTTCGTGCGCGGATCGACCATGATCTTGGCCTCGGTCTGGCCGGGCTGTAGCTGACCCGTGGCACCCTGTTGGGGCTGGGCGGTACGACCGCCTTGCACGGCGCGGCGGCTAGCCTCTAGCAGCTCCTCGATAGTGGAAGCAATCTCGTCGGCCGAGGCGTACTCGAGCGGAATGACCTCGAACTCGGGCAGCACCGGATCCACTTTGGAAGCTTGGTCGACGATGCGCAGCATGCGCGCGGTCGCCGCCACATTGCTGCCGAAGCCGACCAGGACCATGGAGTCCGTGTTGCCCGCGGGCAGCATCTGCTGCGTGTTCGCGTCCGTGATCATCGTGCGCATCGCGTTCGACAACTGACGCACGTCCGTGTTCGGCAGCGTGATTACGGTCGTGATCAGGGTCGCGGGCTGATTCGCATACTCATGCAGGCGATCGGGCTCAACGTAGATCGCATCGGCTCTTATTGTGTTTCGGGCCTGTGTCTTCAGGCTCTCGATCACCACCACCGCCAACGGATCCGCACCGATTTCGGAGCAGACGAAATCGTTGATGATCATGATGATCTGGAAGAAGGAGTAGAACTCCGTCTTCGGCACCCGCTTGGTACCCAGCAGCCGGACCTTGGTGGTCTTGAGCAGGGTCGCCGTCTCATCGGAGTAGGTGAAGTTGATCGAAGTGACCTCCTCACAGGCCAGGACGAAGGTCTCCAGCGCCATGCTGTTCTCGCTATCATCAGCGAAATTCAGCACATAGGCCCCACCCACCTCCTGGATCGGCGGCACCTGTTCAGTCGCTTGCGGGAGGGCCAGGGGCTGCAGAACGAACAGCGCTAGGACGGTTGCCAGGATGGACATCAGGGTCGGATTGGAGGGTGTATCTACTTGACTGGACATAAGTTAGGCGCAGAGAGCGGCGGCACTCTAGGATGCTCCGAGATCGAAGTCAATCCGGGCTCGCGGGCCGGCGAATCATCACGCGAGTAGAAGGACGCATCATCGGCAAGGATCTTCCCTGACTGAGGCGAAACTGACCACCTCTGGAGGGTTATCCGTGGCTCAATCTCAACGTTCGAGACTCATCCGTGCACCTCACAATCATCAAGCGTTCATTAATGAGCGCTGTCTTGCCGATGACGAAGGTCGATCCTGTTGCTCTCGCCCTCCCGAGTGGGCATGTTGGCGTGCGGGTGAGTCAGGTGTAGCCGAGAGATCACAGATCGAGCGCTCGGCCTTCGCCCTGCGCCCAAATACCGTTCGGTCTTCGACCGGCGATCCCCACCCGCAACCCGGACATCTCGTCGCCCTTCCTCTGGCGACCTGAAGAACCCAATCCTCCCAGGAGCCATAGCCAGTGAGCGGCAGCAAGAACCGTTTCGTCAACCTCCTCCAAGAGTTCTCGATTCCCCTGATCGCGGGAGTCTTTGCAGCGCTCGTAGCCGCAAATTTCGCCCCGGATTGGTACCACCATTGGTTTGGCGCCATCCACGCCGGCGGAGATCACGGAAGTGAACATGCTGTCTGGCAGCTGGGCTTCTCGATCTTCGGGCATGAAGTAGGTCTGCACTTCCTGATCAACGACATCTTCATGGTGTTCTTCTTCGGTATTGCAGCGAAGGAGATCACTGAGGCATGTCTGCCAGGCGGCAGCCTGAACCCTCCGTCGAAGGCGATCAATCCGTTGCTCGCGACGCTCGGCGGCGTCGTAGGACCGATAGCCGTATTCTTCGGAGCCCTATTCGTGGCCAGCTCAATGGGCGTCTACGATACGAGCGACGTTGCCGGATGGACGGCGGTGCAGCGTGGTTGGGGTATTCCGACCGCGACCGATATTGCGTTGGCTTGGCTCGTGGCTCGCGCCGTTTTCGGCAAGGGGCACCCCGCGATCAATTTCCTGCTGCTCTTGGCGGTCGCTGACGACGCCATTGGGCTGGGAATCATCGCGATCTTCTATGGCGATCCCGCGAATCCGGCGCGACCTGAGTTCCTGGGTCTAGTCGTGGCTGGCATGGCTGTCGCCTTCGCGATGCGTAAGATGAAGGTCAACCACTGGGTGCCGTACATCTTCATTGCGGGGCCAATTGCATGGTCCGGCCTGATCATGGCTCACCTGCACCCCGCGCTGGCGCTCGTGTTTATCGTCCCGTTCTTGCCCGGTCCTAAGCGCGATATCGGCCTGTTCACCGAGGAGGACGAGGTCGACAAGATGGGCGATAAGGTCGCGGCGGATCTGCACATCGATCACTCGCCCTTGCACAACTTCGAACATGGATTGAAGTTCTTCGTGGACTTCGGCCTGTTTTTCTTCGCGATGGGCAACGCGGGCGTGGAGCTGGCCGGAATCGGCGCGATGACGTGGGTCATCCTGGCCTCGCTGGTTGTCGGTAAAACCGTCGGAATCACTTTCTTCTCCTGGTTGGGCATCAAGATGGGATTCCCGATGCCGACTGGCATGGGCATGAAAGAACTGGTCATGGCCGGTTTCATCGCTGCGCTCGGCCTGACCGTGGCCTTGTTTGTTGCCGGCGCGGCCTTCCCCGCGGATGCCGTGCTGCAGGGACAAGCCAAGATGGGAGCCTTGTTCTCCGGTCTTGTCGGAATTGTCGCAATCGTGCTGGGCCGCATGTTCGGCTTCGGCAATAGGTCTAAGCCGTCATCGAACGGTAGCGAGAAATCAGCTCAGAATAGTGACAGCGAAGCGGCCTGATCGGCACCTGGGCCGGCTCCCTGCACACCACTGACGAATCGAGCGCCCGCGTTCACGCGCGGGCGCTCGATTCATTTGATGCCCGAACGCTACGCCGCGCGTCGCCCGATGCGCCTGACATCGCCTACCCTGAGCCCCATTGGCGATGGCATTTTGGGTCCGGCCATGCACATCTACTCTGCGGCGGCTATGCTTTGCCGATCATGCAGCTGAGTGAACTCTTCAGCGCGAGCGACGTCGTCGTGAACTTCGCGCCGACAGACAAGTGGGAGGCGATCCGCAAGCTTGTCGGGCACCTGGTTGCCGAAGGCAAGCTCGCCGCGGATACCGAGGTCGATGTGCTCGAAGCGGTCCTATCGCGTGAGCGATCGATGTCGACCGGCATGGAGCAGGGCATCGCGATCCCGCATGCCGCGGTCGAGGGGCTCGAATCAGTCGTCGCCTGCATCGGCGTCGTATCGGAACCCGGTCTCTCGTTCGAGAGCATCGACGGTCGCCCAACACGTGTGATCGTGTTGCTGATCATCCCCAAAGCTCAGAAGCTGCTGCATATTCGCACTCTTGCTGATGTCGCTCGTGCGCTTGGGCGCGACGAAATCCGGAATGAGCTGCTGAAAGCTGCATCGCCGGAGGACGCGTTGGCTGCGTTGACCGCGGGCGAGAAAGCCCTCTAGCAGCCAATTTGCCAACGGGTCGCTAGCAGGCTGCCCTTAGAACAGCGATCCGCGCAGCACCAATCCTCGAACGCAGCGCTGCGTTGTACGACGGCGCCAAAGCCCTGTTCTTTGAGCTTGGGCAACCATTCGGATGTGGGTGCGCCTGACCTGCGTCCGATGCCAAGCACTGGCCTAAGCGCTATTCCTAGAGCAGCCTGCTCGGTCCGGCTCCTAAGCTGCACGGGAATGCGAACCCGACCCCCACGATCGTGTGTTGGTGCGACCGAATCGATCGTGGGATACCGGCGAAGGTCTGAGATACCCGTGGGGTGGCTTCACTAAGATTCGCAGCTACTCATTGCCCGCGGCAGCTGCCATTCGGGCTTGGCCTCACGCTGGGTCGTCTGTCATGTACTGCTGGTCTCTAGAAAGCAGGCTGCTTCACCGAAATCCCGGCAAATAGCATAACTCTCGGACGTATGAGTCGTGCCCCCCCCCGGATAATCCTAGCTGCGGGGACGGCTCCCCACCCAGCTACCCCTCGGTTAGGAACGCACTCATCGGGAGTCGCGCGACTCCCGCCGGCACCACCGAAACCGTTGTGCCCAATCCTGCAAACAGGATGTCTCAGCAATCTGGATGCGCCATGAACACTAAGTCTCTTCGCTTCACTTGGCACGTCGCTTCGATCGCGGTGTTGCTCACGCTCTCATCCGCCTGCCGCATTTACATCGGCGACGATGGAATGAGCATGCGCAGCTGGCGCTCTGGTGATGGCTCCGGCTTCTTCGAAAAGGGACCGGTCTTTCACGGAGATGGAGTCGCAGCTAACGAGGAACGCGTGCTGGAATCCTTCGATGCGATCTCGATTCGAGGAGGCTTTGAGCTCGACGCTCGCATTGGCGAAACGCAAAGTATTGTCATTCATGCAGACTCGAACATCCTTGAGCGCATTGAGACCGAAGTCGAAGACGGCGTGCTCGAGATTGGCCTGGCCAGCGGCAACTACCACTCAATTCAGACTCTGAAGGTCGTCGTTACCGTGCCCAGGCTCCGGTCGCTGGATGTGCGCGGATCGGTCGACGGAAGTGTTCGAGGCTTAGACGAAGATTCCTTCGCGATTGATGTCTCAGGGGCCGCCGACTTGCACTGCGACGGGCGCGTGCGTGATCTCGACATCGACATTCGCGGCTCGGGCGAGTTGGCCTTGTTTGAATTGACCGCAACCAAGGTCGAAGTCTCGATCTCTGGATCGGGTTCTGTGCGCACGCATGCCGAAGAGCGCATCGATGCGCGCATCAGCGGCAGTGGTTCCATCCGCTATCGCGGACAGCCCGCGACACACATCTCTGTGTCCGGTTCGGGTGTGATTCAAGCAGCGGACTGAGCGCTCACCGATCATGAATATTGCCACCTGGAGAAAGAAGCGTTCCGGACGGCGGAGGGGACTTGGCGTTCTCTCGGCGGTGACGGCTCTCGCCTGGTGCTCGAGTTCGTGTGAGATCCATATGACCGAGTTAGTGCACGGGTCCGGTGTCGCTGGGCTCGAAACACGGTCCGTCAACGACTTCAATGACGTAACACTTCATGGTGGAGTCATCGTCAATGTCGAAGTTGGAGCTGGGCCGCATCTAAGTCTGTGTGGAGACGCCAATCTGCTGCCATACATCGAGATCGAACAGAACGCGAGCCAGTTGACAATCCAAGTTCGCGATGGATTCCAACTTCATCCAGAGCCTGTCGTGACGCTGATGGCGCCCGCGTTGACAACGCTCAGCGTCGTCGGATCGGGGCAAGCAAGCGTTCGGGCTGTCAGCGCGAATCGGCTCGAGCTGATGGTCATGGGCTCGGGCTCGATCACCGCTGTAGGGAATGCAGAAGTCCTGCAAGCGACCGTTGCGGGCTCGGGAGAGATGCGGCTTGCGCAGCTGAATTGCCAAGTGGGCGAGGTAACGGTCACGGGATCCGGCACGATCATGGTGCAGTCGTCGGAGACGCTCGACGCTACCGTCCTCGGTAGCGGGATCATCCGCTATCGAGGCGATGCGACCGTGAAGATCAACGCTATCGGGTCCGGAAGAATTCTCTCTTCTAACTGAACGTGCGGCGCCGTCAGGCCGCTGATCAGAGCAAGCCGGCGAGGCGCGCTTCGACGCATGCGCGGATTCGTTCCGCGCAATGTCTGTAGTCGTCGAGACTGCCGCCGATCGGATCCGGAATGTCTCCACCCTCGGGGTCGAGCAGCGCAGCTTGGGGCGCTTGTCCGGGCGGCAAGCTCATGCGCAGCGCCTCGAGGTGACTGGCGGTCAAACACCAGATGTGATCGGAATCGAGAACGCGCTCGGGGATCATCGAGCTCGAACGATGCCCGCTCAGATCGATACCCCACTCATCGAGCGTCGTGACCGCATGTTCGCTCGCCGGCGAACCGGGACCGGCGTAGACACCGCAGGATTTTACTTCGTAGCCGAAGTTGCCGATGTCGCGCGGAGCAACCTCCAATGCCTTCGCTATTCGATCGCGTGCAATGGCGTCGGCCATGGGGCTGCGGCAGGTGTTCCCAGTGCAGATGAAAGTCAGCTTCATTCCGGCCACTCGTTTCAGGTCTTCGATTCCGATCAATCCCTCGCGCAGCACCTCGAAGCGCCCGCGTCCAAAGCGGACGACCGTCGAACTTTCGGCCAGCCGGCAGCGGCTGCCATCGACGATCATCGTGACTTCTTCGCCGAACTCTTGCTCGGCAGTTGACGCATCGAGCGCGGGCTCTTCGCCGTGCCGATTCGCGCTCGTCATGACGACCGGTCCGCCGGCGGCGGCCAGCAAGGAGCGCGTCAGGGCCGAGGCCGGCATGCGCACGCCGATCCAGCCATCCTCGCTGATCGCGCTGACCTTTGCTGGCGCTTCACTCAGAACAAGCGTCAGTGGACCCGGCCAGTATCGCTCGGTAATGCGCGCGAGCGTCTGTGGAGCATTTCCGAGGCCTGCAACCTGATCAGCATCCGCGATGTGCCAGCTGAAAGTACTGCGGTCCGGCGATCGTTTGGCCTGGCGCAGGCGATTGAGGGCCGCGGGGAGGTCGACGCGAGCCGCGATGCCGTAGACCGTCTCGGTCGGCATAATGACTAGTTCTCCGGCCGCCAGGCGCTCGTGCACCTCGGCTCGGAGTTCCGGAGGCGCCTCACTCTCGGTGGGCGCAATGACCAACTTGGCTCTCGTCATCGACAAACTGGGGATCTGAAAAACTCGGCGGCGCGGCCAATTCGAGCAGTCTTCGGAAAAGACGGGGCCGACGCGTCCGTGCGTCGCTGCTGGGGCATTGCTAGCCTATCGGTCGCCCGAGCCGAACCCAAGGACAGGCGCCCATGGATGATCCCGCCTTTGAAAACCTGCGTGGCACTCGGCCCAGCCAAGAGCACGAAGCCCTGTTGGCTCGCTTGGCGGGCGGTCTGGCGCACGAGATTAAGAACCCGCTCTCTACGATGGCGATCAATCTGACGCTACTCGAGGAGGAGTGGGAGCGTCCGCAGCCTGGAGACGCGGACCTGAGTCCGCGCGACAAGCGCTGCTTGAAGCGCGTGCGCACGCTCTCGCGCGAGGTCACGCGGCTCGAGGGGATTGTGGATGACTTTTTGCGCTTCGCCCGCGGCGGCGAGGTGAATCGTTCTCCGCTCGACTTGATCTCACTCGTGCGTAACACCCTCGAGTTCCTCGAGCCGGAGCACACCGAGGCGAACATTCGCGTGCACGTCGATCTTCCCACGAAGCTTCCGCTCGTGATGGTCGACAGTGGCGCGATCGAGCAAGCGCTGATGAATCTGCTCGTCAATGCCCGTCACGCGATGGAGGGTGGCGGTGAATTGATAGTTCAGTTGCGACGCGAAGGCAACTTTGCAGAGTTGACCATCACGGATACTGGTGTCGGAATGGGCGAGCGCGAGCTCGAGCATTGCTTCGAACTGTACTGGTCCACGAAGCGCAAGGGGACCGGGCTCGGATTGCCGACGGTGGCACGCATCATCGACGAGCACGAGGGCACTATCGAGGTCGTCTCGGAGGCGGGGCGCGGGACGAACTTCCGTATCATGCTTCCGCTTGTCGTCGAACTCGCCGGACGAGTGGACGACGCTCGTGAGCAAAGCGATGCGGCACTCGAAGTGAAGCATATCGAAGTCACGACAAGCAACTCCATGACGACAGACGCTGCGAACGAGAACCCTATGGACGAACACGAGGACCCGCAGTCATGAGTGAGTCGCGCTCTCCGCGCATCTTGGTCATCGACGATGACGAGGATCACGCGGAATCTTTGGCCGACGGGCTCGAGATCGATGGCTACATTTGCACGGTTGCTGGTTCCGGTCAGCAGGGTGTCGAATGCATGCAAGAGGACGAATTTGACGCCGTCTTGACCGACTTGGTCATGAACGACAAGTCGGGCCTCGAGGTTTTGAAAGAGGCCAAAGCCTTACAGCCGTCGGCGCCTGTTTTACTTGTGACAGGTCACGGCAGCATTGAATCGGCAGTCGATGCGATGCGCCTCGGAGCCGAGGACTACTTGACGAAACCTGTCAAGTTGGTCGAGTTGCGTGCCAAGTTGGCCAAGGCTGTCGAGAAGGCCGAGCTTATTCGAAACAACCAAGAGCTCGTGCGTGAGAACATCGAGCTAAGGCGTCAGTTCGACAAGCGTTTCGGCATCGACGGGGTGCTCGGGCACTCGGCTCAGATGCAGCGCGTATTCGAAATCCTCGGGCAAGTAGGGCCCACAGCTGCGACCGTGCTTGTGCTCGGCGAGAGTGGAACTGGCAAAGAGCTAGTGGCACGCGCGTTGCACACAGCAAGCCCACGTAAGGACGAGAACTTCGTCGCCGTCAATTGCGCCGCCCTCTCGGAGGGCCTGATCGAGTCCGAGTTGTTCGGCCACAAGAAGGGTTCCTTCACAGGCGCCCTGCGTGACGAACCGGGTCGCATCATGTATGCCGACAAGGGAACCCTGTTCTTGGATGAGGTCGGCGACATGCCGCTCTCGACGCAGGCCAAGCTATTGCGCGTGCTCGAGTCGCGCGAGGTGACTCCCGTCGGTGGCAATGAAGTCAACAAGGTCAACGTGCGCATCGTCGCAGCCACCAACCGCGACCTGCGTGCGATGGTCGAAGAGGGGACCTTCCGGGAAGACTTGTTGTTCCGGCTGCAGGTTGTCGTTATCCCGTTACCGCCGCTGCGCGACCGCATCGGGGACATTCCGCTCTTGATTGATCACTTCATCGGTGAACTGTCCACCAGCCATAGTCGGCCGGTGGCCGGCATCACGCCGGAAGCGCGTGCGATTCTGGTCCGCTACCGCTGGCCAGGCAATGTGCGTGAGCTGCGTAATGCGATTGAGAATATGGTGCTCCTCTCGCGCGGCAGTTCGCTCGACGTAGAGGATGTACCCGAGCTCATCCGTTCGACTCGCGCTGGCGAGGGTTCGGACTCGGCCTTTGACATGGCGGGACGATCGTTGGCCGAAGTCGAAAAGGTGCTGATTGCCGCAAACCTGGAGTTGATGGACGGTAATCGGCAGAAGGCGGCCAAGGTCCTCGGAATCGGGGAGCGCACTCTCTATCGCAAGATCAAAGAGTACGACCTTAACTAAGAGCCCAAGGTGCAGATTCGGAGACTCCTTAGGGCTGGGGTACATGCCGAAGGAGCGCAATGTGGCTCTGGAGTCAAATACTTGGGTCGCAAGCGATGCGGCTACGAGCTTGTGTGCCCTTGAACGCATCTTGAGCAACCACTCGCCGGAGTGGGGTCGACTCGAGTCGGATGCGCGCCCGCGGTTTTTCCTCCAACTGCGAGTCAGATTACTAGGTGGACCACTCAAGCCGTGGCCTTGGCTTTGATTCGCTAGGTGCCGGAAAGAGTCGAGGCGGAGACCCTTGGAGAATCGACCCGCCTCGTGACTCCGATCCCGAGTTTGGGCTCTGCTGCGCCGAGAATGAAGGCCACCACCGTGGTGGACTCACGCAGTCTTGGAGGTGCGGCGCACGATTCGCATCCTTAATGGAATAGGCCCTGCCATTGCGGCAGGGCTGCCAGGTGCCTTCTCGCGCGCCTGCCAAAATGACGCGACTGATCATCGGCTGGGCTAACCCCGACTGTCATAAGGCCTTGCAGCGTAGTTGTTTATGTGCTCGTGTCCGCAATGGCACGCCGTTTGAGTAGAAGAGTGTGTCCCCATCCAGCGGCCAACGACCAGGACACACAATGAGCAATAGTAAAATTATCGGAATCGACCTCGGCACCACCAACTCGGTGGTGACAGTGATGGAGGGTGGCGAGCCGATCGTCATCAACAACCTCGAGGGAGCTCGCACGACTCCCTCGGTCGTGGCATTCCAGAGCGATGGTGCGCGTCTCGTTGGCGCGCCTGCCAAGCGCCAAGCCGTTACGAACCCGACCAAGACGATCGCTTCAATCAAGCGCTTCATGGGTCGCCGTCACCACGAAGTTGGCGCCGAAGAGAAGAGCGTTGCGTACGAGCTGGTCGGAGCGCCGGACGACTTGGTGAAGGTCAACATCGACGGCAAGCATCTGACCCCGCCGGAGATCAGCGCGATGGTGCTGTCGTACTTGAAGGAAGCTGCCGAGAATTACCTCGGTGAGAAGGTCGAAAAAGCGGTTGTGACCGTTCCTGCCTATTTCAATGACTCCCAGCGCCAAGCGACCAAGGACGCCGGCGCGATCGCCGGTCTGCAAATCGAGCGCATCATCAACGAGCCGACCGCCGCGACGCTGGCGTATGGCCTGGACAAGAAGAAGGAAGGCCGGGTCGCTGTCTATGACTTCGGTGGCGGTACTTTCGACATCTCGATTCTCGAGATCGGGGACGGCGTCTTCGAAGTGCTCGCGACCAATGGTGATACGCACCTCGGTGGCGACGATCTCGACGAGGCATTGATCGAGTATGTCGCGAACGAGTTCAAGGCGTCGAACGGCATCGACGTGCGCGAAGACCCGATGGCGCTGCAGCGTCTGAAGGAAGCCTGCGAGAAGGCCAAGTGCGAGCTGTCGAGCGCGAGCGCAACAGACATCAACTTGCCCTTCATCACTGCGGATGCCTCGGGACCGAAGCACCTTCAGCAAAAACTGACGCGCGCCAAGTTCGAGCAGCTGATCAGCCAAATCGTCGAGCGCACTGCCGAGCCTTGCCGCCAAGCCTTGCGCGACGCCAAGCTCGACCCGAGCAAAATTGACGATGTCATCTTGGTCGGCGGTTCGACCCGCATTCCGTGCGTGATCGATAAGGTCAAAGAGATCTTCGGTCGCGAGCCCAACAAGGGCGTCAACCCGGATGAGGTTGTTGCCCTCGGTGCAGCCATTCAAGGCGGCATATTGGCTGGCGATGTCGGCGATGTCGTGCTGCTGGACGTCACTCCGCTGTCACTCGGTATCGAGACGCTGGGTGGCGTGATGACGAAGCTCATCGAACGCAACACCACTATCCCGAGTTCGAAGAGCCAAGTGTTCTCGACCGCGGCTGACAATCAGCCGAGCGTCGAGATCAAGGTTTTCCAAGGCGAGCGTGAGTTCGCCGCCGACAACCGCTTGATCGGCAACTTCGTTCTCGACTCGATCCCGCCCGCACCGCGCGGCACACCGCAGGTCGAAGTCACCTTCGACATCGACTCGAACGGCATATTGAACGTCAAGGCGTCTGACAAGGCGACCGGCAAGGTCAACGAGATTCGCATCGAAGCCTCGTCCGGCCTGAGCGACACCGATGTCGAGCGCATGACGCAAGAGGCCGAGGCGAACGCCGATGCCGACAGGGAGCGACGCGAGTTGGTCGACCTGAAGAACCAAGTCGAGCAGGTCATCCACGAGACGGCCAAGCAGCTCGAAGAGCACAAGGAGAAGCTTGACGAAGAAGATGTCAAGTCGATCCAAGACGCCTCGGATGAACTGAAGACCGCGGCCGAAGGCAACGACAAGGCAGCGATCGAGGCGGCCTTGCAGACCTTCCAGACTAAGGCTCAGAAGCTCGGCGAGATTCTCTACGCACAGGCACAGAAAGGTGCCGAGGGCGAGGCCGCTCCTGGCCACGATGGCGCAGACGGACAGCCGGGCAGCGGTGGTACGGAAGGCGGCGACGAGCCGATCGACGCCGACTTCGAAGTCAAAGCCTAATCCGGGGCACGGTTTCCGGATACCTCGGAGGGGTCGGCGCGCAGCGCTGGCCCCTCCGTTCTCGTTAACGACTGGAAGAGCGTCGCGAGCGCTCGACTTTCGTAGGATCCAGTCCTGCAATCGCGTTGCTTCCGAGCGCGACACCTGTAGAAAAAGCGGCGCGTGTGCGCCAATGCCTCCCCGGCACGGAGATTCACGTTGCGCACTCAGTCAAATCCTGCGTGCGCGACATGCGAGACGCATCTCCACACGCGGACGCACTCTGCAACCTAACCTTCACTCTCGGCACTGAGCAGGCGGGCCGCTTTCGCGGTACCTGATTGCTCGCTTGCATCGACTCCGATCACTCGACTTGCGACTTCGGCCGCGCTCGATATGCAAATCCAAAGGCTGCGCCCGCTCTTCGTCCTCTTGGCCCTTTCGTTTTCGGCATCCCTCGTTGACGCAAGTTCGGTCTTTTCTGCGATGTATCTGGCCGCACCCCGGCTGGCCTCTTTGCCGGACGAACTCGATGATGGAATCGCCGCGCTACGCAAGGCGCTCTCGTCCGACGCCATCGAAGATCGAGCGAGTGCGCTTGACTCCTTTGTCGCAATAGCCGATCCAGAGGCCGTCGAATTCTTGTTGAGCCTGCAAACGAAGAACTCTCGCGAGTGGCGCGAGACGCGTGACGAGGCATTCGCGCTCGGGCAGCAGTTAGCTCACTTGCGGACGATCATTGCGCAGATGGAGGAGCGCAAGAAGCGCGACAAGAGCCTGGAAGGAATCTTCGAAGCGCAGCAAAAGCGGCTCGAGGAATCTGAGGCGAAGCTTGTGAACCTTCAGGCGGAACACCAGCGAGCGACCGAGTGGCGCAAGTTGTTGTTCGAGTCCTTCGAACAGCTCGGAAGCTTGCTCGACAAGGGTGATGCTCGCAAGGTTGCCAAGGATCTTTGGGAGGTGGCCAGCAAAGGCACCAAGGTCGAGAAACGCTTGGCTGCGATCGAATGGGTCGGTGTCAGCGGTGATGGGGGAACGGCGTCCGACTTGCAGAAGCTGATGGCGGACATCGTCTCGGCGCGCACAAAGCTCGGTAAAGAGCTGGAGGGCGATATGAAACGCGTGCGGCAAGTTGAGTTGCGCATTCAACGGGAACAAGAACAACTCGCTGGCGGCATTACTAGGTCGCTGAGGGCGGAGTATAGCGCTGTCTGCCGGACAGCAGGCAAGTTGCGTCAGGAGCTGACCTCAACCAGCTACTTGCTCGAAGCCTGCGTCGCGGCCGGTTCGCAATGCCTTAGCCGTGACGAACCAAAGATTCAGAAACGATCGATCGCCTCCTTGTCGAAAGGCTTGTCTAGCAAGCGTGACGGCGTGCGTGTCTACACGCTACAGATGCTCGCGCGTGCTGAAGGTGAAGAGGTGAAGCTGGCCGTTCGCAACCTGCTCACTCGCGAAAAAGATCCTGGCGCGCTGGGGCAACTGCTACTCGAACTCGCGCCCACTGGCGACGCAGACTTGGCTAGCTTGATCATGGAGCAGTTCTTGAATCACAAGAACTGGCACGTGCAGGCTTGCTCGACGAAGGCGCTCGCGAAACTTCGTTCCAAAACCGTCATTCCCGCATTGATCCAGCGCTTGGAGGAGGCTGAGGGTCGGCTACTGACTGACACGCAGGCTGCCTTGCGTTCGTTGACTGGCAAAAACTACCGCACGAACGCCGAACTGTGGAAGCGTTGGTGGAAGGAGGCTGGGACCGATTTCGTTGTGCCCGAGCTCGCGCCAGAACCGGAGGTCGGCGAAGTGGCTGGCGAAGAAGTCGGCACGACGCTGTTCGGAATTCAATCTCAGAGCCAGCGCGTTCTCTTCGTGTTGGATGTCTCTGGATCGATGGACTTTTCGCTCGTCGCGCGCGACAACCCTACAGATGATCCCAGCCAACCGCACGATATGCCGCAGGAGGGTGAAATCTCGCGTATGACCGCCGCCAAACGCGCGATGGCGCAAGCGCTCGGCGGATTGCGCGAAGAGGCTTTGTTCGGGATCGTGTGTTATGCGAGTAGCGTCTGGTCGCCGACCGATGGTTTGATGACGATGCATGAGAAGACGCGTGGTCAAGTGCTCGAGATGGTTAACGTGATGAAGGCTGGCGGAGGAACCAACATCATAGGTGCGCTCGAATCGGCACTCGAGATCGCTGGTTTGGACACCGAGGATTCGTGGTCCAAACCCGAGGTTGACACGATCTATTTCCTCTCGGATGGACGCGCGTCTGTTGGGCACACGACGGACCCGGAAGATATCCTGACCTACGTGCGCGAGCGCAATCGCGTCGCTGGTGTGGTCATCCACACGATCGGACTGTCGGGTGCGCAAGACGCGCACTTGCTGCGGCAGCTGGCCGAAGAAAACGGCGGTACCTACGCGAGTCGTTAGACGGTCTCGATGGGTGGCGGGAGCGCGGATAAGGATTAGAGGGCACTCCGATGGACCCTGACGCCAGGATATGGGTATGGCATTCATTACGTTACGAATCGCTTGATCTCGCTGAGCTCGTGCTTCGGTGACACATACCTGGCCATGCTTGCCGTTGCTGGCGATAAGTAGCACCGTCACGCTCATTGGGGCAGCTCGCCGAGTTGCACGGAGCATGTTCCCTCGACGTCTTTGTATGCCAAAAGGCGAGGTCTTGCTGCTGTATGGAACGACCGGCGAGTACCTCGATCGCAGCACAATAAGATGAGCAAGACCGTCCATCGCTTCCTCAGCAAGGACCTGATTGTCATGGAAGTACATGACATCACGATCGTGGAATAGAACACGATGGTCGTACAGCTCCCCTCCAAGCGCGCGAACTAGACCCCTACGAGTCGTGGGAGCGCTTTGAGCCAGCGATGTGTGCGGGCGAGTGACTGGGCATTCGATTGCGTGGCCCTTCATGGGCAGAGACTCCGTGGTGGCGTTGGGAGAACCCGTATAAACTGACACCGTGTCTGCCCCGCATCCCGGCCTCGCTTCCTTTCATCCGACGCTCGCGCGTTGGTTCGCCGAGCGATTGGGCGCGCCGAGTGATCCGCAATTGCAGGGGTGGCCTGCGATTGAACGCGGCGAGCACACACTCATCGCTGCGCCGACGGGAACCGGTAAGACGCTGGCGGCCTTCCTTTCGGGCTTGAACCGCTTGCTCACCAGCGGGCAAGCGCTCGAGGATCGTTGCACTTTGCTCTATGTGTCGCCGTTGAAGGCGCTTGCACGAGACGTGCAGAAAAACCTGTCGGGACCGCTGGCCGAGTTACGCGAGCTGGACCCTTCGCTGCCCGAGGTGCGCGTCTTTGTACGCAGTGGCGATACGCCGGCCGCTGAGCGAGAGAAGATGAAGCGCCGTCCGCCACACGTCGTCGTGACGACGCCGGAGAGTTTCTACATTTTGCTGACCAGTGCAGGTGGAAGGCGCGTGCTCAAGACTGTCGAGACAGTCATCATTGACGAGATCCACGCCATTCTTGGGGACAAGCGCGGCGCGCATCTGGCGTTGTCGCTCGAGCGTTTGGACCGACTCTGTGGTCGTGAAGTGCAACGTATCGGTTTGTCGGCGACTCAGAAGCCAGTGCGCGACGTGGCCGACTTCTTGGTTGGACCCGATCGCCGTTGCACAACGGTCGATATCGGTCACCTGCGCGAGATGGATCTTGCGATCGAGATACCGGAGTCGCCGCTGGAAGCTGTCTGTTCGCATGATACCTTCGACGAAATCTATGATCGTTTGGTCACCCTGATTCAAGCCGAGCGCACGACGCTAGTTTTCGTCGGAACGCGCAAGATGGCGGAGCGTTTCAGCTCCCGGTTGGCAGAGCGCTTGGGCAAGGAGTTAGTGACATGTCACCACTCCAGTCTGTCGAAGGAGCGGCGCCTGGACGCAGAGACGCGCTTGAAGGCTGGGCAATTGCGCGCGCTCGTCACGACGGCCTCGCTCGAGTTGGGAATCGACATCGGCGATGTCGATCTCGTGTGCCAGATCGGCGCATCACGTTCGATCGCAACCTTGCTGCAACGCGTGGGGCGTGCTGGGCACGGCATCGGTCGCGTGCCTAAGGGGCGCATCTTTCCGCTAACACAGGATGAACTGGTCGAGGCTGGAGCGTTGCTCGTCGCTGTGAACCGCCGTGAGCTGGACCGCACGCCGCGTCCTGATGCTCCCCTCGATGCCCTCGCGCAGCAGATCGTGGCCGAGTGTGTCGGTGAACGTGTCGACTGGGCTGCCAAACAGAAGCTTGCGCAGCCGAAGTCTAAGGCCTCGCTGGCAACGAATACAGATGTCACGCAAGCTGCTGTGGACGCGGATGCCAATGATCCTTCCGCCGCCGACTCCACACGACCCGATCGAATAAAGTGCGACGATCTGTTCGCGATGGTTCGGCGCGCGTGGCCGTATCGCGATCTCATCCGAGCCGACTTCGACTCGGTCTGGGCATTGCATGCGGAGCGTGGGCGCGAAGCGCTGCTGCATCATGATCGAACCACCGCGAGCTTGCGCGCGACACGCCGAGCACCAATCACGGCCGTGACATGTGGGGGAGCGATCCCTGACAACGCGAACTACGCGGTGCAGCTCGAGCCCGAAGGCACACGAATCGGGACGCTCGAAGAAGACTTTGTGATCGAGTCGAGCGTGGGCGACATCTTCCAACTCGGCAACGCGTCGTGGCAGGTTTTGCGTGTGCGTCAGGGAATCGTGCATGTGGTCGACGCGCAGGGAGCGCCACCCTCGCTTCCGTTCTGGTTCGGCGAGGGCCCTTCGCGTACACGCGAATTGTCCGAACTGATCGGCGAGTTGCGGGACCGTGGTACCGAACCTAGGTGGCTCGAGTCCGAGACCGGAATGTCGCCCGTCGTTGCACGCGAACTGCGCGAGTATCTTGTACAAGGTGAGTCCGAGCTGGGCTGCATGCCCACATCCGATCGTCTGGTGCTCGAGCGCTTCTTCGATGACACCGGCGGCACACAGGTGGTGCTGCACGCGCCGCTTGGAGCGCGCATGAACCGCGGCCTTGGACTCGCGCTGCGCAAGTGCTTCTGTCGCAGCTTTGGATTCGAATTGCAGGCGGCAGCAACTGAAGAAGCCATCGTTCTATCACTCGGATTGATGCACTCCTTCCCGCTGAAGGATGTGTGGAGCTTCTTGCACTCCAGTACGGTGCGCGAGGTCCTCTCGCAAGCTCTGCTCGACTCGCCAATGTTTACGGCTCGCTGGCGCTGGAGTCTGTCGCGCGCGCTCTTGCTGGAGCGCATGCGTGGAGGCAAGCGAGTCCCGCCTCCGATCTTGCGCATGCGCGCCGACGATTTTTTGGCGGAGGCCTTTCCCGAGGCATTGGCGTGTGGCGAGAACTTGGCACCGGGCGACCTGCCGATCCCGATGGGGCACCCGATGGTGCGCGAGTCCGTCCAAGACTGCCTAAATTCGGCGATGGATATCGAAGGACTCGAGGGCTTGCTGACACGCATCGAGAGTGGTGCGATTGAGCTGGTCGAGATCGAGCGTCCTGAACCCTCGATCTTTGCACGCGGAGTCCTGAACGCCGGACCCTACGCCTTCCTGGATGATGCGCCGCTCGAGGAACGTCGCACGCAGGCTGTTTTGACCGGCAGACGCGCATCCAGCAAACCCGCCGACGAGATTCACGAATTGGATCCAGACGCGGTCGCATTGGTTCGTTCAGAGGCCTGGCCCGACCCACGCGATGCGGAGGAACTGCATGAAGCGCTGACGTGGATGGGGTACCTCGGGTGCGATGAACTGAAGCGCCTGCCCGAGGGGGCCGACGCTTGGGTGACGACGTTGCAGGCCGAAGGACGCATCGTGCGTGAAGGGCAGGCTTGGTTCGCGACCGAAGCCTCGCACGATCCCGAAGCTGTGCTCGCTGCTCGACTCTCCGTACTTGGCCCGGTGGTCACGGAGCAAATCGATATTTTTACGCTCGAGGGCAGGGGACTCGTATGCCGAGTGCGCTTCGAAGGATGTGAGCAGTGGTGCGACCGTCGCTTGCTGGCGCGCATTCAACGCGCGACTTTGGAACGCTTACGAGCGGAGATTAAGCCTGTTAAGGCAGCTGACTTCTTGAACTTCCTGCGCCGCCGGCACTACGTCGAGCCGTCGACGCGCCGAGATGGTCCGCAGGGTCTGCTCGACTGCACCCGTCGCTTGGCGGGCTTCGAGCTGCCCGCGATCGAACTCGAGCGATCGGTGCTTGCCGCGCGCTTTCAGGATTACCGACCCGAATGGCTCGACCAAGCCAGCATGAGTGGACAAGTCAGCTGGCTGCGCTTGTGGGGATCCAGTGCTTGCGCGATCAGGCGCGCACCGATCGCGCTGGTGTCGCGCAGCGAACAACGCGAATGGGCTAAGTTGGCAGCGCCGGTCGAAATCGAGAGCATGTCCTCCTCTGCGCGCAAGTTGTTCGACGCGATGGATGGTGGGGGAGCCCTGTTCTTGGAGGATCTCGAGCGCAAGAGCCGGTTGCTTCCGAGCCAGCTCGAAGAGGGTTTGATCGAGCTCGTCACGCGCGGTCTCGCGACGGCCGACTCTTACACCTCTCTCCGCTGGTTGCTCGTTCCGTCAAACAAGCGCCGGCAGCCACTTTTTGGCGCGGGTCGCTGGAATCTTTCTGCACGCGCGGAGATGTCGCGGGAGGCTGAACCGGACTCTGGCTACGACGAGAGCGCACTAGGCTTCCTTGCTGAGAAGTTGCTCGCGCGCTATGGCGTTCTGTTCCGGCGCATGCTCGAACGGGAGCGGATTCCTGTCCCGTGGCGCGACCTGGCGCGCTGCCTGCGCGGCATGGAGCTGCGCGGCGAGGTGCGCGGTGGACGCTTCGTCGCGGGCTTCAGTGGCGAGCAGTTTGCTGCGAGTGGAGCCGTCGAGGCTTTGCGGGCCGCTCGGCGCAGAGGCCCGAGCGGCCCATGGCAAGTGCATGCTGCGGATCCGTTGAATCTGATCGGAATTCTGACGCCGGCGGATCGCCTCTCGTCCACATCGAAGGAAATGGCTACCTTCGATGTCTGACGCATAGGCGAAGGTGATGGCGAAAAAGAATAAGAAGCAACGCATCGATGTCGAAGGTGACGACTCGGAGCAGGGTGTGCCGCTGAATAACCCCTTTGGCGCGCTCGGTGCCTTGCGGAATTCCTTGCCTGGTGCGGAGCGTCCTCCGGAGGCTGTGCCTAAAAAGAGCGCAGAGCCCGACAGCGAGGATGTCGCGAGCACTGGCGTCATTTTGCGCCGCGAACGTAAGGGCCGCGGCGGAAAGACGATTACAAGAGTAGACGGTCTGCCCTTGCGTGGCGCCGAACTCGGGAGCATGTGCCTGGAGCTGAAGCGGTCGCTCGGTTGTGGTGCGGCGGTCGAAGATGATTCGCTCGTGTTACAAGGCGATCAAGTCGAGCGCGGCATGCGCGCTTTGCGGAAACTAGGCTACGAGAGAGTTCGCGCTGGTAACTGAGAAGCGTCCTGGTCAATCGGCCGAGCGCGGTGCTTAGCTACCAGTCGCTCCGGGGCTAGCCAACCGTGCTGCGACAAGCCAGCCGTGCTGTGACAAGCGATTGGCGCTGCAGCGAGCCAATCGCGTCGCTACGTGGCCACCTGTGCCGAAACGAAGCAATCGCACTGCAACGCAGTCAGCCGGACTCTCGGTCAACTACGCAACGCGTAATAGACGCGCCCACACCACTCATGAATTCCGAACGAGCTGCTACGCAAGGCTCGCGCTGAGGGAACGAAGCCGCGCCATGTGCGCGTCGGCCACAACTGATAAGCCGTAGGCGCCGGTGTTACTTCAATTCCACAACGCTCGAAAGCTGCCAGTGCACGCGGCATATGCCATGCATGCGTGACCAGGAAAATGTGCTCGACCCCGAAGCGTTGTAGCTTCACCGTGGACATCTCGGCGTTCTCAAAGGTCGTGCGCGAAGCGGGGTCGCGCCAGACCTTTTCGAAGCCATACTCCGTCGTCAGCACCTTCGCCATCAGGTTGGCGAGCGGGGGGATCTTGGGTACCAATATTCCTCCCGATACAAGAATCGGCAGCTCAGCTGCGCGCGCGAGTTGCGCTCCGTATCGCAGGCGAACCAAGGTCAGCGGGCCGATGTCGGGGCCGCGCATCTCCGGCGAATAGGGCGTTAGGTCCGCGCCTAGGACCACGACAGCCGAAGGGCCCTTCGGCAGTGCCGTCATGTCCAGTGAGTCCGAATGTTGCAGCCCGTATAGGATTGCAGATGAGACCCACGGTGTGCTTGTCAACCACAGCAAGATCCCTGCAGCCCAGATTAGCCCGAAGCCCAGCCGCCTTTTCCTGCGAGCCAGGATCCAGCCTGTTCCCGCCATCAGGAACAGACCGAGGGGCAGACTCAGGGCAACCTTGAATAGGTAAGCGACCATTCCGATCAATGTACGGTCTCCTGTACGGCAAGCGGCTCAAATGACGGCGAATCGGGACTACCATCGATGACGCTTCTGACCGCCCGGGAAATGTTCAAGATGAGTCGCCAGATCGATCTCTCTTGCAGGAATTTGCTGGTGGGAACAAACTGCCTGTTGCCATACACCGAAGAACTCCCCCGAACCCACTTCGATCCTGTCGGTGCCGAGCCACTCGAGTTCTTCCGCGGAATGCTTGCCTCAACCACGAATCCACAGCGAACCCAATCACTGAGCCGCCATGTCACGTACCTCTTTGTCCGCCGTTGCACTGACCCTCTCTCTTGGTGCCATTTCGATCGCAACCACTTCGCTTGCTCCGACGCAGGATATGCCCGAATCCGCTGCTCAGCATCGCAAGTTGCTGCAAGCCGTTGGGCAATGGGAGGGTGAAATGACGGTGTTCATTCCGGGCATGGACGCCCAGGTCTCTTCTGCCAAAGAGACTGTACGGGCCGTCGGTAGTCTTTGGACCAGTGCTCGATTCGAGTGCGACATGATGGGCATGCCGTTCATCGGAATCGGGATCCTTGGTTACGACCAAGAGAAGGAGAAGTACGTAGGCACGTGGGTCGATAGCATGCGCGGCACGATCACGCTCATGGAGGGCACCGAGGCCGAAGACGGAACGCTCACGATGCGTTGGGAAGCGGTCAACCCGATGACTGGCGAGAACGAGCCGAATTGGTATGACCTCAAGTACTCGAAACGCGAGTACACGAGCACCTTCTATTCGGGTGAGGGCACAAAAGGCATGGAGGTCAAGATGAAGCGCAAGAACGCAGGCAAGGGGAAAGCTAAGGCCAAAGGGAAGGCCAAGAAAAAGGAGGCGGCCGATAAGTAGCCTTGAGCCAGCGAGCGCCTCGCCTACGCAGGGCCCAAACAGAATGGCTGCTCAACAGGTGAGATTGTTTTGGGGTCTTGTTCTATTGTCGAGCAAGCAATTCGTAGCCGTTATCGGCAATGGGCACGAGGCAATGTCCATACTCGGCCCTGCATCTGGCATGAGCTGCGCTCCCCGTCTCGCGCAAGCATGGTGTCGGTGTCGTCAGCTCTGAAGACCATCGAGGGCAATGGAACCTGATGTATATGCTGTCGTCCTAAGACGAGGTACTTGACCTCGTGCTCATACCAAAGAGCAAAACGCGGGTCGCAATAGACGCCAGCCTCCGTCCCGAATCGCCAAGACTAGGTGGGGACGAATGAGTCGAGCGCTTGTACACATCGCCTCGATTCGGGGGCTTGAGCCGAGTGATGAGCAGCTGCTCTCACAGTAATCGTCCGGCACCGCACATAGTCAGACCGTGGGGGCGCCCTGAAGAGCTTTACGACCTGTTTTCGCTTTGGCACGGACCTTGCTCTATCGCCTATCGAATCACGAGCTTCGTCGCGTGGCTCTCTTGCCAGGTCCGGGCTTCACGACGGATGTTCGTGGTTCTCGCTCAGGGGGCTGTCACTGGTTGACAGCCCCCTTACTATTTAACGTAGGCACTGGCAGCTTCGCGGGTCCCAACAAAGGTGACGAGAGCGGCCCACCCGCAAGGCCGAATCTTGCGCGAGCTTTGGCACGCAGCTCACCGTTCCTGGCAGCCTTTTCGATAGGCATTCGAAAAGGTGGCGAGCCTCGATCGAGTCTGACGTAGCTTCGAGCTGGCCAATTACCCGGAATGCTTGGCAGGTCGAGTCATGCTCTGCCCGTGAGCCTGGTGCGGATTGTTCCGCACATGATTCTAGGCTTGCACTCTGTGCGCCCCGCGCACGTCATTCTCAGGTACTTCCTCCGAATTAGAGACATTTGAGCGGGAGCGCACACTCGCTCTTGTCGAGCGATTCGGGCGTTCCTGACCCGCCGCCATCCCCTAGAGCCGCCTGGGGCCTGTTTCGCAGCGGAGCTCTGCATTCTTTGCCGACCTTGCAGCCTGTGGCAAGGTCTTTGCATTGCACCGGCTCCGAAGCTCAGGCGCGCCAGCGGACCTTACTTGCCAGGTCAGGACCGCGTGGCGCGCCCGTCTTCCACCTCCCACGAGGCGCCGGGCTGCTCGTGAACCCACACCTCTGATGGACGAATCTGCGACCAAGTTCTGGTGCCCGGGAACAACTCACGGCCCATCCCACGCACACCTCACGTAGCCCATCACTGAAGACGCTCGGATCAGGCCCAGATCCGACGAAATGGATGCCGAATCAGGCCCCAATCGGGCTAGGCTCCGCCGCCCATGATCGACGTTAAGCACCTCACAAGAACCTACGGACAGCACCTCGCTGTCGACGACATCTCTTTCGAGCTTCAGCAAGGCGAGGTCGTTGGTTTCCTAGGTCCGAACGGAGCCGGTAAGACAACCACTATGCGCATGCTGACCGGGTACCTTCCCGCCAGCCATGCCGAACGCATGATGGTCGCCGGCTTCGATGTCCTGCGCGAATCGATGGAGGTTCGCCGGCGCATCGGCTACTTGCCCGAGTCAGTGCCTTTGTATGGCGAGCTGCGCGTGCGCGAGATGATGAGCTTCCAGGGACGCTTGCATCGCATGTCGCGCCAGGACTTGAAGAAGCGCATCCCCGAAGTGCTTGAAAGAGTCGGCGTGCTGGATCGCGAGCGGCAACTGGTCGGCAAACTCTCGCGTGGCCTGCGGCAACGAGTTGGTCTCGCAATCGCGCTCTTGCCCAAGCCTGAGGTCCTGATCTTGGACGAGCCCACCAGTGGCCTCGATCCGTTGCAGCGCCGCGAAGTGCGCGGTCTGATTCGGGAACTGGCGGACGATCACACGGTTTTGCTTTCGTCGCACATCTTGGCCGAGATCGAGTCGATCTGTCCGCGCGTGATCATCCTTGAACGTGGGCGCAAGGTCGCAGATGGCAACCAGCAGGAGTTGGTAGAAAGCCTGGGCGGCACCGGCTTCGTTCGCTTCGAAGCCATGGTCGGTGACTCGCAAGAGGCAGCCGAGTTGATTGCGAGCTTGCCGGGCGTGTCGGATGTTCAATTGGGCGAGAAGGTTGGCATCCATCAAGGCTTCGAAGTGCGCGGCAGCGGCGATTTGCGCGAGGACCTTGGCGCTCTTGCAATGGCGCGGACCTGGGCCATACGCGAGTTGAGTTGGTCACGTCCGACGCTCGAGGAGATCTTTGTCAGCCTTGTCGTCGGTGGCGAGCTTCGCTCCGAATCGAAGACGGGCGCACCGGCCGCAGAAGGCGCGGCGGCAGGCACGGCTGCAGCTGAAGACGCAGCGACTCCTTCGCTCGGAAGCTTGCCGATGCAAATCGCAGGCATGCCAGCTCCCGCAGCCTTTACTTCGCCGGGGGACGACCCTCCGTTGGGCACACCGGGCCGCAAGAAGACGATCTATAGCCTGAACCCATTCGATCAGGGCGCAGGCCGCAACCTTGGAAAGCCAATGGACATCGAGCCGGTACCTTCTGTCGATGTCGCGCTCTCAGCGAATGAACCCGAACGATGTGTCGACGCCGCAGAGAGTTCTGCAGCGGGTGACGCTAAGCAAGATGTTCCGGCCGAGGGAGACGGCCAGAACACGAACAGCTAATCATGCACGGAATGTTGACCATCTACCGTCGCGAGATCGCGAGCATGTTCCTGTCGCCAATGGCGTGGGTCCTGCTTGCGATTGCGTTGCTGTTGAACGGCATCTTCTTCACGGAGTACCTGGATCAGACAGGTGGAGATGTCTCCGCGTCACTCGGCTTGGCGCTGGGCGGAAGTTGGTTGTTCTGGGGCTACCTGGTGATGTTGCCGCCCTTGCTGACGATGCGTTCGATCAGTGAAGAGTCGCGCGCGGGGACGCTCGAGTACTTGCTGACTGCGCCAGTGACTGACGCAGCCGTCATCCTGGGCAAGTTCTTCGCATCGACCACCTTCTTGGCGTTGCTCTGGCTTTCGGTGCCGATCTACGCGTTGAAGATCCACACGCTGGGGGTCGCTCCGGACTGGAGTGGGCTGATTGGAATCTACCTGGGCTCGGTGCTCGTATCGGGGCTGTTTGTTTCGATCGGGCTCTTATCGTCGAGCCTGACGAATATCCCGATCATGGCTGCCTTCTTGGCGTTCATCGCATGCCTCTCTTGGTTGCTACTCGGCATGCTCGGCAGTGGTCTCGCCAGCTTGGCCACCATGGCACTCGCTCCCTGGCCTGAGCTGCTCGAGACCGTGCACTTCTTCATTGCAGAGGGCATCACGCGCGCCAACGTGGTGGGGCATTTCCAGACATCGTTCCGCTTGGGCGTGTTCGACAGTGCCGAAGTGATCTTCTTCGTTACATGGACCGGCTTCTTTCTGTTCCTGACGGTCCGCTCATTGGAAGCCCGGAGGTGGCGAGGATGAAGTTCAAAGGAACGGGGACGCTGACGCGCCTCGGCATTGCGATGCAGGTCATTCTCACGACCATGCTCGCGCTGGTGGCACTGCTGCTCGTGAACTGGCTCGTCGGTCGGCCCGGCTTTCGGCAGCGCTTTGATTTGACGAGTTCCCAGACGAACACGCTTTCGACTGCATCCCAGGGCGTACTGAGTCGTTTGGATGAGGTCGTGAATTTGGATATCTTCTATCGTCCGGTTCCGGGGACGACATCCGCAGTATTGAGTCGGATTCACGACAGGCTCTCGCACACTTTGGTGCTGTTGAGCCACGCTTCTTCGAACATCATCGTCAACTACGTCGACTTCACAAACCAAGCATCGCTCGACGCTCGACGGCGAGACTTGAAGCTGACTGGCTTCGAGAATTGCGTCGTCGTGAGCAAGGGGGAGCGGCGGGAGGTGCTGTACTACACAGGAGAGATCGCCGAGATCGACTTAGGTCGACCGACGCCTCAGGGCTTCACGCCTCCCAAGCTAATCACATTTCGCGCAGAGTCCGCGATCATGCAGGGCATCTTGGGTGTGCTGAAGGGCTCGGTTCCGAAGGTCTACTTCACACGCGGGCACGGCGAGCTCGACTTGGAAGACACGCAGAACGGGGAAAACGTCGGCAAGCTGCGGACCTTGCTCACAGATGACGGCTTCGAGACGGACTGGTGGCAATTCGATATTGATGGCCCGGTCCCGTCGGATTGTTCGGCGCTCGCGATCCTTGCACCCGATTCGCCTTTCGCGGAAGAGGAACGCGAGGCGGTTGAGACCTACTTGCAGGGCGGCGGTCGACTGCTAGTCGGGGCTCATAACGATCCGACCGGTGTCTTTCGAAGTGGACTCAGCGAATGGATGGGGGAGCACGGTATCGAGATTTCGAACTCGATCGCTTGCCGCGTTCAGTTCCGCGAGGGTCGGCCCGTGGTCGGAGTTCAGTCCAATGCCGCGCTGACGATTCAACCGGCATGGATGGATCAGCATCCGATCACGACGCCGTTGCGTGAAGGCAGCCGCGTGTTGCGCTTCTTGTTCTCGCACCGGGTGCGCGTCACGGCCCAGCCCAAGGCGGGCGTCAATCGTCCGTTGCTCGACTCCGGTCCGAACTCTTGGCTCGATGTGTCGCGCGATGGAGAGTTGAACTTCCAGCATGACTCGGAGAGCGAAGAAGTGGGGCCGCATGATCTTGCGGTCACTTCTCAGTATCGCCCCGACCCCACAGCGGGGCCGGCGCCTGCACTTGAGCAGGAAACAGAGACACGTATCGCGGTGATCGGATCGGCCAGCCCGCTCTGCAACACCCTGATCGACTACAACTCCGACTTCGCACGCAACCTGTTCAATTGGTGCGTCGACCGCGAGTATCGTGTTTCGATCTCTCCCCGTAATCCCGACCACCGCCGACTGCCGGTTCGTCGCACGAATGTCCTCGCTCAGCTGAAGCATGTGACTCTCTGGGGGCTCCCAGGTGGATGTTTCCTGTTGGGCCTCCTGACCTACTACTTGCGGAACCGCGGCAGCAAGCAGCGCCGTCTTGCATGAATCCGAGAACGACACTCCTCCTGTTTCTAATCGTAGCAATGCTCGGTGGTGCCGTCTGGTGGCAGACGCAGCGTGAGCAAGACGGCGAGTTCGAGTTCATGACCCCGCTCTTCGATGGTCTCGATGCGCAGCGCCTGGTGGCGGTTCGAATCGACAACCTCGAGCGCTCGAGTCACATCAAGCTCGAGCGTTCGCTTGGGCGGCGATGGGTCATTACCGACCCGATCTCTTATCCAGCCGACGAGTCGATCGTGCGTGTGCTGATCGAAGGCATCAGCCACAACTCAGCAGTCATGCTGACCGAGGCCGAGTTGCCGTTGGCCGAGCGTGGCTTCGATCCGCCGCGTGGGCAAATTGAAGTGACCGAGCGTTTTGCGGACGGCGCAGAGCGCAGCATCCTGATCGAGGTCGGCGAGCTGGACATCGACGGACGCAGTGTTTGGATCCGGCGCGACGGCGAGTACTGGAAGACGCTGCGTAACATCGACACGACGATGCAGCATTCGGTAGACCGCTTCCGGGCCAAGGAGATCTTCGACCTGAACATGCGCGACGTAGTCGAAGTCAAGCGCACGGGCAGCGTGATCGTGGGCGAGCAGGCGCACGACATCAGCATGCTGCTGCAGCGACGTGGGCTCGATTGGCGCATGGAGAGCCCGTTGCGCGTGCTGGCGGATCCGGAGGTCGTGCAATTGTTCCTGATGGGGCTCGCGACGATTCGGATTGAGGACTACATGTCGGAGGACCTCGACTATCTGAAGACCTTTGGCCTCGATCCACCTGAGTTCCGAATCCAGTTGACGACGAGCCAGGGCGAATCGCAAACGGTGGCTTTTGGTCGCACAGTAGAGGGCGGGCAGTGGTCGGCCTATCGAGAGGGCTTCCCGCACGTGTGGCTGTTGTACGAAGGTGCGGGGCCTCGGTCCCATTTGCGCAAGAGCGAGTTCTTCAACTTGGAACTCGTGCGCACCCTTCGCAGTGCCGTCGAGTTGATAGAGCTTGAGGATGACGGTCGCGCTTTGAAAATTGCGCGGAAGGGCGACGATTGGATGGTCGCGGCGCGCGAAGCCTCCGACAGTTCTTGGTCCATACCCGTGCTGGCGGCGAATGAGAAAATCGAAGGCATGCTGTCCCGCATGGAAGCAGTGCGTCTCACGCGCTACTTGTTGGATGTCAGTGCGGACGAGGCCTTCCCAGCCGAAAGCAGTACGCGATCGCTGTACGTGACCCAGGTCGGTGAACGAACAGGCGGGCGCGTTGGCGACACCTATCACTCAGGTCAGGGTTCCGAAGCTCTCTACTTCAAACGCGATGAAGATTGGTTGGTCGGCCTGCTGCCGGCCGAGTTTGGCAGCATTTTCGACGAGAGGCTCTCGACCCTGCGTAGCCGCCGACTCTGGAACTTGCAAGAGATTCACTTGGCGAGCATGACGCTCGCCGATGACGGCAGTGAGCGCGAGTTTCGACGCGGCCGGGGCGGCGTCTGGGAATACATGGATATGGAAGCCGAGGCGACCGAGCTGCGACCGGTTTTGGATGCGCTCTTTTTCTTGCGCGCCGACACCTTCGTTGAGGGCGATGTGAGCGAGTTGCCGAATCTCGAACGGCCTTTGCGGGCGACCATCACCGACGACAAGGGCGTTGAGCACGTCGCGTCTCTCGGATTGGATGCTGATGGGGTCCTATGCGCGGATGTGCTTGGAGCTCGTGCAAAGTTGGCTGATCAGAAGCTTCACGAGCGTCTAGAGGCGGTCCTGGCCAAGATGAAGGCGGCCGCAGGCGGTTGAGCCGGGCTTAGCAGCCCGTTTTAAAGCAGTGATCGGCAACGCAGCGCTCCTCGAACGCAGCTCTGTGTCGTAACAAGGCCCCAAATACGCTGTCTTTGGGGACGGGGCAGCCATTAGGAACTTGATGCGCCTTGATCTGCATTCGCTGACAGGCGCTGTGCGAACCGCTCTTTTTCAACAGGCTGCGAGGTCTGCGGAAGCAGCGCGCAAGGCGGATCGCCGCGCGCTATGCTGCGTGGGTTGTGAAGCCTTCTCCTGATGACAAACAGCCCTCGCTGACGCGCGCGGTCCAGGGCGGCGCCAGGCGCAAACGCAGCCGCGCCGGCGGGGTGGACGCAATCGTCGAACGCCTGCGCGAAGATCCGCGCTGGCAGGGACAGATCCTGCACTGGCACCGCGTCGAAGCGCGCCCGCCGCGCATGACGGCCTTTCCGGATTCGCTCGATCCGCGGCTCGTCGCAGCGCTCAAAGAACGCGGCGTGCATGAGTTGTACGAGCATCAGGCGCGTGCCATTGATCTGGCTCTATCTGGACGCGATGTGCTGGTCGCGACGCCGACAGCATCAGGCAAGACGGTCTGTTTCACCGCGCCGGTGATTCAGAGCCTGTTGCAGAGCGAGGGACGCTCACGCGCGCTCTTCCTGTATCCGACCAAGGCTCTCTCGCAGGATCAGACCTCGAGTCTCTCCGGGCTGATTCAAGCCGTGCAGGCGCAAGGCGGTGGCGCCGATTGGCATGCGTACACCTATGACGGTGATACACCGCCGGCGATTCGTCGCACCTTGCGCGATCGCGGTCACATAATCCTGACGAATCCGTGGATGCTGCATCAAGGCATCTTGCCCAACCACGCGAAGTGGGCCGAGCTGTTCCGCGATCTTGAGTACGTGGTCGTCGACGAGTTGCACACCTTGTCAGGCGTATTCGGTTCAAGTGTCGCCAATGTGTTGCGGCGCTTGATGCGCATCGCTCGGCACTATGGAAGCTCACCACGTTTCTTGGCTTCCTCGGCCACCCTTTACGAAGCGGGAGCTTTTGCCGAGCGCCTTTTCGGACGCAAAGTCGAACTGGTCGACGAAGATGCCTCCGGCACGGGAACGCGTACCTTCGGCGTCTATCAGCCGCCCATCCTCGATCCTGTCGCTGGCCTACGCGCGAATGCGTTGGAGGAAGCACGTGAACTGTCGCGCGTTGTTTGTGGCCCGAAGCATCAGACGATCTTCTTCTGCAGCAGGCGAACAGCCGTAGAGGTACTGACTCGCTACTTGAAAGAGAATGCGGGCAGCATGGGCTTGAAGCCCGAAGAGGTCGTTGGCTATCGCGGCGGCTATCTTCCGCTGTTGCGGCGCGAGATTGAAAGCGGTTTGCGCGACTCCTCGATCAAGGTCGTCGTCTCAACGAACGCGCTCGAATTGGGCGTCGATGTAGGTGCCTTGGATGTCGCGGTGCTGGTCGGCTACCCGGGCAGCCAGACTTCCTTCTGGCAGAGGGCTGGACGCGTGGGCCGACGAGCTTCATCGAGTCTCGTGATCCAGATCGCGCGCTCGGAACCCGTCGATCAGTACTTGGCGTTGAATCCGCAGTTCCTTTTCGCCGCGCCGCGCGAGCGCTTGGGTCTCGATCCCGACAATCTGGTGCTCCTGTCTGAACAGTTGAAGTGTGCCGCCTTCGAGTTGCCGTTCCATGCGGATGAAGCGGGGGAACTCGTGGGCGAGCCGGAGTTCGGTCGCGCACCGCATGCGGCCGATGTGCTCGACTACCTAGCCGAGGAGTCCGGCTTCCTGCTGCGTAAAGAGCAGACATGGTATTGGATGACCGACTCCTATCCAGCCCAAGATGTCTCGCTCGCCGGAGGCGAGGCCGACAACGTGTTGGTGCTTGAACTCGATCCTCAACATGCCGAGGGAGAGGGTGAGCGCTTTGCGCCTCGGCAAGCAAGCCAGCGCGCCATCGGTGAAGTCGATCGCGAGGCTGCGATCACATCGGTTTACGAAGGCGCGATCTATCAGGTGCAAGGTGAGACCTGGCGCATCGAACGCTTCGACTACGAAAACCGCCGCGCGTGGGCGCGGCGCGTCGATTCTGACTACTTCACGGATGCGCAGACCGATACCGAGGTGCGCGTCCTGCGGCTCGAACGTCACTCAACACGTAGTCGAGATGTAGCGCCGGTTAAGAATCCCTGGCGGCCGACGGTATCGGGCTCCATGCCTGCCTCTGCGCCGCCTGCGGACAATGATCGTTCACTTGCCTCCAGCGCTAGCGAGCAAGTGATCACACATGGCGCGCGGCTGGGTGCGAATCCAGAGGAAGAGGACTACTCGATTTGGAGCGGCGAGGTGCACGTGACGACGGTCGCGACGCAGTACAAGAAGATCCGCTTCTACACACGTGAGAACCTGGGCGCGGGTGACATTCACCTTCCGGCGGAAGAACTCGATACCGAAGCCTTTCTGCTGACGATTTCGGATGCGTGTGCAACGGACCTTGGACTGGTCGGTGGCGATCGAGGTTCTGCCTGGCGTGCCTTTGGGCAATTGCTGCGGCGCGTCGCACCGCTCTTTGTTCGCTGTCAGCCTTCGGACCTCGGCATCTCGACGCAAGTACGCTCGCCGCACTTCGAACGCCCCACAGTGTTCTTGTACGACCGCGTACAAGGCGGCGTCGGTTTGAGTGAGCTTTGCTTTCAGACGCATCGCGATTTGCTTGAGGCGGCTCTGGCGGTCATCGAAGGATGCGACTGCGAGAGTGGATGCCCGGCTTGCGTCGGCCCGCGGGCGGAAGTCGGACCGCTTGGCAAGGAGACAGTCGCGCGCATTCTCGAGCATTTGCTGATGGGACCTGCTCCCGTTCAGTCCGAAGGATTCGAGCAACCCTTGTCGATCGAGGATGAGGATGCGGGATGAACGAGTCTTTTCGCAGTCGTCTCGCGCGCTTGCGTCGTGAGGATTCATCAGCGTCGACAGATGCGGCGCTGACGAGCTCTGCGGCTGAGGTAGCCGCAGAGGATTCGGAAGTGAGCGTGTCTCCAGCACGGGGCGAAGTTCCGGAGCCCGGCAACGAGGCTGGAACTCCGGCCGCGACCGAGAAACGAGAACTGCCAACTTGGTTGCGCCAACGGTTGTCTCGAGAGCGAAGTTCGGAGCAGCCGCGACATGGCAGCGCCGCAGCTACCGCTGCCAAGCGATCTGCACAACAGCATGACTTCGATGCTGAACGCCTGCATCCGGTTTCGGTTGGACCGCCCCAATCATTGGAGGCTCGTCAACGCGCCGAGGGAATGGTACTCGGACGATCGAATCCCTGTGCGCAGCACTATCTGCACGGCGATTGGCGCTTGCACGAAGTGCAGCATGCGGACCCGAATGACTTCGTGCTGTTGACAGGTGACTCAGCGCTGCATGAGTTTGATTTGAAGCGTGCCGTCTACTTGGACACCGAGACGACAGGCCTGTCAGGTGGGGCGGGTGTCTATGTCTACATGGTCGGCCTTGGAACCTTTGGAGAACCGAGATTGGGTGCTTCAGCATCAGATGCGGACGCATCTGATGCTGGCTTCAATGTGTGGCAATCCTTCCTGCCGGACCCCGGTTCCGAGAAGGCCATGCTGGCAGAAGTGGCTGATCGGATTGGTAGTGCCAGCGGCGTCGTCTCCTTCTTTGGCAAGTCTTTCGATCGACATCGCTTGGAAGACAAGATGCGCATTCACGGGATCGAGCCGCCCTTCGCCGATCTGCCGCATCTCGACTTGTATCACCCGCTCGCCAAGTTGACGCAAGGACGCTATGTGGACGGCCGGTTGGCGACGATGGAGTCCGAGCTTGTTGGGCTGAGGCGCGAGAGCGATCTTCCTGGTGCGCTGGCTCCAGCTGCTTGGTTCGACTACCTGGCGGATCGTGCGCATCGCCTTGAAGGAGTCTTTCAGCACAACCTCGATGATGTTCTTTCGCTCGTGACCCTGTCGGCCTGGTTGGGGCGCGTTCGCAGCGGCAAACGCTTCGATGGAAGCGAGCTTTCGGGGCCGATGGGGACGCGTGCCGCGGCGATTGCTCGCGCGCTGTGTACTCGAGGCGATCGAGAGTCGGCCATATCGTATTTCGATAGGGCCCTGAGCGATACGGATGCGACTCGCGCTGAGAGTCGAAAGATTGCCTGGGATCGGGCGGAATGCCTGCGATTAGATGGGCAGACGCAGGCGGCAACAGAGGCTCTGCGGGTTGTCCTGAATGGCGGCCAAGACATCGTCGCGATCCAAGCCGGAATCTCGCTCGCCAAGATGCTCGAGCATGGCAGCAAGGAAGTGGCTGCCGCACTGGCGGTCTGCGAACAAGCCGCGGGGGTCGCCGCGGGCTTCACAAAGACAGGCTTGCCGGCGCGACTCTGCCAGGATTTGGAACGGAGGAGCGCGCGGCTGCGGAAGCGGCTCGAGCGGAGTGAGGGTGGCTAGCCTGCTTCGCTGCTCATGGGATCGGAATCGTGCTGGGTGGGGTGTCACCTGCAGGTTTCGGGAGACTAGCTGGGCAGCGCTTCCCTCTTGGCCATGGAAGGCCATGAGGGAAGCGCTGCCGCGCGAGCCTGGAGGGGAAGCTTGACTGAACTGAGCGCAAAAATTGAATTCAGGAGGTGGTGCGCGGGCTTGTCAGCGCTTTGCTTTCTCGCGGTCTGTTCATCGGCTGCCTCTAACCGCTCGAGCTCAGCGAGCTGCCTATCCAATGCCATAGCTCTAAGTTTGAGCGCGGGCTTGACCTCATTAGTCCCAGGACAAGCAGCAGTGCTCGGCGAGGAAAGCGTGGCACGGCTCGTGTCGAAGATCAACCGCTACGGGGATGGTGCGGACGAGGACTCGTTCGATCGGCTCGTCGCACAGCGAACCAGCTACGCACTAGCAGGCATCATGGATTGCCTGGACCATGTCTCGACACCCTGGGCCTACGATCGCTTGTGTTCGGGGCTTGCGGGCTTCCACGACGTGCCGAAGTCCGCCGGTCAAGTACGATCCTTCTTGGTGACGCGCGCCAAGGATGGACGTCGTTTTGAGAGGGTCTCGGCTACCCGGGCTCTGTGCAGTTATTGGCCTGCTGCGCGCCACGACCTGGAACGCATTGCGCGCACGCACAAGGAACAAAAGTGCCGTCAAGTTGCGCTGCGTCCGCTCGTTCATGGCTTGCGCTTGGATGGTGGGCGTGACGCGATCGAGCTGCTGCTCGAGACCTATCGCTTTCCGGACTCGGGCGATCGCAGGACCGGCGTCGATGCCTTGCGTGGATTCACCTCCAAGGCTGCCTTCGAAGCGATGCTGCGCCAAGTTCAGAAGGCTGAATGCCATCCTCAGACACGCGGTATGATTTTTGACGCGTTGGGCGGGAATGCTGCTTTGACTGCGCGCGACGCGTTGTTGCAGCTGTTGAATGCGTCCCATGTCGAGCTGCGACTGGCGGCTTTGGACGCGTTGATGGATCGCGCGGAAGGGCCTCCGGTCGAGCGCCTAGAAACTTTGACTTCAGAGCACGATCCCCGCATTGCCAGTATGGCGATCCTGGCCCTGGCTCGCATCGAACCCGATAACGCAGAAGATTCTACCGAGCGGAATGCTGGCTGGCTGCGACGCCGAATGGACGCATCCCGTCATCGTGACCCACAGATGCGAGCTGCTGCGGCAATGGCCTTGGCCAGTGCAGGCCAGGATGGCCGCCGCACGCTGCGGCGCTTGCTCGAGGATCCGGAGCGAGACGTGCGTGCATCTGCGATCGATGCTTTGGCTCTCGTCCGCGAACGGACATCGATCGAACTGTTGCTCGATCGCTTTGCACACGAGGAAGGCGAGCTGCTGTTGCGCATTCAGCGCGCGCTGATCGAGTTGTCAGGTGTCGACCACGGACGGTCCGCGGCTCGCTGGCGCGCTTTCTGGGATGCTGAGGGTGAGGACTATGTGCTGCCTTCACGTGCCCAAGCCTTGGCCAAGGAACTTGAGCGTCAGGCTCATCGCGAGCAGGGGCCGACACACTCTCGTAGCTTCCATGGGCTCAGTGTGAAGGAGTCACGCATTGCACTCGTATTGGACACGAGCGCGTCGATGGCGGAGCGAGATGACAGTGGCGAGACACGCTTGCAGCAACTCGAACGCGAGCTGCGCCGCTTGCTTGGCGAGTTGCCAGAGACTACGACTATCAGCCTGATCCGTTTTGCAGACGATGTCGATTCTTGGGGCGATGGCATGCAGCCTTTGAATGCGAGTTCTCGCCGACGAGCCATCCATTGGGTGGGGCGCTTGCGAGCTGTCGGCGAAACAGCGCTCTACGACGGCATGCTGGCGGCACTCGACAATGAAGAACTAGATGCGATCTACTTGTTGTCAGACGGCGATCCTACGCGCGGTCAAGTGACCAATCCGGAACGTATTTCGATCGACATTGGTCGTCGCGCGAAGTTGCGCGGAATCAAGATTCATACGTTGTCGCATGGCGGCGGAAGCAGCTTGTTGCTCAATTTGGCACGTGAAACGGGCGGCCGCTATCAGTCAGTGAAGTGATTGATTGAGGGCGGACGACGCTCTCTTTGCCATCAGGACGGAAGTCAGCGAGAGGTGCTCTCATGTGGCGTTGCGGCCAGGAGGATGGCTACTTGCGTTTCTGGATCAATCAGGGCCTGTGACCAGTTAGATGGATAGGGTCAACTTCACTATCGCTTGTCAGATGTATCTGAATGATTCTCGGCCACGACTTGGCATCTATCGCAGCTGCAAATCGAGTGGCGCTATTCTCGCTTGCATCTGCGGCCATGTTCTCATCCGATCAAGTGCCCCCCCCTGGGCTCGTCGTCGAATGCCTTGAGCGCATGGAGAGCGAGGGATTCGATGCACTCGGAGGTCGACATTGGGCTCGCGGAGGAGCGCTTGTTTCAGTACCTGCAATGTGCCGTGGATGAAGGCTCTTCGGATCGGCGTGAACTGGAGTCCACACTCTCGTTGGACCTCTTTCTTGAGGATCCGCGATTCGGTGATGTGATGTCTTCGATTCCAAGTGACTCCTAGAGTGAGGTCGGTGCCAATCGATCGCCGAAGGACTCACTCAATGGTTTCGACACGTTGATGTACGGCGCAATCTATCGATGTGAAGCAGAGATCATCTGCGGCGGCAAGCCGAAGTGTCAGTAGCCCTGTGGCCGAGTCGCCCAGTGGGTTTGTTCTGCCTTCCGCTGATTTCATGTCGATGGCGGACAGCCGTTGCTTGCGGGAAATCATCCACCGTTCGGCGAATCAGCCAGGTGATTTTTCTACGGGACAGCTTCCGCGGACATAGCTTTTGGGAGCGGGATACGGTGTGTGACGGATTGCGTTCAGCGCATCAACCCGCCGATCTCGATGACTCCGACGGTAGCCGGGCCCCGCTTCCAGGTTGGGTCTAACGACCCGGCCGCTGGCGACTCGTCTTTCCTCCCTAATACCTGGGATCGTGGGGTCGCAGGCCCAGGGGGGGCGCTCTTTCACCTATGCGGGACGAGCGTGGAGTTTTTATTGGGCCTCGGGTTCGGCGAAAAGCTGGGCAACCGTATGGATTTAGGTGAGGAACGAGAGCGCTTGCAGAGTCTTGACAATATGCCGCAGAAATAACTCACTGGAAGGGATCGATTCGTATCCGATACTGAATCTGGACCATGAACGCCCTCACCCGAAGCAAACTGATCTTGCTGCTGCTCCTGCCGGCATTCGCGCTCCCGCGTGGTGTAGCTCTGGCGTGGTGTGCGGGATGTGAGTGCATGAAGGCTTGCTGCTCACTCTGCTCCGGCTGTTGTGGTGAGGGGCCGTCCGGCGCTCCAGCTTGCCTGCTTGTCGATAATGTCGACGAAGATGCGAGTGATGCGAATTGCTGCCGGTCGCTCGAGTTGGATGATCTGGACGGGCTGCCGACAGGTGACTCTGTTGCGGATCTGGCTCTTGTCGCTTGGGTGCCACCGATCTCATTCGAGACCGTTGCTCGTGTCGTCCTGATCACCCAGAGCCCTAAGCGCGGCCCGCCCCAGTGGCGTCGCCTGGCATTGCTGCCCGGCGCAGTTCCTCTGCGCATTTGATGAGACTCCGTGATCCCCCGAGGGATCACGCCCTGAGCTTTCGTGTGTTGCATTTGCAGCCCACTCTCTTTCGCTCTTCGAGTCTCATGCAGTATTTCTATCCACTCGTGCTCGCCGCGTGCTTTGCGTGCGCAAGCCCACCTCCGGCGCCCTCGTCGGTAGACGAAGCCTTTGCTGGTGTTCGTCAGCGGCACCCACAATCAGAGACTGTCGCAGCTGCGCTGCGCCTGGCGAATCTGAGTCGACTTGGCATCGCATTGCCTACGCCGGCCGAACTGGCTGATCCTCGCTCAGATGGCTTTTGGCATGGCGCGGCCTATGCCTTCGCGCCTGATGTCCGAGAGGCGCGAGCGAAGGTGCTCGCTTCTCTAGGTGATGCGAAGGCGGCCGGTGCATCGGACTCAATCCAGGCGCGCATCGTCGATCATGAATTTGGCGGAGACGATGTGCTGATCGAATCCGTCATCAGCTTCGACCTAATCGGGCTGCTCGGCATCGGTCCTTCGGCTGCAGCACGAGAGCTGGCTGCAGAGCAAGCCCTGCTTGCAGTATCCAACCTCGAGCAGAGCATCTGGGTCGCGCAACACGGAGTGGATCGGGCTCGCGTACGATCGTGGGCGGCCCTGTGCCGGCTTGTTCGCATTCAGGAGTTGCGCGATCAGGTTGCCCCTGACTTCGTTCGTGTCGAGATCCTTGAGCGCAACGATCGCCTCGGCGAGGCTGAGGCCAAACACGCAGCGGCTCTGTCGGCTCGATTCACGACTGCGATCGCGCGAGCCGAGGAGCATGTCTGGAGGACACGCCAAGAGCTGGCCATTGCAGCGGGCCTCTGGATCGAGAATCCCGCGTTGAGCGAGCAGGCTTGCGCGTCTCTGATGGCGAATCACGTCCAGCCTACGTCTCCCCTCGGAGACCTAGCTCCTAGCAACGAGCATCCTCTCCAGCGTCGCGCATTGCTCAAACTGAGTGTTTCAGAAGCACTCCTGCGAGCGGAGTCAGCTAAAGCTTGGCCTGGCATTCGGATGGGGCCGCACATCGGATTGCCGAGCGGGGAAACTGGCGACGTGCGACTTGGAGGCTTGCTTCAGCTGTCCTTACCTGTGCCGTCTGCATGGCGCGGACGCATCGAAGCTCGTGCCGCCGAGCGTGACCGGCAGCTCGAGCGATACCAAGAAGTATGCCTCACCTTGGATAATGCTCGCAAAGAGGCCGGTGAGCGGCTGCGACTGGCACAGCACCGGGCGCAAGCAGCGGTGCCACAGATCCAACAGGCCTCGCATGCCGAATGGCTGGCTGCACGCGCACGCTTTCGGGTCGCTCGTTCGGATGCTCGCGCATGGGCTTCAGCGGTGATGCACACAATCGATTCGTTGAATCTGGACATCGATGCTGCGGAAGAAGTTGCGCTTGCGCGTCTCGATCAAGCGGAGCTCATGGGGCCGATCGAACTTGAGCCGCTGGCGCGAGCTGAACGAGAGTTGAGCCGCGATGTCGCGCAGCTCTCAGAGCCAGTGCAGCCCGTGGAGGAAGTGCGATGAGCCAAGAACATACGCAAGTCGACCTGTCAGTCTTCGCTCGACCCGACTCCACGATTCAACCTCCGCGGCGCAGCCCGCTGCGAATCCTCGTGCCACTCGTGCTGCTCGTAGGCTTCGGAGCGGTACTGGCCAGCACGCTTACCGACTACTTCAAACCGAAGGTCAAGATCAGCGTCGTTCGTCCACTGGCGCCGAGCGGAGATCAGATGACGGCCGTTGGAGAGGACAGCATCACGGTGCAAGCTTCCGGCTGGCTCGAAGCCGATCCATTCGCGGTGCATGTCGCAGCCTTAGCCGATGGAGTGATTGAGGAGCTGTTCGTTGAGGAGGCGGATCGCGTCGTGAAGAATCAAGTCATTGCGACCCTGATCGACGATGACGCACGCATCGCGCGAGACGCAGCTGCGGCTGAGCTCGCGCTGCGTGAGGCTGAGTTGCGCGAGTCGAGCGTCCGGGAAACGAATGCTAAGGAGCGACTCAGTGCTGCTCTGGAAGTGACTGAGGCCTTGGCCGTGGCACGGGCGTCACTCGCAGGGGCCGAGGCAGCGGCCAAGCTTGAGGGATCGGCCGTAGTCGAAGGTGAATCGCGTGTAGCGACCGCGGAGAGCGAGGTTGTCGTTCAGCGTGAGCTTGAGGATGCCGGCGCGAATGGAGCTCGCCAAGTTGAGCTCGCCGTTGCGGCGCACGCGGAAGCTGTGGGGGCATTGGATGGATTGCGCGCGAAAAGCAAGCTGGCGGAATCTCGCCAATTGGAAGCAATAGCTCGCTTCGAACGAGCGACTCAGGATATGGAGCAGCGCTTCGACGATCGCTTAGCGGTCGATGTCGCCAAAGAAAAAGTCGCGGGTCAGGAGGCTCGTGTCGCACTGGCCACAGCCGCATTGGAACAGGCCGAGCTGCGGCTGAGTCGAATGGAGATCCGCACGCCGATCGACGGCGTCGTGCTAGAACGTTTAACGATGCCGGGCATGGTGGTCTCTGTCGACCTCATGGGGCACGCTGTTTGCTCTCTCTATGATCCTGCTAACTTGCGGGTGCGGGTCGATGTTCCGCAAAGTGACGTTGCTGGAGTGTTCGTCGGACAACGTGCAGAAGTGTCCGCAGAAACGCGACGCGGCCGGGCCTACGAAGGTGAGGTCATACGCATTGTGCGCAAGGCAAACCTGTCCAAGGTGACGTTGGAAGCTCATGTGCGTATCAAGGATCCCGACCCGTTGCTGACGCCAGAAGGCCTGGCCCAAGTTCGCTTCTTCGGAAGGCCGCAGGAGGAAGGGAATGCCTTGGAGGCTGAAGGATCGAGTGCTTCCTCAATCGTCTTGATTCCTGAGCGGCTGCTGGAAGGCAACTCGGTCTGGATCGTCGCTGCGGGCGGTACGGCCGAGAAGCGAGATGTCGACCTCGGCGAAAGATCTGATGGCAATGTCCTCGTTCGGAGCGGGATCAATCTGACTGACAAGTTAATCGATGCTGGACGTAACAACCTGCAAGAAGGCGACCTTGTCGTCATCGAGGAAGACCAATGAGTTTCGCAAGCTTGCGTGGCGTGACGCGCCGCTTCCAGAAGGGCGAGCATGTGCTGACTCCGCTCGATCAAGTTGATGTCGATCTAGAGGCCGGCGAGTTCATGGCTTTGCTCGGTCCGTCGGGTAGCGGCAAGACGACGCTGCTGAATCTGCTGGCGGGGATCGATCGAGCTGACGAAGGCAGTGTCGAAGTCGGTGGGCTCGAGTTGACGCATGCTTCGGGCCGTAAACTTGCCCGGTGGCGTGCCAAGCATATTGGCTACGTCTTTCAACAAGCCAACCTAGTGCCGGTCTTGAGTGCGTACGAAAACATCGAGCTGCCACTGTGGCTCATGTCTCTCTCGAAGAGCGAGAGACACCAGCGGATTTGCGTTGCCCTTGAGTTGGTGGGGCTCGCAGACCGCGCAACCCACTATCCGAAACAGCTGTCGGGTGGTCAGGAGCAGCGCGTCGCTATCGCCCGAGCCATCGTTGCGGATCCGCCACTGCTCTTAGCAGATGAACCGACGGGGAACCTGGATGCGGAATCCGCGGAAAGCATCCTGGTGTTGCTGAGGCGTTTGAATCAAGAACGTGGCAAGACGATCGTCATGGTTACCCATGACCCGCATGCGGCTGAATTTTCGACTCGAGTCGTGCACTTGCAGAAGGGCAAGCTGAAGACGGAAGAAGAGGTGGCAGATGAAGCTAGCTAAGCTTGTGCTCAAGAACTTGCTGCGTCGCAAGGGACGCACTCTATTGTCGATTGGCGGCATAGCCTCTGCGTTGATGCTGATGCTGCTCGTCCAGAGTTTGTCGATCGGTCTCGAGCAGGCAATGAGCGGCTCCGAGGCGGCGCGCACGCTGGTGGTCTATCGCAAGAACCGCTACTGCCCGCAGACATCAAATCTGCCGGATGTCTATCGCTCACGTATCGAGGAAGTCCCTGGCGTCGAGTCGGTTCTACCGGTGCAGGTCTATCTGAATAACTGCCGTGCAAGTCTAGACCTCGTCACCTTCCAGGGTGCTCCGGCTGAGAGTCTCTTGGCTGCACGCGATTTGCGCGTCGTCGAAGGTGATGAAGCAGCCTTCCTCGCTCAGGACGATGCTGCACTGGTCGGTATCGACTTCGCCAAGAAGAAGGGTCTCTCGAGTGGCGATGTGTTTCAGTTCGGAGGGATCGATGTCAAGGTCGCGGGGATCTTTGAATCCACACAGAAGACGGAACAGAGCTTGATCCTGACGCACTTGGATTTTCTGCGCTACTCAATGCCAATGCCGCGTGATGGTTCGGTGACTCAGTACGAGGTCAAAGTTGCTGATGCGCAGAGCGCCAAAGATGTCGCAGCGCAGATCGATGCCTTGTTCGCGACAGCTGAGGAACCGACCGACACACGTCCGCAGATCGCATTCCTCGAGCGTGCCACCAAAGACCTGGCTGAGATCCTGCGCTTCGGTCGTTGGCTCGGATTCGCCTGCGTTATCGTCGTGCTGTCGCTCATCGCCAACACGATCTTCATGTCGATGCAGGAGCGGGTGCGCGAATTCGGAGTCTTCCGCACGCTGGGTTTCCAAGACACACAGGTCGCGGGTCTGGTGATTTCTGAAGCTGTGGCCTTGGCCGCTTGCGGAGCGTTACTAGGGGTGGGGGGAGCGTTGTTGATGATCGCGACCACGCATCTGTCGATTGGAACCGAGGGCGTCACTGTCGCCTTCGCCGCAACGACGGAGCTCTTGCTGCACGGGCTCGCCGTGGCGCTGGCTGTCGGGCTACTGGCGGGCATCATGCCGGCCGTGAGTTGCATGCGCATTTCGATTACGGAGAGCCTGAGGAGCTAATATGGCGCACCTTCCGTTCGACTACGCAGTTCGCAACTTGGGACGTCGTCCGTTGCGTGCAATTCTGACTGCTGCTTCAAGTGGGCTTGTGGTGGCCTTGCTCGTCGCAACTTCAGCCTTCGTGCGTGGTTTAGAATCGACCTTCAGCGGGGCAGCTCGCGATGATGTTGCGATCCTGCTGTCGCGTGCGTCGGAGGGAGATATCGTTCGTTCAGCGATCTCGCCGGCCGTCTCAGCTCACTTGCACGCTGTGCCCGGTATCGTCGCTGTATCCGGGGAAGTACACATGGGCACGACGCTGATTGCGGAGGGCAACCCGTACGCAGCCTTCTTGCGCGGAGTCAGCGACAGCGCATGGAGTGTTCACGACAGTCTGACCTTGACGGATGGCACGCTGCCCAGCCCGGGAGAGTTGCTGGTCGGGCGCTTGGCGGCGAGTCAGATGAAGGCCGATCCGAAGTTGCTTGCGATTGGTGCGACGGTTGAGATTGAGGGCGCGCCCATGCGCATCTCTGGGCACTTCGAAGCGCCTGGCACGACACTCGAGGCTGAGATTTGGACGCCCATCGGCCCGCTGCGCGGCCTTGCTCAGCGTGATGATGACTCGGTCGTCTTCGCGAAACTGGAAAGCGATGATCTGTCTGCGCTGCAGTTGTTTGTGGCGCGGCGACAGGACTTGGCACTTAGCGTTATGTCCGCGACGGAGTACTACCGGGCTTTGACCGAGTACTTCGCGCCGATTCAAAGCATGGCTTGGGCGTTGGCGCTGATGATAGCTGCGGCTTCTTTGTTCAGCGGTGCCAATACACAGAACGCCGCCGTACAGGACCGAATGCGAGAGCTGGCCACGCTGCGTGCTATGGGATACTCCAGCTATGCCCTCGTGCGTGCGTTGACGCAAGAATCGGTGTTGCTTGCAGCGGCGGGCGGCTTGCTGGGCGTTGTACTGGCTAGATTGACTCTGTCGGGAGCTTCGTTCAGCATCGCGATGAGTGCATTTGCGTTGCGAGTCGATGCAGTCGCCATCCTGGTTGGGATCGCTGCTGTGCTGTTGCTTGGACTATTCGGCGTGCTACCTGCGGCGTGGCGTGTGCTGCGCATGCCCGTAGCGATGGCCTTGAAGGAAACTTGAAGCGCGCTAGCGCGTTCTCTTTATCATGGTGCGACCTTGCACCACTACTCACTGAACCTATGAAATTGATCCACTTGTCATTGTTTTCGGCCGTGTTGTTTTCGGCCTGTGGCACCTCGACCACCGATGTGGTTGCGACGCAAGCTACTACCGATTCCAATCCGCTCGATGGTTTCTGGAGCACTGACGCCTTGGGCGATGCCGTCGAAGTTGGCAGCCTACGCGAGATGAAGAGCGGCACGGAGGTTGTCGTTCGCGGCGATGTCATGAACCACACCGTGGTCGAGGGCAAGGCGGCGTTGATGCTGTATGACCATGCACTCGATAGCTGCGATGAGATGGGTGAAGATGATCACTGTCCTACGCCTTGGGACTTTTGTTGTGTTGATCAAAACGATCAGACGCTGGGTTCAGTTTTGGTGGAGTTCCATGCTGACGGGAAGCTCGCGGATGGAAGCTTTGATGGCTTTCATGGGATTGAGTACTTGTCGGATGTGGTGGTCAGTGGGACGTTGGAGTTGGATGAGTCGGGGAATGCGCGGTTGATTGCGAAGCGGTTGCGGGTTGAGTGAGGGGGGAGTGGGAGTGATGTGTTGTGGCGCGGTAGGACCTTGGGAGACTGGTCTGGGCGTTGAGGTGGGGCGATGAGGTTGCGCTCTGGTTCAGGATCGAAGCAGGATTGGCGCGCGCTTGCCCTTCTGCCCGTCACCATCACCTTCGGCCCGATCGGCCGCAGACGGCCGAAACCTTCGGTTA
>JBLFWN010000045.1:0-52487 GCA_047611405.1 Planctomycetota bacterium | reverse complement strand
GGCTTTGCCGAACTGCGCAGATTCATGTGCGGTACTTTTCTGCCCCCAAACTGCCACAGGGTGTGCGACTCCGTATTGCCGGGAGTCTTCACGTGATCTGAGAGTTTTCCAAAAAGGGGCGTCGGGTTGTGTGTACTACTGTACTACTGTACTATGTAGCTAGTACAGCAGCTATGAATTGGAAAACGGACCCCAACCTTGAGACCCCTCCTTCGCGTCAAATCGTGGCTCGCGCCCTCGATGCAATTGCAGGGGGGGATCTTATTTGTGGAGATGCCTTGCCCTCGGTGCGGAAGATGGCTGCTGAGGCTCTCGTCAATCACAACACAGCGGCGCGCGCGTACCGCGAGCTTGAGGTTCTGGGTGTCGTCCAAGCCGCAACTGGACTGGGCGTATTCGTGACGAAGCAGGGACCCAGCATCGCTCGAAAGAAACGTAAGGAGCAGACCCTGATAGCCGTTGAACGCGCTCTGGAAGAGGCGCTGCGTGCGGGGCATGACATCGAAAAGCTCCAGAAGCTCATGGCCAGATTAATGAAGAGGACCGGATGAAAGACGTTCTACGGGTAAAGGGTCTATCGATGCAATTCGGCAAGCAGTCAGTGCTAGCTGATGTTGGCTTCGAGCTCGCGAGTGACAGCGTCAACGTACTCCTCGGTAGCAACGGCGCCGGCAAGTCCACTTTGCTGAGATGCCTACTCGGCTTGCTTGCGCCTCGCACAGGCGTCGTACAACTGCTCGGAGAGGACCTGGCAAAGGGCGGGGCTCGGCTTCGGGAGCTTGTGAGTTATGTTCCGGACGAGGCGGATGCTTGCGGTTGGATGAAGGCACCGGAGCTCTTCTCCTTCTTGAGCAAACAGTACAGACGCTGGGACGCTAGCAAAGTGGTGGAGTTGACCGAGCGTCTCCAGGTCCCGACCAATACACGGATCGAAAATATGTCGCGCGGCGAGGCTGCCAAGGCAATGCTTGTTGCCGCGCTCGGTTCACAGCCACGGCTTCTGCTGCTCGATGAACCCTTCGCGCGCTTGGCGCCGCCAGTGCGAGAAGAGGTGCTCGGCGTTTTCCTCGAAGAAGCTCCTCTAGAAGGCGGGACGGTGCTCTTGGCAACTCACGACTTGGAGATCGCCGCGCGCGCCGCGGACCGAGTCTTGCTCTTGTCGGAAGGGCGCTTGGAGCACGACGTGAATGTTCATGAGCTGGAAGCGGAAGCCGATGGCGAGTTTCGTCTCACGGCGAAGTTGCGAGAGCTCTACCCCGAGGACCCGAAGGAGAAAGTTGGATGAGTGCAGTTCTTCGATCCTATCTTTGGAAGGAATGGCGCGAGCAGCGCAAGCTAATTGGAGGCCTCGTATTGGGTCTCTTGATGATCGTAGGCGTGAATGGTGCCCTCGATCTTTGGACGAGGGGTATCGATTCGATGTTCACTTACACGTGGGTGACGGCCATGTGCGTGATTGCCACGAGCATGACAGTTGGTTCTGACTTGTTCGCTCGCGAGCGGCATGGTTCACAACTCAGTTTCCTTGAGCGCCTCCCTGCAGGACTTTCGATGGCCTTTCGAGGCAAACTGTTGTTCTTCCTGCTTTTGATGATCGCGGCGACTTTGTTTGGACTGGGGCTCGCCGCGCTTGGTGGGTTGGTGTTTGGATCCGGGGTCCCGCGCTTCACGATCAGCTCATGGTCACCTTTTGATCTGGCGATGGTTCTCACGGTGGTGTTGTGGACCTTCGCCGTGTCGACTTGGATTCGAACGAGTGTGACGGCGGTGCCTATCACCCTGTTGATGCTCGGAGTGTTGTCCACGCCGGTCGTCGTGTTTCACCGGCTCATGCTCCTCACCGTTTCCTGGCCAATGCCGCATCAGTGGTGGTTCCTTGGTTCTTTGGCACTTGGAGCTCTCGTAGCCGCGCGCGTGTGTTTTGTGAACGCATCTGCCCGAGCCCGGCCAAAGCGTGTTGCCGTTGGCTACTGCCTTGGTGTTGGGCTACTTGCGTTTCTACCCGTCAATACATGGGCGGCGCTTCAGTGGGGGGAGTGGCAAAGGAGGCCGTATTTTATTTTGGATGCAGTGATTGGCGATAACGGTCGCTTCGCCTATCTGTCTCTTGCCCAGGTTGACCTTGGACGGTCGTATACCTACGAGTCAATGTTCTCACAGGATCGCGGGGCGTTGATCGTCGATTTAGATTCAGGGGCCTGGCGATTCGTGAGCGATCACGTTTCCAGTTGGTTCTTGCAGCGCAATGGGGCGTTACTTCTCTCGGCCTGGCCTACGGAGAGCGAGCTCTCCACTGGGAACGTTGAAGGGGTAACTCAGGAGTATGATCCGTCAACTGGCCAGCCAGTCGATACTACTCTTGGTGCCGAATCCATGCCCACTGATCCTGCCGACTATGGTCTGGAGAGCTTCGCAAGGCAGGATTGGTCCCACGTGCCCACTGTTCGCGCCTCAGGGCTCGGGCACCTGGCTATATTCCCTCGCAGCAATGTGCCTGGCCCAACGAACTTGTTCAGATCTAGCGATGGAACTCAGGTGCTAGACGTTTCGAGCGAGCGGGTTCGCGATGTGATCATCATGCGCGACGGATTCCTGCTCCTTGAGGAGGGTATCTGGCAGTGGTTCGATCCAGACACAAGGGAGCACACTAGGTCTGCACTACTTGGCGAAGGTGATCATGTACTCGCTTTGCTTGATGATGGATCGCTAATGGTGCTTCGCGAGCAGGGCCTTCACCACGTTGATCTCGACAGTGGAGTCAACGATTCGATAGAGATGGAAGGTTTCACGCACAGACCTCTGGGTTTGGACAAGGCGTTCACGGATTACCAGTCGCGTTCGAAATCGCTATGGGCCCCGCTGAATCCGTCCAAGCCATTCCTGATCGTGATGGCAAGTGATCCCCTTAATACGGAACCACAACTGGTGATGCTAGACCTCGATGATGGAGTGCTTCGCGCGATAAAAAGCGTTGGGCTGTACCACAATCGTTTGGTTTGGAGCGCTCCGGATCGGGTCATCGTCGCTACAGATCATCATCAGTTGATGGAATGCGATCTCGAAACTGGCCAACGCACCATCCTGTTCGACGTGGCAGACCTCAACCGCTGAATGACTTCCTCGCAATACGGAGTCGCACACCCGGAGGCAGTTTGGTGGCAGGAAAGTACCGCACATGAATCTGCCTCAGGGTGTGCGACTCCGTATTGCCTCGAAACCGCCCCTCCTCATCTCAAGTACTCAGTTGAAACGCGCGGCTCAACCTATTTAGAGGTATCCTGACCGTTCAATCGCGATGCTCGAGCAGGGACGTTCGAACAGAGAAAACTAGAAGACATGGAGAGACTCACATGCCCCTGCCCGCCACATGCCCCGAATGTCACAAGCGCTTTCGAGTTCCGCACGACCGCAAGGAGTGGAAGTGCAAGGACTGCGATGTTGTCTTGGAGCTGGAAGCAGAAGATGAGGTGAGCTGTCCGGAGTGTGATGCACCGATCGAAGCGGGTGCGCATTTCTGCGAGGGGTGCGGGGCTTCCCTTGGGGGTGGTGACGAAAAGGCCGCCAAGCGCAAGAAGGCCGAGGAAGTCGACGCAGGCGTTCAGATGCGTGAGGCGCGCAAGGTGATCGTGCGCTTGCAACGCTGGCTCAGCGTCGTGCTCGTCTTCAGAATCCTTGGGCTCGCATCGGCCATCTTCGTCGTGTTTGCTGCCTTGTCTCCCACGGGCGGCGACATGGGCCTGGCCGTCCTCGTCCTCGGGTTGGTTGGCTTGGACTTGGGGCTCTTGATCCTCGTTCGCAGTCAGCTCTCGAAGCGACCCTTCCCGGCAGCCTTGACATTGGCCTCCATCGCGACTTTGACCTTGTTGCTGAACGTGTTCACGTTGGAGGCCGAAGGTCTCGCGCTTCTGATTTCCCTCGGCATCGTAGCCCTCTTCCCTGCCTTCTATTGGTACGTCGTTCTCAAGGCCGCGATGCTCACGCGACTCGCTGAGGAGTTTCCTGATCTATTCCTCTCCAAGCGTATGCGCGGAGAGCACGACCATCGCACGAGTGGCGGCCGGGGCTCAGTCAACCAACACAGCCGCGAACGAATCAAGCGCGACCGCAAGCCGCCCTACGTCATCCTCTCTGTTCTAGGCGTACTACTCATTACGGTCATCGTTTACGGCCTCATGAATAGGCCTTCCTCGCCCGAGGAAGTCCTCGACAGCATCAGCCAGGCCTGGAACGAGAAAGACTTCAACGCGGTCTCGAACTTCGTGGCTTCGGAGAGTCGAGAGAAGTGGGTTCGTAACCTGGAGAAGGCGCCCAAGATCTACGACTGGGGCGATGACTGGCCGGCGGTTTTGGAATACAGCTATGAAGTCGACGAGGACGTAGTGAGCGTCGATTTCCTGACCGAGGCCGGGTCCCTACCCTTCAAGATGCGTTGGTCGCGCGAGAGTGAATGGACCCTCTATCAGATGTCTTTTCGCGATGTGAAAGACTGGAAGCAACCGTAGCCTGCCGAGCATGAGTTCCAACCGTTGCCCCGGTTGCAAGGCCAGGCTCGATCGCAAGAAGCGCTTTTGCGCGAATTGCGGCTATCGAATTCAGGATCGCGTCGAGCACACCACGCAGCGTGCAGTCCTAGCGATCCTCTGTATCTTCGGTGGCGTGCTTGCGGTCTTGAGCTTCGGAGCGCTGTGGCAGCCTTTGGAGTACTCGACGGCATCCACGTTCTTGAGGGATCAGTTGCTGATGACGCTGGGAGTAGCGGGCTGTGCTGTGCCTGCCCTGATTCTCTTGGGAGGTGGCTCGTGGAAGGCGAGCTTCGGCGGCAGCTGCACGTGGAAGGACCTCGGCCTGGGTGTTCTCGTCGGATTGGCTTGCTTCCTGGCGAGCTTCGTCTACGTCGAACTGCTACTCCTCTTGGCGGGTGAAGAGGAGATGGAGATCGCGGAGCTGGTCGGATTCGAAGCGAGCTACGGCGTGCTTTGGATCGCCATGGTCCTCTTGCCAGCGTTATCGGAGGAGTGGACGGATCGCGGTGTTCTCTGGATCGCATTGCGTCGTGTGACGGGTCCCGGCGCCACCGTCTTTTGCACAGCGCTGCTCTTCGCCTTCATGCACGGCCTCAACGGTGGCGGTCTGTTCGAGGCGCCTCACCGTTTCCTTGTAGGACTCGGCCTGGGTTGGTTACGGCTTCGCAGCGGAAGTCTGTGGCCGGGCATTTTGGCACATGGCGTCTTGAACACTCTCGCCATCTCGATTTGACTTCAGTGAGGCTGAATCGGCGCCGTGAGGTGCGCGACTTTGTTGCCATGCCGGGCGTGTAGGCTGCAACCCCTACGATAACTCCGCGCATCCACTATCACCCGGAGTCGAGAGTCTGAGAAGACGCTTCTATGAGCTTCGCGAGATCCCGAGCACTGTGTGATTCTCGTGTCTGAACTACTCACGCGTTCTCGCTTGGGTGCGCAGAGATTGTCTTCGTGAACGATTTCTCGCCCAGACTGGGGAAGGCGGCAACCAATCTTTGTGCATCAAGTCAGGTGCAGAAGCGCTTCTCCCGGCTTCCGGGTCCTTTCAATGATTGGTGTTGCGACACTCTTCGCTTGCAGCGTGCCAGTCCTGTACTCTGCTCGTCCGCGAGGCGCTGGACGCGACTCTCTGCATCCGGGACCACTATTCCTTTTAAAGCAAGGCGGTGCTGCCCATTCGCTTGCCACAAAAGCAGGTTGGTGGACACCTGGCCGCTCAAGTAACATTACGTCATGGCGATTTACAACAACCGCAAGATCAAAGACCTGCTCGCTGACATTCCCGAGATCCCGGAGAAGCACACTCGCAAGAAGAAGCGTCCAAAGCAGCTAGCCTTCGTTGATGAGCCCAATTGCACTGGATGTGAAGTGTGCATTCCGTTCTGTCCGGTTGACTGCATCGAGGTGGAGCCGGCAGAGAATTGGCCGGATCGACCGATTCCCCCCGTGCGTATCCGTTACGACGAATGCATCGGCTGTGTGATCTGCGTTCGGGTCTGTACCAAGCTGGCCTGGGATGCGATCGTCATGAGGCCCACCGAGGAGCTCGAGCAGGAGCTTGGAATCGAGATCGGCGACAAGTTCGAGGGCTGATTCATCGGAACGTTGCTGTCCATGGAGTGGCAGCGATCAAATGTGTAGCGCGAGTCCGTCCACGGCGAGGGCCGCTTCCTTGAGGCATTCCGCGAGGGTCGGGTGCGCGTGGCAAGTACGCGCCAGATCCTCGGCGGTCGCACCGAAGGCCATGGCGGCCGTGGCTTCAGCAATCAAGTCCCCGGCGCGCGCGCCAATCACATGGACGCCCAGCAGTCGATCGGTTTCGGCGTGGGCCAGAATCTTGACGCGGCCTTGGGTCTGCCCGAGGGCGTGCGCCCGCCCGTTCGCCAGAAAAGGGAAGCTGCCTTTCTTATAGGGTGTCTTCGCTGCGCGCAGCTCTTCCTCCGTGCGACCGACGGCTGCGATCTCGGGCTCCGTGTAGCAGACGCCTGGTATCGCGTCATAGTTCACGTGACCCCATCCGTTGACCAGGCGTTCGACACAAGCTACGCCTTCTTCTGCAGCCTTATGGGCCAGCATGGGGCCTCTAATCAGATCGCCGATGGCGTAGATACCCTCGGCACTGGTCGCAAAGCGCTCGTCAACCTGAACTCTACCGGACTCATCCAGTGCGACACCGGCCTCCTGCAGGCCGAGCTTGGCCGCATTCGGCAGTCTTCCAACCGCCAGCAGCACGCGATCACAAGTCAGATCCTCGGCGTCCTTCACGCTGACAATGCAAGCTTCGCCAGCGGTCCGCGCCCGCGTAACCTGGGATTTCAGACGGAACTGCAAGCCTTGTTTCGAGAGCAGCCCGCGGGCCTCTTCCGCGATCTCGCCGTCGATTCCCGGGAGGATGCGATCCGCGTACTCAAGCACCGTGACCTCCGCACCCAGTCGCGCCCACACTGACCCCAGTTCGAGGCCGATGAATCCCGCGCCAATCACGACCAGGTGAGCGGGTACGTCTTTCCAAGTCAGAGCCTCGGTGGAGGTGCCGATGCGATCGCCATCGAGCTCGACGCCAGCCAGTGGCGCGCTTACGCTGCCAGTCGCCAGCAAAACGTGCGGAGCTTCGAGGACTTGTTCGCCGCCTTCGCTCTTGACGACCACTTGGCCCGAGTCTCCTAGCTGTCCATGTCCTAAATAGCGCGTGATCTTGTGCTTCTTGAACAGGCCTGCGACGCCTTGGGTCAATCCGTCGACGATGCCGTTCTTGCGCGCCAACATGGTCTCGAGGTCGAGTTGCACTTTGCCAGTGACGACGCCGTGGGACTTCAAATCATTGCATGCGCGCGCATAGAGTTCGCTCGATTCGAGCAGCGCCTTGCTTGGAATGCATCCCACGCGCAGGCAGGTTCCACCCAACTTGGGCTCCTTCTCCACGCAGGCTACTTTCAGTCCTAGTTGTGCGGCGCGCAGAGCCGCTACGTATCCACCTGGACCGGCGCCGATGATGATTAGGTCGTGTTGAGTTGAGTTAGGCATAGCTCAGGCTTCGAGTAGGATCAGTCCGGGTTCCTCGATGCAATCTTTGATGTGCTTCAGGAAGGTCACGGCTTCGCGTCCATCGACCATCCGATGGTCGTAGGACAAGGCCACATACATCATTGGGCGCACGACGACTTGACCGTCGACCACAACCGCGCGGTCCTCAATAGCGTGTAGGCCGAGGATGCCGCTCTGGGGAGGGTTGAGGATTGGCGTGGAGAGCAATGAGCCGTAAATTCCGCCGTTGGAAATGGTGAAAGTGCCGCCGGTCAGCTCATCGAGGGTGAGTTTGTTGCTGGCCGCGCGCTTTGCGTATTCGGCGATCGCTAGTTCGACCTCCGCGAAGGATAAGCGCTCGGCGTCCCGCAGGATCGGCACAACCAAGCCCTTGCCGCCGCCCACTGCCACGCCGATGTCGAAGTAGTTGCGGTAGGCGATGTCCGTCCCACGAATCTCGGCGTTGACGCCAGGGACGAGTTTGAGGGCTTCGATCGAAGCCTTCACGAAGAAGCTCATGAAGCCCAACTTGACGCCGTGCTTGGATTGGAAACGCTCCTGCTGAGATTTGCGCAAGTTGCGCACCGCGCTCATGTCGACTTCGTTGAAGGTGGTCAGGATCGCTGCCGTGTTCTGAGCTTCGACCAAGCGCTGTGCCACGCGTTTGCGCAGGGGCGACATGGGAACGATTTCCTCGGAGCGCGCGCCAGCTTGGGTGACAGGTTTGCCTGACTGCGTGGACGGGCCTGACTGCGTGGACGGGCCTGACTGAATGGACGGGCCTGGCTCGACGGACTTGGCAGCAGGAAGGCCTTCGACGTCGTACTTCTGCACACGTCCCCCAGGTCCACTGCCGCTGATCTCCTCGGCGGAGCGGCCGCTTTGCGCCAAGGCTCTTTGTGCTGCGGGCATGACGTGGGGCTCGGCAGATTTAGGCGCAGGCGCAGGCGTCACTGGCGCCTCACCAGTAGCTCCCGCTTCGAGGTGACCGATGACTTCTCCGACAAGCGCCGTTTCACCCGTCTGCTTGAGGATCTGGAGCAGCTTACCGGCTTTGGGGGCGGGCAATTCGACGGTGACCTTGTCAGTCTCGAGGACTACCAAAGCTTCGTCCAAGGCGACACTCTCACCTTCGGCTTTGAGCCAATCTCCGATAATCACTTCCGTGATCGACTCACCGACTTGGGGGACTTTCAGTTCAACACTCATTGGGAGGACTCACTAGATGGGGACATTTCGAGGTCGAACGATTTAGAAAGGATCTCGGCTTGCTCGAGTCGGTGGCTAGCCGCAGAACCCGTTGCGGGACTGGCCGAGGCCTTGCGATAGATTCCGCGTAGAGAGCGACCGCCGGGCAGGCCGTGGGGAAAGCGCGTGAGTAGGTAGTACCAGGCGCCCATATTCTCTGGCTCTTCTTGCACCCAGACCACAGGCACGTCGGAAGGGTAAGGCGCGAGCAGCGCCTCCAGGTCGGAGGCCGCAAGCGGGTAGAACTGTTCGAGGCGCAGCAAGGCCACGTCCGTGTGGCCGTTCGACGTGCGCTCCGCCTCAAGTTCGTAATAGAGTTTGCCGCTGGTCAGGAGGACGCGGTCTACCCCGCTCGTGTCGATGTCCGCGCGTACATCCGCGATCATGCGTTGGAAGCCTCCTTGGGTGAACTCCGCGAGAGGGGACACGCACTCGGCGTGTCGCAACAAGCTCTTGGGCGTCATCACGATCAATGGCTTGCGCAGGCGGCGCAGGACCTGGCGGCGCAAGCAGTGGAATAGCTGAGCCGGGGTGGTCGGACTGACCACCTGTAAATTGTCCTCGGCGGCCATCGTCAACAAGCGCTCGAGTCTGGCGCTCGAGTGTTCGGGGCCCTGCCCTTCGTATCCGTGCGGCAGCAGAAGCACCAGACCTGACAAGCGACCCCACTTGTCCTCGGCGCTGGCGAGGAATTGATCCACGATGACCTGGGCGGCGTTGATGAAGTCGCCGAACTGGGCCTCCCACAACACGAGTGCCTCGGGATAGTCCAGGCTGTAGCCGTAGTCGAAGCCGAGTACGGCGGCCTCCGACAGCGGACTGTTGACAAGCTCGACCGGCGCCTGATCAGCTGAGAGTTGTTGCAGCGGCACGTACGTCTCACCGCTGTCGATGTCGTGCAGCAGCGAATGGCGCTGGCTAAACGTACCGCGTTGGCTGTCTTGTCCAGAGAGGCGCACGCGATGGCCCTCGACAGCCAGGGAGGCGAAGGCCAAAGCTTCCGCACTCGACCAGTCGAGCGGTCTCTCCGCCGCTGCCATCGCGCGGCGCGCCTCGAGGAAGCGTTCGAGCTTGGGATGGAGATGAAAACTCTCCGGTACATAGGCCAGGCGTTCGAGCAATTGGCGAGCCCGCTCTGGTGCGAGCCCGGTCTTGACCTTCTCGACGTCACTGTCCGACCCGCCCGTGTAGCCCTCCCAGGAATCTGCCAGGCTGGTAGGTTTCGAGGGCACGTACTCTTCGCTGCGAGCTGCCGATAATTCTCCCTCGAGTTGGAGGCGCCGCTTCGCGGAGATCTCGTCGGCCTCTTCGCGCGTGAGTTGGCTGAGACTCAGCAAGTGATCGATGTAACCCTCGCGAACGCTCTTGCGTTGGGCGATGGCCTTGTAGAGCAGCGGATTGGTGAAAGCTGGCTCGTCACCCTCGTTGTGCCCGTGTCTGCGGTAGCCGTACATGTCGATCACGACGTCACGGCGCCAAGTGGCGCGGAACTCCATGGCCAGATTCACGACGCGTGCCACCGCGTGCGGATCCTCACCGTTCACGTGGAAGATCGGGATCTGGAGCATGCGCGCCACATCGGTGGCGTAGACCGTTGAGCGGCTGTCCTCGGGTTTGGTCGTGAAGCCGATCTGGTTGTTGACCACCACATGCAAGGTCCCGCCTGTGCGATAGCCTTCGAGTTCCGATAGGTTCAGGGTCTCTTGCACGATTCCCTGGCCGGCGAAGGCCGCGTCCCCGTGGATCACGATCCCAAGTCCACGACTGCGATCCGCATCGCCCCAGCGATCTTGCTTGGCACGTAGCCGTCCGAGGGCCACGGGCCCGACGAACTCCAAGTGACTTGGATTGAAGCACAGGGATAGGTGAAGCTTCTCACCGTTGGCGCAAGTCCAGTCACTGGAGTGCCCCAGGTGATACTTCACGTCACCACTTCCCAAGGAGAGCTCCGGGTCGCTGTCTTCGAATTCGCGAAAGATTTGTCGTGGGCTCTTGCCGAGAATGTTGGCCAAGACGTTGAGCCGTCCGCGGTGGGACATGGCCAGTACGATCTCTTGAACACCTTGCCCACCTGCGCACTCAATCGCCAGGTCGAGCAGCGGGATCAGGCTTTCGCAGCCCTCCAACGAGAAGCTCTTCGCACCGAGGTATTTTTTCTGGATGAACTCTTCGAAGGTGCTCGCGTCGACGAGTCGGCGCAAGATGCGCAACTGCTCCTCGCGCGAGAGCAGAATTTGATTCTCCGTGCTCTCCATGCGCTCTTGCAGCCAGCGCTTGAGTGCCAGATCGTCGATGTGCATGAATTGCACTCCGATTGCGCCGCAGTAGGTGCGCTTGAGGTGTTCGACCAGGTTGCCCAGGTTTTGCACATCGCGCCCAGTGATCGAGATGGTCGAGACGGCACGCTGCAAGTCGTCTGGGCCGAAGCCGTAGAAGCTGGGCTCGAGTTCCGGTTGCGGCTCACGCGCTAGCCCCAACGGATCCACGCGGGCCACGAGATGACCACGAACACGATAGGCGCGAGCGAGTTGATCGGCTCTATCTTGAATCTCCGCAAGGTCGGCCAAGCCAAGCTCGCCCGCATTTCGTGCTACGTCTCCGGGAAGACTCTGAGGCTGACGGCCGCGTGACGGGTCGAACAGACTCGGTGGGCTAAAGCTCGGACCGAGTTGCCCCTGGCCGTTGAAGGCCTCTGGTTCGAGTTCGGAGAAGAGCCTGCGCCAATCGGGGGAAACCAGGGTCGGGTCCCTCAAGTAGTCCAAATACAAGGCTTCCACGAAGGGCAAGCAAAGGCTGTTGGGCCAGGAGTCCTCGGAACTAGTCGCGCGCATGGAGTCCATGTCTTGGGTTCTCGCCTAGAGATCGGCGCAGTCCTAATCGAAGCATTCAGATGGGAGCCATTTGAGGTCGCCCATGGGAGTGGGCCGCTGGGTTTTTTCCCCGAGGGCCCTTCACAGCTACCGGCTCGTAGACTTACCGGACAGGCAGGGTGGGGGCACTGTCCCGCGAGAGCAAGTCCTCATCTCGTTTAGATGACAAGTCAAGACCGCCATCGCCAGACCTGGCAGTAAGAAAGGGCTGCTGGGTTTTCTCCCACCGGCCCTGAACATAAATCCGGCTCGCGCCGGTTTCCCGTGGCTATTTCTTCTTCGGCGGGAAGGCGGCCGGCATACAGGCTTCGGTGGCTGCTTTGGCCATGGTCGCGGTCGTTCCGGCGGGGTTTTTCTTAGGGTCGAGCAGCGACTGAGAGCGCAAGAATCCAGGATGATCACCGCCGGTAATGCTCATTGCGCTGACCGTGCGTCCTCTTGAAGGGAGCGCTCCTGGATGACGCGCAGCAGCTTCACTTGAAGCTGTGGGCTCAACTCGCCCAGCTCATCGAGGAAAATCGTCCCATTGTGCGCGAGTTCGAAGACTCCGCGACGGTCGCGCAGCGCCCCGGTGAAGGCTCCCTCGACGTGTCCGAGCAGCTCGCTTTCAAGTAGGGACTCCGACAGAGCGGCGCAGTGTACCTGTACGAATGGACCTTCCCGCCTAGGTCCGGAGGCGTGGATTGCACGGGCCAGATACTCCTTGCCCACTCCCGTCTCTCCGAGCAGCAGCACAGAACTGTCAGAGAGGGCGATCTTGCAGACCAAGTCCAAGAAGGCATGCATGCGCGGGTTCTTTGAGCTCATCGCGGCCAGCTCGGGCACGCTCTTCGAGTATGGATGGGATCAGCGAATCTCGACGGCTCTCTGCCGCTCGCATGGCCAGGGCGTCGAGGGCCAGTTCTTCAATGGGTGTGTCGCGACTCATTACGGGGGTCGTTCCGGCCGCGACTAGAAGGGCTCGAATGGAGGGCTTCTCCTCTCGGATCAGGACCACTAGCTTGGAGCCCCTGGGTAAGTCGCACAGCTCACGGACGCGATCCTCGGGCCGAGCAATCGGTGATCGACAACGACCCAATCGTCGGTTTGTTTGGTCAGTTCACGCCATAGGCCGACTTGATCCTCAGTGATGCCCAGAACTAGTGAGCTCATCAACTGGGGAAGGTCGCGAGCCAATGGCTTGTCGGCATCTCCCTCTCAGTGCTCGTTTTCGCGAGTGGTTGTTAGACGACCTCATCCGAGCAGTCCGCACGCCCCTCGGGCTTGACTGACGAAGGCGCTAGCTTGTGCACCGGCCCTGCAGAGGGATCGCGTTACCTAACCGCTGTTGGGCTGCCCTGTATCGGTGCCGTACGTCTGCCTGAATGGGTAATGAGCCCAACCCTCGACGATGTAATCGATTCGGTGGGCATTGCCTCGCGCAACCAACTCGGCACCAATGACCAAGTCGAGAACGCGCACACTCCTGCACGTCTAGAAATTGCACGCATGTTGGAGGCCCGGGTCCAGGACGTCGGCCGGCGCGACATCGAGCAGAACCTCTCGATCAATGGTGACGGAGACCTGGCCGAATCGGGTTCGCACAAGTCACTCTTGGGCGTCGATTCCCTCTCAACCCCCTGGCACCGATAGTCAGACCGAGTCAAAGGGTCGATGATGCGGCAGATGCCGCCAGGTGCTCGTCGAATCACCGGCTACGGAGTTCCGAACTCCCAAGGCCCAAGTGCTTGACTAGAAGTGCTCGATTCCTCATTGCTGAACCTCCAGTCCTAGCCGGTGCCGGAGGACTCGTGTAATTCTTTTGGCCATCGTGTTCGGAGGGGGATGTGCGCACACATCTCCCTCTATAATTTGACTGGATTTTCGCACTCGATCCACGTATTCAAAGCTTTGTCTCCTGTCCGGTGCTGAAACCAGTGAGCGCAAATGAGGGTGTTGGTGACAGCGAGGCGCATTCTTTCACCTGACTCCCGGTATGACTCCATCGTTCATAAGTCCCAAACTGTAGATTCACGATTGACTAACGAACCCCTCGAATTGAATGGCACGGTCATCCCGCCCGGCAAGCGGGAGACAAGGTTTATCCCAGTGTCACGCCGGTACACGGCTGGTGAAGTTTCGCTTCCCGTTTGCGTTGTCCATGGTCGCAAACCGGGTCCGCGACTGTTTGTGAGCGCCGCGATTCATGGAGATGAAATCAATGGGGTTGAGATCATTCGGCGCTTGCTGAAGCGTGCGAATCCCTCGAAGCTGTGTGGTGCACTGATCGCGGTGCCGGTGGTGAACGTCTACGGTTTCGTTGGTCAGACGCGTTACTTGCCAGACCGGCGCGATCTCAACCGTTGCTTTCCAGGTTCTGCCAAGGGTTCGTTGGCGGCCCGACTCGCCAATACCTTCATGACCGAAGTCGTGAAGAAGGCGACTCATGGAATCGACCTACACACGGGTTCCTTGCATCGGGCTAATCTCCCGCAGATCCGCACCAGTCTCGCCTCGCCGGAAAATGAACGGTTGGCCCAGAGTTTTGGCGCGCCCGTGATCATGGACACCGCCTTACGACCAGGCTCTCTGCGTGAGTCAGTGAACAAGCTGGGGATCCCGATTGTCGTGTACGAAGCAGGAGAAGCGCTGCGCTTCGACGAGATCGCGATTCGAGCTGGCTTGCAAGGTGTTCTCTCAGTCATGCGCGACCTTGAAATGTTACCGCAAGTAAAGACGAAGAGTCGACGCGTTGAGCCCTTCGTGGCTCATGGCAGCACTTGGGTGAGAGCTCCAGAGAGCGGGATCTTGGTCACGCGCCTTAAACTTGGAGCCCGAATCGAAAAGGGCCAAGTCTTGGGATTCATATCCGATCCTCTGGGCGAAGAGGAGCTTCCCATCCTCTCCCCTACCGACGGAGTCTTGATCGGTTGTACGAATCTTCCGCTCATGAACGAGGGCGACGCAATCTTTCACATCGGCGTCTTCGAGAGCTTGGAGCCGGCGGCCGATGAAGTGGACTTCTTCCAGGATGTCCTCGATCCCGACACTTGAACGACTCTTGAGCGCATAACTTTTCGCTAATAGGCCACAGGTACACCTTTACTAACCATTCAATGAAAATCGGAATCCTATCCTGTAACCCAGATTGTTACAGCACGCGGCGGCTGAGCGAAGCGGCACTGTCTCGAGGACACAAGGTCAAAGTCCTAAACACCTTGCGTTTCGCAATCGATCTCGACAAGGGCAGCCCCGATCTCTACTACAAGGACAAGCCTCTCTCGAACTATGACCTGGTCATTCCGCGTATCGGCGCTTCGATCACGTTCTATGGGACCGCAGTTGTGCGTCAGTTCGAGCAGATGGAAATCTATTGTCTCAATGGAGCGGACGGCATCGTGAACTCCCGGGACAAGTTGCGCTCCATGCAAATCTTGTCGCGCCACGACATCGGCATCCCGGCGACTGCATTCGTCAAGAACCGCGCGGACGTGCTGCCTGCCATCGAACGGGTCGGCGGCGCACCGATCATTATTAAACTCCTCGAGGGCACTCAAGGTGTCGGCGTCATTCTGGCGGACAGCGCCAATATCGCCGAGGCGATCATTGAGACGCTGCAGAGCACACGTCAAAACGTCTTGATCCAACGTTTCGTAGCCGAAAGCAAGGGTAAGGACATCCGTGCCTTCGTGGTAGGGGACCGAGTTGTCGGAGCCATGCGCCGCGTGGCGCAGGGCGCTGAGTTCCGTAGCAACGTCCACCGTGGCGGCCGCACTGAGCTCGTCGAGCTCGAGCCCGCGTATGAACAGGCAGCTGTGCGCGCTGCGCAGATCATGAATCTGCAAGTAGCCGGCGTGGACATGCTAGAGAGCGATTCGGGACCGCAGATCATGGAAGTGAACTCCTCCCCCGGTCTCGAGGGCATCGAGGGCGCAACCAAACTCGACATCGCTGGTTCGATCATCGACTATGCCCAGGAGCACGTACGCTTCCCCGAGTTGGACATCCGCCAGAAGCTCACCGTTAGTCGCGGATACGGTGTGTGCGAGCTCACGATCCCCGAGGGTTCCGAATTCGTCGGCAAGACAATTAAGGACTCGGGCCTTCACGAGAAAGATATTGTCGTTTTGAGTCTGCACCGCGGAACAAAGGTCATTCCCAATCCGCTGCATTCTCGCACCTTTGAGGGTGAGGATCGATTGCTGTGCTTTGGCAAGCGCGAATCAATGAAAGACTTACTGCCTGAACGCCGCAAGCGCATTCGAAAAGGCAAGCTGCAGAAGCTCGACACTGAGGTGCCGCAGACCAACGTCGCTAGCTAAGTGTGGTCGAACTCCTGCAGATGAATTTCATCCTGGAAGTGAGTGGGGCGCGATTGCGCTTCAGTTCTCAACAATGACGACGAATATCGAAACTCTCCGCCCCTGGGAACGCTTGGCCTCGCTCGTCGCTTTGGGCGACCGTGTGGGGGCGAGTGCCTTTATGGATGCACTCGAAGCGCTGGATACAGTGCGGGTCGTTACTCGTCTCGATGAGGAGGCTCGAGTCGCGCTGCTCGTACTCCTGACACCAGAGGATGCCGCGGATGTGCTCGAGCATATGCCCGACGTTCAAGCGAGCGAAACCTTGGAGCATATGGTGCCCGAGGACGCGGCACGTATTCTCGAGGAGCTGCCGAGCGACGCGCAGGCGGACCTTATTGGAGATCTCGAAGAGGTCGAGGCCGAGGCGATCCTGGCTCAAATGGAGCCGAGTGAAGCTCGCGACTTACGCGAGCTAGCCGCATACCCCGAGGACTCCGCTGGCGGCCTAATGCTGACGGAGATGGTGCAGGTACCAACCGGCCTGACAGTCGACCGAGTCATCGATCACTTCAGGGATCGCGCGGAAGAGTACTCCGGTTATGACGTTCAGTACGCCTATGTCGTGGATGAGGCGGAGAGCTTGGTGGGAGTCTTGCGCTTACGCGATCTGCTTCTGGCCCCCCGCAACACGAAGGTCGAGATGCTAATGTTGCGCGACCCCCACTCGGTGCGGGTAGACGCCGGCATCGACGAGTTGAGTCACTTCTTCGAGGAGCACCACTTCTTCGGTGCGCCAGTCTTGGACGCGAATGGCGTCTTGTGTGGAGTGTTGCGTCGCTCCGGCGTAGAAGCCGCCGTTGCCGAACAGAGCGACGAGACCTTTCGACGCACTCAGGGTATTGTGGGTGGAGAGGAGTTGCGGAGCATGCCGCTGCTCTTGCGTTCGCGTCGCAGGCTCGCTTGGCTGTCTGTCAATATTGTCCTCAACATTCTGGCGGCGAGTATCATCGCGTTGCACCAGGACACAATCGAGGCGGTCATTGCGCTCGCCGTTTTCTTGCCGATCATCTCGGATATGAGCGGCTGCTCGGGGAGCCAGGCAGTGGCGGTCAGTTTGCGCGAACTAACGCTGGGCACGATTCGACCCTCGGACTTGGGGCGTGTTTTTCTGGGCGAGGTTGGCCTTGGAGTTTTGAATGGTTTGGCCCTTGGAGTGTTGATTGGTCTCGTCGCTTGGGTCTGGAAGGGCAACGCTTGGCTGGGGCTGGTCGTCGGCAGCGCGCTGGCACTCAACACTACGCTCGCCGTATGCGTTGGAGGGGTTATTCCGTTGATCCTGAAGCGTGCTGGCAAAGACCCAGCCCTTGCTTCGGGACCGATCCTTACGACGATCACAGATATGTGCGGCTTTTTCCTCGTGCTGTCTTTGGCTGCGTCCGCTCTCGAGCGGTTGAGCTAGACGGCTCTTTATTGGTTTCCTATAGGCCCCTTAGTTCTCCTGGACTTGCGAAATGACTCTCCGACACGTAATGTCTCGACCCCCTATGAAATCACTAAAGCCCGAGAATCGAATTGTCATTGGTTGGCGAGAGTGGGTTGCCCTGCCTGATCTCGGCATCAAGACAATCAAGGCCAAAGTCGATACGGGGGCGCGCACCTCTTCCTTGCACGCGTTCGACATTGAGAAGTTTCGCAAGGGTTCAACGGACATGGTGAGCTTCAAAGTCCATCCCGAGCAGCGCAACTCCAAGCGAGAGAAGTCCGTAGTGGCCGCAGTGCATGATTGGCGCAGCGTGCGCTCTTCGAGCGGCGAGGCTGAGCTGCGGCCAGTGATCCTCACAACGATCGAGATCTTTGGCGAGTCTTGGGAAGTAGAGCTGACCTTGACGCGCCGGGACGCTATGGGATTTCGCATGCTGCTTGGCAGGCAGGCCGTACGCGGACACATCGTGGTCGATCCGGGGCGCTCCTATTTGAATGGCCGGCGCAGCAAGGAGACGGGGCGACTCATTCCCCGCAAAAAAAGCACTAAGTGAGACGGGGGGCTTCTCCGCATGACTTGAGCTTGGAGACTCTCTAACACTGCCAAGATTCTTCTCTGCCCTGTCAAAGACCTTGGAGGGATCGAACGCAGTCGATCGAAGAGTCGGTCGAATCTCCGCTTGCTGGTGCATCCTCTGTATGAGCGTCCAAGCGACGACTAAAAACAATGCAGATTCTGACTTGGATCGGCGCGGGATTGTGCCTGCTGCACTCGGCTACTTTCTCCGGCCTGAATTTGGGTTCTCCTGCACCTTTAGTGGGAGCCTGACGGCCTGGAAAACGCCGGAGTGACATGCACGCCACCGCAACACAAGAAGATCATCGAGATCAGTGCCGTGGCGGAATGAAAGCCATATGACCTCCTGGTTATGGTCCTGATCTTGCTGTTCAGTCCCTCGGTCCGTCCGTTGTTGAATCTCGTGCGCACGTACTCGAGGATGCCTTTCATTTGCCGCTCGGTGGTGCCAGCCACTTTCTCGAAGTGAGACAGGCCGCTCCCTTTGGCATCTTCGACCCAGGTGGTGAGCCTCTCCTTTGCGACATGGATCTGGCGACGATCGAGGATCCCTGCAAAGGACCCTTGAGGAGGTAGCCGCGGGAGAGCCACTTGTTCGCTTCCTCCAAACCTTCGAGACCCATGCTCTCGGTATCCGTGAGGTTCCAGGGGCTCTTGAGCAACCACCATCGAGTGTTCTTGAGCGCCTTCTTGCCTTCCGTGTCGGGAGCCTCTCGGACTTCGTCGCGACGGGTTTCGTCGAGTGCGTTTTGCACAAGGCGCTGTACGTGAAAGCGGTCGAAGATCATCTTGGCATCGGGGATCATTTCGCCGACCGCGCTGATGTACGCCCCGGACATGTCGATGGTGGCGCTCTCGATCAACTTGCAGCGTTCAGGCCCCAGGTCCTTGAAGCAGGCTTTCAGGGTGTCGGCGCTCTTTCCTCGTTGCGACCAGACGACGACTCCACGCTCATGGTCGATGACGACCGTGACGTACTGATGGTGCCTGCGATAGCTGAGTTCATCGATGCCGATGTGGCGGAGACCTTCCAGTCGATCTTCTCCGCCGTCGAGATGCCGCCCAACGACGCGGCGTATGGCATAGCGGAGCTTCACGAACATCCCTCCGCCGTCGAGGTGTCGCCAGTAGCGTTCGCGCTGGTCATGCACGCTGTGAGCCGGGCCGCCGCAGTCGCCACAGCGGGGGATGCTCCAGGTGGGTGCAACGTCAACGATCAGGCCGAAGTCGTCGAAGGCGGAGCCGCGAACAGAGATGGACTGGATGGCAAGGACAGTTCGGAGTAGGGTCGTGGAGCGCAAGGCGGGGTGCTGGGTGAAGGACGTAGATACCCCAAGTCTGGTGTCCTCGTCGTGCGCATCAACCCTGCGGTGGGAAACGGCCAACAACGGCGCTGAATCGTGCACTTACCCCTCGATTGCGTCCGTCAGGCTTCCACTAAAGGTGCAGGAGAGCCGTGTTTTTGTCTTGCGAAGGAAGTGACGGAACTTGGTTCGCGAAGCCCGGACTCGGTTTGTCCTAGGCGGCGGAGGCTCGTCCGCGAGCGAGGTTTGTCATCAGTTCGATTTGACCTGGATCGCCAGCGACAATGACTCGGTCTCCTGGTGTGATGACCGTCTTGCCCCGGGGCGGGATCATAGGAGGATCTCCGTCTCGGCCAAGTGCTACGAAGGAGATGTGATCGCCCTCGGTTTTTCCAAAAGCGGCCAGGGTTCTGCCCACTAAGGTCGACCCCTTCTCGATGTGAACCTCGGCCAGTGCAATGCCGCCATTTCCCATGGCTGTCTGTGCCAAGAAGTTCGCGACACCGGGATTCGTGATGAAATCAGCGGTTTCACGTCCGCCACTTTCGAAGGGGCAAAGCACACGACTGACGCCTGCCCGCTCCAATTTGATCACGTTCTCCGCCCGCTCGGCCCGTGCAATGACTTGGACTTTAGAGCTCAGTTCCTGGGCCTCCATAGCAATGACCAGGTTTTCTGCGTAAGAGTCGACGGCGGCGACAACGTACTTGGCTTTGTCGAGGCTCGCCGCGGTCAATGTGCCGTTCTCTGAGGCGATTCCCTCAATGGCTAGGTATCCTTGATCGACGGCAAGAGCGAAACGTTCTGGATCACGTTCAATGACCACGAATGGAGAATTGCGCCTTGCGAGCTTCTCGCAAACGGAAGACCCCAATCGTCCAAAGCCACAGACGATGGTGTGATCCTTGAGTTTATTAATCGACTTGCTCATGCGTTTTTGCCATGCGAACTGCGACGCAACCGAGGTTTGGATGATCATCGCAAAGGTGTAGGAAGCAGAGGTAACTCCGCCGATGAGAAGGATGGTTGTGAACTTCTTTCCTAGATCGGACATGCCCTCGTCGCCGTACCCAACCGTGGTGATGGTGACGATCGTGAAGTAGAAGGCGCGCCAAAGAGACCAGCCTTCGATCTGAACGAAGCCGATGGTTCCCGCAATCGTCACCAGGGCGACAAGAATGAGTGCAGGAGTGAGCTTGTCGTCCGCACGAGCCATACCGCCCATCATGGGCGGTTTGGCCGACTTGAACTTCGAGGAGAACCGGGTCATGACCTTTGATCGTGAAGCTGTCTACGATTCTTGAACTCTAGAGGCTAAATTCAACAGCCTGTCCCAGATGTGATCTCTGATCGGGGGACTCGAGAAGGAACCCTCTCGCTTTTTAATTGAACAGAGGGGTCGCTGGCCGAGGTTCGCTACCCCGTTTAGAAATAAGTGCCTCTTCGAACTCTTCTTAGGCAAACTTGCGCAGTCCTATAATGCGAGCCATTCCTATCTTGTACGCGGTCGCTTGGCCCGGCATCACGTTGTAGCGCTTGCTGGCCTCTTCGCGTGTTCAACGCATCTCGCGCACTTCGGTGTCGACAAACAATGGCACGATGGCGGTCTCTTGCACTCGGCACGACCCGTGGTGTCGCACGTTCGCTCGCTGCGGTACGGGATCGACTGGTTGGAACCTCCCGTCAAGGGCGAATGGGGTTGTAGATGTCGGAGATTCGAATCCTCTCGCCCGACCATTTTTGCCTGTTTGCCCAGCAGGGGGTGAAGTTCGCGTCACGAGATGCGAACAGGCTGTCTAAGGTGACCCGTCGCGATTTCTCCTCGTGTTGTGGCCAAGGAACGGGCATGAAGCTGTGCTGGTTCCTTCTCCGCACCCTCCGCGAACGTGACTCCTTCGACATCAGCGCCAGCGCGCCGTCCTCGGGCAGACAGAAAACCGTAGAAGTACGGGTTTGGGCTTACCGAGGAGCACGCCGAAGGGAGGGTATGAACGAGAGACTTCATTGCATAGCGGCCGACAGAGGCCACTCGCTATGTGTCGCGACCCAAGGTGACGCTGCGATAGTCTTTCTGGGACTCACCCCTTGGCCTCCTTCCTCGTTCCTCGGTGAAGAACTATGCACATCCTGGTGATCGACGACGAGTCGATTCGAGATGACGATCGAATGGTCTTGAAAACGTCCCAGGACCCGGCTAGCGACGAGTTGGATGTGCTCGAGGCGGAACTCTCGGGGAGCGCCGGGCCCTCCAATTCACGGGAGCCGAAGGTCGGGTGCGACGTCAGCTACGCTCGCGCGGGAAGGGGGCAAGGGAAGGATCACGAGCAGCACGCGCCGAGACGCGACGGCGAGTTCGTCAAGATAAGCATAACCGACACTGGTGCGGGAATCTCGGAGACAGTTCGGGCTAAGATCTTCGATCCGTTCTTCACGACCAAGGAGGTCGGCAAGGGAACGACCTTTATCATTCGACTGCCTATTGAGCAGGACACGGCTGATAGGGCAGGGGTGGCGGCATGAAGCAGACCCGACTAGTCGACAAGGCCCCGGAACTCAAGGGAGCTCTCTTGTGGCACTTGAGTGCGCATCGCAGCTTTGCTCCGCACAACACACTTACTCTCCACGAGAACCTTCCATGAAGCGCATCCTCTTTGTTGACGATGAACGCAACCTTCTCGCCGGTCTCGCCCGATTACTGCGAGACATGAGAAGGGAGTGGGATATGGATTTCGCCACCAGCGCCGAGAAGGCTTTGGAGTTCCTGCAAGCGTCGGACTACGACGCTGTTATCTCCGACATCAACATGCCGATTATGGATGGTTTTGACCTTCTGCGGCAGATTAGAGCCGACGAACGCACGGCCGACATCCCTGTGGTTATTCTTACGGGCAACGCCGAACGTAGCCTAAAGCGCAGGGCGCTGGATCTTGGAGCCACAGATCTTCTGAACAAGCCTGCCGATCGCGAAGAGCTTGTCGCGCGCATCAAGAGCGTTCTGCGGTTGAAGGCCTATCAAGACAGGATCAAGCTCGACAAAGATACTCTCGAGATCCGGGTCCGCGAGCGGACTGCGGAGCTCGAGCGCTCCCGTATCGAGATGATTTGGCGCCTAGGAAAAGCAGGTGAGTTTAGAGATTCAGACACAGGCAACCACGTGGTGCGCGTCGGCTACTACTCTCTCGAACTCGCGAATACCCTGGGGCTTGACCGCGCGTTTGCCAGAAGACTTTTCATCACGGCGCCACTTCATGACATCGGCAAAATCGGGACGCCCGACAGCATTCTTCTCAAACCAGGCAAGCTCACCCCGGACGAGTGGATCATCATGAAGCAGCACACGCTGATTGGAGCTGAGATCCTCAAGAACAACATGATTGGTTCGCGCCAATCCGAAGTCTTGGGGGAGATCTTTTCTAGCTCGAGTGGCGGCGCCCTCCCCGAAGGAGGGCACTTGACAGAAATGAGTGCGAGCATCGCGCTGAACCATCACGAGCGTTGGGACGGAGGGGGATACCCGTCTGGACTGATCGGCGAGGAGATTCCAGTCGAAGCGAGGATCACCACCCTGGCAGATGTCTATGACGCCCTTTCCTCGAAGCGCCCCTACAAGAAGGCCTTTCCCGAGGACGAGGTGTTCTCGATCATGCGTGAGGGAGTAGGCACCCAGTTCGACCCCGAAGCCTTCGCGGCCTTCGAGCGCTCCAAGGCCGCATTCCGGGAGATTGCTTCGGAGTTAGCTGACGACGTGGAGATCCAGGCGGATATCGGTGCGGCTCTTGAGGATCAGGAAGCTGCATAGAGCGGGGCCCCGATCTCATAAGGAACGGGGAACTAACTGCCGCCGTGCGCGCCGGGTTTACCGAAGGGTGTCTTTCGTCGGGATACGTTCTGGCCACTTGGTCCAGCTGACCGCTTTGCGGCAGCGGGGCACGACGGGAAGATTGCGCCCTTGCTCAGGGCGATCTCCTTACCGCATGTGCATTCACTGCGATGAACTCCGGGCACTAGAGACTTGGATCTGGTGCTAGCAGCCAATGGTGAAAGTCATCTCGCACCAGCGCGCGGTCCTCCACCCTGTGACGACGCCCACAGTGCTTCCGACTCGGCCAGGGCTCGCTGAACCACTGTGATTCAGCTGCGTTTCTGGACGCCGTCACAGGGTGGATGCCGACTCAATGGCACAAGAGCACTTTCACCACGGACTGCTAGGGCTAGGCATGACTTCACCTCCCGCGACGTAAACGTAGGGCTCAGCGGAAAGCGCCATGAATTGAAAGTAAAGTCGCCCGGACTCTAGGGAGTCCAACTCTTCGCCCCAACCCCAGCTCATACTGCGCTATCAAGAAGGTCAGCAAGGCAGCGGCTCGTTCCATGGATCAGACTCAGCGGAGAGCTGGAGCGCTAAACCACTCACTTTAGTTTCGTCTGGCCCGGATTCTGGAGAGAGGGCTCAAAGAGCCTCTCGGAAGCTCGGGCCGGCTTTCCGGGCTGGACACATGGAGTTCCATAATTTGTGCCCTCTGTTGGAAGTGAGGAGGGGAGCGCAACGTGGGAGGCGGGCAATGCCCGCGCTGGCGGCAGGGCGCCTACGCTTCAGATCCCCGCGGAGAACGCTTTCGTGGAGAGCATGAAGAGCAAGTTCACTTCGAGGGTCTCTGCGAGGCCCGGCCGACGAGCGTCGTCGACGCTCATCGGGTCTTCCGCGAGTGGCGAGGGGACTACGACGCGCTTCCCTGAATCTTCTCAGAAGGATTACGTCCAGCGACTAGGAACGCAGGCTCTCATGCGCTCAGAGCGATCGCGCTGCTCCAGGAGCGTTAGCGCGATCGACTCACCTGCGGAGGTCTCGCGGGAGGGGAGAAGGCTTGTGTGTTGCATCGTGACAATCCGGCGCGGCGGCCACGAGTTTCGGGCGCACCTGCTACGACGCCAGATCGGGTGGACGTTTCGAGTGCGTGGCGCAGCCTAGACGTTCCTGGGCTCTAAGCCTCGACGATGAATCCCTGTCACCAGTCCGAGCTTCAGTGGCCGTGCTGCTGTAAGAGTGTCCCGCTTCCGGCTCAAATCCTGAGTCCCTCTCTCGAGGTGACGACCCTTGGATCCGAGCCGCGCAGAACTCTATGCCGCAGGGTTCTGGCTCGCCGCCTCCGGACCCGATGGCGGACTCATGATGCGGAACACTGACTTCTCAAGGTTGTTGAGTTCGGCGTAGTTTTGGATGCGTTCCAGGGAGCCTTGCGTGATCTCATGGCCTTTGCTGAGAATCAGGTTGCCCAGGCGGTTGCGGATCTCTTCTCCGACCACCATTCCTACTAGTAGGCGCTTCACGGGAACTCGTTGAAAATCGCAGCTGAAGTCTGTCGTCTTGGCAGACATCAGGGCCACTAGAACCTTTCGATCGTGGTTCGGCTTGGAGCTCGCCAGCGCCTTGATCGCGTCTTTGGGAGTGGCGCCGAGCCCAAGGAGTTCGTCAAATTCCAGGGCCGCGGCGAGCACGCGCCCGCCTAGGGCGATGGCCTTGTCGCTTGAGGGGGTTTTAGGCGTTTTCTGGTGGTAGACGATCTCGGCGACGTCTTGAAGTCTGGGGATCTTCTTCAAGAGATCACGGGCAACACCCGGGTGCCGATCGAAGATGGATATTTCATCCGATTGGAGGCTATCGCCGGATATTATGCGATAGAGCAAATCGTCTGGGATAGCTATGAAGCCGATCTGTGAGAGAAGAGCTGCCGTTTCGTACTTCCAAGCATCGCGCAGCTTTAAGTGGTTCACGATGTGCTTTACGAGCGTCCGAACGCGCTTCGCTCGTCCAAAGGCCGCGGGATTAGATAGAGCGAGCACTTCGACGAGGACCTCGATACTCCCGTTCACTGTTTTCTCAAGCATGTCGCGCTCGAGGTGCTTCAGGCGGTGCTGGTCCAACGCGGCTTCCAGGCACCCGCGAAACAATTCCGGCTCGCAGGGCTTGCTGAGGAAGCGGAAGATGTGGCCCCTGTTTATGGCATCGACGGCGGTCTGCAGGTCGGCCTGGCCCGTCAGCAAGACGGGAATTATGTCCGGATCGAGCTCGCGTGCCGCAGCTAGGAATGCTGCACCGTTCATCACGGGCATCTTGAAGTCGGTCACGACTACAGAAAATGGGCCGTCCGTCTTGATGGCATGGAGACCTGCCTCAGGCCCACACGCCTGGGTCAACGTGTAGTGCTTGCGATGCTGCCGACACAGTCCGTCGAGGACGGATTGTTCGTCATCAACTAGGAGGATTCGTTCGTTATGGAGAGTCATGGGTAATTTTAGCGGGCTGAGATTTTTGGTATCAGGCTGCAGCGTCTACGCCGGCCTCTTCTTCTGTAATCGATCGCCATTCAGGGAGCCTATCCGCGACCCCGAGTTCCATTAGGTAGGGCTCGTCGAGTTCGCTTGGTTCTTGTTTTGAGTCGCACTGCTCGTGTGCAAGGGCAGCGGCGACGTGGGTTACACCGAGTAGGCCGAATGACTCCTGGCCGGGGACGTTCGCCGGTGTGTGGTGGTGAGCTACGGCCTCGACGATGGGGTAGGGCATTCCCCATAGACCGAGGAGGTAGGCTCCGATCTCGCTGTGGCTCACTCCGAGCACATCTCGCTCGACCTCATGCAAGGATCTTGTTGTGTCTGCACCCGTTACCAAGATCTCGCTGAACTTTTCGGGGAGTGCCGTGGCCAGGACAAGTTTGCCTACGTCGTGCAGCATGGCTGCCATGAAGGATTGGTCGCGTGCCAACTTGTCATCGAGTAGCCGGCGTGCGATCCGGGCCGCCAGCATTGACCGGTGCTGCTGCTTCTCGATGGAGAAGCCCGCCGGCAGGGTGGTCTTGCTGAACTGGTTGAACACCTCGAACGACAGGACAAGGTCGCGAATGGTTGTGCATCCCAGATGGATGGTCGCCTGCTGGAAGGTGCTGACCTCTCTTTGAAGACCAAAATAGCTGGAGTTGACCAGTTGCATGACCTTGGCCGCAATGCCGGCATCCTTTTCAACGATCTCGGCGACCTCGTCAATGTCGACTTCCTCCTCGGCCAGGGCGACGGTCAAGGCTTTGTAGACTCGCGGAAGAACGGGAAGTTCCGATACGGATCCGACGGCGCTCAAAATTTCTTTGGAGTGGAGGAGAGCTTGAAGACCGCAGGCCCGATCCACCACGCCGCAAAGCATCTTTGCGTCGCAGGGCTTGGTGAGAAACTGATGCGAAATCGCAATGCTCCGAATGGTGGCTTCCATGTCGGAATGCCCGGACAGGATGATGCGCACGGTCTCGGGGTGAGATTCATGGACACGGCTCAGCAGTTCGGCGCCGTTCATACCAGGCATTTTCATGTCCGAGATGATCACATCGAAGGGACGCTCTTCCATGGCATCCAGAGCCTCTTGGCCCGACAGAGCGAAAGACATGTCCCAGCTGTCCCGCCGCGGGCGGAGCATCCGTTTTAGTCCGGATAAGATGTTCTGGTCGTCGTCGACGAAAATTATGTTCTTCATAATGAATTGCTATTCAGCCAGGGCTCGTTGGTTGAAGACTAGGGCTTAGAATATTGGCCATGAGTGAGTTTAGATGCTCAAACACGAGGGACTTCTCGAGTATGGCCTCGGCACCCATTCGTTCTGCTAGCTTGAGTGGCTCCATGCCGATCAGTCCGCTGCCACGGGACCACTTAGGAGCGTGCGGGGGGCGACTTGAGAGAGTCGTACTCGAGCCTAACGCGGTCATGAAGGTGAGCGGAGCAGCGTACTCTGTGATGGTCGCTGTGATGGACTTCCCGGTCATCGAATTCTCGGGTGCGGTGGACTGCTTCACGCGGCGCACCCCTCAGCGGCCTGCTGGGCAACTGGGATTCGAACGATGAATGTCGTACCAGTGCCGATCTCGGTTTCGAAATCGAGCGTTCCACCGTGCTTATTCACCACGACGGCGTATGCGATAGAGAGTCCCTGCCCGGTGCCCTTGCCCACTTCCTTGGTCGTGAAGAAGGGATTGAAGATCTTGCTCTGGGCAGCTTTCGGAATTCCTGAACCTGTGTCAGCGATGCGGATCTCCACGAGCTCTCCGTCTCGCTGCGTGCTGATCGAGATCGTTCCCTTGCCCCTTTCACCGTCGCGCATTACGTCGGCGATGGCGTGAGCTGCGTTAACGATCAAGTTCAAGAAGACCTGATTCATCTCGCCCGACAGACATGACACTGGAGGAAGCTCGGGATCGAAATCGGTCTCCAACTCTGCCACGTACTTCCACTCATTCGATGCGACGGTGATCGTGCTTTCGATCGCACGGTTGAGGTCGATGCAGACCATCCCTTCCACGCCCGGATGGGAGAACTCCTTCATCGACTGGACGATCTTCCTTACGCGCTCGATGCCGTTCAGCGATTGTTCGATGGCGCGCGGGATCTCCTCCTCTAAGTACTCGACATCGGCCTCCTCGAGGGCGGTCTTCAGCTCTTCAGCGAGTAGAGAAGAGCCTGTTCCCTGACGGACAGATTCTGCGAGCTCGTCGGCTTTCTTGAGCAGTGGAGCGAGCTCTCGAAAGCTCTCTTCGAGGAAGCGTGTGTTGTCGCCGACGTACTGAGTGGGTGTGTTGATCTCATGCGCAACACCGGCCGCTAGCTGACCAATGGCCTCGAGCCGTCGCGCACTCTCTAGCTCTTTCTCGACAATCAGGTTCTGATCCTCGGCCGACCGTCGCCCTTCTATCTCCGAACGAAGAACCGAGCTCTGGCGCCATCCGAAAACGCAGAGCGCCATGCAGATTAGGAAGGCTAGGGAAAAGGACCCCGCCTGCAGCGCCGTCCTGCTCGTCGCCTCGTTCCTCTCAGCGGCTTGGGCACGCTGGATGTGGGCTTTGACTTCGGAATAAATCCTCGAATCGCCACAAAGGCGTAGAATTGACTGAATGATGCTGTCCGCAGCGAGCCTGTGCTCGATCGCAATCTCGAATTGACGATCGAGTATCAAACGCTCTTCGCTGTGACTGGGGTCTGGAACCCCAAGCTGAAGGTAGCGATCATCTAGGATTTGCTCTGCATCTTCGGAGTTCCAAAGAGCTTGGAGCAGCAGAGCTTCGCGGCACCTCGCATCCATTTTCGCCCGCTCTTCGAAGGCTTCTATGCTCTCCGCGCTTTCGGTCTGCAAGTATTGGATTCTCTTCGGAATTGACGCGACCGCGTTGATCACGGATGCGTTGTAGGTGGGGAAGCGTTCGACCAACAGGGTCAATTCCTCGTCGATCATCTCCGAGTAGGTCGTCGTTACGCGGGCCAAGTCTAAGTCCTCGGGAAAGGCGCTGGCCGCCGCTTCGTTGTGGATCTTATGCGCGCGGATTCTCAGCTCGTGCAATGTGTCCATCAAGTTGTCGTAGTTATTAGAGATCCCGAGCCGCAACCTGAGAATTTCTTCCTGTAGGTGGCCTTGCAGCTGCCCGATAGCTATGAGTTGAGCGGTCTTGTCGTCAGAAATACGCTCGTTCTTCAGCAAGGTCAATGGCGTCGCGATCAAGAGTGCAGCCGCGAGGAGCCCAAGAATCAGAGATCGCGTGTACGTCACTTTGTAAACGCTCCCGTAGGCATCAAGCCGGTAAGTGAGTCCAAGAAACGGACGATGTCCTGAACTTCGGAATCCTTGAGTTCCTCGCCGAGCTGGAAGTGCGCCATCACACGCACGGCCTCGCCGAGGGTGGGAATCGATCCGTCGTGGAAGTAGGGCGCCGTGATTCCGACGTTGCGTAGGGAGGGCACCCGGAAGATGCTCGACTGCCGGCCCGAAGCGTCCATTGCCTGGTCTCCGCCTTCCAAGTAGTCGCGGATCCTGCCGAGGGGCTGCCGCATGTTGCCGCCAATGTTCGCTCCCTGGTGACAGGTCGCGCATCCCAGGTCCAGAAAAAGCCCATAGCCGCGGATGGCCGATTCGCTCAAGGCGCTCTCGTCGCCAGTCATGTACTGGTCGAATGGCGAATCGAGCGTCATGAGCGAACGTTCGAATTCCGCAATTGCGAAGCGAACTCCGTCGGGTGTGGGGCCCTCTCCTAATGCATCCTGAAACGCGCGGGCATAATCGGGGTCCCCGGCGAGCACGGCCACTACATGATCCCAGTTCGAAGCCATCTCCTTGGGATCCTCGATGGGCCCGTTGACCTGCTCTTCGAGTGACCTCACGCGTCCATCCCAGAGCAGGAAGGGATTATGCCCACTGTTGAAGACGGTGGGAGAGTTGCGTTCGCCTTGTGCACCCCCAATACCAACCGCGAGCGGGCGTCCGTCGTCTCCACCGGAATTTAAGTCATGGCAGCTCGCGCAGGAGATCGTTCCGTCGATCGAGAGGCGACTCTCATGGAAGAGGCGATCCCCAAGGTTCACCACCTTGGGATCCAACCCCGTGATAGCCCGCAGCGGTTGCAGTGGGCCCGGAAACGAGTCCTCGACCAACGATTGCAAGTTCGCGGAATGTTGGAGTTGAGGGTGCTTCTCGTGCGCCCCCTGTTTCTCCCGCGATGTGTGTACGACTCCCGCCAGAGTGAGGACAGTCGCGGTGGCGAGTGCGCCGACGATTTTGGTCAATCTGGACTGATGCACTAGTTTTTCCCCTCGGACCATTTCGGGAGTAGGCATAACTGGCTGTGGATGGGCCGGCGCCCGCCAAGATCACTGAGAACTGGGAATTCCGCCTGGAAGCGCTTCTCAAAGAACATGAAGAGCTCTTGGTGCTGCTTCTTCTTCTCTTCAGCGAAGCGATAGATGTAGGCGTATGTGTATCCACGAATCTGGTTCAGATAGAGAGTCACGCGCCCAATGAGGCAGTGCATCCGCTGCACCCAAGCTTGCGCCTCCGGCAAGAAGTGTCTTTCAAAGCCCATGTCCGGATCGTCGAAGTCAGACAGCCTCCACCTAGCCCTTCTGGAGCGAGGGATACAATCGCTAAAGGAGTACTGATGGAAGCTCATACCTTCAGCTCCTCAACGCCCTGGTATTCACGGGGCAGACGAATAATGAACGTAGTGCCCTTGCCCATTTCGGTCTCGAAATCAATCGTCCCCCCGTGCTTTTTGACGACCACCCCGTAGGCGATTGAGAGCCCTTGACCCGTGCCTTTTCCGACTTCCTTCGTGGTGAAGAAGGGGTTGAATAAGCTTTCTCTAGCTGCCTCCGGGACTCCTGTCCCCGAATCGGTGATGCGAACCTCAATCGTGTCTTGATCGTGCCTCGTGGAGATGTAGATCGTTCCCTTTCCATTCTCTCCCTCGCCTACGACATCAGCGATCGCGTGAACCGCGTTGACTATGAGATTCAAGAACACCTGGCTGAGTTCACCCGGAAGGCAGCTCGCAATTGGGAGATCCGGGGCAAGGTCCAGGTCCATCTCCGCGATGTACTTCCATTCGTTCGAGGTGACGGTGACCGTGTTCTCGATGATGTGGTTGATGTCCATTGGCTTCATCTCGTCCAGCCCGGGGTGAGAGAACTCTTTCATCGAATTCACGATTTTCCTCACGCGCTCGATCCCTTCGAGTGACTGCTCAATGGCGCGCGGGATCTCCTCATCGAGGTACTCAACGTCGGCGTCCAGGAGAGCTGCCTTCAGTTCGGTTGCGAGACCCTCCTTGTCTGGCCCGGTTTGGCTCCCGTTCGCGAGCTCGCTCGCCAACTTCAAGGTCGGGGTCAGATCCTTGAAGCTCTCCTGAAGGAAGCGCGTGTTGTCGCCGACGTATTGTGTAGGCGTGTTGATCTCGTGTGCAATTCCCGCAGCCAGTTGACCAATGGACTCTAGCTTCTGAGCTTGGCTCAATTGCGAGTTGAGTTGGTCTTTCTCGTCATTCACTTTGAGGAGGGCCTCATAGGATTCGGCGACCGATTCTTTGGCTGTCCTCAACTCCGCAGTTCGCTCGTGGATTTCTTTCTCGATGTGTTCTCGTGTTTCCTCGAGAGTGGCCTGCCTTTGAACCACAAGGCCCATTTCCCGACGCCGTGAATTGCACTGAGGGACGAGGATCGAGGCCGTGTAGAGCACCCATGCGACATGCTCTAGCCAGAGCCAAGGGCTCACGGTCAAGGCTCCGAAGACAGATTGAGGCCAGTAGACTCCACGTATGAAGTGATCCAGTGCAGTTACAACAGTGGCGGTTACGAGCACCCGCCAGTCTCGATAAATGCTGAGGAAGGCCAGAGCCCCGAAGATGTGGAAGTGTGCCTCGATACGTCCATCTAACAGGTGGATGAGGAGGCCACTCCAGAGGGCCTCGCCAATCGCGATTGCGTGCCGGGTTTGTGTTTTTCCGGGGTGGACTAGGGCGAGAGTCAGGGGTAGCGAGATAATCGCCCCACCCATTACCACAGCTGCTAATACGTGTGGGTGTATCTGGCTCTCGGTTCCTGCCCAGGTCAAGGGGGAGACGTAACAGGCGATGACGATGCCAAAGAAATACTGAACTATCAGGAGCAACGCGAAGCGCCTGTCTGCTCTCATGCACAGCTGATTCGACTGCACTGCGAGCAGTTCGGCTGAGCGCCGCTTGACCCAAGGGGATTGTATATCCATCTCTAGTTCTGAAGAGGGGTTGTCGCCGGAGAGAGAGGCACTGCAGTGATCGGGCATCCGAAGACGGGGCCACGCACGTACCCTCGCGTTCCTTGGAGGACCTGATCGGCAATTGCTGAGCGTCCAGGGTTGTCGCCCTCATGTCCTCGGCTCACGGTGATGCCGCCAGAGAAAGTGAGCTCGCCAGAGGCTGCGTAGAGCAAGGCATGACCTGAAGTGAAGGCTCCGAAATGCTTGGACTCGAGGCCGTCTACATCGAGATGGGCAGTGACGCCCCTAATCGAGGAAGCGTGCTCCCAGAGCTCCGTCATGGCCCAGCCATTTGGTGCTTCGGCCGGCTTGTAGAACAACACGTGGGCTGCGATCTGGCCCTGGCACTGGGTCATGAGCCTCTCGAGTTCTTTCATGCTGGCTCGAGTGCACGGGCAGCACGGATGCGCAAAGAGGACAAGTGTCGGGCGCTGTTCGTCAAGCGGCACTGCACAGCTACTTGGCCACTCCCTGTGAAGTTGTCCCTCGCTAACTGGTTTAACAGAAAAAGCCCATAACGAAGTGAGGCTCAGACCCACTACCACTAACCACATGCCCCCGATTGCGACTGCCTTCTTCGTCACTTCGGTCCCTCCGCTTGCTGTTTAGAGTCCGCTGACGCCTGAGCCGCGCGGAGCCCGTGCACAAACTCTGCAAGGAGATCCCTGAGCCGGATACTCTCTTCTTGCAGCTTGACCTGGCTGGTTGCGGCGGGCAACGGGCTGGCTTTAGCGACAGGCGAAGCACCGCCCGTCACTTCAAGCGCGGTGTCTACTGAGGCAGAAGGTTGCGCTACTTGATGAGATGCACGGTTTAGACCTTTTGACGCTAGGAGGGGATTGGGCTCGATCCTCATGCCCTCTACTTTCGGCGGCGAGGCCTCACGCCTAAACAGGTACTTGTACGGGTGTGGCGATCGGAACCCGAAGAGGTCCGGAACCAGGAATGGCCTCGGCACGGAAAATGGGCTCTCGTCGCGGTCGCGTGTGACTTGCACGGGGGAGTCTGGTTCTGGGAGGGGCCCTGTGCCTAGTAGCTGGAGAGCTCCAGGAAAACAAGGATCGCAACCAAGACGAGCAGCCCATATGGGATGAGCCACAACAAAAGACTACGCGAAGGACGAGGCTCGCCATGGGGGCGGGTTTCGTTGGCACGGAGGCTTCGAGTTTGGGCGGGTCGCTAAGGACCGAGTCCAGGTCCTGCGTTGGTCTCATGCCGTGAATTTCGGACGTATACCATGCCTACTAAGAACCGTAATTTTACTTTAATCGGGCCTGGTGTGCTCTATTCAGGGACAACGCGCAAACCCTGTGCAGGCGACTGGACTCACGTATTCAGAGTCGATTCACTTAGGTCAAGGCCCGGGTAGCAAGTTGCACAATCTGAGCAGAGGGTCAGCCCGATGCCAGCAGGGATTTCGCTGACCCACTTCTTGATTAGCGTCCAGTTCTCGGCCTGCTCCATCCGTGAACGTCGACAGACCATGCACTGCTGAACGGCTTCCCCCGCGTCGGGAGACTCCGCCACGGACCGAGGTACCTCGAGGGGATTCTGGTGCGGTCGCTCTAGAATTAGCGAGTGAACCAGCATGAGTAGGCCGGAATGAGCTGGGTCTACCGAGAGACCGAAGACACGATAGCTATTGGCCGTCGGGCACTCGTACTCGTGGCGCCATTGCTCACCCTGTTCGATGCAGTTTTCAAGCCGTTCCGCGTACCAATTGCGCAGCGGCGGCAAGATCGCATCGATGTATCGAGAGCCAAGTCCCCAGCGCCGGTTGATTGTATCTCTAGCATTTCCGGCAATCGCGAAGTGCTGCCATGCGGGGTTCGTCCAGATCAGGTTGAGCTCGGAATCGAGTACGCAGGCCGGAGACTTGCACTCTTCGAGTTCGTTCAGCGATTGGCCGAGCCTTGCTAGGGACGGATGGCTCGCGTGCTGGACCGGATGGAAAGACACGCCGTCTGCGGAGGTTCTTTCCGGGGTGAATGCGGGTGGCAGGGGGGCAGGGACAGGATGGGGGCGCCACTCTCCAGAGACGAGGGCTTTTTCTTGCTCGAGCAAAATCTCAATGGAGCCCGAGTCGCGGACGAGCGTCGCCATGCTGTCGGCCTCCGTCTTGCGTAAGAGCGATCGGCGGTGATCGTCGATAGTTCGCTTACTCAGATGGAGCTTCCCAGCGATCGATTTGGTCGAGTGTCCGTCACGTATGAGGCCTAGTACTTCAAGTTCCCGAGCCGTCAGTTTCTTGAAGATGGAGCGAAGCCGGAGAATCTCACGGCGCAGGCCGATTAGTTCCCAGTACCTGGCCAACCCGCTGCGGACGAGCTCTCGAACTTCGCGGCCAGATGCAGGCCAAAGGAGACTACTCAGCGCGCGATGCTGACCGAGCCTGGCCAACGCGCCCGCTTGGCGGGCTGCGCAGATGGCCAGTAGAGAGCTGGGCGAGTTGCGCTCTTCCAATATCCTAAGAAGTGCCGTTGCATCCTCCTCGGAACTGAAGGACGAGACGATGCACGCAGCCTCCCCGCTCCGATTTTGAAAGTAGTGCTCAGGCGAGTCAAAGCACTCGACTCTCGGGGCCATACCTTCGAGCAATGCCTGAATGGCGGTAGCAGCATGGTGTCCCCGTATGATCGCGATGCTCCAGGAGGCAGTCTGCGGAGTTTCTTCGGCCGGGGAGGTCTCCCCGGCTGTCACATTCGAGAGAAGGTTCACGCCCCGAGACTCGGAGGCTTCCTCGAGTGGGAGAAAGAGTTGAAACCTCGTGCCGACACCCGGTTCGCTCATCACCCGGATTCCACCGTCCTGGCGTCCCATCGCCTCGGATGCAGTCGCGAGACCGAGGCCACTGTGCTCGACTCGACTGGTGAAGCCCGGCTTGAACGAGGCCTCGACCTCATTCGCTGACATGCCCTCGCCGGAGTCGCAAATTTCAACTACAGCATATCGACCTGTGCCTAAGAGCTTTGGCTTGGCGGGAGTCTCTACACCCAAGTCGATCGATTCGAGGCTTATCTGCAATAGCCCCCCTGCGGGCATTGCTGAGACTGCGTTAGAGCAGATTTCGAGCAAGACCCGAATCAAGGCAACCCGGTCCACTATGGAGCACAGCTCGTTGTCCGGGCAGTCTAGTTCGACATGGATATCGGAGGGTGACGATCGACGTGCCAGGGCCGTTGCTTGGAAAAGCAGGCTTGAGAGATTGGTAGGCTCCCCTCGACTCGGTTGGGCGCGCGAGATCTGAGTAGCGCATTCGATGGTCGAGTCGAGCTCTTCGAGAACCTGGACCATCTCCGGTGAGGACGGGTGGAGCTGCTGCGCAGAATCCGACAACGCCTGGATTACATGAAGTAGGTTGCGAAGATCATGCAGGATGGAGCGATCCTGGAACTCGAGACCCATCGGGAGCTGGAACCTTGTTTCGGAACTTGGAGGAAGTTCTGTCCGGGGTAAGGCTTGTGCGAGTGACTTTACCATGGGGGAGCAAAAGCAAATAGCGTGCCCTATTGAGAAGCGGCCATGGGGGGCAGGGGTGGGCAATGTTTGCGCTCGCCACTTCATCGCCCACGAATAGTCGTGAGCTTGTCGTGGCCGAGAGTCTGGGCTGGGGAGACATCCAGTCCGAGCGGCGCGCGCCGCGGAGTGATTCGGGGAGCCGAACCGGAACGGAAGTGTTCGCGCGCGGCGGCGCGCTCTCTGGGGTCGAGGTTGAACGGCAACTCGATGTAGCCTTCCGGGCCAGGTCTAATTCGCTCTAGTTCGGGCAGGCGGCTTTGACGTGAACCCCGATTTAGTGTCCCGGCCGAGTTATCCCAAGATGTTCCATCTTCGAACGGAGCGTGCTCGGCTTCAGTCCTAGACGTTTAGCCGCTCCGTGGCTCCCTTCGATGACCCAGGCAAGCGACGTGAGCACCTCCAAGATGTACCCTCTCTGGACGGAGTCGAGGCTCTCGTTGCCAGCATGGGGGCTCTGGTGGTGGGGCTCTACGCAGTTGCTCGCGCTGTACTCCAGAATCGGCCCATCACCGCAGATGAGTGCGCGTTGCACGTAGGACTCCAGTTCGCGGACGTTCCCCGGCCACTCATAGGAGTTGACGAATTCCGTTAGCTCCGCGGAGACCGAGGTGATCTCGCGCCCAAGAGGTCGTGCGTACTTTTCGATAAAATGCCTCAGCAGCATTGGGATGTCCTCTCCACGGTCCCGAAGGGGGGGGATGGCGACTTGAAACGAATTGACCCGATAGTAGAGGTCCGCGCGAAAGGCTCCGGAAGCGACGGCTAGCTCGAGGTTAGCGTTCGTTGCTGCGACAAGTCGTCCTTTGAAGACCAACGGTTGTTCGCCGCCCACCTGGAAGTATTCGGACCCCTGGAGAACCCGCAGAAGCTTGCTCTGAATTTCCAGCGACAGTTCCCCGATCTCGTCGAGGAAAAGTGTGCCCTTGTCCGCCAGCTGGAATTTCCCGCGATGGTTACTCGTAGCGCCCGTGTACGCTCCCTTTATGTGCCCGAACAATTCGCTCTCCACGAGGGGTTCTGGCAAGGCCGCGCAGTTCACGGCGATGAGTGGCCCCGAGCGCCCGCTAGAAGTGTGCAGTGCTTGGGCGAAGCGCTCCTTACCAGTCCCCGTCTCGCCTGTCAATAGGACCCCGATGTCCGTTGCCGCTGCGCGTGTGAGAAGCGACAAGCAGTCGTGGATAGCCTCACTCTCGCCGACGATCTGGTTGTCTTGGTGAATGGACGAGTCCGAGAACACACCCAGGGAGTTCACGGCACTCCTGACTTCTCCGAAACCCTTCTTGGTGTTTTCGATGGCGCGGTCCATGCGGTTGATGAGTCCACTATTCTCAGGCCTTTCGAGCAAGGACCTGAGTTCGTTCGCATGCAGGGAGGCCTCCACTCCCTGGAGCTCGGTGTCCGAGCAGATAGCCGCGCTGAGTTCACGGGCTGTTTTCAGAATAGGCACGAGTTCACGAAGCATGGTCTCCAGTGAGAGCGCACTTTCACCAATCGAGGCCATGGGCTGTCCAATCACTGCAGAAATTTCGGCTGCCATGGTCCCGTTGGTGGCCAGTTCCCTGCTGCGCGTGAGCTCTTTCTCGAGTTCTGCTAGCTCCGCTCTCTCGCTTCGCATGCGGGTGATGTCGGAGATGATGCAGCGGTACGTGCATGATCTGGCATCGAATGCTGAGCTCTCGATGCGCACCCAGATTTCCTTTCCATGGACTCCCACCATGCGCAGCTCATCAACCTGGATCTCTCCACTGCTGCAGACGAGCCGGTGGTGCCGTAAGTACGCGGCCCGGTCGGACCCATGAATGTAGTCCAGGAGTGATTCCTGCGCCAACTTCACTTGCGTCACACCGAGTAGGCGCGAAAGTGCGAGATTGCACTGTTCGATCAGGTTGTTGGTTCGGAGAGTCGCATAGCCCACGGGCGCTAAGTCGTACAGATCGTAATAGAAGGATCGTTCGGCCTCGAGTTTCTGATGCGTCTCTTCGAGCTCTTCGTTCTGCATCTCCAGCTCGACTTGAAGGACCTGCAAGTCGTGCATAATACTCTGGGTCTGATGGAGGCTCAGACCTTCTGTCGGCGGTGTTTCGCAAACACTGTCCTCGATGGCCTTCTCTGCAGTGCTCCGAAGTTCTTCCGCACTCAGGAGAGAGTTACTGTGATCCGGTTCGGGGCGCTTCACGATTGCTTTTGTTGGTTGATGCCGGACTTTTCGAGTGTCGCCGTACCGGCGCTGCCTATGACCACCCCGGTGTGGTCTCGCAGAGGTTCCAGGGTGATCCGAACTGGATACGACTTATTTCCCCGGACTAGACAGAGAGATATTCTCTTTCCAAGCCCGACATCTAGTACTTGCTTCTCGATCTGCGATAGCTCGAGAGCGGTCTCGGGCTGGAACCACTGCTCGTCTGTTTTGCCATGTATGCCATCGTCCAGAATGGAGGCGGTGGAGTCGTTGACCCAAACGTATCGAAGCGAAGAGTCTTGATTGAATACGCAGAGAGGTGCGCTCTCGATGGCAAGGTGCAGGCAGGTCTCATGGATGCTGAGCTTCTCCTGGATCACGTGGCTCGGCATCGAGTCCAACTGAGTCGTTTCAGGATCTTGCGCGATGACCAGGCCCCCGGCGGCCTTGACGTCGAGCGTGCCGTCGCTGCCGGTTCCTGAGAGGATGGCCACCACGACTAAGGCTATGGCTGGAATGTCCACGGGCAACTCGGCGAAGAACTCCTCGAAGGCCGTGAGTCCTTCAGCGGATGCGCCAATGGCGACGACCCGAGTCATGGACTTTTGAGCGGGTCCCGCGAATTTGGAATCCTTCTCTGCTTTTTCGGGCGCGACTGCAAGGTCGTGCGTTTCTCGCGAGGAGGCTTTCTTGGGAGCATCCTTCGGGGGTTTTGTTTTTGCCATGGACCCTTTCCGTTGGCTTAGACGAAAGAACTTCGAGGCGGTGGAACAGAGCCCAGTCTAGAGACCTAACGCTCACATATAGCATATAATAGCAGGATGGCTCCGCCTACTTGCTTTTCAAGGTGCCAGTCGTCCTCCCAAATGTGGGGATTTTCTATGAGGAGGCCCTGTGAGCTAAGAGGGACTTACTGAGTGTTTGCGAATGCCGGAAGAGCTGATTTCAGCCCTTCCCTGCAGACGCCAGATGATTGTCATGTCCCTTGCACGCACGCTTTTGTTCGCCCTCTGGGCCGTTGGGTTGGTTACATGGATGCCCGGTGCATAATAAGGTCCGTCCGGTCTGGGCTGCTATCGCACAGAGACTGCATGGCATTATTACGGAATACGACCCAGGTTCTACGCTGCAAGCACTTTGGCCTTTTCGTAACAGGTTACGGAGCATCCGACCTTGGAAGGCGGGTGCGTGAGGCCCGTGCTGGGGGAGATGTGGATGTCAAAACGTAGGTTGTGGGATCGAGGAGGAGTGTTGTCGTTGGTGGAGGACCTTTGGAACGCTTGCTCCCAGTTGAGCTGCTGATCGCTTCGGCCTTCGTCGCGACAATCGGGGAGCCCGCGCGTTTCAAGAAGTCACGCATGACAGGCGTGTACCCAGGATTCATTCCTCGCGTGCAACTGTCGGGCAAGTCGAACCTATCCCTGGGGGGAACCAAGTGTGACGATCGCTACATGCGATCAGCTGCTTGTCTCTCTGCCGCCAAGCGCATCCTAGCTTCCAACGCTGCGGATTCTGACTTGCGTCGGTTTGGCGAACGAATCGTTGGCGATGGAGGCCGGCGAACCAAGGCCCGAGCTCGAATCGCGGTCGCACGAAAACTTGGTGTATTGCTGCACTGACTGCCTTGCACAGGTGAAGTCTATGATCCTCTACGCAACCATCCCGAGTTGAGCGCGAATGTGGCTTAGAAGCTCTAGTCTACAACAGAACAAAGTAATCAATCGATCAGGAGGGAACGCCAAGCCCGCGGTTGTTCTGATAACTGTGTAGGGTGATCATACCGATCCTCAGGTTGGCGGAGCTGGATTCCCTTCCCTTCCCTTCATCGAAATCGCCGAAGCGTCGGCGCCGACTCACTAGTGAAAGCGGATGCAGTCCTTTGGCAGGTGCTTAGCTAGAGCTGTGGCTAATCGACTGCGGCTGATCGGCTTGGAGATGTAGTCGATCATCCCAGCATTGAGGCACGTTTCGCGGTCACCAGCCATCGAGTTGGCGGTCATGGCAATTATGGGGATCTTGGCTATGGGGGAGCTCAGTGCCTGAATTTCTCGCGTTGCCTCAAGCCCGTCGAGGACCGGCATCTGCCAATCCATTAGGACTAGGTCGAACTCTTCACGCTCGACGGCATCGACTGCTTCTCTTCCATTGCTGGCGAGTGTGATCTTGCATCCCAGACGTTCTAAAAGCTTCAGCGCTACCCGCTGATTCACGAGGTTGTCCTCCACGAGCAGAATGTGTGCGTCGATGGACTCCACCTCGTGCGCCTCCTTGGTCGAAGAGTTGGCGGAGGTCGTGTTCGGCTTGCCGCACCTTTCCAGTTTCAGTTCCATGCGGAAAGTGGATCCGCTGCCCAGTGTGCTCTCGACAGACAGCGTGCCTCCCATCAGGTTCACCAGTTTTTGGGAGATGCTGAGCCCAAGTCCAGTTCCACCAAACCTGCGGGTGGTCGTGTCGTCGGCCTGGGTAAAGTTATCGAAGACGCGTTCGAGGGTGTCGCTCTCGATTCCAATGCCCGTGTCTTCTACTTCGATCAGCAGCTGCTCCTCGCCGTGGATCTTGTTGGATTGCACCCGCGCACGTAATGTGACATGACCCTGGGCGGTGAACTTCAGTGCATTGCCAACCAGATTGAAGAGTATCTGTCGCATCCGATGCGTGTCTCCTTTCATGAGACCAGGGACGGTCTCGTCTACCTCAAGGCGCAGCTCTGGACCTGATTCAATACCCCTGGGCCGCAGCGTGTTGAAGACTGCCTTCAGCGTAGCGTGGAGGCTGTACTCCAGGTTCTCCAGCTCCATCTTGCCATTTTCGATCTTGGACACATCGAGCACATCATTGATCACCGACAGGAGCGAGTGGCTCGACGACAGGATCGTCTCGGCGAGCTCCAGCTCTTCTCCACTGAGACCTGTATCACATAGGAGTTCCGCGATTCCCATGATGCCATTGATGGGCGTCCGGATCTCATGGCTCATGTTGGCCAGGAAGATGCTCTTGGCCTTGTTAGACTCTTCTGCTGCTAGGACAGCATCTTGCAGTTTGACTGTGCGTTCCGAGACCATCTCTTCCAATTGGGCCATGCGCACCTCTGCTTCTCGGGAGAGGGTCCACTTTTCTGCAAGGGCATTGGCCAGCTGTGCCACCTCTGCGCAGTCGAAGGGCTTCTTCAGGATCAAGAGGCGCTCGGTTCGGCCCAGCCGTTGCAGGACATCCTTCCAGGAGTAGTCGCTAAAGGCGGAGCAGATGACCACTTGGACCTTCGGGTCCACCTTCCAGATTTCTTCGATCGTTCGCAGACCGTCCCAGCCGGGGGGCATGCGCATGTCAACGAACGCAACCGAAATGGGTCTCCCCTCCCGCTGTCCGACATCGATCATCTCCACGCCTTCCTGACCCTGACTTGCGAAGAGAAGGTTGAAGCTGCTCGTCAGGCCCGCACTCGCCGTCAGATAGGCGCTGCTGTCTTGTCCAAAGAGGTCTGCTTCAAGGTTTTCGAGTTCCGTCGTGTCCTCGTGCTTGCCAAGGATCTCCTTGAAGTCGCGGTGAATGGCTTGATTGTCATCGATCACGATGATGCGAGGCGTGAATGACGACTCTGTCTGGGCGCATCCCATGTTCTTAGTGTGTTCTTGACTATGCACCGAACGACTCCTGAATTGCTGATGGGAGTGTCAAGCAGAAGCTGGCGCCTCGCTGTTCTCCATCACTTATCACGGTGAGAGTGCCGCCCATCTCCTGGGCAGCGAGGATTGAACTGTGTAAGCCATAGCCATGGCCTTCGGCTTTGGTGGTGAAGCCGTGTGAGAAGACTCTCTTCACGTTCTCTGGACTGATTCCTATGCCGTTGTCGATCATGCGAAGTTCGGCCATGCCTTCTGCTGATGTGCGCATCTCGATCCTCAAACAGGGCTCTCTGGTCTCGCACACGTTGAGAGCCTGGTAGGCGTTGTTGATGAGGTTGACAAGAATTTGCAAGACCTTGTGGCGATCCGCGAGGGCGATGGGGGGATCACCCTCGATGTGTTCTTCTAGCTTCAGGCCGGGGGAGCACGCACTCCTATCTGCCAATGCGATGGCGTCTGCGAGTAGTGTGGGGAGTTCGATGCTTTCTGTGAGTCCCTGGGCTCGACTGTTGGACTGTTGTTGAGAGATGATGGTGGTGATGTGCTCCACGTGATCATGGAGCGTCTCCAGCATCTCGAGATGTGTACTTCTTTCGTCTGCCAGGTGCTCCGCGAGCTTGATGACGTAGGGCACCAGCTTGCTCCCGCGAGGGTCCACTTCGAAGAAGTGGTGTAGGTCTCCCTCATTGTCGCGCATGAGATCGCAGACGCTGGTGAGCTTGTCCACTCTTGACTCCCGTACTCGTGATCGCAACGAGTCGGCCGTGACGTTCACGCTGTTCAGCACGTTACCCACGTTATGCAAAACAGAAGAGGCGACCTCCGCCATGCCCGCCATGTGTGCGGTCACCATTAGCTTCCTGTGGGCTTCCTCCAGCTCCCAGGTACGTGAGGCAACTTGCTCCTCAAGCCCGCTTTGTGCACGTTCGACTTCCGTGGCCATCTTATTGAAAGCGCGCGCGAGATCTCCCAGTTCGTCCCTTTGGTGAAAGTCGAGCTTTTGAGACAAGTCCCCTGCGGCCATCAACTGCGCAAACTCCGAGGCTTGCTTGAGGGGCGATGTGATCCAGCGGTGGATGATTAGCGACGCCAGGCCAAACGCGCCAATGACTACGCCCAGGAAGACCGCGAAGTTCGTGTACCAGATTCTTGTCGTGGCTTCACTGAGGTCGTGAAGGCCGTTCATGACGCCGTTCGCGATGCTCTCTCTGAATATGAATAGGTCTGCCTCGAGTGCCGTGAATTCGGCGGCGAGGTCCTCGGCCTTCTGAAAGAGGCCCTCGACATCCATCGAGGTGGACATGGCCTCGTAGACCGGTCGGGCCCGTGCCGTGAAGTTCTCAATCCTGTTGAGGAGGTCCTCGGCAGAATGTTTTCGCGGATCATTATCGCGCAGAGGGGCTTGCAGTCGTCTGAGTGCTTCCAATGCCTCGATGCTTGAGTTGCCGGCCTCGTCCAGGGCTTCAGCTTCGCCCATAATGACCGCATCCGCGTACAGCGCGACCTGTTCCTTAAAGGCGGTCAGGGCAGCTTGGCTCTCGACTGCTGCGGGAAAGCCTTGGTCGGCAAAGCCAGTCAAACGCTCGCGTGTCTCGACACCGCGCACGAAGCCGAGGGCCATTGTGCCCGCGTACCCGATGAGGAGCAGGCTCAAGCTGAGCCAGATCTTTTTGGCGATACTGAACGTGATGCCCCGGCGGCGAGGGAGGTCGCTTGCAGCGCTAACTGGGGGGGCTTGGGAAGGAATAGGCATGGGGGGGGGCCAGTTCGTGTCGGAGTCTCTCCATTCTTCGAGCGTCTGGGGGTGAGCCTTGACTCAATCGTTGGCTGGGTGCCGCTGTTTTCGGGCACTCCTTCCACTTTGCTCGCCCATGGGAGAGTCAGAGTTGTGCCGCGGTTATCTCTAGATTGGTCCTGGGCGAGGGTCCACCCTTAAGCTTCTTGCGATCTTCACCGATCCCGTGGGAACCCCCTACTCCCGATGCCGATGAGTTCCCCCCATTTATTCTTGCAGCGCCAAGCAGCCGTGTTACTCACGGCTTTTGGTTGTTTATTGCTCGTCGGCTCCGTGTCACCCACTCCCACGCGGGCGCTGGAGAGTTTTCAGGACATTGTCCTGATCACGCACCCCGACGTGGCACTGCGGAACTGGTCTAAGTCTGAGTTGCAGGACATCCTGCTTGGAAAGACGACGGTGTGGAAGGCTGGCAATAAGGTCATTCTGTTTGATTTGAACAACGACGACTTACACGGCAAGTTCACCGAGAGCTTTACGGGAAAGACAGCTTCCCAGTACGAGATCTACTGGAAGAAGCGTGTCTTCACAGGTAAGGGCAAAGCCCCGCGTAGGTTCCTGACCGAGAAGCGCATGGTCGACTACATCGCCAAGACTCCGGGAGCTATCGGTTACATCAGCCGCAAGGTGTCGAGGGACTCGGAGATCATTATCGATCCGAAGAGTAAGCAGGCCCGTGTTCAGATCATCGTCAGGAAGTAGCAGGAGAAAACAATGAAGGACTTTCAACAGATCTCCAGGCCACTCACCGCATCTGGACTACAGCCCCTACTCGCCGTGCTTGCCTTTGTTGCTGCGGCTTCCCCCATCATGGGGCAAGAGGTCAGCCAGGAACGTCAGGACGAACAGGATAAGCGCATCGACGAACTAGAGGAGACTCTCTTTGCCCTCGAAGACCGGTCCTACGAGAGGATTCTCGGCTCCGTCGAGATCCATGGCTTCCTGGCACAGGGGTACATGAACTCGTCGCACAACAATTACCTCACCCGATCAGAGCAGGGCAGTTGGGCTTTCAATGAGTTGGGCGTCAACTTCTCGGTTGATCTCACGGACAAGACCCGTGCGGGGATTCAATTGTTCTCACGGGACCTTGGACCTATCGGCAACAACGAGGTCGTCATCGACTGGGCATTCCTTGACTACCACTACTCCGACAAGCTCGGGTTTCGCTTTGGCAAGGTCAAGGCACCCCACGGACTCTACAACGAGACTCGTGATGTTGACCTTCTCCGTAACTCCATCTTGCTGCCTAGCAGTGTCTACAACGAGTCGTACCGGACCAGCATGGCTGGCCTCTGGGGCGTCGGCACCTACGGCGGGTTCAGCAGCGATACACTGGGGAGGCTCGACTACCAGGCCACGATTGGCACTGTTGATATAGGCGAAGAGGATGGCATTGCGCGCTCGATCGAGAGCGTTGCTCCAATGGATGTCAATGGGGTCGAGATGGATGAGACGATTAGCGCGGGGCTGCGCTGGTCGACACCCCTCGAGGGGCTCCTGTTGGGAGTGACGTACCTTGAGACGGACATCAGTGCGACGGGAGATCTAACGGTTCCTCTGGGCGGTCCGCTCGTGGCGGGGACACCATTGGTCTACAACCTGGACTCCGGGCGCTACAGCGTGTTCTCTGCCGAGTACACGATCTCCGATTTGATCCTGGCGGCCGAGTACTGGACGAGTACCTTGGAGTCGACGGTCACTGCAGATGCGAGTGGCACCCCTGTATTACTCTCTGATACGAAGCTTCATCAGGAAGGCTACTACGTCAGCGCGGCCCAGCGTATGAACGAATGGCTTGAGTTCGGCGCTTACTACTCGGTTCACTACCCAAACTCAGATGACAAGAGCGGTGACGCCCACGTGGCCGTGGGCGACCCCAACTACAAAGCGTGGATGAAGGACCTTGCTCTGACGGTTCGTTTCGACATAGACGATAGCTGGGTGTTCAAAATCGAAGGACACACGATCGATGGCGTTGGGCCACTCTACGACTCCGATAACCTGGGCGGGTACGATCGTAGGTGGACCATGCTCGTCGTGAAGCTTAGCGTGAGCTTCTGAACGGCCGGCGCATCACCAGGGCACCGGATGCTCGAGTTGCGCGCCGCGAAGCCTACTTCTGCGACAACCGAGGAGTCACAATGCAGAGCCACACAATACAGAGCCACAATACAGAGCCAGGCACCTTGTTGTTGAGGATCAACAACAAGGTGCCTGGCTCTGTATTGTATTGTGCTGTATTGTGGCTCTGTATTGTGAGCGAATCTAACCGGCATCTACAGCCGGTCAATTTCATAGACGATCTTGAGGCGACCTGTGTTGGAAGCGTCCGACTCGATGGGCTCGTGGCAGCGTGGAACTTCAAACTTGGCCTGCCCCGGAACTTCCGTTGCTAGGCAGGGGGGAGCGGATCGCCGGGAGTCCATTCACTTTCAGCGAGCTGGCCAAGCATGCGCAAGACCTCCTCGCGATTGTCGTGCACGAACAGCATGAGAAGGTCTCCGGGTTGCGACCACTCGAGGGCGAGTCGTACCGAGTCCATCTCGCTCGGGCTATGCACGAAACGGTCGGGGGGCGCGCCTTCCCTGCGCAGCTCGCCTTCGATGAGAGCAGGGATTTCGCCTAATTCGCGTCCGCGCAGGTGCCCGGTCAGCTCTTTGATGACGATCAAGTCGGGCCGTGCGCGCCAGGTGATCCGGGTCATCTCCCGGATGGACGGTTCATCACGGTCACCTGCTTGCCCCAAGAGAACGAGGCGCCGCTTGGCGGTGATCGTGGCCATCATCTTGCAGATGGCATCGAACCCGTGCGGGTTATGTGCGAAATCGACGATGGCCTTGACTCCTCCAAGCTCAAAGATGTTGAGACGGCCCGGGTTGGTCTCCGTGCTGTTCTGAAAACGGCTTAGACCCTTCCTAATTGAATCTAGGCCGAAGCCCAAGGCGCCTGCAATGGCAGCGGCTGCCAGGGCATTGGCGATGTTGTAGCGGGCGGCTCCGGCGAGGGTGGCGGGGATCTTCGCGACGGGCAAGATCGAAAGAGTCTCGCTGCCCTTGCGGTGACAAAGCTCGTCTCCATCAAGGAGATAGGCGTCCCCGCCTTCCTCGAGATGGCGGAGAACCCGAGGGTTCTGCGGCTCGAGACCGAACCAAATGACGGGAATGTTGAGTTGCTGACCGCGGGCCGCCACCACTTCATCGTCGGCGTTGAGAACAGCGACGTCCGCCACTCGCGTGACGGTGAACTTGCCCTCGGCTAGACCATCCAGAGTTCCCACGCCCCACTCACCGAGATGGTCCGCACCCACGTTGAGTACAGCAGCGACGTTGGTGTGCTCGAGCGCTAAGCCTCGCCGCAACATCCCGCCACGGGCCGTTTCTAGGATACCCACTTGGGTCCGCGGGTGGCGCATCACCAATCGCGCCCCTCCAGGTCCAGACCAGTCGCCTTCTTCCAAGAGTTCGCTGCCGACTCGAACGCGATCGGTGGAACTAATGCCCGGAGTCTTACCGGCAGCGTCGACGATTGAGGCTAAGAGGCGCGCCGTCGTGGTCTTGCCATTTGTTCCAGTGATTAGCGTCGTGGGGACGTCGTGTACGTCTGTCCAGCTCACAGCCGATGGTGCAGGCAAGTCGTTTACCGGCCAGGATTGACATCCCGTCCCGAGGCCCACGCTGACGTCGTCATCGTCAGAGAGGAAGCTAAGGTTGCGAGCAATGGCCGCGGCGCGAAGGGCGAGCAAGGCAGGATTGGACTCTCCGTTGATCTCTCGGCGCAGGCGCTCCAGATCATTTTGAAGATCAGGAATGGGCTCGCCGGAGTGCTGAGCGCACGCAGCGGACCATGCGCTTTCATTCACTTCCGTTGCAGCGTAGAGCGCGTCGAGTGGAGCGCTGATGGCGAGGCTTGCCCCATCGGGAAATAGCCGAACTTGGGTGGCTTCGGCTTGCCAGCCGACGCCATCCAAGCGTTCCCGCACATGAATTTCCCAGGCAGAGATGAGAACGGGTAGTTGCGTAGAATCGGCAGCTACGTCGATCACGGCTCCCGGACGCTCCCACAGGATGTTGGCACCGGGGAGTCGACGGGAATCTAGTAGCTCCATCAGTCTTCAAGCTCCTGTGGACGGGCAAGGCGTACACCGCGTTCATCTCGAATCAACTCGTCGCTGTTTCCAAATGCAGACTCAGGGATCTCTCGCGGGGCGAGGTGTACGAGAGATGCCGTATCGGTTTCAGACGGCGCGGCGTCTCCGGATTGAAAGCCGGTAATCTGCTTCCAGGTGCGAGTGATGTTGTCGCCGAAAATGAGCACCAAGTCTCCAGGCTTTGCGAGTTCGAGGGCGCGCTGGGTCGCCTTCGCCTCATCCGGAATCTGCTCGATTGCACTTTCTGGAACACCTGCGTCGAGCAAGGCCTGGCATTGCATGCGAGGCACCTCATCACCGTCGCGGCCACGCGTGTTGTCATCCCTTCGACAGATGTAGTGGTCGAAATGCCCAGCTGTGATTGTTGCGATCTCCAGGATGTCCTGGTCGCGGCGGTCGCCCGGGGCCGCGATGACGAGGATTCGCTTTCCTTTGGTTTCGAGGCGGTCCGTAAGTTCCACCATTGCGTTGACCGCAGCCGGATTGTGGCCGTAGTCGAGAATCACTCGGAAGGGGTGATCATCACAGATGTTCATCCGGCCAGGGGCTTGGAAGAACGTCGTGTCGAACGTGCGCAAACCTAGCCGGATTTCGTCCAGCTTGACTCCCATGCTGAAACAGATCGCAGCGGCGAACATGGCATTCTGCACATTGTGGCGAGCTTTGCCGTCCAAGGTCGCCGGAACAAGGTGCGTCCAAAGCAGCGGAATGTGAGAGCCATTGTCATAAAGGGTGATCATGTCTCCACCCATACCGGCTTCAAGCACGGCCGCCCGGCCGCCAGCCAGGATGTGCTCGCGCACCAAGGGATGCTTCGAGTTCATCGTTACGTAGCACAGATGATCGGCTTTGGTGTAATCAGCCATCTGCAAGCAGAGATCGTCGTCCGCATTGAGCACGGCCGTGTCCCGGGCAACTTCGATCAAGATGCGTTTGACCTTGGCCAGGTCTTCTAGGGTGTTCACTCCTTTCATGCCCAAGTGATCTGCCTGAACGTTGAGCACGGCGCCGACATTGCAGTGGCGATAACCCATGCCGCGACGCAGCAGCCCGCCGCGTGCCGTTTCAAGAACGGCCATGTCCACGGAGGGATCGCGAAGAATCATGCGCGCTGCCTGAGGTCCAGTCATGTCGCCCTCGACGGTCTTGTGACCATCGATGTAGACTGCGTCGGTGGTGGCGAGGCCGACGATCCGACCCGCCATCTTTTGGATGTGCGCGATCATGCGCACGGTTGTTGTCTTGCCGTTGGTGCCTGTCACCGATACGATCGGAATGCGCGACGGCGATCCAGAGGGGAACAGCATGTCGAGCACCGGGCCCGCCGCGTCTCGCGGCGTGCCTTCACTGGGCGCCACGTGCATGCGGAATCCAGGTGCGGCATTGACCTCGCAGATGGCCCCGCCGGTCAAGTTGAAGGACTCGCTAATGTCGGTGGTTAGAAAGTCGACGCCCGCTACGTCGAGGCCGATAGCCTTTGCAGCGCGAACTGCCATTTCTCGATTGTCGGGGTGGACGATGTCAGTCACGTCGACCGCCGTACCACCCGTGGATAGGTTCCCGGTTGAACGCAGATAGACGATCTCGCCCTTAGGTGGCACGGAACTCTGGGTGTAGCCAAGATCCTCGAGCAAGCGCAGCGCCTGGTGATCGAATTCTAGTTGTGTGAGGACCTTCTCGTGTCCGATACCGCGCCTGGGGTCGCTGTTGACCTCCTCGAGCAATTCTTCAACGGTGCGTTGGCCATCACCGACGACGTGTCCAGGTACTCGCTTGGAGGCAGCGATCAGCTCGCCATTGACCACGAGTAGCCGGTGATCCAATCCCGAAATGAAGCCCTCGACGAGCACCGTGCGGCTGTGCTCGCGGGCATGGGCGAATGCGGCCTTGACGGAGTCACTGTCCTTCAGCCCAATCGAAACGCCACGTCCATGATTGGCATTGAGCGGCTTGACGACAACCGGGTATCCGATGCGTTCCGCAGCGCGAGCGGCCTCGCGCTCGCTGTAGACCATGCGCTGGTGCGCGACGGGCAAGCCGAGGTCGCCCAAGAGCTTGTTGGTTTCTTCCTTGTCGGAAGCGATGTCGACAGCGATGTGACGGGTCTCGCTGGTGACTGTCGCTTGGATGCGTTGTGCGTACCTGCCATGGCCCAGTTGGACTAAGCTGTAGCGATTGAGGCGAAGCCAAGGAACTCCGCGCTCTTCCGCAGCGCGTACGAGGCTCGCCGTACTCGGGCCGAGGGCATGGCGCTGGGAGGATCGGATGAAGTCGTCACGTTCCGTATCGAACTGGAAGTCGCGCTTGCGCACGGACTCGGACTGCAATTCTTCGGGCAACAGATGCATCAGTAGATCGAGTGCGAGATTGCCAGCATTGACGCCCACATCCTCTTGCTCGTAGGCATAGACCACGTCGTATTCACCCGGGGTCCCGGTTCCGCGCGTCTTGCCGAAGGTCACGTCAGCGCCCGCGATGTTCTGAAGCTCAATCGCTACGTGTTCGAGGATGTGGCCCATCCAGGTTCCCTCGCCTTCGCGCAGGCGTCGCAAGAAGCCGCCCGATTCACCGTAGGAGCAACCATGCTCAGCCAAGCTAGGCACCGCGTTTACCAATTCTTCCGTGAACGAGTCACCGAGCCGTGTCGATGACCACTGTTCCAACTCGCCGAGTTGGACGGTCAAACGTATGACCGGGAATAGTGCGTAGAGATTCGGTCCTAGGTAGACGGAGCGATCGACGATTTTCATGGTTAGGAACTCCTTTGGATCAAAGTGGCGGGCCGCGCCACACGGGTTTCGAGATCGTAGGTGCCACCTTCGATGAGCACGTGGAGACGGATATTGATCAAGCAGACAGGTGCCTGCCTCGAAGCGGAGTCCATCGAGGAAAACTCGAGGTCCGAGGGATCAACAATAGTGATAGCGCCACTTCCGACGACTTCTAGCTTTCGCTTGGGGTCGATGAATGCGGCAGTGTCTTCGTCCAGACCGATGCCGATGGGGCGCGGGTTGTAGGAGATTGAAGTGAGTAGGCGTCCGAGACGGTCACGCTGACGGAAGTGTTGATCAACAATCATGCGGTGGGTCAATCCGAGGCCGGGCACCAAGGTCACCATGTCACTGCGCGGCGTTGAGCCTTCATCTCCGCCGGCGATCATGTGCTCAGCCATGAAGGATGCACCCGCAGATGTACCAGCGACGTGCAGTCCTTCGTTGCGGTTGCGTTCGCGAATCATATCGGCAACTGGCGTCCCACCAATGGTGGTTGAGAGTCGCAGTTGATTTCCACCAGTCATGAAAACTCCGGTGGCGTTGCGCAGAATGTCCAGCCAGTCTTCGCGCTTGCAATCCGAGCGTTCTTCGAAGTTGAGAGAGTGGGTCTCTTCAACACCAAATTCATTGAAGATCGTCTCGTAGCGGCTAGCCGTTTCTTTCAAGCGGGAGGCCGTCGGAATGATCACGATGCGCGCTTTTTCGCCGCCACAGATAGAGGTAAAGCGACGCAAGATAGTCGCGTCGCTGATTTTTTCTTCGGCGCCGCCGATGGGGATGAGATAGCCGCGTTCCATTGAATAGAGAGGGTTCTAGGGGGGAGAAGGAGATTTAGTATTCGAAGGTTCCGCAGCGTATGATCTCACGGTCGCGCACATGCCACTTGCCGCGAGCCATGACGCTCGAAGGCAAGTTGTCCGGGCCGAGGACGACGAGGTCCGCTGAGCCACCGGCTTCCAGAACCCCCTTGCCGCTTAGTTTCAGCAGGCGGGCGGGATTGGATGTGAAGGCAGGAAGAAAGGCCTCGGGTGAGTGAGTGCCTTCGAACATGGATGCCAGCGTGGTTGCCATTGTGTCTGACGAGGCCACGTCCATGTGTGTCATGTGACCTTGATCGTCGAATGTCGGTAAGCATCCACCACTGTCGGAACTGAGCGTGATGCGACTGGGATCGATATCGGCGTCGAGGAACTGTTCAAGTGCTTTGCGGGCTTCGATCGCGGGATCGTTTTCGTCCACAGGGAAGCAGGTTACGTCGATCGTGCTGCCGGCGCGCGCGAGGTCGAGTGACTCCTCGAACAGCTTCGGTTGGCGGTTGACGTGGGTTGGGTGGAAGGTGCGCGCTGGCAATTCGCTCGTGGCGAGCGCTTGTCGCACGAGATCGAGTCCACGTTCGCCGTCTCCCATGTGGAGATGTAAGACGCCAGCTTTGCCTGTTAGCATTCCGCCAACTTGAGCTTCGGAAGCAACGCGCAAGAGTTCATCGAGAGTCAGCTGACTGCTGCGAAAGTCAGAAAGGGCCAACTCTCCGATACCGACCACGCTGTCCAAGTGAACAAGGTCCCCACGGAAGCTTCCGGTAAGCGTGCAGCCGGGCAAGTGGTATCCGCCTGTGTAGCACCATGCGCTGAGGCCGGTCTCATTCAAGGCGCGCGTGTGCGCCAAGAGTTCCTGCATGCTGCGCGTTTCACCATCTGTTCCGAGCAGGCCGACGACGCTGGTCACGCCTGCGCGTGTGAAGCTCGAGAGCAAGGGCGCTGGGACCCGGGTATTGGCACCAGATTCGCCACCGCCGCCAGTTGTGTGAGCGTGGCAATCGACGAGCCCGGGAATGACGCGTGCGCCTTTCAGATCGATCTCTTCTGCAATGAGTTCAGCAGGTAGAGTTGGTAAGTCGCGCCCCATCCACAAGACTTCCCCAGCGCTGATGGCAAGGGATTGGATTCCTATGGAGTCGGGCGTGAAGAGTTCGGCGTTGCGAAGGATCGTGATCATGCGCTGCGCGGCTGCACAAGGGGTGGGAGAGTCCCCTTTGGCGCGCCGGGGGTGGGCTTAGAGTTGCCATTCACAGTGTAGCGAAGCCGTTGCCTGCGGTCATGCCCTGCTTTCGGATGCTCTTCGAGAATTGCCCTCAGCCGCCTCGGAATCCGATGAGAGAGGGTCAGGCAGGATCTCCAGTCCGGCATCTCGACTCTCGCGAGGGGGCCAGTCGCAGGTGCGCTACTCGTCGCCCAGCCATGGGCCTAGCTGGGCACGAGACGGAGGTCGTCCCAAGCAATACAGAGCCAGAAACAATACAGAGCCACCTCTAAACGGGTGGCTGTCAAGGGGAAGTTGTCAACGATATTGAGACAGCACAGGTGTGATTTTAGTGAGTCAAAGTCTCCTTCGGAGGCGGATTGATCCAGACCGCTGTTGGTGGTATTGGAGCTTGGGGAGGCTTCCTCACGAAGCGTTCTGGATGGGCCGCGTGCGCAGCATCGAGCCACAATTACAGAGCCACAATACAGAGCTACACAATACAGAGCCAGGCACCTTGTTGTTGAT
>JBLFWN010000044.1:0-52584 GCA_047611405.1 Planctomycetota bacterium | reverse complement strand
GCGGCGCAGTTTGCAGGTCTGATGCCTAGCCGACTGTCAGCAAGCGAAGTGCTGGCTTGGCGGCAGGAGTGGGGCCGGCGCAGCGTTCACCCGATGTCTAGCAACGGCCAGACGATCGAGGCATTCAGACACCACCAGGCGCAGGCGGCATGAGGGCATGGTGCTTTCCAACACGGAAGCATGGCAGTTCATTAGGATTCCTCTTCTATCGAGGGGCCAAAATGAAACACTGAAGCAAAGCCAGATAACGGGTCTGATTCCGCCTCAAGTGAAGCACACACCTGCGTCCTCAACCGTGCGCTGACCCAGATCAGCCTCGGTGGAGCCGGTCTAAGTACTTTCCAGGCACAAAGCTCAGCAAGGGCCGCCCCTCTCATCTGTAAGAGAGGACTATAGCCAAGCAGAATTCGCAGCCAAGGCTCGCTCAAACAAGGGCCATGAGGCTGCTGATCTGCTCCGAATCGACATGCGCTGCTGGGGTAAATACTCCAGATTGACACAGTTAGTAGCCCATGCTCGACGCCTCATCAATCCATCCATGAATGGATGCCCAGTCCATGCATAGTCCAAGGCAGGCTGCCCCTCCGCTCGACGTGGAGAAACAGTCTCGCCCAGCGTCCGGGAAGCGGACCGCGGGTCTTTATGAGTTGTCGACGGAGGCTGAGTCGCGCTTGCCGCTTGGTCGGTCGCAGATCATGCTCCTGCTCGGCCGCCAGCCCGGGTCTCCGGCCCTCACTCACATCTCGCCCCCCCGAGTCCCCTTCCTGCTTGACGATAACGATCATGGATCTCGCCATACGAACCGCGGGTTTGACACGAAGCTTCGATGGTGCCCTAGCCGTAGACAAGGTCGATTTGGAAGTCGAGCGAGGTTGCTTCTATGGCTTTCTTGGCCCGAACGGCGCTGGGAAGTCGACGACGATCAAAATGTTGACTGGCCTGCTGGCTCCGACCAGTGGCCGTATCTCGGTGCTCGGTCAAGACCCACTTTCTCCGGATCAGTCACTGGTCATGAAGAGCCGCATTGGCGTCGTGCCAGAAGACTTGGCTCTGTTCGACAACCTCACTGCGCGCGAGTACCTGACCTTCGTGGGCCGCATGCACTCGGTGCCGAAAGCGACCTTGCGCAAGCGCATCTCGGAACTGCTGCCCCTGATGAGTCTGGAAAAAGACGAGCGCAAGTTGACCGTCGAATACTCGCATGGCATGAAGAAGAAATTGGCGCTCGCAGCTGCCTTGCTGCCTGACCCTGATTTATTGTTCCTGGACGAGCCCTTTGAAGGTGTCGACGCCGTCGCTTCACGCACGATTCGCAAGATTCTAGCGACCTTTGTCGAGCGTGGCTCGACGATCTTCTTGACCTCGCATGTACTCGAGGTCGTCGAGCGTCTTTGCACCCACGTAGGAATCATCGTGGCCGGTAAGCTCGTCGAGCAGACCTCCCTGTCCGAGTTGGGCAGCGGCGGCTCACTCGAAGAGCGTTTCCTAGAGGTCGTCGGCAGTAAAGACCAGGCGGATGCCCAGCTGAGTTGGCTCGAAGAGGGCAGTGAGTGAATTGGTCCCACCTGAGTGCCACCTTGTGGATCCGGTGGCGCATGTTGATCAATCGCATCAAGCGCGCCGGCAAACTCGGAAACACGATCTTCGTGCTCCTCTCCGTCTTTGCCGTATTGGTCGGAGGCTTCATCTTCATGGCCGCCTATGAGATAGGCAGCAACGAATTGGCCGATGCCAGCCCAATGGGCGTGATGTATACCTGGCTCGGGCTTGGGATCGGCTTCTTGTTCTTCTGGACAATCGGGCTGATCACGGATTTACAGCGCGGCGACGCGATGTCCTTGAAGCATCTCCTGCACCTCCCGATCTCACTGCGCTGGGTGTTCCTGTACAACTACACTAGTAGCTATGTCAGTTTGAGCATGGCACTTTTCTTGCCGGCCATGTTCGGCTTGACTGCGGGCATGGTTGCCGCCCGCGGCGCTGCCATGCTCGGCACTCTTCTGCTGATCCTGGCCTATCTGTGCATGGTCACTGCGCTGACCTATCAGCTGCGAGGATGGCTAGGTCGCTTGATGGAAGACAAGCGCAAGGGCCGCAACATCGTCGCCATCATCACGGTAACTTTCGTGATCCTGCTCCAGGTTCCGAACCTGATCAACATTGCCGTCAATAATGAACGCGGGGAGACGCGCCGACAGGACAGGCTCGAACTTGCGGCAGAAATTGAAGCTCTGCAAGCGGGTGCGGATTCGTCTGATGAGAGCCAAGCGCAGAGCGATGATCACTCCGTCGACACGGCGCCCGAGGAGAGCGCGTCTGACACGGATCCTAGCGCGCTCGGACCAGAGGAAGAAGAGACGGAACCAGCGACCGAGGCCGACATCAGGCGTGCGAAGCGCGAGCAGAGAAAAATTGCCCAGGCTGCACGAAATGAAGAGATCGAAGCTTGGGTCGAGCTGGCAGCTAAAGTGATTCCAGTCGGCTGGCTCTCCTATGGAGTGCGCTCGGCCTACCAAGGTCAATGGCTGTCATACCTTCTGTGCCTCGTTGGCATGGCCGGCATTGGGCTCGTCAGCCTGCAACGCTCTTACCGCAGCACGTTGGACTCGGTCATGGGCCTCGTGAGCGATCGCGCGGCAAAGAGCCCGACGGCTAAGCAGCTTAGTGAAAAAGAGCCCATCGTCACGGAGGGTTTCCTGGTCGAGCGCGACTTGCCGCTCGTTTCGGATCAACCCGCCGCAGTTGCAATGGCCAGTCTGCGCTCAACGCTGCGTGCGCCGGAGGCCAAGATCATGTTCTTGAGCCCCGTGATCTTGCTCGCACTATTCGGCGTCATGCTCTCGGGCCAGCCTGCGCAGAACAATCTGCAGTCCTTCGCGCCTATGCTTAGTTTGGGCGCAATTAGCATGGGGCTCTTCAGCATTCTGCAACTCATCCAAAACCAGTTTGGGCTCGATCGCGATGGATTCCGCGGCTATGTGCTCTCCCCCATCCCACGTGACCAGATCTTGCTGGGCAAGAATCTGGCCGTGGCGCCGATCGGGTTAAGCATCGGACTGATCGCGTTGATCGGACTTCAGTTCTTCGTCCCCTCGACCTGGCCACACTTCCTGGGTTCGTGCCTCCAACTCGTCTCGGCCTTCATGCTGTGCTGCTTGGTGGGCAACTTCATTTCCATCATGGGCCCAATGCGCTTGAAACCAGGCGGGATGAAAGCCAGCAACGCGAAGTGGAGGACCGTGCTCTGGCAACTCTTCTCGATCGTGCTGCTGCCGCTCGCCTTTCTTCCGCTCTTGCTGCCATCGGGCTTGGCCTTCTTGTTCCGCCACAGTGGCTGGATGAAGTTCCCGCTGACCTATCCGGCGCTGCATGCGCTGCTGCTCGTGATCGTCTATTGGGGGTACCGCTTCATCCTGAAGATGGAAGGTGAGCTGCTACAGGATCGAGAACAACGCATCCTGATGGCGTTGACGCGCGACTAAGCGTAGCAGCGCAAGTCTCAGCCATCTCTGTCGTGTGACTGCTGGGCTCACTCGACCCCGCCGCACTTGAGCACACATCTGTGCATGGGCCAGGTCAGTCGTTTGACCAGCGCACGCCCAAGCCGCTGGCACTAGTCAATGAAAGACGGCCGTCCTCTAGCTGCAAGCCACCACTTGCAAGGTCTCGTGCCAAGTCGAGATGCCCGTCGAGATCCAAGTAGCCCGTCGATAGCGTAGCGAAGGCGACGTGAAGAGCAGCTGCAATGCTCACAACGCTCTCGTCCATGCAGCCCCACATCAGCTTGCGCTTCGCGGCTTCTGCGATCTGGCTGATAGCGCGCGCCGGGGCGATGCCGCCGCACTTCATCAGCTTGACAACATAGGTCGAGCAACGCTCCGCATCGCGCGCATGCTCTAGCGCGTCGCTTGGCGAGTGCACACTCTCGTCAAGCGCCATGACGCTACGCAGTGAAGCCGGAAGCTGATCGAATTCCTTCCAGCACGCCGCCGGAAGAGGTTGTTCGACCAACTCGAGCTGCAACTCGAGGGCACATGCGGCTAGCTGCGCCGCATCCTGCAACGCATAGCCTTCATTGGCATCGACGCGAATGAGCGTGTCCGGGCCGGCGCGCTCTCGAATCGCGCGCAAGCGTTCGAGATCAGCTTCGAGATCGCGTCCGATCTTCACCTTGAGCACACGAAAGCCGCGGCCGAGATACTCATCGACTTCGGCAAGCGCCTCTTCCGTACTCTGAATGCCGATGGTGATCGAGGTTGGCATGCTGTCGAACAAAGGCCCACCAAGAAAGCGACAGAGCGGCACGTCCAGCTCTCGCGCAAAGAGGTCATGCAAGGCCATGTCCACTGCCGCCCGAGCGGCGGGCGTGCTGGCCATGTTGTCACCCACCGCAACAAGCAGAGATCCAAGCTCACGAGTATCGCGTCCAATCAAGAACGCGAGGCTATCCCCAGTCACCGCAGCGAGGCTGCTCGCGACCGTCTCACCGGTGATCTCTTTGGTCGGAGCGCCGCTCCCAACCCCAATTTCGGCCTGGCCAATAATTCTGACGAAGAGCAGTTCGACGGCTTCGGTTCGCCCAGAAGTGATTGTGTAAGGCCGACTCAATGCCAGTCCTTCGACCCAACTCTCGACGCGCAGAATTTTCATCCGTCGTTTCGCAAGCCGCACTTACTGGCAATCGTTTGTGACAAGCGCGCCATGCCACTGCTCAGTGGTGCGAGCACTGGAATACCCAGCCGCTCCTCGTATTCGGCACAGATGGATTGGACATCGTGACGGCCTTCCAAATTCAACGTCAGCGCCCAGACTTCCGAGCCGTACAAGCCGATCAATTCAAGCTCCTGTTCCAGCGCAGGCATGCGCAGGTCGATCGAGCGAAAACCCTCGAAGTATTCGCGACCCGGAGCGTGCTGCAAGACCACTCCTCGCGCACCTCCGGACAGCAGCAGCTCGGCTCCGGCCGGACCACTAGGATTGCGCAGCGAAGACTGTCCCTCGAGCAGGATCACTTGCGGATCGCAGTCCTTGGCACAACCAAGAATGGCACCTTCCAATTCCCCGGGCACGAAGTCGTTCAGGGTTGCGTCGAACAGGAATCCATGCGTCCCGCCTTGCATCCAACCTGTCTGCCCGGTGTAGATCAGCTCTGCGCGCACATCCTCCGCTCTCAGCTGGTCACGCAACAAAGTTGCCGTCGTGCGCTTTCCAACGGCACAATCGGTGCCGAGTATGGCGACGCGCGGAACCTCGAGCGACAGCACCTCACCCGTCCAGAAGCGCAGTTCGGATGCCGGCCGCGGGCGCCGTAAGTCCACGAGCTGCGCCCCTTCTGTCTTAGCGGCCTCGACAAGTTCGGCATCCTCCGTCAGTAGTTCATGCAGTCCATTGACGATCGTCATGCCTGCCCGCGCCGCGATCAGTAACTCACCCCGCAGGTCGGCGGGAATCCGCCCACCTTCGGTAGCCACACCAATCACGCAATGCGTCGCTCGCTCGCCACGCTCGAGGAAGTTCGCCAAGCTGGCGCGAATCGGAATCGCACGCTCCATGCCATCGAGCAAATCACCCGCGTCCTCGTCAGCGCATGTCGCATCGACCACCCCTACGACTTGATAGCGGCTCGGGCCGCGGATCAAGCCATGGGCTGTCTTAGCGAAGGGAGTCCGAAACATGCCCGAGGTAAGAAGTATCGCGCTTTCCATGTGGGAGGAATCATACGAAGCAGCCTGCTCTCGCCCCAAATGCGTCTCTCACAAAGCCGGGCTTGCTTCACAAGACCAGAGCAAGTGCCACGTCCTCGATCCTGATCCCATCGCCCGCTTGTCACGGCACCCGAGTGGTGACGCTCAATTGCACAGTCCGATGCGCGGTGAGGGTCAATTCGAGCGAAAAGCCTCCGGATCGATCAACCCTCTACGCGTGCCGATCATGTCGTAGAGCCCGTTGCCTCGGCCACTCGGCAGGAGAAGTCGCAAGTGCAGATGCCCCGCCCGGAAGCGTCAGTGATTCCTCAGCACCCAAATCCGAGCGCAGCAAGCCCCACATCATCACCCCCACGACGAGACCCATCAGGCACGGCAATTGGGGGCGGCCTAACTCCATTCTTTCATCCATAGGTAGGATTCGCTGGTGAATCTCCCGAGTTGATGGCTTCAGGTCGCAAGGTCAATCAGCCCCCATCCATGGGGCCCGGATTGGGGTCAATTGCTCAGCGAGAAAGGGTTCCCCGCGGGTCGACTGATTCTTGTGTCGGCAAGAGAGAGACACCGATTGCAGTGGGGTTCGATCCGCACCCCTTCAAAAAGAGTGCAGAAGTGAACGGAATGAGCGACCAATCAAGAGCGAGAGAGATACTGATCCACACGCGTAGCATCCTGGCCGAAAGGATGAGTGCGATGATCATGGTGGACGAATGTCAGCTGCTCGCCGATGCAGAAGGCAACAGCTCCGTGGATGAGATCGGCAACCTCTTCAAACGTGTTGGAAGCCGGCTGTCCCTCGTGAATACGATGCTAGCCAGCCTTCCCGCTGTAGCCGAAGCCCCGCAGCATGTCCTCCTGGTTCCCGCTCCAGAACAAGGCGTCGCAAGGGCCAGGCCTGTTGCAGACTCCGTCTCCATGGTGCAAGCGACCTTCAAGACCTTTTTCGAAGATGCCGCTCGGGGCGAGGTCAATCAAGCGGCCAACTCGTTGACAATGCTGCTTGGCATCGAGCTCGAAGAGGCCCAAGGCTGCACCCTGTTCTTTAGGGAACGCCTCGCCACAGACCCAGGCGTTCTCGGAGAGGTCATGCGCTTGCGCGAAGAGCTGAGGTATGGCCGCGACAATTCCGCGCTATTGATTCTGGCAAGCAGCTTTGGCTTGACAGGCTTCGACACGATCAACGTGTTGCAAAAATTGAAAGATCGATTCATCGATGCTGCCTAACTCTGGCCATCCTCAATCGGAGGCCCACTTCTTCACGCGCTTCGTGAAGTGCGGAAAGCCAAGCTCCTCGAACACTTGCTCGAGCGCTTCGCGCTGAGCGCCGCTCCAACTCAACTCACATAGCCCCGCCTTGACGGGTGCGTCGAAAGCGAGCGTCGCGAGACGCTTGGACAGGAAGGCCATATCTTTGTGCGTCTCGAGTTTCGCGGCGAGAGTCTTTGCTCCACGTACTTCGATCGAAGCGACTTGATCGAGGTCGGCGTACAGCGACTCCAGGTCATCGAAAGTCCCCAAGAGCGCGACCGCTGTCTTGGGCCCGACACCGCGCACGCCGGGAATGTTGTCGACGCTGTCACCGGCGAGGCCCAGGAAGTCGATGACCTGTTCAGGTCGCACGCCCCAGCGTTCGATGACACCGTCGGCGCCGTAGCGAACGCCCTTCGCGTAGTCGTAGAAAGTGACGTGATCATCGACGAGCTGCGCCAGGTCTTTGTCGGAAGTGACGACGATGACATCGTTCCCCTCCTTTGTCAGCGGCAGCGCCAGCGTTCCAATCAAGTCGTCCGCTTCGTAACGAGGATCCGAATAGGTTGCGATGCCCAACGCGCGTGAGACGCGCTGACATGCATCGAGCTGATCCTCGAGTTCTTTAGGAGGCAGCTCCCGCTGCGCCTTGTACTCCGGGTACTCGTCATTGCGGAAGCTCGTGTTCAGGCTCTCGTCGAACAGGCAAGCGACATGCGTCGGCTCTTCGTCGCCCAGGTAGCGCAGCAAGAATTCCGAATAGCCACGCGCGGCATTTGCCGGCTTACCCGCTCGATCTCGGATCGAACTGGGGAGCGAGAAGTACGCGCGGAAGACGTACGGCAGGGCATCGATCAAGTGCACGCTTTGCATGCCCGCATTCTAGTAGGGTGTGCCTGTTGGGCACCTCATTTGTCCCGTGGGTCCCGTCTACACCGCCAGCCACGCGCCAAGAAACAGAGCGAGGCCACAGCAAACGCTGCAGCCTCGCTCTCGAACCTATGTCAGGGTTGGTCCCTGTGGTCTCTACTGGAACTGCACGCTGTAGGCGTTCGACAAGTTGAAGGCCGTGCTGCAGGGACCGGACGGATCGCGGTACCAGATTTGGAAGTTGCGAGTGTCACCAGGCAACCAACCGCCGACCGCGCCCAAGCCCGGTCCCCAGCTGGCGTCGCCGAAGACGTTCGGAACCCGGACACCCAAGCGAACGACCGAGCCCCCGACGCAACGCAAACCGTCGCCGAAGACGGTGCCGTTTCCGCCACCCAGCTGGTTGTTCCCGACGAACAACAGCGCGGGCTGACCGCCCAACAAGTTGTTGGCGTTCAGAATCAAGTCATCCGCACCCACATTGGCCGAACCAGCGATGCTCAGGATCGCACCCGACGCGCTGGAGTTGGCACAGCCTTGGCCACCGGAGCCCGAGTTGGCGCACGGGCAAGCCGTTCCTGCGCCATCACCGAAGCAGTACGGAACGCCTGTGATCTCAGTCGACTCGAAAGCTCCCATGTCCACGACCGGGGCGGGTCCTACGCCCGTGTCAGCGACGCTCGGGATGTCGAAGAAGCGAGCGTTGCCCGCCAGGTCGATTCCAGCACCAGGGGGCACCGTCGTGTTGTTGCCTGCGTCCGTTCCGGGTGAAGCCACGGTCGGTTGCCAGCCCGCATCGAGCATCGGATCACTCGCTAGGTTGCCGGCGCCCGCGTAGCCACCGGTCACGATCGAGTAGGTCACGTTGTGCCCACTAGTCATCTGGTTAGCAGATCCCATCGCGCCTCCCGAACCCGTGTTATTCCACAAGATCGTGTTGGAGACGATGTCGACAGAGGGAGACTGAACACGAACCCCACCATGAGCATTGGAAGTGGCGCTGTTGTTGATGATGGAACAGTTGACAATCGTCGTCGTGCCACCGTTTCCAGACCAGATGGCTCCGCCGCCGGAAGTGCCTGTGGCCGTGTTGTCGACGAAGAGCGAGTTCGAGATCACGACGCCATTGGTCGAGAAGATCTCGAGCGCCCCGGCTCTCGAAGCGCGGTTCCCCATGAAGGTGCAACGGTCATAGCGAACCGCACCCGACACAGCGATGTCGAACGCGCCGCCGAAGGAGCCACCGATGTTGTCGATGAAGCTGCAGTTGATGAAGTTCGGTGCGCCGCCGTTGATGTAGCCAGCGCCACCACCAAAAGTGCAGCGGTTGCCGATGAAGTCGCAGTTGCGAACCGTCGGGCTCGCGCCGATGTTCAAGATGCCGCCGCCACGATCGTTATTGCCACCCGCGTTCGAGTTGCCACCGGTGATGACAAAACCGTCGAGGATGGCCGTCGAGTTCGAGGTTCCCGACTTGACAACGTGGTAGCTGTTGTCCGTGATCACGCCGCCGCTATCGTCGCCGTTCAGATCAGCAGTCAAGATGCTCGGTGCCGTGCCGAAGGCCGGGCGGTCGGCCGGAGTGGCCTCGCCCCCTAAGAACGACCCGTAGATCTCAACACCGGATGTCAGTGAGAATGACAAGCCACGTGCGGTACCGTTTGCCGGCTTGTAGGAGCCGTCGGCGACGAAGACTTGATCTCCGGAAACCGCTGCCAGCAAGGCGACTCGCAAAGCATTGGGCCCTTGATGAGCATCTGCCCAACTAGAGCCGTCGTTGAGACCGGTGTTCAGATTCGCGTCGACGAAGATCGTTCCAGCCGAGGCTGTGGAAGCGAGAAGGAGAGAACCAACCAGGGACGTGAGTCGAAGGTATGAATGAGCCATTCGTATGTAGCTTCGCCGCACCGCCCGATTCGCCTGCCAGCGAAGCGGTAGAGAACAGTGGGTCGAGGAAGGTGGAAGGGGTAGCGAGGAACGGCTCCGGGAGGGCCGCGCGTAAGGATCCAGACAAAGACGGGTGGCCACCTGGAGAGGTGCGACCACATTCGCCAACTCTTCATAGTAGTCCCTCACACTCAATCACGCTTCAGAATCCTGCTGACAGGCGCTGGAAGGGGCTTCTGGGGTCAGATCCGTACATGTCTGAATGCGAAGCAAGTGCTACTCTCCATCCGCCCCCCAATAGTCTGTGGTTAGCCGCGTAATCAGCGCGGAACCGACACTATGAAACAAAGTCACATCCTCAGCGCGATGGCCATCGCCATCGTCGGCGGTGCCCTCTGGCTAGCCTCAGGCCTGCTCGATTCGCAGGATCCGGCAAACGAGGCCTCCTTGGCCTCCACGCCAGACCAAGCCATCCAACCCCTGCATGCGCCCGATCTCGAGGAGCTCGAGACCAACGCAGACGCCGAAGCGGCCGTCCAACGGATCGTCGCAGAGGTGGCCCCAGTGATCGAGGCGGCCCAGGGACTGTGGGCGGGCCAGCTCGGCGGCTTGATCGGTCGCGTGGTCGAAGAGGACAAAACCCCGATCGTGGGCATCAGTGTCGCTTTAATCCAAGCTGACGCGAACCTCCTGCTCGCCGGTGATTTCGCGGCGATGGGTGAAGAAGAAATCAACCTCGTCCTGCAAGAGGCCGAGACCGACGAAGAAGGTCGATTCCGCTTGGATGGCGCTTACGACGGATCCTTCCAAGGCTTGGGCATCGACCTACGCGGTGAGCGCAGCACTGTGCGCGTGGTCGACTCGCAGCTGCATCATGGCGAGGTCACAGATCTCGGAGACATCGTGCTGGCCACGGGCTGCATCGTCATAGGCCGCGTGACGGACGAGTCGGGCAATGCAGTCGAGGGCGTCCGCGTGCGGATCGCACCCTTGCCACCGGAAGCTGAAGGGGAGATCCAACGGGTCCTGGAGGTCGGCATTCAGGACTTCCGATCAGATTGCGCGGTAGCCATCACCAGCATGATTCTGAACGGAGGGGGTTCGCCTGTGATCGAACCCCCTCCCATCATTCGCAGGCACCTGGATGACTTCCCCATTCCGACGACCCTGACGAATGCTGATGGTGAATACCGTTTCGAGGCGGCGCCGATCGGGAAGCTCTTGGTCGGTATCGATTTGGCCGGTTGGCTCGGATCGATCGAACAGGTCGAGACGCAAGCGGGCGAGAACGAACTAGAGGCCAATGTACTGCGCGCCGGCAAGACGGTCTCCGGCATTGTGATCGACGAAGAAGGCGAGCCTGTCGCTGGTGTCGAAGTCATGGCAGGTACCGAAGTCAGCTTTGGTGAAGCCGGGATCCTGCACCCCGCGGGCTTCTCAGACTCTGAGGGTGAGTTCTCACTCACGGGCTGCCCAATGAATGACACAGTGATTGCTTGTGCCAGGCGCGGCAAGGACGAGCCTTGGGTCGGAGCCGTCGCGGGCCCCAACGAAGAGCTCGAAATCGAGATCTCGGTCGCGCTCAAAATGCTGGTTCGGGTTGTCGATTTGGCTGGCGAACCGGTGGAAGGCGCGCGCATCGAACTCTCGCCTGCCTTCGACACCGACACGCCCATGAGGTTCCTTGGGCGCTTCATGAAGTTAGGGGCTAAGCCCCTACCGACGCGCTTCATCGAGGGCAAAGATGGCACTTACAGCTGCGATGAAGTCTCGCCCGGTTCCTACATAGTAGTGGCCCAGAAGGCTGGCTTGTCTACGGCCGAAGCCGAGTTCGAATTGAAGCCGGACGTGACCGAGGTCACATTGACTTGCGCGGGTGGCACCACGCTCGAGTTGACCGTGCTCGATCACCATACGCGCGAACCTATCGGCAACGCGCGCGCCAGTATCGTCTCTAGTACCCAGTTCGGCATGATGACCGCCCTTGCGGTCGGACGCACGAGCAAGGAGGGAGTCACGAAGCTCGGCCCCTACGAAATAAACGAAGAGAACTACGGTGGCTCCTTTGGCAGCGTCAACGGGCACAACATTCTCGTGCAGCACCCTGGCTATGCAGACGCTCAGCTCGAGCTCGTCGACGGCATGCAACTGGCCGAGATCTCGCTGCGGCGCGGCGCAGAGATCAGCGGCAACGTCGTATGGGGCTCTCAACCTCCGCAAGAGATCTACATGATCATGCTGGAGAACCGTGAGGGCGTGGACGGCCTGCTGGAGGCCTTCGCACCACCGCGCATCGGTCGCACAGGACTCACTGGCGAATTCAAGTTCACGAATCTGCAGCCAGGCAAGTACCGCGTCGGTGTCTATGAGCGATTCTTCGATCGCGATCCGTTGACGCTGATGATGACGCAGACCGAGCCGACGATGGTTCATCGCGAAGAGGATGTCTTCGTCGAAGAGGCCGGCAAGACAGAGATCATGATCGATCTCTCACCGTCCGGTCGTGGCCAGACCTCGCAACTTACCGGTACGGTTTTCCTCGATGGATCACCCGTCGTGGGCGCTTCTGTGCGCGCGAGTGGCCGCGGATCTCAAGGCAAGGGCACTACCGACCACAACGGCGAGTTCACGACCAAAGGTTTTGTCCCGAACGACAACGAGACCTACGTGCGCATCAATGCCGATCTCGAGAACAGCGAGGGTCAGATCGAGAACGCCCAACTGTACTCGCAGTCGATCAAGATTGAAGCGCAGAGTATGCACCGCATCGACCTCGACTTGCAGCGCAAGCAGATCCAGGTTCGCGTGACGAGCGCCGACGGCTCCCCCATCGAAGGCGCCAAGATTCGTGCAGAGAGTCGCTCGGGTGGCTGGAATCGCAGCAACTCGCGCAAGACCGATGTCTCCGGTGAAGTCGATCTGATGGTATTCGACTCACAGAAGTACTCCGTCACCGCCGAGGCTGCTGGCTTCGCGAAGAACTCGACCGAGATTGATCTAGAGAACGCGAGTTTCAACGGTACGGTCGACCTCGAACTGCACTCCTCCACGCCCTGCGCTGGTACATGCGATCTGACCGCTCTAGACTATCAGAATCTGAGCAACGCCTATCTGCGCATCAACGGTCCCAGCACGAGCGAATGGAAATCGCTCGACCAATCCGATGTGCGCGACGACGGATTTGCGAGCTTCACAGCCGACAACCTGATGCCGGGTGAATACAAGGCCAGCTTCTGGGTCGGCGGTACGGCTGGCGAAGATATCCCGTTCACGCTTCCGGAAGGCGGCGACACGAATCTATTGATCGTGTTCCAGCTCAAGACGGAGTAGCCGAGCTCGTGCGAGGCGAGTGCCATGTAGGCTCGTCTCGATTCACCCTCAGCACTTCGCCGCGGCGCCGGCTACCGTCCGCATCGTGACTGGATCAGCAGAATCATCAAGCAGTCGCGTTGCCTGTGAAATGCTGGCTCCGCTCGATGTTGCAGCGCTCATGTTCTTCGCGATTAGATCCGCGAGGTCTTCGAGCCGATCACGGGCGAGATAATCGGCAGGCGCTCCCCCCATGGCGACGCGTTTCAAGCCCACCGGGGTTCAGCCGCACGGTTGCAGAACCGGCAGGGTCCCCAATGATGGGCCGGATGGACAGGATGGCACCGCACCGATACTCATGCCAATCGGGACTCGAACGCGAGGTCGCTGGGCCTGGCCCGCGGCAGAATACGGCCAGGCTTGCTTCGTTGGTGCCGCGCCATATCTCACTCTCGTTACGAGTCGACCGTACGATAGTCGAGCCCTAGCAATGTACGGATCGTCGACTGCCTCCTCCGCTCCTGCCGCGTGGGAGCGCGCACGCCGTGGTGCTCGAACTGCAGAGTCATCCTGCGCTTCGCTTAGACGAAGGTTCCAGCTCAATCCGACCCACTCTCGAACGTCAGGCTCAGCGGTACGCCCGCTTCCAACTCGATCGTCTGGTCCTCTGCGTCATCGACCTCGATGCGCCAGTTGCCTGGCTCAAGATCATCAAACTTTGCGGTGCCCTTGCGGGTCAACACCACTCGTTGCGGCGTAGGGTCTCCATCGGCTTCGAGCGATCCATCCGCGGCGGCGACGGGCTGACCCTGTTCGTCCAAGCGGTACGCGCGCACGCCTTGGAACGGCCGGCTTCCCCGCACATGAACTGTCAGCGCGCCGGAGCGGGTAAGCACCAAGTCAATGCCAGACTGCCGCTCGCCAGCCGCCAATATGACTTCTTCCGAAGTGTCGGGAGAGTGCTGCTTTGCCTGTGCCCGCACGACGACAGCCTCGCCTGCCGTCAGCCCGCGCAGCTGATAGTGTCCATTCGCATCGGTTCGTGCGCTGGCACTGGAACCGGAGTTTCCGCCGAACAGGAATCCGAGACCGAGTCGGGCACGGCCCGCTTCCGCCGCAGGAATGGCCGTGATGCTCGCACCTTCGATCGGTTGGCCGTCATCGCGTGTGACGCGGCCCTCGATCATGTTGGCGGACAGCTCTATGTCGTGTTCGTGCTCGCCCTCCTCGACTTCGATCTCGATCGTGGTGGGCATGGCACGGTCGGGGTGTCGGACCTTCAGCTCATACTTCCCGGCGGCCACGTTCTGTAGCTCGTACAAGCCCTTCTCGCTGCTGGTATCGTTCGAGACGGCCATGAAACGCTCCATGCCCTCGATCACGACGCGCCGATTCCTGCGCTCATCGTTGATCTTCAATAGAGATAGCGACGCACCCGCGAGAGGCTCGCCGGCCTCTGTCACTCGGCCCGTCAATGTTCCAAACAGGGGCAAGACCACCGTAACTTCGACCACTTCACCCTCCACGACCGGGATCTCGACCCACTCGCCGCGGCCACCTTTTTCGTCGTTGTCCGGGCGAAAACCCATGTTGCGGCGCTTCTCCTGGCGCGCACGGAAACTGTGCGAGCCCGGCGTCAAGCCCGTAAGCGTGACGACTCCGCGCTCGTCGGTCGACCAGCCTCGCAGCGACTCCTCCGTCGCCCACGGCCGCAGCTGCTCGACGCGCGCGCGCGGAGCGGCAAAGCCCTCAGCATCGACAACCTGCAGGATTGCCGAGCCGCCCGCGGACATCAGCACGACTTCTTCGTGATCGCCCGACAGCGGCAGCGACAGATCGACACGTCGCGTCGCATAGCCTTCCGCCTTCAGGATCAATACGGCAGCTTCGCCGGGGAAAGAGTTCATCTCGCAAACTCCTTCCGCATCCGTCGTGCCTCGACGAGGCCTACGGTCGCCCCCATCGTCCTCGTCCAGCTTCTCCTGCGACATCATCGCCGGAGCGTTAGGCGTCATGGCCCACTCGGGAGGGAGGTCCTCGCCGACATTGAGCACGACGTGTACATCGGCCAGAGGTTTCTCGTTACGCCCAACCTTCGTCACGACGCGCAACACGGGCTGCGGCTGCATCAGCACTTGGCCAAGCAACAGCTCGCCCTTTTCGGGTACGACGATCTGGTCGCGATAGATCTTGTAGCCGGTCGCACGCACAGCGATGTGAAGCACCTTGCCCTCGCCCTTGGGCCGGATCTTCGTCAGCGCGGTCTTTCCGTCGCGATCGTTGACCTCGTCGCGGCGGGCGGGCCAATCATTGCCCGACATCTGCGAGCTGACGGTGAATTCTCGGATGGCCGACTTTGATGAAGCATCGACGACTTGCATCTGCACGCTGACGCCATCCTCGTACGGGATGCGCAGGTCTTGCTCGCCGACCCAAGCTTCGTACTCCGGACTGATCGCCTCGCGCATGAAAAATTGCCTGTGCGGTTCAGCCACCCAAACCATGTAGCCGCCTCGAAGCTCGAGCCCCTCGAGCAAGAAGCTGCCGTCCTTCTCGACCTTGGTCCAATGCTCGCCGGTGGACATGCCCATCTCGCCGAACATGACCTCCATCATGCCCTCTTCCTCTTCCTCGCCACTCGCATCCGGGTTCTGGGTGTCGAGCTCGGGCGCATATCGGGCTTGCACGATAACGCCGGTCGCGTCCTTGGGCATGCCTTCGAGATGTCCAGCGATCTTGCCGCCGTCGGGCAACTCGATCTTCAGCTCGAGCACTTCACCGACGCGAGTCTCGCCTTCGCGCTTAGTCTCGGGTCGTTCCTTGTGATCGATACGCATCTCGTAGCGACCGGCCGATGCATGCGGATACTCGAAGGTGCCATCCTTGCCTGTACGCGGTCCGGAGTTCATCCGAATGCCGAGCGCCTCGAGCCCCATCACGTCTTCCTCGTCATTGTCGGGATGCGCGAGGCTGATACTGGCGCGGCGCAAAGGATTGCCGTGCTCGTCCACGACGATGCCCTTGATTATGCAGCCCTGGACCAACTGCACATCGTCCAACTCGATCGGCAATTTGACCGGCATGCCTAACTTAAGCGTCTTCTTCTCGAAGCCAGGCGCCTCGACCACCAAGTCCAGTTCGCGGTTCAAGGTCGGAATTTTCAGGTCGAACTTGCCATCCTCTTCGGTGTCGACCTTCTTCTTCTTGCCTCTGCGTCGCATGGTCTCTTCGACGCCACTCATCATCATCGTCGGCATCTGATTGAGTCCGGTCGGAACGACGTAGAGCGTGACCCTTGCGTCCTTCACCGGAACGCCCAAGTCATCGACCACGCGTCCGAGCACGATGGGCTCGCCCTCCGGCTCCTCCATCTCTTCAGCTTCGCTACGCAGCCTGAGTGCCGGACGCGCCGTGACCGCTCCCGCGGCACGTTCGGCCTCGGCTGTCGCGTCCGGATCGAGAGTGGCGAGTTCAGTGTCGTCGGTCACCTTTGTAGACGAACCGGATCCACCCGGCGTCAGCGGCGCGATTTCCGGCTGGGAGGAAAGATCGGCATCCACTCCACCACTGAAAATCAGGAAGGCGGCGCCACCAATGGCGACTAAGAGAACAAGTATAAGGGGCAGGCTTCGCATCGTTGATTCCTCGGGATAGACCGAGTCTACGAAGCACAGCGGAACTCCTTCACCCGCTCATGTCGGATTACAGAATCATTGCGGCCAAGTACTGGCCGTCCTCAACTGAGTTGGGGCTGGAACCAGCTAGCTAAGGCTTGGCCGCTCAAATCAAACCCTGGGCGCGGAAGTCAAGTGACGTGAATGACTGGGTCAGGCGTTCGACGTGGGCGATCTGCTCTGCGTTGAAAAACTGCTCTCCGCGGCCAGAGGTGCCCTTGTTGAAGCGCAGCTTCTTACGCTGCGACTTCGCCGCTTCGACGCCTGTGCGCGCAGCCTCGGGTGTGACATCGATTTGGTAGTACTCGAGAATGCCCTGCACGACAGGGGCCGCGTCTTGCCTGAACTCATCGAAGCTCGTCCAGTGCACGGCAGGAATCTGGCCACGCTGCTCGGCCAGCATCCAGGAAGCAAAGAACTTTACATACCAAGGCGCCACATTGCTGACTAGGTAGTCCTTCTGAATGTCCAACGGCTGATCGAAGAAGGTCTCGTCCTCTGCGAAGCCCGAGCCATGCCCCTTCATGTGGCCCTTGCTGGAACCTGCATCGTAGAAACTGCGCAGGATGTCCAAGATGTTGCGCTTCATAACAACGGGCTTCATCCCGAAGAGGTCCATCACGACGCGATTGCTGAGCGTCGCGGTCGTGTGGTTGTGCAAGATCGCGGGGCCGTCATCGACACTCAAAAAGTGACCCAACAAGTTCGGTAGATACAGGTCGCGCTCGCCATCACCGTTGCCCATGAAGGAGCCGCGCACGAGCCGCACGGGCTTCTGGTTTCCGGCGATTTGGATCGCACCGGCAATCGCAGTTCGCAGAAAAGTGCCGCCAACTTTTAGTGGAAAGGCCAAGAACACAAGCGGCTTGTCACGCGCGAAGGATCGTAGGAGCTCCTTCTGCTCGGGCGTGAACTCCTCTCCCGTCGGCTGCTGCGTGTAGCAGGACAGAAATTGGCTGGTGATCGATTCTCGCGAAACAGTTTGTGTCGTCATGGTAGTCCTTCCGGGGGCTATCGGTCGAATTCGCGCACCCCTTGAGGACCGATTCGAGGCATCAGAGCTGGCTTTCCGGCCTCAATTGAAAGGATCTGGTATGGACTTAGCCCTCTACCCTTATCTCAACGGCATCCGGACCCTAGAGTTCATTGACGACCAGGGGCCTCTGGCTCCAACCGAACTCAAAACCATGAAGAACATCCTCATCCCCGCCTTCGCGTTGATGGGTCTGGGTCTCGCTGCTTGCACAGCAGAGAGCACCACAACCCCGGCGGAGAACACTCCCGCCGAAGCGCCCAAGGCCAAGACAGTCAGCTTCAAAATCGACGGAATGACGTGAGGCGCCGGATGCCCCCCGCAAGTGCAGTCTGCACTTGCCAAAGGTCTCGGCGTTGACGCTGACAAGATCACCATCGACTACGCCGCCGGAACCGCTTCCTGTGACATGGGCGACGCCAAGCCGGACATGACCGCGCTCGCGAAGGTCATGACCGACACGAATAAGTACAAAGCGACCTTGGCCGAGTAATCGCACTCGGTCGAAATGCAGTCAGAAATCAATGGGGCCGGCGTCACAAACGTCGGCCCCATTCGCATGCCACTGAATGGCAGCCGCCGAGCCATGCCTAGAGGGATTCTGCTAGTGAGTATTCCAACCAGCAACGGAACCAAGCGGCACGCGAAACACACTTCACCCCGACAAGACATGAACAAGAAATTCATCATCGCCGGCATGGCGTTGGGCCTGGGCCTGACCGCATGCAAGAGCGACAACATGGAGAAGATCGAGGAAGCTCCCTCGATCGAGGCTCCCAAGGCTCAACCCGTCTCCTTCAAAATCGAAGGCATGACCTGAGGCGCCGGTTGCCCACCGCAAGTGCAGGCTGCACTTGCCAAAGGACTCGGAGTCTCCAAGGACAAGGTCAAGATCGACTACGCTGCCAAGACCGCATGCGTCGAAATGGACGGCGCCAAGCCGGACATGAAGTCCCTGGCTAAGGCCATGGACGACACGGGTAAGTTCGAAGCCAGCTTGGCTGACTGAGCCTACGATACAATTCCAATCAGAGGGCGAACTCCCAACGGGAGTTCGCCCTCTGTCTATGTCCGGCTTAGTCTTTGTGTGGCGCTCACTCGCCGAGGGTCCAGCCGAACACGCGTTTCTCGTAACCGGTCCCCTCTGGCTTCACAAATTCTGAAGCATCTGAGCGAGGATCGAACGGAGCCGCATGCATGCTCAAGCATCTGCGCTCGTTCACCCCCACACCCACCTGGACAATAGTACCGCCCGTTTCTGAATGGCGAATTCTTCTGCCGTTAGGGCGTGTAGGACCCAATCCATTCCCGCGCCTACCGGATCCCAGCGCGAGACCCCGCGTGACGCTCTCGCGATCAGTAAGAATCACTGCACGCGCAGCGTACGATCCGCACCCTCATCCAGTGCGAGACTCACACCGAGCCGATTGCCATTCGGGAAGCGCAGGACCAGGTCCAAGGGACCGGGGTGAATTGATCCGAGATCCACTTCATCCATGCCCTCGACCGTCGCGACGCCCTCGGGCTCGATACGAAGCCGAGCCATACGAATCGACGAGATCGGTTGCGCGCAATCCGACTCTCCAAGCCGCCCGCGTCGCCACAAGTCTGAATGGCCCGAACGGCGAGCGCGCAGCAAATAGCATGACCCGCGCGGACCGACGACCTGGTAGCCACCGTCTTCCAACTCGATCAGCTCGACCGAGTCATAGGGCGCGCAAGATGCCAGGCTCAACTCCATCTCAACCGTCATCAGCGATTCGCGCACGAGCTCCGCGGGTAGCTTCTCAGATTCGCTCGGGAGCGCCAATGCCGTCCGCAAGTCGATGTTCGCGCCCTCTTCCGCCGAAGCAACCAGCAAGCGACTGCGAATACCGGCGCGATCAAGAAGAAAAACGAGCGGCTCGTCACTCGGCACATACAGCGATCCGGCCTTGGCAAGGATCGAGCTCGTGCCAGATTGAACGGTGAGCACGTAGTCTTTCTCACCGATCCCCTCCGGCATAGAGACGTTCACAAGTGTCTCCCATTGCGGCCTGAACAAGAGATTGAAGCGCCCTCCCGGCTCGACATCGACCGTCTTCAATTGCTCTTCGAACCCGCTGAAGGCTTCACCCGTAAGTAGGCTGATGCGCCCCGCTGGGAACTCGATAGGCTCTCCATTGAGCTCGTCGCGCCGGACCTGGTAGGCCCAGCCGTCTTCGTGCAACAAGAAGGGTTGTGTCGCTTCACGCTCCAGCAATTCGACACCGATCCATTGCAGCACGATGCTCGTCGTCGGCGTATCGGAAGGCCATCCCTCTGGATTCTGGCGAAGACTCCAGTCTCCTGTGCCTGGCAAGCGTAGAGAACCGACGTGCGTCTGGGTGCGCTGCCCAAGAATTTTGAAGGTCAGTTCACCCGACTCGTAACGAGTAGGGATCGGCAGGCGTCCTTGCTCATCGGTGCAATCGACGTGATAGCCATCCCCGTCCATCGTGTGGATGGGTTGCAACGCTAGCGGCTGGCCTTCCTCGTCCAACAAACGCACGGAGGCCCCAGGAATCCGTCCCAGGTGCACAATCATCGGTTGCCCGTCGTAGGCCGCTGCGATCGCTTTACGACCAGATATGTACTTGATCGCTCGATAGCCAGGCGCCAACACGCGTAGCTCGGGCAGATTGTCCTGCAACGCGTACGCGCTCAGAACAAGCTCGCCGCGCACGTCACTGCGGTATTCAAATGCGGGCACATCATGGGCGCATGAATAGGTCGAGGTGACTCGCACGCCTTCGATCGGCCGGCCATCGACATCCAAGAAACGCATGCGCGGAATGCGTTCGTCAACCGGGAATAGACGCAAGAACTGATCGCCTCCGACGGCCGAGAGTGTCGCGTATCCAGGCGCGCTCACACGCACCTTCTCGGATCGTCTGCCGCCTTCGGCTCGCCGCAATTGATAGCGGCCGTCCTGCCCCGTTCGCGCCGATGCGATCCGGTGAAAGCCGCCATAGACCTCGTCGATTTCTTCGGTCCAGGCCTCGATCGTCGCACCCTCGAGCGGCTGCCCCGTCATCGCATCGATCACGCGACCATAGTGCAGGTCGTGCGCGACGGCCCGCGGAACCAGGTTCGTGGCGCTCTCGCCTTCGCGCAAGCCGTCCACAGTCTGGGGTGCGGCTGCGATCAGGAGAGAGAGACAAAGGGGGGGCAAAATCATCGTTCTTCGATCGAGTGGCCGTCCAGTGATTCAGACCAGCGACTGTCAGAAGCCAGAAGCCCCCGCTGGGCACGCACGCCGGTCGCCGGTGCACATTGCACACGCGAATTAGCAAGCTCGAGCTTGGGAGTTGCGCACTAGCCCTTGTGGATTCTCGAAGCTAACTCTGGGCCGAACCGAACAATCGATGCCCGGCCTGCCCAGAAACCGATCAATGACCTTCGCCGTGCGACTTGATGTGAGCCAGGTCTTCCTTGCTGAAGTAGGTCTCGGCAAAGGCCATGCCCAACGAGCGCAACTTCGCGACGTTGGCGACATCGGTGGTCTGCTTGCACTTCATCGCCGCGACGGTGATGCCATGCATCAGCTCGAGCTGACCCAGGTAGCGCGCGCGAGCTGCTTTGTCGCTCGCATCTTTCGGGGCCTTGATGCGCTGCGCGAGCCAATACGACGCGACCTGATCTTGGATCGCGGCCGCGTGCTCGTCCTTATTCATGACCCAACGCACCATCTGGTTCTTGCTGGGATTCTCTTGGCCGTCCATCTCGATCAGCTTTTTCATGCCCTTCTCGATGGTGATGGCATCTTCCATCAACATGGAGATGCGCATGCTGTCACCATAGACGCCGCAGGGCACCTGGCAGTGGACCGGTGCCGAAACCAGTACCCCAGCCGCGCTCTTGCTCGAGGTCGCTAGCGGAGCTATGGACAGGAAGGCAGCGGCTATGGGCAGAACGGATAATTTGAGGAGCAACATCGATACAGTGGGATTAGGGTCAAGTGGATGACGCACCATGTTCATGCGCGCCGATGCAGGCATGCTAGAGCGATAGAGCCAAGAGGTGCAAGGGCGAGCCTCCTTGCGTATTTGAAGCGAGTCGACTTATCGCGCTCCGATTCGAAGGGATCTCATCAGGAGGGCGCCAGAGGCCCCCTATTCGACCCTAAACGAGAGAGTCGACACCTTTGGAAAGGCGCGCGTTCTCGAGCCAGATCAGCGCGTCGCGTCGATCTGCCTCAACGCCCAACGGATGGCATCGGTTTCGTCCTCTTGCGTCATCCATTCGTCAATTGGAAACCCGTCCGGAGGGCTGGCACGCAGCAGGCGATACATCTCGCCCTTTAGCTCAAGAACGGCGTTTGAATCGACCTGCTCCGCGGTGAGTGCGTGACGTTCTTCCGGATCGTTGACGAGGTCATAGACCAAGTCCCAACCTGTATTGCCGCCCGCGCCCAGCATCAACTTTAATTCGTTCGACTGGATGGATGCGACCACGCCAACCAATTCGGTGTAGGCCGTAGAGCGAATTGAATCCTCGCCGCGCAGCAAAGGCAGAAGGGAGCGGCCGTGCAGGTCAGCGGGCGGCTCGATTCCCGCCAACTCGCATAGAGTCGGAAAGGCGTCCAAAGTCTGCACCAAAGCTGCGGATTCTCCGGGGACGATTCCCGGCCCCGATAAGCTCATCGCAACCTCAGCAGCGCGCCTATACGGGAAGCTCTTGCCAATCACACCGCGCTCCCCGAGAAAGAACCCGTTGTCGCTCCAAAACAGCACGATCGTATTCTCGTTCAGACCGCTCGACTCCAATTCGTCCAGGAGAGCTGCGATCTGTTCATCGAGCCAAAGCACAGACTGCAAGTGAGCCGCAACCGTTGCACGCATCTCGCTCTCATCGAACGGCCCACGCTCACGCAATCGATCACGCCACCACCGCTCGAGGCCAGGCGCATCACGCGCGCGTCGCTCGCGATCCCAGGCGTCCCAATCGAGCGTGGCTGGATCGACGGCATCCTTCAGGCGCTCGGGAAAGCAAAAGGGGGCGTGCGGCTCGTAGAAGCTGAGGAAAGTCAAACTCGGGCGCTCAGAGTCTGACCCTAAGTGTGTCAACGCGTGCTCGATCAACCACGGTGCGAGTTGGCGATCCTCCGCTAGCGGACAAGGTTGCCTAGCTGGATTCAAAGTCGACCAACCCTCGCGTGATTCGTGTTGCCAGAGCGCGCGGTACTCGTCGTAGCTCACTTTGTCTTGAGAGCTGAGTGCCGACTCCCAATCCTTACGGCCCAGCACGCGATCGAAACCGAAGGTCGCATCGCCGACGACCTTACGCGGCCAGTGCATCTTGCCAAAGGCGGCCGTGCGATAGCCCGCCTTTGAGAACACAGTCGCGAGCGTTTGGCTCTTAGGATCCAGCGCCGAGTGAAGCTGAGTTACGCCGATCGAGTGCGGCCAACGGCCTGTCAAGAATGACTGGCGTGAGGGAGTGCAAAAGGGCGAAGCACAGATCGCCTTGCGAAAGCGAAAGCCGCCCTCAGCCAAGCGATCAAGACCCGGAGTCTCGATCGCATCTCCACCAAAGGCACCAAAGGCGGCCGAGCTGAGATCATCCGCGATGACGACGAGCACGTTAGGCGCTCGCTCACCCTCTGACCACGAAGAGGCAAGCCCTCCCCCTGCGGAGCCCTTGTCGCCGCAACTGACCATTAGCCAGCACGCAGCCAACAGTTCGATGAATGCCGGCCTTGTGCCGAATGCGCGCATTGTCACTTAGGGTTGGAAATCGATGCTGATGCCGTCGGACAAGTTAAAGAAGGCTCCGCCCGCAACGGGATCGCGATACCAGGCTTGGAAGTGCCAAGTCGAGCCCGCAAGAATCTGTGTCGACGCGGACGGCGGACTCGCTAAGTCGACCTGGACTTGCATGGCCCCGCCCGTGGCAGTGACAACAGGCAGGCGACCGACCGTACCACCGACGCAGCGGAATCCGTTACCGAAGGCGAGCTGGTTCTGGTTCGGACCGTAGTAAAATAGGCCCGGCTGATTCGGAACCGGTTCGCAGGACAGAGAGAGGTTGCTCGCAGCGACACTCGCCAAACCATTCGCACTGATCGGCGCAGCGAAGCCAGACGAGTTGATCGTCGCAACACAGTAGTTCGTTCCAATGTCGTTGTCGCCAAACACGAGTTGGACCCCATTCACGCCGGCGCCACTGTTGAAGTCGGGGCCCGTGGCCTCGATCGACAGCGTTCCATCCGTGACAGTTACCGAGTGCAAAGCGTAGGTAATCCCGGGTTGATGCGGCGAACCCGTCCATGCTCCACCAATGCTCTGCTGACCGCCGGCGCCAGCCGGTACATCAATCAAACTGGCCGTTCCGCCGCCCTCCCAAGCGTAGGTGTAGACCGTATAAAGCCCGTTGCTCAGACCGGCGAAGTCGATCGTACCCGTCACGCCCAAGTTCGGGATCACACACTGATCCGCCATGAAAGCTTCGTCGTCACCGAACACTCCAGTGAACGGGTCGTTGTAGGCTCCCATGCCTCCGGTGGTGCTGACCGTCACGGCAGTTAGCCCGCCGGATAAGTCCGCTAATCCCTGCGAGTAGGGCGGAATCAGCGCGTTCCAGTGACCCGGCTGAGCAGCGGCGGCAGCGTACGAACTCGAGGGGGCCGGCCACAAAATCAGGTTCATGCCGATGTCCAAATTCATCGACTGGGCAGAGGCGCTTCCGGCGAGAACTGCCAGAGCCAAGATGTGCAGGGGCTTGATCGTCATGGTCTTCTTGAGCAAAGGAGATTAGAGAGACCTAATTATGTCACAAGTTGGCCAGATGATTTTTGCCAGTTCTCCTCTTGCAGAGATCAGACGGTTTTCTAGCTTGTGGCTGTCCACCTCGCCTACCGACTGGCGCCGCGAGCTCGGATCTATGCCAATTTCCGAGCCTCGACGCGCCGCTCCACAGCCGGATCTGCCAGCACCATCGGCTGCTGCCGACGTGCTGGGCACTCAAACGGAGCAAGCGATATGAAGTTCAACTCGACGATTAGCGGCATGAGCACCCTTGTTACCGTACTGCTGCCCACCTCCGCCTCTGTGCGGGCCTGATCGCCGGCGCGAACGACATCCATCTCTATCGCTTGCGTCGCCCGGATCCTTAGTTGGGTCCGGAGTGAATCGTTTCGTGCGATCACGACTAGGCCCGCTCTCCCCCGAGCGGGTTTTTCGTGTCCGCCTTCGGTACGAAAGGACTCGCCCCGCCACGAGCGGGACGTGACCCGAGGGCATCGCACGACTCGTCGGCCTCCCGCCGACCCGGTTTGTCGGCTCAGAGCCGACCCCATTCGATCTGATGGAAGATTCTCCCTTGCCGAAGACACAGCAAGACCGAGACAAAACGTGGACACGTGGAGCGCTATGGCAGCTAACAGGCGGCTGGCGCATCCGCTATGCCTCGGCGATCGGTGCGCTCGCGCTCTCGATCCTGTTCTTGTACGGCGTCCCCTTGCTCTCGCAGATATTGATCGATGGCATCATGCACGGCACCTGGCCGTCGCGCATGACGCGACTGTCGTCTGGCTTCACGAGCCAGCACGCAAACCTGCTGCTCGGCACGCTGTGTACGATTCTGTTGACCGCGATCGCAGGCGGCTTTCAGTACTTGCGCAACCGCTGGTCGGCCCAGGCTTCGGAAGGGATCATCCAGCGCCTGCGTGACCGACTGTATGGCCACATTGCGCGCCTGCCGCAGAACTATCACGACAAGGCGGACAGCGGCGACCTCGTCCAGCGCTGCACCTCCGATGTGGAGACCGTGCGAGTCTTCTTGGGGACACAAGTCGTCGAGATTGCGCGCGCGGTGCTGATGCTGGTGCTGGTTCTGCCTGTCCTGTTCTGGATGAAAGCGAGCCTCGCAATCTGGGCTGTCGCTCTCTTTCCGTTGATCATGATCTTTGCGTTCGTCTTCTTCCGGCGCGTGCAAGCGCGCTTCCTGGAGATGGACGAAGCCGAGGGTCGTTTGACCTCAGTGCTACAGGAAAACCTGAACGGAATTCGTGTCGTGCGTGCCTTCGCCCGGCAAGAACACGAGAAGGAGCGCTTCGGTGCGCGCAACCAGGACATGCGCGAGCGCAACATGCGCCTGCTCGATCTGCTGGGTGTCTACTGGTCCGCCTCGGACCTGTTGTGCATGGCGCAGCTGGGTATTGTGCTCTTCGTCGGTATCAACTTCCTGAGCGCGGGCGAGATCACTGTTGGCACCCTCTTCGCCTTCCTCTCGTACCACGGCATGGTTATCTTTCCCGTGCGCCAGCTTGGACGAACGTTGACCGATACGGGCAAGGCAATCGTCGCTCTTGGACGCCTGGAAGAAATTCTGGCGGTCGAGGAGGAGACGCACATGGACGAGGTCCATGCAGAGGCAGACTCCGAATCGATAGAGGCATCAGAGGGGCCGCGCGGAACCTTGGCGATCGAGGGACTGACCTTTGAATACGCCGACGGGACGCGTGCGCTGCACGATTTAAGTGTCACGATCGAAGCTGGCGAAACAATCGCATTGCTCGGCCCTCCGGGTGCGGGCAAGACGACCTTAGTCAACCTGTTCGCACGCCTGTACGACTACAGCGATGGCTCGATTCGGATCGACGGAGTCGAACTGAACGAGATCCCGCGCAGGAGCATGCGCCGCCGCCTGGGTGTGGTCTCGCAAGAGCCCTTCCTGTACTCGAAGACGATCTCGGCCAACTTACGCGTTGGCCGGAGTGACGCCGTGCTTGCGGAACTCGAATCGCATGCGCATGCCGCATGCGTGCATACCGATGTCGCTGCCTTCTCGTCAGGCTATGAAACAAAGGTCGGCGAGCGCGGCGTGACCTTATCCGGTGGACAGCGCCAACGCTTGTCGTTGGCACGCGCCCTGTTGCGCGACCCGGATGTCTTGATCCTCGATGACGCCCTCAGCGCGGTCGACACTATCACCGAGAGCAAGGTGCTCGATGTGTTGCGTTCTCGCAAAGGGCGCTCTACCACCTTGATGATCACGAGCAGGCTGTCCTCTTTGGCCGCGGCTGATCGTGTGTTTGTACTCGAGGCTGGTGAACTCATTCAGGTCGGGACGCATCGAGAGCTAGTCGAAGTCGAGGGCGCCTATCGCCGCCTGTGGGATATCCAGGGCGCGCTCGAGAGTGAACTACAGTCAGACCTGCAGGTCACAGACGCTAGCCAATCGAGGCAAGCAGCGCGTGAGCCCGGAAGGCCCGCCGAGAAAGCACCGCCAAACAAACCCTCGAACACGGAGAGTCGATCATGAGTGAACTCGCACTGACGGGCGAAGCGAGCCCGGAGCCCGACACAGGGCGAGTCGAGGTCGGTTTGTGGCGCGAGCTGTTCCGCTACATGCGCCCCTATCGACGGGAGCTAAGTGGACTGGCCGTAGCCCTGGTGCTGATCGCCAGTGTCGACGCGACTATCCCCTTGCTGACGCGCAACTTGATCGATGCGGTCGCTGAAGGGGAAACGATCGTATGGACGCCCTATATCTGGGGCTACAGCATTGCCTCAGTCCTCCTCTCTGCCTGCGTGCTGGTCTTCATTGCACTTACAGGCCGAGTGCGCACCTCGGTTTGCCATGACATACGCAAGCAAGCCTTCGCCAACCTGCAACGACTCTCGTTTTCCTACTACGACAAGAGATCTGTGGGCTGGCTCGTCACGCGCCTGACCTCGGACTGTGACCGGCTCTCCAACATCTTGGCTTGGGGCTCCGTCGATGTCGTCTGGGGTATTACGCTGATGTTGGCGATGTCGGGCGTGATGTTCGTGTTGCACTGGCAACTCGCGTTGGCCGTTGTCGTGACGGTGCCGGTGCTGGCCATCATCAGCGTTCGCTTCCAACGCAAGATCCTGACGAGTGCACGCATCGTGCGAAAGACTAACTCGCGCATGACTGCGGCCTACGGCGAGTCCATGACTGCGGTGCGCACGAGTAAGTTGTTCACGCGTGAGGAGGACGATCTGCGCGAGTTCTCGGGCATCTCTGGCGAGATGTACGGGGCTTCGATGCGCAATGCATTGCAGTCAGCCCTGTACTTGCCGGTCGTGATGACGATCGCGAGCCTTGGCGCCGGACTGGCCTTCGTCATTGGCGGATTCTCAGTCGCTTCGGCCACGATCAGCATTGGAACCCTGATTGCCTTTCTGACCTACGCGCGCTTGTTCTTCGAGCCGGTGCACGAGTTGGCGCATTTGTTCGCGGAGATGCAGATGGGTCAGGCCTCAGCCGAGCGCATCTTGTCCCTGATCGCCGAGCGCTCCGAGGTGCAAGACACAGAGGTTGCACGGGCGAACATCCACTCGGCAGCGAGTCCGCTTCCGGATGGAGTCGCGCTGGACGGCTTTTCGGATGAGGTCGGACACATTCGCTTCGAGGATGTGACCTTCGAGTACGAAGTGGGCCAGCCCATCTTGAAGAACATCAATCTCGATGTGCAGCAGGGCCAGACGGTGGCACTGGTCGGGCCAACGGGCGGAGGCAAGTCGACCCTGGTCAGTTTGCTCTGTCGCTTCTACGAGCCGACCGCCGGGCGCATCACGATCGACGACATCGAGTACCGCGATCGTAGCCTGCATTGGCTGCAATCCAGTCTTGGCGTGGTGCTGCAAACGCCGCACCTCTTCGCCGGCAGCATTGCGGACAACGTCCGCTATGGACGATTGACCGCGACTGATGACGAGGTGCGCGAGGTCGCGCGCATGGTCGGCGCCGAAGAGTTCATCGACGCCCTACCCGATGGCTTCGCCACGGAAGTCGGCGAGGGAGGAGTGCGCCTGTCAACTGGGCAGAAGCAGCTCATCTCATTCGCGCGCGCGTTGATCTCGGACCCTGGCATTCTGATCCTTGATGAGGCCACCTCATCGGTCGACACCGAGACGGAGCAGCGCATTCAGAGTGCGTTAGGCCGTGTGCTCGAGGGTCGCACGTCTTTTGTGATCGCGCACCGCCTGTCGACGATTCGCGAAGCGGATCAGATCTTGGTCATCAAGGGCGGGCAAATCACCGAGCAAGGCTCGCACGCCGAGCTGCTCGCGGCCAAGGGACACTATCACGCGCTGTACACGCGCCAAGCGCTGCGCGAGGGCGCGCAGCGCTGGGGTGAAGAGGAGGAGGTGCGTGCGGGCGAACAGCCGTAGCCTGCGCTGCGGTGCGCCCCCGCCCGGCTGCGCTCGCTCAGTTCAGGATCGGGCGCAGTTGCACATTGCGGAACTCGATGTACGCCCCTTCGGACTGCAAACAAATGTGACCCGGCACGCCGGCGCACCAGTCGGCCGTGTTCTGGAGCTCGCCATTGACGCGCAGCTCCAGACGCGGGCCGTGCATCAGGATCTGGTACCTATTCCACTCGCCCAACGGGTGTTCCGACGAAGGTGCCATGCGCGTCGTACGCCGGCCACTGCTGCGAGCAGGGTCGACTTCCATGGCGAATTGGTCGATGTTCCAGATGTCGCCCGCGTTGCGGCTGTGCAACTGCGCTTCGATGCTCTTAGGCCAAACTTTATCTGGACCGGTGCGGCGCAGCAGCACGCCTGAGTTGCCGGCGCCCTTGGCCGGATCGAAGCGCCACTCGAGCGTCAGCTCAAAGTTCTCGTACTCTTCCTCGGTGCGCAGATAGCCGCTCGGATTGCCGTTACAGCGAATCGTTCCATCGACGATGGACCAGACCTGCTCGGCCGAAGCATTGGAGTCGGATAAGTGATAGGTCCAGCCCTCGAAGCTCTCGCCATCGAAGAGCTCGATCGGATCGCCAAACTCAGGCTCGTTCTCAGGTGCAATCGACAAGAAGGCCACCAGGTCGGCCAACTCCTGCGCGTTCAGATCCAAAGCGACGCCCTCAGGCATCGTCGAACGATGTTGTTGCTTGCGACTTTCAATCTCGTCCGCAGCGATCACGAAACGATCCCCATTTGTGTCCTTCAGAACAAGGTTGTCGCCATCGGCCAAGATGAAGCCTGAATACACCTCGCCATCTTTTGTCTGAACCAGCCAGCCTTCATATCCGAAGGCAATACCAGCGCTCGGATTCAGAATCGAATCGAAGAGTTGCGTGCGATCGTACTTCTCATGAATGCTGGTCAGGTCGGGCCCGATGTCTCCACCGCGCAAGGATTCGCCGAGCTGATAGCCGTGGCATGTCGCGCACTGGGCAGCGTCGCTCGAAAAAACTTCGCGACCACGAGCCGCATCGCCCTGCAGCTCTAGTAAGTCGGAGACGGAGGGGAAGGCATGCCCCTCTTCGCCGGGACGCGTGAAGTGTTGGCTCGCCAGCGCACGCACGCCCCCATCTGGGTTCTCAAAGATTGCGGCGGACACCGGCGCGATCAATTCACCGGGCAAATCGCCTTGCGCCGCTAGTCGAATCAAACGCAATGCGCCACGCCCGTCGCGGGCCAACTTAACCGCAGCAGTCTTGCGCTCGCCGATTTTGCTCTTGGCATCGAGCACCAAGGCTTCGAGCTCAGCATGCAGGTTCTTGGCCTCGCGCGCTTGCAGCAAGACTTGGAAGCGAACTGAAGTGGATGCGCCCGCCTGCTGGCTCGTGCCACCACGATCCGGGCCGGCGAGCGCTTGGAAGCGCGTCGCACCTTCGGGTACTGCATAGGCGATGTGCGATGCCGAATGCGTTCCGATGCCGTTCGAGAACTCCCGCTCGCCGATCGCGAGCCCGTCGCCGCCGCAGTTCTTGCCGATACGCACTTCACCCCAGCCAGACTCGGCTTCGAGCCAAGTCGTCTCGGTCAACAGCAGCTCTCCCTCTGGCTGAATGAAGCGCGGATCAATCCAGTCGGCCCAGTCACAACCATTCCCGTCGCCACCATCGGTCACGACAAGCCAGATCATCGCGGCCTCTGATACGTCGACATCGATCTCGACCGAGCCCGCTCGCATCACATCGCTCTGCCACGCTATGCTTGCTTGATCCATGCCCGCAATACCAGAGCGCTCCGCGATCCCGAAGGCCAACCAGTCATTGGTCGAACGATGCCCAAGCCAATAGCGCGCGTAGCTCGCAACCTCTTCCGATGCGGCGCGCGACAAAGTCAACATAGCTTCCGCGGCCGGGCGACTCTTCATGAACGCGATCGCATCGAGTGCGCGATGACGAGCCTCCACCGGCAACGCGCTGTCCATCGCGCGCGCCGTGAATCCCATCAGGGACGCGTCCGGGTGCAGACGCCATGCAAGACCTTCGAAGCGATCGTCCCAACGTGCCGGAACATCGCCGAACTCGGCCGCGAGCTCCGTGTAGATCTCCTCCTCACGCCCCTCGGCTGCCAAGCCGAGCGCCTCAAGGTAGCTTCGATCCTTACCGTCGTACTGTGCCGCGAGCGCGACAAACAAATCCATGCACTCCGCCAACGGGACATCGACTAATTGCAGGCACAGTTCGCGCCGCACGAGCGCGCTCGGGTCATTACAAATCCCCCACTCGCGAATCCACTCGGCAGGCATACGGCCCGAATTGCTTTGCGCCAAAACGCGCACGGCCGTGGCACGGATACGCGGGTTAGCATCGCGCAGCGCCTTACGCGCCAAACCAAAGTCGCGAATGACCGGCCCCGCGGCCACCCACAATGCTCGCGCGCGCTTACGCGGATCGGACTCGCTCTCGAAATGGCGAGAGAGGACAGCCTGCGCCTCCTCTCCATCGCGCTGCAGGGCTCTGCGACCGAGAACTCGCGCATGAACAGCAGGCGAGTGCAGCGCCATCAAGCGCCCCTCGTTCGTCTTCAAGTCGAAGGTCGGTGACTGCGGTGACGTGTCCTCGGGACGAATGCGCAAGATGCGCCCATATCCTTCGCGATCGCGCATCGCGTGTCCGCCAACCCCGGGATCATACCAGTCGGCGACATAGACTGCGCCGTCCGTTCCGACAGCGACATCACTGGGCCTGAACCAGTTCGCGCTCTGACCGTCCTGCCCCGCCTGAGGCCGGATCAAGAACCCAGGCGCAAGCGTCACACCGGCGCCTTCGAAGCGCGGCTGATGAGCATAGACGACTCGCGCTCCAGCATCGCAATTCAAGACGGCTCCACTCAAGTGCTGTGCCATCAACTCGCCTTCATACACTGCGCAGCCCGTCGGCCCGCCCGCGCCATTGATCACGCTTGTCGGCAGCACTCCCGGGTCGTCCTGATGCCAGTGTGCCGTCTGCGTCGCTTGCCCTGCGCGCCGGTCCGCTTGCCATGCGCGCGCTCCATCGGGCGAGAAGAAACCGTGGTTACCGCCGTGCATGCACCACTGTGTGCGGCAACTGCGATTGCCATCGTCGTCGTTATCGGTCTGGTATGCGTCGCCAAAAGCATCCAGTGCGATCTCGTAGTTGTTGCGAAAGTTGTGCGAAGTCACGCGCAATCCAGTCCCGTCTGCATCCACCCGCAGACCCAGACCGCCAGTCCACAAACGACCGTCGTCACTGATCAAGCCCGCCTTGTTGTCGGCAACCTGTGGTCCGCCACCGCGATAGATGCTGCCCGAGCGCAGCTGCCAACCGTCACGATCCGTGACCAAGTGCGGCCCGGCGTTTCCGACAGCGAAGTGCAAGCGTCCACCCGGTCCCTCGACGACCGAGTGCAAACCATGGTCATGATTGAAGCCACCGAAACCAGTCAGGAATTTTTCGCGACGGTCCGAGCGATCATCGCCATTTTCGTCGGTATAGACGAAGAGGTGCGGCGAGCAGGACACGAATACGCGTGAACCTATGACAGCGATTCCAAGCGGCGAGACCAGCTCCTCGTCCTGTACGAACACTGAAGAGCGATCGCATTGCCCATCGCCATCGACATCTTCCAGGATCACGACTCGATCGCCCTTCGGATGATCCAAGCCAGGATTGCGTCCACCCCACTTGCGATAGTTGACAGCCTCGGTCACCCACAAGCGGCCACGCGCATCGACATCGATCGCAGTCGGGTTGTAGAAGTGCGGTGACTCGGCCCACAACTCGACCTCGAGTCCATCCGGCAACTCGAAGGTAGCGCCCAGCTCTTGATCCTGCTGAACAGCTGCGGAACCGAGCGCCAATGCGCTTGTGCCTAGGGAGGCTGCGCAAATGGAGACTGTAGAGAGCGTGAGAAAGGGCAGCCCGAGTGTGACATTCATACCCAACATAGTAGCCGGACAGATCGCCAGCCCAATCCTTTGTCACGAAGCTCGCTTCACTCTCCGTCGATCATGGCCTGCAATTGCTGCGCGAGCGGGCTGCCGACCGAATTGAGGGCTCGCAATTGACTCTGAGCGAGACCCGGATCCTTCAACGAGAGTGCCACTCGTCCCAACTGGAAGCGCATTGTCGCGTCCGTCGGCCGGATGCGAATCGCTTCACGGTAAGCGGCTTTGGCTAAGTCGAAGCGTCGCAAGCTGTGAGCCGCCAGCCCGACTCCCCTGCGCGCCTCAAAGCTGCTGGGATCGATCTTGATCGCCTCTTGGAATGACTCGAGTGCCTCCTCCATTCGGCCCTGACCTGCACGCGCATCGGCCACCTTCAATAGAAAGTCGAGCTTCTCGAAATCGACGACATCGATGTTGGCTCGTTGCAATTCAGCTGCGGCCTCATCGAGTCCCTGTCTGCGGAACGCAGCAGCCAAGGCTTCGATGCCATTGCCCTCGGGCTCCAAGAACCAACGACCCGGGTAGAGCTGTGCCGCCTCGAGACGTGCTGCCTCATCCAAGTGCAGGAGCGCGCGATCGGCGATCACGGTCTGTGGGGAAACCGGGCCGAAGTAAATCGAGACCAAGTAACCGACATCATTGAAGAGCCAAGTCGTCGGTACCGGCATGCGCACCTCGCTGTCGCGAACGGCTGCCTGCATCACCTCTAGAATCTCAATCGAGGAGCGAGTTGCGAAGGCGCGTGAGTGCGGCCATGCGAAGCCGTTCAAGATGTCTGTCGCCGTGTCTCGCTCCGCTTGCTCGTCGAGAGACAATGCAATGACCGAGATATTCGCTTCATCCAACTGCCCTTTGGCCTTCGCCCACACACGCAGCTCAGTGCGACACGGAGCACACCAACTGGCCCACGTCTGCAGCGCGATCACGCGGCCCGGTGGCTTGGGCGCATCTGCGGCGATGCCAAAGAGCTCGGCAGCGCGACCATCCTCGAGCTCAATAGCGAGGGCCGGCATCGGCATTTCGCGCGCGAGCACCAAGCGGCCGCGCTCGGTCGGCTCGTGCACCGCCAAGGCATAATCCTCGGCGCTAGCGGTCTCGCGCGCGCGCCACTCGCGCGCAGCTTCATGCCCCTCGATTAAGACCCAACGGTCGGACGGAAAGGGACCCTCGAAGATCTGCGTCGCACCACTCGGCCAATCGACACGAACCCGCAGCGCTTGTTCCGAGCCGATTCCGAAGTGAAGCCACTCCGAGGATTGCGCAAGGAAGCCTTCGCCAATGCGGCGACTACGTACGAGCTTGGGCGCATCCTCGCGCTCCAGCAGCAGCTCGACCCTGGCCCCGACCGCGCCCGTGTTTCCATTGGCGCCGACCAGACGAAAGCTGACCGAGCTCGCGCTCGCGGGGTCGCGCTTGTTCCGCAAGAAGCGCAGTCGTGGCGCGCTACGAGCCGTCACAAAGAGATCCTCGTCACCGTCGCCATCCCAATCGATGCGCGCGGCGGCGCGTCCGTCATCGGGGAAGTCGAGCCCGCACACAGCCGCCGCGGCTGCGAAGCGCGAGGCGTTCGAGTCGGACCCGATGCCTGCGTTCAAGAACGCGCAGTTACGTTCGTGACCGCTCCATGACCAGCCTCGGCGCATCAAACGCGTGACGGCGGACCAGGCCGCCTCGTAGCCTTTGAGATCGCTGCCTTTCTCGCCTAGTGACTGCGCGACTGGGGATTGCGACACGACCTGTCGCCAGAAGAAGCTTCACAAGTCCTTCGATCCACTGCCGCTCACGAAGCCGTTCGGTACAAAAATGTCACGCCATGGATCGTCGTCAAGGTCCACGAAGAGCGCTCCCCAAGCCCAGCGGCCCAGAGTGGCGCCCGCTTTGACGCTAATGTCATCGAAGCTGCCGTCGCCGCGGTTCCGAAACAAGCTGTTGCCGCGCGAGTGGCGCTGAAACTCATTCCTAACTCGCTCCTCCGATCCTGGCTGAAAGCGGTTCTGGTAGCTGACACGCTGGCCTGCTGAAGACCACATGTTGGAGACGTAGAGATCCATCCAACCGTCGCCATCGACATCGCCCCAGCTGACACCCATTCCGGCCGAGATGTCCTCGACTCCAGCCTCGCGCGCAACATCAACAAAGCGGCCGCCCTCGTTGCGATACAGATTGTTGCGCCCGAAGTCATTCGCCACGTACAGATCGGGATCGCCATCGCGGTCGTAGTCTTCCCAAGCGGCGGCAAAGCTGAAGCGTGAATTGTTCGCGTCCAAGCCTGTCTGCGCGGTCACATCCTCGAAGCTCCACTCTTCGCGGCCGCCCTCTTCGAACAGGTTCTTGAAGAGCTTGTTCGGCTGGCCGTTGTTCGCATCGTGGTACGGAACGGGCGTCGCCTCGCCTGTATAGACCGAGACATAGCCACAGGCGTAGACATCCAGGTCACCGTCACGATCGAAGTCTGCGGCACTCAGTGAAGTGCAATTGGGAACAGGATGGGCATCAAGCAAACGGAAGCGCCCACGCCCATTGTTCTGTAGGAACAACAGCTGGTCGCCGACGTTGACCACCAGGTCAAGGTCATTGTCGCTATCGAGATCAAGCAGCAGCGCCGAGCGAGACATGTCCAGAAATTCGACGCCGGCCAATACGGCATCATCGCGAACGCCACCCGTAGCATCCGCGATCAACAGCATGTTGGGCATGCCACCCGGTTGAGGCAGATATAGATCCTCGAGTCCATCACCGTTTACATCACCAATCGCGATGCCGTGATGGCCGAGCAGGCCGCTACCCAAGATGCGGTCGCTACGAGCACGCACCGACTCGAGTCCTTCGGCAAGGCGTTGCGCAGCATCGGGATCCTGCGCAAGCAAGGAACCCGTCGCATCCGCGAAGAGCGCACCGCCCTGGACCGGACCGCGCAGCATGACAAGAGTATCGAGATGACAGGCGAGCAGGATAATGCCGTCCGTGGTCTGGCTCCACAGCATCGTGCACTGCGCACCGAGTTGCCGCTGCTCATCTGAGTGCGAGCCGGTGGCACGCAAATTCATGCGAGTCACGTGCGTCGCCCCATCTAAATCTACGCCCGAAGAAGCGCGCACCGCGACGACTTTCAACTTCAGACTGCGATCCGTCCCGAGCCAATCAGCGATGCGTTGCCACTCGGCCTTGAAGGTATCGGATCCGCTGCTGTTACGCGGCACTGCGTCCGGCGCAGGTCGCCAGCTTTCGAGCGTAGGTCGCATGCGCTCGGCGTTCGCAAACTCCGCGAGACCAGCATCTATTGTCGAGAACGCGACATTGGATGCCACCCAATCGGAGGTGATGTCCGCTAGCCACTCGGCTTCAGATTCCGAATCCGCAGTCCAAGCGTCGGCCAACTCCTGCGCGCGATTCGAGATTTCTTCGCCAATGGCCTCGCTCTCCCAGTCGTCTACGCTGGTGTCCGCGCGCGCGAAGAGTTCGTTCAATGCAGACGAGAGCTCGGGCCTCGGCCTGCGATTCTCGCCTGCCTGCGGGTGGGCCTCGGCGCTCACGGCGAACAACGGGATCACCAGCAGCATCAATAACTGCGTGGATCGAGAAGCCGCTCGTGCGAGTTCGAGCCTTCGTGACTGTGACAATTCGCTCGCCCCCAGGCTGCGCTGTGCAGGATATTCGGATCGTGACATAGTGGGTACGGATGGTGCGTGGGGAGTATAGGACGCCAGAGGCGGAGTTCGGCCCCTGCGGAGCCCTCATCCCGGCTTCAAGTCGATTCCTGTCGGCTGTGAGGCCCAAGCAGCCCGCCCAATACAGCGAGTCCACCAGCAAATGGCAGACCGCACGATCAGAGGCAGCACGGGCGCACGTTCTGCTGCCCCGTGTTTTCAGCGAGGTTCTTGCACGCCAGGCATGGAACCGGAGCCGCATGTAGGCGATGCTCACGCACCTAAATCGACGCAGGAGAAGACAATGAAGCGGCACTCGCGCGAGTCCGCTCGCCGGCTCTCCTCTCAGCACTCTTCGTTGCGTGATCCAGACGCGCACCATGACCGACCTCCCGATCCTCGACAACCATAACCGTCCCGCGCGCAGTCTGCGCATCTCGGTGACGGACCGGTGCAACTTGCGCTGCGGGTACTGCATGCCCGAGGAGGAGTACGTCTGGCTTCCGAAGGAACGCCTGTTGCGCTTCGAAGAGATAACGGTCTTGGTCGAGGCCTTCAGTCGGATCGGCATCGACCGCGTACGGCTTACCGGCGGTGAACCGCTGCTGCGCCATGGCTTGCCTACCTTGGTCGCACAGCTAAGGCAGAACACGCGAGTGCGCGAGATTACGCTAACGACGAATGGTATTCGCTTAGCAGCTCAAGTTGAGCAGCTCGCTAAGGCCGGCCTCGATCGAGTCACGCTCAGCTTGGACACCTTATCGCCCGAACGCTTTCGCGCGCTGACGCGCCGTGATGATCACGCGTCAGCCGTCGCCGGCCTGCAGTCATTGCGGGCTGCTGGAATGCGCGGTACCAAGGTCAACATGGTCGTGCAGCGCGGCATCAACGACGACGAGTTGTGTGCGATGCTCGCGTTCTCGCAAGAGAACGAGTTCGAGTTGCGCTTTATCGAGTACATGGATGTCGGTGGTGCGACGAAGTGGAGTGCCGATCGCGTCGTATCGCAAGCTTCTATTCTGGAGCACATCCAGAAGGACTTCGGCGCCGTGAAGGTCATCGAGGGTCGCGCCTCGGCCCCGGCCCAGCGCTTCGAATTGGCGGATGGGACACGTTTCGGCATCATCCCGTCCACGACTGAACCCTTCTGTGGCGCTTGTGATCGAAGCCGATTGACGGCGGATGGCTTGTGGTTCCTCTGCTTGTACGCACGCGATGGCATCAATCTTCGCGATCCTCTGCGCGCGGGGGCCAATGCGGACGAACTCACCGAATTGCTCACCTCCGTGTGGAGCAAGCGCAGTGATCGCGGTGCGGTGGACCGCTTGCAACTAGAGCGAGACAGAAGTGTGCTTGCCGAGAAGGAAGAGCTGGGCGAGAACCCGCACCTGGAGATGCACACGCGCGGCGGCTGAGAAAGCGACAGCATCGGAAGCACTGCTGTCGGTGTCGATGCACCCCTCGAAGAGCTAGCGCGGATGCATCACTGGCCTTTGCAACCGATCAGTGAACTCGACGGCCGGCCTCGTAATGACCAGTACGGCGCTCGACGACGCCTAGATAGTCGTAGAACTGCCAGTAGCCTTCGCGCACACCATCACGGTAATAGCCGGCTTCTTTGATCTCGCCATTCGAGAACCACTCCTGGTAGTAACCTTCGCGCACTCCCATGCGCCACTCGACTTCGCTCTTGCGGCTGCCGTTCCGGTGCCAGGTGATCCAACGGCCGTGGCGACATCCGTAAACATAGCTGCGTTGATTGCGCGGAGAGCCGTCGTCAAACCATGTGCGCTGTTCACCGTGGCGTTCCCCATCGTAGTCGTACTCTTCGACCGAGCTCGGGGTGCCGTCCTCGTACCATTCGCTCCAAGTTCCGACTTGATAGTCGTCCAAGAAGGCGCCTGAGGATCGCAGCTGGCCGCCGGCGTAGTGCTCGGTGGCGCTGCGGGCTTGTCGCTCTTTTTCCTTCTCGCTCCGCTCGCGCTCGAGGCGTTCCTGCTCGAGGACTTCGTCCAAGATGCTCAGCATCTCTTCGGAGAGCACGGTATCAAAGGACTCCAATCCTGCTCCGAAGCGCGTGAGCGCGACGGCTATCGAATGCTCGTCAGCGGATGCCTCGTTGTCACTCTCGGTACCATCGATGAGCACCGCGGGCAGCTTGGCTTCCGAGGCGAGCGCGACTTCGCGATCCGGGATCGAATCCTCGCTCGTGCCTGCATCAAGCTCGACGCGATCCTCCTGCTCAGGCCTCGGAGCAGCAAGCTGGGTGGCCGTAGGAAGCGATTCGAAGGCGTAGGGAGCACCCAGCGTGGAATGCACGGCCACGTGCTGAGGACTCAGTGCCTGGCTAGCCACGGGGGCTGCATCTGTGGACGAAGCCCAGAGTAGATCAATCGAACCTGCGACGGGGACGAATCGAAGGATCGTCAGCAAGGAGGCCGTTGTACCGATCGCGAGCCACCATCTCGACACTCCCCGTTCCCGCTGCGGAGCGGAATCAGGATGGAGTCGGGTCGTGGGTTCTCGCGAGCTCATCAAGGTGCGGTGGGAGTTCGTTCCGGAAGTGGCCGAGAAGGGATTCAGCCGGAAGATCGTGTGCGTGACTTCTTGTCGTTGTCCTTTGTTTGCTTTCCGTCCGCCTCTTCGAGGCCAACGGACTTGGAGGGAGTTGTCCCTCCGCCGGCCGAGTTGTCCCTGACGAGGACATCCAAAAACGCTTGCAGGCGTGCAGGTGAAGGATCGACCGCGACGATCTTGCCTTGCCTGTCAATCAGGACGGTTGACTCGCCTGGCAAGTGCCAGGCCTGCGCCGTCGTCACGTCATTGTTGCCATCCCACAGAATGGGCCACTCAATCTCCGCTTTGTCGCAGCGGCGTCGGAAGACCGACTTGTCGGTGTCGCAGTTGACTCCGAACAAGACGAAGTTCTCGTCCCAATAGCGTTCCACGAAGTGCGCGTCACGCTCCATTCTGTGATGTACGCCCCAATGGTCGAAGCTGAAGAAGTGCAGCAGCACGACCTGGCCTTGCATGTCCTCGAGGGAATACTCGTTCCCATCGATGTCTGTACTGACGAGCTCGGGCGCGTCGCGACCCGGAAGCATCTCGTGCAGTCTCCACAAGTCGAATTCGCCTCGCTGTGCGGAAGGCGTACCGGGAAAGTCGGTCACGAGTTGCGACAAGAGGCGCGTCGCTTCCGCGTGCAGATTAGCCGCACGAACCATGTCTATCTCGTCGGCAGCCTCGCGCACCGCGAGCCTGGCGCGTCCCAGCAGCACGGAACCCTGCACTTCGAAGTCCGTCGCGCGTGCTTCGAGTTGGTCGAGGATCGTCCGCGCGCCAGCAAAACCGAGTGCCAGCTCTGCGTCGCCCACCAAGGTGTTGATGAATTGACTACGAGCGAGCCACTTGTGGTCAGCGAGCTCCAATGCTCTTCGATACAGAACAAGCCTGCCCGGAAGAGCTTCCGTACTCATCCGCTTCTCCAAGCTTTCGGTAGCTAGCAGCCAGACCGCGGAGCGATCGCAACCAAAGAGCAGATTGGTGCGGAAATCATCCGCCATCGAGTCGCGCAAGCGCGCGTGAGCTGCTTCACGCCTCGCACCTTGCGTCCGGCTGGCACGAAGCTTCTCAGTCACTGCTCTCCACTTGCCATCGAGTTCCAAGAATCGCTCGCGCAATTCAGAAGATGGCATATTCGAGGAGCCTCTTTGTGCGGCGTGGGCAGGTGCACAAAGCACAGTGGCTTGCACGATGGATCCGAGGACGATAAGCCCAAAGAATCCGCACGATCCGAGAGACGAGAGCAGTCTTGGAGTGGATTGTGTGCGACGCATACTTGTTCCTGCTGCCCACTGTAGCACCTGAGCCAGTATCTTGGCAGGTGAAGACAATGCCCCAATCACGAGTCCTGGCCTGATCCTGACAGCGCAGACGCAGCCTATTGCCCGTAACGCAAAGTAGCGCTCAAGCATGGGCAACATTAGCTGAACACGGCGACTCACTTGCGACGCGAGGATCTCGGAGAGGCCAGGTCCTAACTCCACGAAAACGGCCCCCCCGAACCTATGGTCGAGGGAGCCGCCGTTTCAATAGACATGCAATCGGTCGCAGCCAAAGCTGCGGCAGAAGGTCGTGCTTCTCAGGGAAGGAAGGACAACGAAAGCCCGTCGGAAAGGTCGTAGCTTGCGCCTCCACCCAGCGGATCACGGAACCAGCACTGGAAGTGGAAGGTCGAGCCCGCAATAAGGGTTGCGGCGGCTGCCGGAGGCATCGTGTTGTCTACGGCCCAGCTCAGCTCGTTGTTGCCGCCGGTGCCGGAGACCGGAAGGCGATAGAGCGGGTTCGAACCGTTGCCAGCGCAACGCAGACCATTGCCGAACGGAATGCCGGCGCCGCCGTTCGTTTGACCAGCACTGTAGAAGAAGAGACCCGGCTGATTCGGAACGGGACCCGAGGCCAAGACGAGGTTGTTCGAAGCGACGCTGACGCTACCCGATGCACTCATGGCTGCAGCACTGCCGGTCGAGTTCGCGGTCGAGGTGCAGTAGTTCGTGCCGAACGAGCACGAGGTTCCGGCACCCTCACCACTAACGATCAAGTCGTAGTTGTTGCACTCGGAAATCGTGTCCGGAATCCAGTGCTCGACACGTAACTGCAGACGCTGGTTACACGAACCTGTGTTCATGTAGATGATCAACTCGTCGCTGTCTCCACTAGCGGAATCTGCAACTTGAGCTCCACATTCATCGAACAGATAGGTGTCGATGTCGCCGCCCGCATGCGCGAACAGGATGTCGAGCTGAAGCGTTGCGCCTTCGGCCAAGTCGAACTGATAATAGTCCGCATCAATCTTCGAAACATAGAGCCCGCTGTACACACCGTCACCGAGCGGGACGGCCGTTTCGCAGGTGTCGTTCTCTTCGAATCCATCGTCCAGCGCAGCGTCGCAGGGGTTGACGCGAATCTCAAAATTGCCTGAGCCAGACTGACCAACTTGCTTGGAGCCAACGCGGATCAAGTACTGCTGACCGGCAACGGCACCAAACCAGGCCTGGGACTGGAAAGTGCACACGATCGAGTTGCACGCCAACAAGTTGGTTGCTGGGCAGGCCAAACCGTCATAGACAGCTACGCGCGTCACAAGCGATGTCATGCCACATAGGTCGACAACCACCGCGTCAGTCGTGGGCGCTGTCCATGCAAACCACACATCGCGCCGCACAGGAGCGCCGCCGCAGTCTGCACCGCCGTCAGTCGATGCTGCCGTATTGTCGAAGGCGAAAATCCCGTACGTATTGATGGGCTGCGCGCTCGCACAATCGTCGGCACCTTGGGCGAAGAGAGCACCGCTGAGAGCAAGAACCGCGAAGGGTTGAACTAGCTTGCTGTGGAGTCCACGAGTCATAAGATTTTTTTGGGTGGCAGGTGATGCCCCATGCCTGCAACTGGGGCAGCGAGGAATGGGTAGAGGGGTAACGAAGATCGGGCTGTATCCAAGACACGGCACGAAAATCGCTGCGAGAGCAGAGACCCGTCACAGATCCGTCCGTTCGTCAGTCTCTCGACCAAGGGCGGATCGAATCCTAGGCGCTTCTCCTGTCATTCGATTGTTCCACCTCGCCGTCTCGATGGGGCAACTGCTTTGAACGAATTTTCAGCGGGCACTCGGCAGGAACAGCCACCGGCTGTGACAGGCGACATAGCACCTCCCTAATTAATCGGGTAGAGCCCCAACCCGAAGACGCTGCCGTAGCGCATTCAAGTTGGGGCTCCTAGCAGCCACGGCAAAGGGGGCAAAAGACCTTGGCGGGCAAATCCCCACTCAAGGCCCCTGATCCCTCAGGGACAGAACTGCAGGCTTATGCCATCCGTCAGGTTGAAGCCTCCAGGGCCGCCAGCCGGATCCCGATACCAGAACTGGAAGTTCCATGTACTGCCAACAATGAGTGCACCCGGTCCGGTGGATGCCGGGGGACTGCTGTAGTCAACCATCCAACCCGCATTGCCGCTGCCGTCGACCAACACTGCGGGCTCGAGTCGAAACAGCCCAAGCGCTCCGGGGCCAACGCAGATCGAGCCATCGCCGAAGGGAGACTGCGTCTGATCGGGGCCATAGAAGAAGATGCCGTGTTGCCCGGGAACCGAGCCACTCACGTCGAGCACCAAATCGTCGGCAGACAACGAAGTGCTGCCGCCATAGGACATCAGTGCTCCAGGGCCGGCCGAGTTCGGAGTGGTGACACAGTAGTTCGTGTTCACACAAGTCGAGCAAGGTCGATCGAGAACGCGGAACTCATCGATTGCAGCTTCGACAATGTTCTCGCCACCGCGATCGCGTGCTTCGAATTTGATCTGCACCTGGTTCGAGACATTCACGAAGTCGCGTACGCGCACATCGTGCAGGAACCAACCGGCTTCCTCTTCTGGGTGTTGCTGATTGATCAAATGAGTCAAGACCCAGCTCTGCCCGCCGTCGTCAGACATGTAGACTCGGAAGGTATCCGACGATCCGATGTTGTGCTGCGTGCAGCTGAACCAACTCCAGTAGGAAATGTAAGGCTCATTCGTGCCCGTCAGGTCGAAGATGGGAGACATCAAGGTCGTCGTTCCCCCATCCAAGTCCTTCAATCGACCCGTGACCCAGGCGGTGTCGCCCGGTTCGCTCAGATCTTTGGAGGGCGCGCCGGCAGTTCCGACCGGGATCACTCGCTGCCACAACCCTTCGGTACCAGTGTCGTTGGCCGAGTCGAGCGTCCAGCCCTGGTTCGACTCGAAGTCGTCTTGGAAGACCACGGATTGGCTCAGCGAGGAGATGCTGACCCCGCTCGCCATCGGAGCTGCGTGCGGATAGCGCCACTCGAATCCGTTCGAGGAGCGTGCACTTACGTACCAATAAACTGTTGTCCCGCAGGCTGTTGCCGGTAGATCGGCGCGGTATTGACCACTGCCCAGCGGTACCAACGGAATCGTCGTCGGACCCGAGCCAGTGTCATACACCAAGATCTCAGAGCCGCCAGTTAGCTCACCCGGGCCATTCTCGGTGACCTCCACGATCAGGCTCTCGCCAGCAGGATCGATCGTCTCGGGAACACCAGTAGGAACGTCAACGGCGATCGGCTCGTCACCAACCCAAAGAATGAACAGACCGCGCTCTCTGTCTGACCCGAGCACCGTGCCGCTCGGAAAGAAGGGATAGCAACTCCAGAGGCCGTTGAACTCGGCTCGGTCCCCACTCGGATAAGTGTCAAAGAAGGCTGTCTCGACCGGACTTGTGCGATTGGACGCGTCGAAGATGCGCAAGCCACTGCGGTAGTTGGCTTCGAAGATCAGGTCGCCTCTCATGTAGAGGTTGTGGCCGATCGCCGGGTTGCCATTCGTGAAGTTGCTCGCTTCGGAAGTGTTATCGAGGTTCGAGATGTCGAATACGATCGTACGAGTGTCGCGCACGCCTTCGTCCAGCTCGTCGTTCAGGTAAGCGTATTCTTTCTGCTCATCGATCCAGACCTGGTGTGAGTAGGCGTTGTCCGAGTACTGCACGCTACTGCGCGTGAAGATGTTCGACTTGTCCGTGACATCCAACACTTCGAAGCGAGTCTGCACGCCGCCGTTGCCGAAGCCAGAACACACGAAGGCAATCTCGCGGCCTGCGTAGGGTCCGGAGGTGTAGGACACGATCTGTGCGTCGTGCACATAGCGACTGCCCCAAGAGCTCACGTACTGTGGGTTGCTCGGGTTCGACAAGTTGTAGATGCGCAACCCGTTCCCGCTGCCGCCGCAACGATACAGGTAGCCGCTGTCTTCATTGATGGCAACGTTGTGCGAAGAGGTCGTGCCACCAGTGGTGACGGTATTGACCAGTGTGACGATCCCTTGATCGACCGAGTCCAAGTCGATGACTTGAATGCCACCCCCGCCTTCACTGACCGCGTAGGCGTAGTGATCGTAGACCTTGATGTCTCGCCACAGACTTCCTGCGCCTGCGATCATCTCGATGATGGCGGGACTCGAGGGGTCCGTCACTTCGACAACAGTGGTTCCAACACCGGTTCCCATCAACGCGTACTCGCGACCGCTGGGCGAGACGTAGCCCCAGCAATCGTTGCCGGATCCACCACCCATTTCCGCCAGCGTGATCCACGACATCAGGCGAACGTTCTGTCGCGGAAAGCTGACCGGAGGATCTTGCGACCCGCCCATCAATGGAGTGCCCGCGGCCGAGCTCCCGGGCTGGAATCCAGGACCCTGGTACGGTGCTTGAATGTTAAGCACCTTCGGGTCTTCATCGTGCAAGGCAATGACGAGAGAACCCGTGAACGCGACTGCCAACGCGATAAGGGGGCGCAACTTATTCATGAACTGCCGGGGGAGGGCGGGGATCGAAGGCCTCTCGCGCAGGAGCGGAAACCTGTCACCCAGTGGGGATTGGAGAATCGGGGACCCTCCGATTCTATGCGCTAGTTCGCTAGACGACAAACAGAGGTCGAAACAGACGCGTTCAGATCCTGTCTGAGCGAACTAGTACACACTTGCCCGATTCCCAGCGTTGGCTGTCACGTTGCAGGCAAAAACTACCGGCCATCGCGCTCAGGAGAGTCTCAGCGCGGCGGTGGCCAGCGCAGTCCCCGTGCCCGGGCTCAATTGTGTCCGGCCCCATCCCGGCCCCATCCCGGCCCCATCCCGGCCCCATCCCGGCCCCATCCCGGCGCCATCCCGGCGCCATCCCGGCGCCCCATGCGCCTGATGTCCGGGCCAGATCGCCAGCGGGTGCAGAGCGAGCCAGCGCTACGCGCTACGCTTCAGCTGCAGCTGCAAATTGGCCTTGAAGATCGAGGACATCAAGCCTTGCTTGGCTTCGAGCTGAGAGTCATCGGAGGAGAGTCCCTGGACTTCACGGAAGACTGAGGAAATCCCGGAATCGACGCTCTTCACCGCAGCTAACCTTTGCAGCTCGCCTTCGGTCGCTCCGAGCGACTGCGTCAGTTTCGCGATCCTTCGTTGCAGAAGGTCGATCTCGCTCTGATACTTGACCTCACGGCCTTCGAGCTGATTTTCGCGATCACGAGTGGCAGCCATCTCTTCTTGCCACTTCGAGCTGATCTCTCGCTCGCGCTTCTCGAGGTTGTGTTCAAGCTCGAGCCGCTGCCTGCGTTCGGCCTCGACCGCCGCCTCCATCTCGTTATCGCAGCGCTCATCTTCGAGCCGACGCAACGCCTTGGTGACGATCTCTTCGGCAAGCGTTACGGCCGCTTCCTCGACCGAGTTTCCGGAGTCTTGCAACTCGTCGAGCCGGCGGTCGACATCGGCGCCCTGGCCCGGGGGTGCATCACTCTGCCTCCTAGCGCTGCCGGCTCGATCGTCTTCACGGCGCCGACTGCCTGGACCCGAGGACGCGACAGAACTTCGTTCATAGAGCTGGTACAGCTCTGTTTCGACGACTCGATCACCGCCGCCTGCATCCGCAACAGCAAGTCCCTCTTCCGCTACTCGCAGCAGAGTGTCAAACGAGATGTTCGTCTCGACCGCGTTGTGAGCCAGGCCGAGCGACAGCGTGACTCGCAATGGAGTCTCGTCGATTGCGACGGTCAGGCTACGTGCACCCGCCAGCAGGCGCTCGCTCAGAGTCTCGACCTCGCGTTGCGACGTGTGCGGAAAAATCGTCAGGATGCGTTCATCCATCAGGCAGCCCAAGTAGTCACTCGTCCGTGTCACGAACCGGATCAAGTCCAGCACGCTCTGCAGGATAGTGTCCGAGCAGTCAGTGCCGTGCACGGAGTGCAAGCTCTCGATGCGGTCGATGCCGATCATCAAGCAACTCACCGGATAGCCGTAGCGTTTCGAACGATCAAACTCGACACGCATCAAGTGCCGGACCTCTTCGACGGAGAAGAGCGTCCGACCCACGGCATTGAAGCTGAGCGTAGTCGAGAGCGTGGACATAAGGCCTGCCGGGCCGCGGACGACCCTTGACGTACGCTTTCGGCCGTAGCCGGTGGCCGGCTTGAGCAAGACCCAGCCTTCAGGTGCGTCGCGCACCCGGCGAGCTGGCACTTGGTGCGAATAGGGCCTGACTGCCATTGCAGCCGCTCGTCCGCCAGCGCTGCTAGCCTGGCCTCAAAGTAGCTTCAGGCCCGACTTAGGGGAGTGCGTGTCGCGACTCGACTCTCAGGGCGCTTTCTGCGCCGCGAGGAAGGCGACCAGATCGCGCATTTCGCGCCGGCTCAGATGAGTCGACACATCCCCGGGCATACCCGAGAGGTCGCGCTTACGCCCCTCTATGTCATTCGGGTGATACTCGTGCTGCCCGTCGTCTTTCGTCTCAAGAACGACGACTTCGTCCGATTCCTCGACGATACGACCCGCGACCGCGCCCTCGTCTTCGATGGCCAAGATCCAGTTCTCAAATCCCTCTGCAATCGATGCATTGGGATACAGGATCGACTCGAGGATTTGAGAATGTGTCAGGCGCGAACCGACTGTCACGAGCTCAGGACCGGCCTCTCCACCTGTCGCAGTGGACTGCTTGTCCGAACCAGCGACACGGTGGCAGCGTACGCAGCTTGTCTCGGACTTCTCGAAGAACACCTTCCGACCGGCTTCGACATCACCGCCACGGAGACTCGGCGCGAAACGTGCCCAAGCGTCAAGCGCCTCGCTGCTGGCCTTCGCCGACTCCGGGCCGGAAGGCCGTGCACTGCGATAGTTCGCGAGTGCAGTCTCGAGCGTCGCTCCGCCGCGGCTTTCGACGGCCTCGATCAACTCGAGCGTGTGTGCACGCGGAGACTCCTGCCCCGCCAGACCGTTCAAAGCACCGGCCAATAAGTCATCGACCTCGGGATTCTTGATACGAGCCAAGGCTCCGACGGCTCCTTGCACGACGCGTTCGCTCGAAGTCGTCAGTGCAACTTTGAGCAGCGCGATGGCCTCGCCATCTTCCAAACGATCAAGCAATCCGAAAGCCTCGGCACGCACGCCCTCGTCGCCATCTTGGAGCGACCGCTTCAAGCTCATGCGCCACAGCGGCAGACCTTCCGCTTGCAGGCGAAGAGCAGCTCTGCGAGCCTTACTGCCAAAGTCCGAGTCCCCGAGCACACGGCTGCTGGCGGCTGCGAGTCCCGCGCGTGTTTCCTGCGACGATTGATCGAGCGCTGTGCGCGCCAACTCAGCCCACGCTTCTGCGAAGCGTCCATTGCGTTCGGACACAACGGAGGAGGACAAACCGAGTGCCAAACTTCCAATGAAGTCGCTCGAGCGTTCGGCGACGGGATGCCACTCGCCTGTGATTCGGTCGAGGGGGTACGGAGTCCCCCACTCACCCAAGATCTCGAGCGCCTCGACGCGCACACCGATCGGCAAGTCTGCGCGGGACGAGAAGCTCGCGAGTCGAATTGCATTGCGCTCGCCACCCACGTGACGACACGCGTTGACGATGCGTCGCCAGGTCGTTTCACTCAGAGCACGCTCGCTCTCGATTATGTTCGCCAAGGCCGGGTACGAGGATTCGATCGGCAGGTCGTAGATCGCACGTGCCGACTCAGCGACCAGTTCGGGGTCCTCATCACCGAGGAAGCCTTCGAGAGATGTTGACGCGCTACGGCGCATCACAAGCAAGGCGGCGCGCCTGACTGCGACCGATGGATCGCCCGCGCGGGCAGCAATGGCTGAATCCGCCTCGATCCATGCGAGTGCACTGACGCCGGCGTGGCGCAGCCACGGATCGACATCGGCGTTCTCGCGAATCATGTCGAATAAGGGGCCTGCGGCACGCGCGTCTCCCAACTTGCCAAGACCTTGCGCCGCGAACACGCGCACGCGTTGTACCTCGTCCTTCAAGGCTGCGACCAAACTGCCATAGGCAAGTTCACGTGCGTCGGGACCAAGATCGGCCTCGCCGAGCGCCTTACAGAGCTGGGCCCGAACTTCAGGGTCCGCATCCCCCTCGAGGCCGCACAAAGGCCCGAGCGCCAGATCGGCATCACCACGCAAACGAGCGATCTGTGCGCAGCCCCAGATCGCATGCAAACGCGCGATTCCAGCAGCGCTGTCATTCGCTACGCCGTGCAGGTCATCCAAGCACTCGACGCCCACTTCGGCCAGTAGGTATTGAGCCTCCAAGCGCACGCGCTTGTCCTTGTGCCGCAGCAAACTCACCAGCTCGGCGCGCTCGCGCTGACGAAAGCCTTCTTTGAAGAGCTGCTCGACTTGCTCTCGCTCCCGTTGTGCTTCGCCACCCGCGTCGGGTCGCACGCGATAGATGCGCCCCTTGCCCGTCTTGTTCCAACTGTCGACCCAATCGGAGACGTACAAGCAGCCGTCGTAGCCAAAGTCCACATCGGTAACGAGCGAGCTCCACAGGAAATGCTCTGCATCGACGAGTTCGAAGCCAGCTCCCTTGGGCTCCACACGGAAGGAGTGCACGCCGCTGTAATTCGGGTCCCCACGAAAATCACACAGGAAGAAAGTGCCGCGCCATGAGTCGTCCCAACCGGTGCCGGGATAGATCGTCAACCCACTCGGGCCGGATGCGACATTCGCGATGGGCGGAACAATGAAGGCCGGCTGACCTTTGTGGTGCGGATGCCACATCTTCTCTGCGTTCCACGGACCGCGCAGATTCGGCTGCGTGATGTGTTGGTAGGCATAGCGCCAGCCTTGGTCCGAGCCCTCCATAACCCATACCCAGCGTGCTCGGTCGCCACCATCCGAGTTGTTGTCGCCGGTGAACAAATTGCCCGACTCGTCGAACACCAGCTCCTGCGGGTTGCGCAAGCCTGTAGCGAAAATCTCAAGTCCGGAGCCATCCAGTTCGCAGCGCAACACGGCGCCCGTGTGCGGGTGCGCCAGCGTGCGGCCTTCCGTCTCGACGTGGAAGCCGCGGTCTCCGATCGAGAAGTACAAACGACCATCCGGACCCAGCACGAGCCCGTGCAAGTCATGGCCGAGCAGCGAAATGTTGACTCCATAGCCTGTGTGCAACACCTCACGCGATTCCGCGCGACCGTCTTGATCCTGGTCGTCGAGTCGCCAGAGCTCCGGAATGCAGGTAAACCAGACCGTGTTGTCACGAGCGAGCAGGCCGGCACCAATTCCGGCAGCGGGGTCGCGGAAGCCATCGGCGAAGACAGTAGACGAGTCTGCGACTCCATCCCCGTCTTCGTCGACGATGCGGCGCACGCGGTCGTGCTCGAGTCCGTAGCTAGCGAAGCCTTCGCCCTCGTGGCTGCGGATCATCTCTATGCGATCCTCGACCGTCTTGCTCGCCAGATCCTCGTGCAACCAATTCATATGCTCGCGCATGTCGGTCACGCCAGCGAAGTGCCGAAAAGTCTCCGCGACATAGAAGCGTCCCATCGCATCGATGCAAAAGCAGACAGGATTCGCGAGGTGCGGCTCGGCGGCAAACAGCTCGACACTGAAGCCTTCCGTCAACTCGAAGCGCGCCATCGCGTTAGCACCCTCATCGGAGCCTGGCTTCACCTCGGGGCTGTACTCCTCCTGCGTGTCTTGTCCGACCGGATGCTGCGCGGAGCGAGCCGATGCCGGAGGAGTGAGTGGGCCGACAGCGAAAGAAGTCAGCAGAATCGCAATCGCGCTGAGTTGGATCGAGCTGGGCTGAATCGAGCTGAGTTGGATCGAAGACATGCGCGCAGTCTAGCGCTTCCGCCGGCGCGACGCGGAGTCGTATCTCGTACTGGGCACCTCCCGGCTGGCCTGCGGACGCTTCGGCTGCCTGAGAATCCCCTTACCGGCCACCTGCCCGCGACTCGTCATCGCTCGCTGCTGGCTCGGGTCGCAACCTTGTGGGAGCGTTCGAAGAGGTCTCTTGCGCGTCCCGTTCATCCGACTCAGGCCCATCTGAGTCGGTCTGTTTCGGCGCCGAGCGCAGCCTGCGTTCTGCGAGCAGCAAGTCAACGACGCGACCGTAGCTCTCGACACCATCCGATTGCCCGTGCACCTTCAGATAGCGATCGTTGCTCCTGGAGGCGACATCCCGTACGGCCCTTTCGATACGCGAGCGCTTACGTGACCAAAAGGCACGCGTGGCATTCAGGTCACGTTGGATGGACTCGGGAATCAGACTCGTGAGGTGCCCTTGGTTCTTTGGGGCCGCACGCAAGAGCGCTGACCAGGTCGACAAGAAGGCGTGCAGATAGCCCGAATAGCGTACGTAGTCCTCCGTCGACGCACGACACACGAGAAAGGCGATGAAGTTGGCTTCGTCCTCACGCGCAAAGCCGCGCGCGTGAGCACCTTCGTGACAGATCGTGTGCGGATGCAAGAAGGCTGGCGGCTGCGCGTTGTAGTGGCCCTCGCCCGTGAAGGGCGAGTAGATGCCACTGATGCCCGCCATCGTCAAGAAGGACGAGACTCCCGCGGGACGAATCAAGGGCGCTCCGCCGGCTAACCAGGCGTAGCTTTCGCCAGCCCGCTCCCATGCGGCTTCAATCGCATCCTCCAGTGAGCTTGTCAGTACCGGCGTGCCGGCGTCACTCTCTTCGAGTCGGATTCGCAGACGCTCCGCTTCCTCGATCAGCTCTTGCCCAAGCTCGATCAACTCCTCGATGTCGGTTGCAGTGACATCAAATTCATACAGGTCGGACAGAGGCGAACGCGCGTAATTGAAGCCCCAAGAGAACAGGAACCATAGGTACAGAACCGCCGCCGAACGGATCAGACGGTGCACGGCATGACCCGCCAAGTTTGTGAGCGAACGACGCCGCGCGTGCCAATCCCGCAGCCCCAGCAGCAAGCGCGACAGCCCCCACAGAATCCAGCCAAACAACAGACACTCTGAGAGCGAGATCGGGAAGAGCGAGCTGAAGCCCGAGAGCAGACTTTGAATCGTCGGGAAACAAGCTGTGGCGTACCAGCGCTCAACCCACTCGGGTTGCCCGACGGCCACGCGATGAAGCACAAGCAGACTGAGGATCAGGCAGAACCACAAGAGGCTACGTAGCCAACGCACGGCACGATCCAGCTCTCGCGCAGATTGTGCTGCGTCGCGAGTTGGGCTCGGGTCGGGGATGGACATGTTCGATGTTTGCAGAGCGATTACGCGCGCGAGCTCACGGCACGACCTTGAAGCCGAAGGCCATGCGGTCCCTCCCGGTCCGGGACCAGGACGAACCGCATGACTCGCTGCGTGCAGACGGCGCTCACGCGAGCCGATGGAAATCCACGTGCAAGGTGGCGCATCGGCGCTCGCTTCTCAAGCCTCGCCAGCGTTCAAGGATTGATGAAGCCGCGAATAGGCATCGAAGCGTGACTCCTCGAGCTCACCTGATTCCACGGCGGCGCGCACCGCACAGCCCGGTTCGACCATGTGGGAGCAGTCGTTGTAGCGACAGGACTGCGCGCAGCGTGCGACATCGGGAAAGGCTCCCTTGAGCTCCTCCAGACCGATTCCCCACAGACCGAAGCCCCGGATGCCCGGGGTGTCGATCAAGCGCAGTCCACACGCCAACTCGATCAGGCTCGATGATGTCGTCGTGTGACGACCCTTGCCATCACCGGAGCGCACGCGGCCGACCTCCTGTAGGCCTGAGACCGTGTCGTCAGCAGCGTTCGCCACCTCCCCGGGATCAGTCGCAGGCTGCGGCTCTCCCGACTCTGCGCTCACAAACGGCGCCTCACTCAAGCTCGACTCAGGAGATGTCCTCGCTTCGTCAAGCAGCCCTCGATCTTCGGCAGCGGGGTCCGCGTCGAGCGCATTCACGAGCGAAGACTTGCCGGTTCCGCTCTGTCCGACGAAGACTACTGTCTTGTCGAGCAGCGCAGCGCTTAGCTGCTCGAGGCCTTCTCCATCCTCCGCCGAAGTCGTCAGGCACTGCAGTCCTTGGCGCCGATGCGTATCCAAGAGTTCTTCAATTTCGGCTCGCCCATCCTCGTCTTCGAGCAAGTCCATCTTGGTGATGCAGATCAATGCCTCCGCCCCACCATGCTCGATCGCCAGCCGATAGCGGTCGATCAGGCGCGCGCGCAAGCGCGGTTGCCGCGCCGCTAGCACGACGACCGCGATATCGATGTTGGCTGCGATGACGCGTTCGCGACGCGCATCGGCCGGATCC
>JBLFWN010000043.1:0-53911 GCA_047611405.1 Planctomycetota bacterium | reverse complement strand
CGAATCCTCCGGCACGAGACCTGTGGCACTAATCAAGCGGCCCGACGCAGCCTAATCGTCAACTAGCTGCGTTCTGCCGCTGCTTGACGCTTATTGAAGAGCCACCAAGCGGCGAGGCCAACCGCGACTGCGAACCATAGGGTGCACAAGCGAATGACCATCGTCGCCGAAGCGGCGCGCGCGCGTGCAGCCTCGGGAGCGATGCTCAGTGCACGGTACTTGGCGCCGAGCAAACCACTCAGCGTGCCTTCGGTGATCCCAAGTCCGCCCGGCGCGATGATCAATACGGCACCGGCGACGGCAGAGAGCGCGAAGCTATACATCGCGAATAAGAGCGGGATGCCCTCTGTGGCTTCAGGCCCGGCCAACTCGTTCGCGATCAGCCAGAATGCGAAGCACTCGAGTCCCCAACCCAAGGTGGACACGATGGTCGCGAAGGGCAGCTCGCGTGGAGTCAATAACACACGCGACGAGTCGAGCGCGCCCTCGATTTTGGGTGCGGCCTTCCCGATCAGCGGCAGGCGCGCGAGCAGTGCGACGCAGCGTGACGCGAGTGAGGCCGACATGAGCACAGCGAGCATTACGCCGCACAGGCCGAGCGTGGCCCAGAAGATCCATGCGTACTCAGGTTGAGTTGCCAAACCTCCGATCGCGACCAGCACCAAAAAGGCGAGCAGGTCGGTGAAGCGCTCCGCCAGCACGATCGGTGCTGTCTTGTGAATGGGGGAGCCTTCGACACGTCGGATCAACCACGACTTGAAGGCCTCTCCCATTTTGCCTGGCGTGACGGTCAACGCGAGGCCCGAGAGGTAGATCAGAAAAGAGGTCACCCGGTCCAAGCGGATACCTAGCAGGCCGCGGTACCTCTCCCAGCGCGCGAAGCGCACGACGTAATTCGTGAACGACAACCCGCAGGCAATCGGTATCAACATCCAATTGAAGTCGACCAACGCGGTCTGTATTGCGCCGATATCCGCCCACAGCAGCATAGCTGCGTAGACGAGCAGGCCGAACACGGTGCCCATTGCCAAGCGGCGGCCCAGCATGCTGCTTGCAGGCTGTTCGGCGTCGGACGATTCTGGCGCCGAATGCTCTCCATTCGATGCTTGCTGGCCGGCACCGGCAACCTGCGCCGCAGGGCTAGCTTTCGGCGGCGGTTGCGCGTCCTCGTTGGTCTTGCTCACTTCGTCAAGCCTCGCGGGGCGCCTGGGTCGCGTCGCTGTCGATGCGCTCGCCAAACTTCAACAGGCAGACCCACATCACGACCAACCCGAGTCCGATCGAGATGAACGGATTCCAGCCCAGGAAAGTGCACGGGAAATAGCCGACCAGCATGGCTACGACCATCGTCAGGATGGCGTAGGGAGCTTGCGTGCGAACGTGATCAATGTGGTCAGAAGCTGATGCAATTGACGACATCACTGTTGTGTCCGAGATCGGTGAGCAGTGGTCGCCGAAGATCGCACCCTCCAGGACTGCGCCAATACAAAGAATCATTAAGGCATGACCACCGATGTCGATTTCATCTCCGAGCCCAAAGGCGAGGCCAACCACGATCGGTAGCAGGATAGTCATCGTGCTCCATGAGGATCCGGTCGAGAAGGCGATTACACCCGAGAGCAGGAACAGAATGACCGGGAGCAGGAGTGGGTTGAGCGCATCACCAACCAGGACCGTCAGGAAGGGTGCGGTGCCCAGGTCGCCGCAAACGGCACCTATCATCCAAGCCAGGTACAGAATTAGGAAGGCCACGCCCATCGAGCGCAGACTCTCAAGGGCAGACTTCCAGATGTCCGAGCGCAGGCCAGCGCTCAGCGCGAGTAGGCAGGCCACGATGAAGCCACTCAGCGCCCCGAGCATCAGCGCTCGGAAGCTGTCACCGTCGCCCAAAATCCTCGCAAGGTCTCGAAGCTTGAACAGACTCAGCTCCGAACCGAAGGCACCGCCTTTCCAAGCCATCCAACCAAGAGTCACGGTCACGAAAGTCGCGATCGGTAACAGCGCGCGACTCAAGCTGGCACTGACACCTGCGGCCGGCTCGAGCGAGGTGGTGTTTCCACCACTGAGGGGCGTGCTGCCCTCGCGAATCAACTGCCCTTTGCGCGCTCGGCGCTCGGCCGAAAGCATCGGACCGAAGTCGCGGCCAGAGACCACGACCATGCCGACAAAGAACAGCGTGAAGATGCAATAGAAGCGGTAGGGGAGCGTCTCGAGGAATATGCGATAGCCATCTTCTACGGCATAGCCCACATCCGGCAACTGAGCGCTGAAGGTCGAAACTTCGAATGCAATCCAGGTGCTGAAGATCGAGAGCCCCGCAACAGGCGCAGCGGTCGAGTCGACGATGTACGCCAGCTTCTCGCGTGCGATCTTCCAGCGATCCGTCAGTGGACGCATCGTCGATCCGACCAGGATCGTGTTGGCATAGTCATCGAAGAAGATGGCCAGACCCATCAGGTAGGTCGCGATCTGTGTATGACGAACGCTGCGTGCCATCTTGGCGATGGCGTCCATCATGCCGCGGATGCCGCCCGAGCGAGTCATCACACCGACCATGGCCAGCATGAAGAAAACGAAGGTGACGATCAGTTGACGGTCCGTATCGATCAACTCGTCCCAGAAATACCTCGTGAAGACTTGTTGCAAGCCTGGGACGATGCTGCTGCCGACACTTTCTCCAGCGCCGTTCACCATCAGGAAGGAACCCGTGAGCACCCCGAAGAAGAGTGCGAGCACCGGCTTGCGGAACAGGATCGCGAGCAGGATAGCGAGCAAGGGGGGATACAACGAAGATCGCGCGGGCGGACTCCAGCTCTTCGATGACACGATCGAGTTTCCGCTTGCGGTCACGATCGACAATTCGAGAGCACCATCTTTGCGCTTCGCGGCAACCTCCGCTCCTCCGCTCTCGGGCTTCTTCGCGCCGTTGACCTGACACTCGATGCCTTCACTCGCAAAGATCGCGCGCAAGCTGCGCATCAACGAACGTCGCGCCTCACCGTGCATCATCGGATCATTGACGGTGCCGACTTCCGAGATCAGTCGCATGCCACCCAGTGTCAGCGTCTTGATCCCGGCCGCTTCGGAGATGGCATCGCTCGCCATCAACAAGCTCCAGACGGACGCGCGACTGACGCGCTCCTCCAGGCTCGAGATCTGAACCCGTTGCTCCACGCCGCGTGGGTCCGGCCCCGGAACGTGCAGTACCACGAAGCCGTCGCCGACCTCGAGGACTTCCGCTTCGCCCTCGCTGTTCAGCACGACATCCCCTGCGGCGAGGTTGGTGCGCCAATCGACATCCGGCGCTTCCATCGCCGGCTCGTTCAGGAGACCTCCGACTTGGACGGCGGCAAGCTTGTTCGTGTCCGGATCCGGCAACCAGAAGAGGCCGATAACGATCGAAGCGAACAACAGGAGGCTGAGGAGCCGGGTCAGCATAAGAGGTCTTTGGTGAGAGTGTCGGCGCTCCCACCCCGGAGCGCACCCGAGCCATGCGCCAACAGTCTCTGATGCTGAGTGCAATGACGCAACTCTCGCGTGCCAGAGTACGGCCAGCTCGTCTCGTGTCGGCCATTCGAGTGTGCAGATGGGGTGAGCTGAGGCGCGCACTCCAGTGGGACGCTCCGCGGACTCGGGCGCAGGTATTTCGTCGCCCTTAGCCGGGTACGCGCCTTGGGAACGATGGTAGGCTGCGCGCTTCCATGTCCTCCACAGCCCCTATTTCACCGGCCGTATTGGCAAACGACGGCCCCATGCGGACGATCTCCGAGCAATGGCCGACCTTGCTCGTCGCGTTGATCGCCATCGTGGGCTGCGTGCTGTTGGTCGGAATCTTGTCTCGCTGGGGCCGCATAGAAGATGTCCTCCGGAGGCAATCTGAGCTGACTTCGCGCATCGATTCCGCCGTCAGCCGCATGGCCGAGAGCCACGGTGACATCGAGCTGCGGCGACTCGTCAATGTCCTGATCGACATTCGCGAGGGGCAGAAGCGGCAGGAAGAGCGTCTCTTGTCCTTGGGCGACGCACTAGCGCAGCGCCGCGAGGAAGCGATCGCACCCGAGCGTCCCGGGCCTGTCGCCGAAGATGGCGGGGGCGTGGCGCTGCGGGATCGCATCGTGTCGCGTCTGCTGGCTCTCGGCTTCGCGCGCATCGAGCTGTTGACGGATGCGGATCAACTCGAGGCCTTGGTCGGTGGCGACGGTGAAGTACCCGTCGAGGCGCGGCGCGCGGGCGCTTGGCACAAAGGGCGCGTGGTCATACGTTCAGGTTCGATAGCGGACGTGACGTTACGCGCCAGTTTCGAAGCATACCCTTGATCATTAGATCGAGTAGACCTTTCCCTCTCTCTATGGATGGCGTGAGCACGATCTCATGAGCACTGTGACAACCGTCGAGCATCTCGACGAACATGTCGGTGAAACCGTGACCCTTCGGGGTTGGATCTACAACCGAACTTCGAAGGGCAAATTGCACTTCGTGATGCTGCGTGATGGCACCGGCACCGCGCAGTGCGTGTTGTTTAAGAAGAATGTGCCCGAGGAGCTGTTCGAGGCTGTTGGAAATGCGGGCCAGGAGTCCAGTGTGATCCTGACGGGCGAGGTCAAGGCTGACGACCGTGCCCCAGGCGGATTCGAGATTGGGGTCTCGGGCGGCGAACTCTTGCAGTCCGTCAACGACTACCCGATCACGCCCAAGGATCACGGCGTCGACTTCCTGCTGAGCCGCAGGCACTTGTGGCTACGCTCAAAGCGGCAGTGGGCCGTGATGCGCATCCGCGACGCAGTCATCACCGCCTTGCGTGGCTTCTTCGACCAGCGCGATTTCTGCTGCGTCGACTCGCCGATCTTTACACCGAACGCGTGCGAGGGAACCAGCACGTTGTTCGACGTGGACTACTTCGAAGACGATAAGGCGTATCTGACTCAATCGGGCCAGCTGTATGCCGAGGCGTCCGCGATGGCGCTCGGGCGGGTCTATACCTTCGGTCCGACCTTCCGCGCCGAGAAGTCTAAGACCAGGCGTCACTTGACCGAGTTTTGGATGCTCGAGCCCGAGGCTGCGTTCTATGAACTGGACGATGTGATGGTTTTGGCCGAGGACATGCTCGTGTATGTCGTCGGCGAGGTGCTGAGGCGCAGGCGGCCGGAACTGGAAGCGCTCGAGCGCGACTTGTCGAAGCTCGAGTGCATTCAGAAGCCGTTCCCGCGCATCACCTACGAGGCCGCCTCCAAGATCCTGCTGGAGCACCCGGAATCGGAGTTCATCGCCGGTGAGGACTTTGGCGCACCCGACGAGACGATCCTCTCGGAGCAGTACGACAGACCGCTGATGATCACGCGCTATCCGCGCGCGGTGAAGTCCTTCTATATGAAGGGCGATCCCGAAGATCCCAGCAAGGTGCTGTGCATGGACATGATTGCCCCCGAGGGCGTGGGTGAGATCATCGGCGGGAGTCAACGTGAGGATGACGCCGAGATACTGATGAAGGGCATACGAGAGCACGGGCTGCCAGAAGATGCCTTCGATTGGTATTTGGACCTGCGCAAGTACGGCTCCGTGCCTCACTCAGGTTTTGGACTGGGACTCGAGCGGACTGTGGGTTGGATTTGCGGCCTCGAGCATGTGCGTGAGGCTGCGCCTTATCCGCGCATGATGTCCCGGATCCGTCCCTGATCTGGATCCTCCAGCGGCTGCCGTGGATTCAAAAGGGGGGCTGGCGTGCGTAGGCACCAGCCGGCTCCCACTTCCGCGACGGCCGGCTGAAACTGCTCAGCTTCAAGCGGTAGCTTGGTCGACATCCCTTTTTGACGGACCTTGCTGACTCAAGCTGGGCCGCCAGTGATGGCCGAGCCAAATCCCGATCCCGACCCGACGATTGATGCCCCCTCTCTTGCCCGACGCTTGGTCGAGCTCGAGGATCGCATCGATGGCGAAACGGCACTGCGTGCTGAGTTGGTTGACGGTCTGCTTGCCGCCCGCGGCCCGCTCGATGCCTTGCTCGACATTGCGAATCGAGTGCTGACGGATCAAGAATTGGGCGAAGCGAACGTCGAGCTGACAGACGGACTCGTGACGCTGGCCCGGCGCATGGACGAGCTGCTGGACTTGGAGTCCTTCGGGCTATTCGAGCAGAAGGGCGGCAGCGAGGCTTTCGATCCCAGGCGTTTGATCGAGGAGTGTCTGACGGGCCTTGGTATGCACGCCGGTGAGCGCGGCATCGAACTAGTGGCCGAGCTTGATCCTGCGCTGCCTGAGCGTCTCGAAGGAGACGCGCGCGGCTTGCGAGAAGTTATTCGGCGATTGGTGGGGCGCGCGTTCCGGCGCGCGACAAACGGCGAGATCCTCGTTCAACTCAAGCGTTGCGGAGACGAGGGTGCACGAGCGCACCTTACGCTGACGATCACGGACTCGGGCATTTCGATCGATCCGGTCGAAGCTGAAGTCCTCATGCGCGACGAGAACCGGCGCGGGCTCGCACGCTGTGTGCGCTACGCACGCGCTGCGGGAGGCGAGTTTGCCATTCGAGCTGGAGCCACAGGCGGCACGGAGGCCGAAATGGAGCTTTACTTCGATTGCCTGGCGACGAGTGCCGAATCTGGCGGCAATCCGGCCTTATTGGTCGGAACACGCATTCTAGTCGTGGATGACAACCAAAGCGCGCGTGAGTCTGCGACTCGTCTTCTCGAGGGCTTTGGTTGCCGCGCCACCTGCGTCGACGGAGTAGGGTATGCGCTTGCCGAAATGAATCTGGCCTCGCAGGAGGGCGATCCCTTCCGCATGTGCTTAGTCGACTTGCGTATGCCCGCTAAGGGCGGCTTCCAACTTGCGGAGCAACTGCGCGAGGGCACCAAGAGCGGTGAGACCAAGCTCGTGTTGATGTACGCGAATTGCCGTGAGGGAGATCTGCTCGAAGCGCGCCGCCGCGGCTTCGCTGCGGAAGTCTCCAAGCCTTTGCGCGTCGGTCAACTTAGATCAACGATTGAACGTCTGCTGCCCGAGCAAAACGCGAGCTTGCCGAGTCCGCGACATCTGCGCATCTTGCTGGCCGAGGACAATCCGCTGCACAGTCGCATAGCACGCGGAACCCTGGAACGCGACGACCACGAAGTGTGTACGGCTCGCACCGGCAAGGAAGTGCTCGAGATCCTCGAGAGCGAGTCGATCGATCTGATTCTGATGGATCGCCAAATGCCCGAGCTCGATGGGCTGTACACGACGCGCGCCATTCGCGCTCGTTCGGAATGGATGAACCTGCCGATCATCGGGATGACTTCAAGTGCGCTGGGCAACGAACGTGAAGATTGCGTTCAGGCCGGCATGAATGACCTGATGGTGAAGCCGCTTCGCATGGATGCTGTGCGCGAGTTAATTGCGCGTTGGTGCGCGTAAAGTCCCGATAAGCTGACGCACTCGTTTGGCGGCACCTGCGTGGCTTACGCAGCTGCGGATGCGGCGGTCGGAAAGTCCTTCCGTATGCGCTTCGCATCTATGGGACGGGTCGCGAAAGCACTCACTCACGCCGTCACGCTGGTCGATCCCTTGGCTCAGTCCGCCCCTCGATGCCCACGATCGGGGCCCCTCGCGGGCCACGTTCCCACGGATCCAAAGCACTCACTCATGCTCCGACTTCGTCAAGCTCTCGCCTGCCTACCTTTTTTGATTCCGGTAGTCTCAGCTCAAACCTTATTGAGTGAGACGGACCGCCACGCGGGTGCGGTTCTTTCGGCGGATCGATTGGGTGTCGACATCGTCGGTTGGGGAATGGCCGCGGTTAGGACCGATTTGCCGCTCACTTCCGGTGCGGGCTACTGGTACTACGAAGGTCAGCGTCTTGTGCCGCACGCGAGCTTCGGCTTCGGCGTTTCCACCGCGGCAACTTCCGTGAGCTCCTACCCGGGCTCGAATGATCAGAGCATAGGGATCACGGCCCTTGGCCAGATCTATTACGGAGGGTCCTGGCAAGCAAACTTCACCGCGGACGCGACGGAAACCTATGGCTTCGCGGTCGATTACCGCGGCCTAAACCCGGTCGTGCACATTGTCGTGTCGGATATCTTAGCCGGACCTGGCCGAGTAATTTACTCGCGCGTGCTCGATCAGGTGTTCGATCCGGTCTACCCGATGCTGTACGGCACCTCGGTCTCGGCCACCGTTCAACAAAGGGTGAACCTTGGCAATGACCTGAGCGCCAACCCATTCCTCTTCGATATTCGTCAGGCTCTTGACGATGCTTGGTACGAGAGGGCCGGGGACTTTGGGCGCGGGCGTGCAGGCTTGGACTTGGGCTGGAATACGCCATCGAGCCTGACCATCCAAGCGGCCTCTTCAGTCGTTGTCTTGGGCGATGCTCTGGCGATGACATCGACTGCTATCGACAGCACAGGCATCAACATTGCTGGAAGCATCGACTGGAGCGATGACAAGAGTCCCGTCGTCGGCGTCGGTGCGAGCTTTGTCCACACACCGACCGTACTTGGCAAGCATGCGCTGACAGCCAGCGTGACCGACTTGTTCGGGCGCGAACTGCACGCCAGTTTTGAGTTCCAAGTGATTGCCGACATGAGCCAAGACGCCGACGGCGACGGCTTAGATCATTCCGGCGAGATCGTGGCTGGCACGGATCCAGGTCTTGCGGACAGCGATGGAGACGGCCTCGATGATGGTGCAGAAGTGCATACGCATGGCACCAACCCAACCCTGAGCGACACCGATGGCGACACTCTCTTGGATGGGCTCGAAGTAGAGAGCGGTACGAACCCGCTGATCCACGACAGTATCTTTGATACGGACTCCGATGGTGCCTTCAACATCGAAGAGGTGCTGGCCGGGACCGATCCGACCGATCCGAGCACTTTCCCCGGACTGGGTGCCGTCGCATTGAACGCGGCGGACGCGTATGCAACCGCCGTTGTGTCAGCCGACGGGCAGAGTGTCAGCTTTAGCGATGCGGGCGTGCGCGCTGTGCGCTCGGATGTTGCGATCCAGCCAGCCTCCGGCTGGTACTACTACGAGGGCCGGCGACTGGCAACGCCCGGTGACTTCGGCTTCGGCGTGGCTGCAATCGACGCCGACCTGGGTGCAGGTGGCGGAATGGACGACCGCAGCTTTGGTGCCAACGCCACGGGCGAGCTGATGGTTGGCGGAGTCCAAGTCGGGAGTTTTCCGAATGCGACCTTGGTCTCGACCTATGGAATCGCCGTTGACTACAGCTCATCGAACCCCATTGTCTACGTCATCGTCAGCGACCTAGCGGGCGGCTTTCACGTCACGGCCGGCACGAGTCTACCCGCAATTACTACTGCGCTACACATCTTCGTGTACGGCGCGATGGTGTCTAGTGGGCCGCAGCAAAGCATCCTGGCTGGCGCAGATGTCGGCTCTCCAAGCTTCGAAATCCCGGCCGCCTTCGCCGTCTACAATGCGGGCTTCTACGGCGCAGAGTTCATGGGCTCTGGTTGGGGGCCGGTGCATGGGTGGAGCGCGCACCCGGCGCTCGAGCAGTTCGACCCGGTCGAGCTCGTCGTCGAAGAGACGAGTGGCAGCGGGATCATCCTCGCGCCCGACATGCTCGGCGCGAGCTACACGATCGTTCAAAAGTCAGCGATCCGTGCCAACCAAGGGATGATCGGAGAGTTCCGCTACTTCGAAACGCAGCGGCATATTAGTTCTGCCAACATTGGCCAAGGTGTGATCACGGCCGAGCCCGACTTGGATCCGTACTGTTGTGTCACAGGCAGCTACACCGATACGGCGCCTTCGATGTCGATCAATTCGTGGTCGGCCGTCTGGAAGCATCTGGTGTTCCAGCACAACTACGACACGACGCAGTCCGTCTATGGCTTTGCGGTCGACTATCGCGCTTCTCGCCCGATTGTATACAGCATCGTGGGAGGCCAGGTCATCAACACGATGACGCTCGAGCACGTTTTCACGCCGGTCTTCCCGATGCTGTACGGAAACCCGTCGGGGCGCGAACTGATCAACACTATCAACTTTGGGGCTACGGACTTCACGTACGATGCTGCGGCTATCCTGGCAGCGACGGGCGTCGACACTGCCGAGTTCGAAGGCGGTTGGGGTGATGCGAACAAGCCGGCCCCTGCGCAGGCTGTTCCGACGATCGAGATCGCAGGCAGTGACCGCAGCGTCGCGCAGGGTCAATCCATCACCTTTGCAGCGACCGCGAGCACAGCGGATGGAAGCGACTTGAGCACGACGATTACCTGGAGTGACAGCGCTTCGGTGGCGATCGCAACCGGCGCAAGCTTCACGCTGAGTCCGAATGTCGTGGGCGTGCACACCATCACGGCCTTTGTCAGCGATGGGCTCGGTGCGAGTGCTGAAGTCAGTGTGACGCTGACGGTACTCGAGACCGACAGCGACGGGGATGGCCTTTCCGATTCAGAAGAGTTCGCGCGCGGAACGGATCCTAATGACTCCGACTCGGACGATGACGGCCTGTCGGACGGATTTGAAGTGAACACGACGGGTACTAATCCGTTGCATGGCGACACTGATATTGATGGCCTTCCTGATGCGTGGGAGGTCGACTCCGGCACGAACCCCATTATCGACGATGCCGACTCAGACCCGGATGGCGATGGCTATTCGAATCAAGAGGAATTCACGGGCGGCAGCAATCCCACCAATCCCGACGACTTTCCGAATGCTCCGCAGGTAACGCGCTTTAGTCAGACGGACAAGCATCCGGCAGCTCTGTTGTCCGCCGATCGTTTGTCGATGGAGGTCGATGGCTACGCACATGCGGGAGCTCGCTCGACGCGTTCGATCGCGCCCGAAGAAGGTGTCTACTATTTTGAAGGTACACGCTTGGCGCCGGCCGGCAACTATGGCTTCGGTGTCTGCACTGCGCAGGCACCGCTCGATGCCTACGGCGGTGCGACCGACCAAGGCTTTGGCGTTAACACGCTCGGTAGCCTGTGGCACGGAGGTGCCTGGTCAGGTGGCTTGAACGGCGAGCACGACACCTATGGATTGGTCGTCGACTACCGCGGTTTGACGCCAATCGTTCACCTGATCACGTCCTCGAGTCTGGCCGGCCTCGGTCAACTGACGCACTCCTTCCAATTCCCGATGATTACGGGCCCGCTCTTCATTCACGCGTATGGCAACAGCGTCATTGCCGGTCTTCAGTGGCGCATCAATCCGGGTAACGATAGCAATGCTGAGCCTTTCCGCTTCGATGCACGCACGATCCTGTTGGACGCCGGGCTCGATGCCGCGGCTGCGCTAACCCTTGGATGGAACGAAGCGTCGGACAGCGATGGGGATGGCCTGACGGATGATCAGGAAAATGTGCTCGGCACGAATCCCGATTTGGCTGATACGGATGGAGATGGGCTGAACGACGGGGCAGAGGTCAACCTGTACACGACCGATCCTCTCGACAGCGACACCGACGATGATCTCCTGACCGACGGATGGGAAGTCGATGCTGGCACCGATCCCTTGCTTCCCGATGCAGATGGAGACTTGGATGGCGATGGCTTCTCGAACTTGGTCGAATTCATTGCCGGCACCGACCCGACGGATCCGAATTCGACTCCAGGACTGTTCGGGACGCGACTGAGTGACACCGACCGTCACCCCAGCACGACACTCGATGGACAGAGGCTCGGCGTCGCCTTCTCGGGTTGGCTGAATGTCGGCGTGCGTTCTGTTCAGGCCGTCGCGCCGGGTGATGGGGTGTATTACTTCGAAGGACGCAGGCACACTGCAGTCGGCAACTTTGGCTTTGGTCTCGGAACAGCTGCAGCTCCCTTGGATACCTACGCCGGTGCGAACGACCAGAGCTTCGGAATGAACACGCTCGGCAGCGTGTATTACAACAGTGCCTGGACTGGAAACTACAACGGCGCACAGGATCACTACGGCCTCGTCGTGGACTATCGTGGCTCCTTCCCGATCGTCCATTGCATCACCAGCTCGACTCTCGATGGACCCGGGCAGGCGGTGTTAAGAGTTGAGCTCGACAGTATCACTGAGCCAGTTCACATCCTCGTGTACGGCTACAGGCGCGTCGATGGCATTCAATCCAGCATCAATCCGGGTAACGATCTGTTTGGTGATCCCTTCCGCTTCGATCCGCGCGCGGCGCTGGAGGCGTCAGGCATCGATGGGGCGGATGTATTGCAGTTGGGTTGGAAGAACTCCTTGGAGGTCACATCTCTCTTGCTCAGTCAGACCGCGATCGATGCGGTCGATGGCGAACAGGTCACGATCGATGCTACGGCATTGCATCCGGATGGTACGGATGTCAGCGCGCTCGTCAACTGGCTCGATCTAGACACCGAGGTCTCGTCGATTGGTGCGAGCTTTGGTTTTGCTGCACAGAATGGTGGTCACCGGATCATGGCTTCGGTCGTGAATCCTGGTGGAGGCGTGACCGTGGCGTGGGCCATTGTCAGTGTCTCGGTCTCTGATCCTGATGAAGATGGACTGACCGATGAGCAAGAGCTCGCGCTTGGAACGGACCCGAACAATCCGGATAGTGATGGGGATGGTCTGAGCGATGGCGACGAAGTTGTCACGCATGGGACGGATCCTCTATTGTCCGATTCAGATTACGACGGCATGCCTGACGGCTTCGAGTTCAGCACGGGACTCGATCCCTTGCTCGACGACAGCGCGCTCGATCTCGACGGCGATGGCCACTCGAACGTCGACGAGTACCTGGCTGGCAGTGACGCATCGGACCCCGCATCCTTCCCGGGCATCGAGGCACTGACGCTATTGAGCCAGTCGGACAAGCATCCATCTATCCATCTCGGCGACGATCGACTGTCTGTTAACTTCTCGGGCTGGTCGAATACTGCGGTTCGATCCAACAGCTCAATCCCCTCTGGAGCGGGCATCTTTTACTTCGAGGGCATGCGCCACCTGCCTGTCGGCAACTTTGGCTTCGGCTTAGGCACAGGCTCGATTCCGTTAGACTCCTTCTGTGGTGCTACCGATCAAGGTCTGGGCGTGAACACACTGGGAAGCCTTTGGGTGGATGCGACTTGGCAGGGCAACTATCACGGCGAACAAGACACCTATGGCTTGGTGCTCGACTATCGCGGAGCGACGCCAATCATTCACTTGATAACGTCCACGACTTTGGCGGGTCCGGGTGAGCTAGTCGCTACGCTCGAACTGCTTGCCGTCACGGAGCCTTTGCATATTGTCCTCTACGGCTATTCGTTGAGTGACGCGGTTCAGTCATCGATTAACCCGGGCAACGATCTGGTAGCGAGCCCCTTCCGCTTCGACCCGCGTGCCGTGTTGCAAGCAGAGGGTATCGATGGCGCGAGCGAAGTCACACTCGGGTGGAATCAACTCCCGCCTGGGCCGAGCGTCATCATGCTTTCGATCGATCAACAGCTCGCCATCGGGAGCAATGTCACACTCGAAGCACAGGCGGCGGCGGTTGATGGAAGTGACCTAAGCACAGCGATCGAGTGGAGCGACGGGGCCGGAGGCAGCGCTGTCGGCGCGACCTTCAACTTCGCGGGCAATACCCTTGGTCTGACGACCATCACAGCGACCATCACCGATGCTCAAGGCCGCAGCTCGGTTGCAGCCCTGCGCATGGATGTCATCGTCGTCGATTCCGATGCGGATGGCTTGACCGATGCAGACGAGTTGACGCACGGCACCGATCCTGGCAATCCTGACAGTGATGGCGACGGGCTGACCGATGGGGCGGAAGTGCATACGCATCTGACATCTCCGCTGGAGGTAGACTCCGATTTCGACGGACTGCCGGACGGGCTCGAGATCGATGTCGGGACCAATCCGATGCTCGATGATGCGGCTCTCGACCTGGACAACGACGGCTTCTCGAACTTGCAGGAATTCTTCGCGGGCACGGCCATCAACGATGCCGCGATCTTCCCGGGAGCGTCCCTGATCGCGGCCCTGAACTTGTCGGACATGCATGATTCGATCACCCTGACCGACGACAGATTGGGAGTCACTCACTCGGGTTGGAAGAACTGTGCTGTACGCGACGACCTTGGGGTCGGGCCTGGTGAAGGCTTCTTCTACTTCGAAGCGCAGCGCATGACGGACCCCGGCAACTTCGGCTATGGCTTGACCACCCGCGATGCTCCATTGGACACATTCGCAGGTGCCAACGAGTTTGGAGTCGGCATGAACACGCTTGGAAGCTTCTGGCATCAAGCGACATGGCAGGGCTCCTTCACGGGCGACCAAGATCACTTCGGGATCGCGCTCGACTACCGTGGCTCTACTCCAATCGTTCACTTCATCACCAGCTCGAGCCTTGGCGGCCTGGGTGAATTGGTGCAGACCCTTGCGCTGCCAAGTATTACGGATCGGCTCTATGCGACGGTCTATGGTTACAGGCTGACGAATGATGTTCAGTCGCGCGTTAACTTCGGGACCGACCTTGACGCGCAGCCGTTCAGCTTTGATGCCATCTCGATCTTGGCTGCGACAGGTATAGATGGCTTCGATGAAATCGTGCTTCGCTGGGGGCCGTCACCGACCATGCCCGGCTTGAGTTTGTCAGCACAGAGCCTCGAACTTGTCGTCGGCGAGAGTGTGACAATCAGCGCCCTCGCGACGGGCACAGATGGAGCAGACATCGGGGCCCAAGTGCGCTGGTACGACGAGGGCGGGAATTTGCTCGAGACTGGTGTTAGCCTGGTAGTGCAAGCTGTCGGGCCCGGCATTCTGCGTATTGTCGCACGCGTCACTGATGCGATCGGCTTGAGTGTCGAATCAGACATCACGCTGACCGTCACTCCCTGATGAGCAGAGTCTTCATGCAAGCATCTCACATGCTGATCGCGTTTGGTTGCGCGACGGGACTGGGACTTTTCGTGCTCACACGAGAAGGCGGGCGAGAGAGCGGCTTCGTACCGCTCGCACTCGAGCTCGACTTCGGAATCCACCAAGTGGTTGCGGCAGAGCCACCGCTACCCCAGGTTGCAGTACTAGCAGAAGGGGCCCCGGCAAGCGCTGATGTCATGGGCGCGAACATCAGCGAGCCGCCTTCATCCCCAGCTGTCTTGAGCTATGGGCTGGATGAGCCCGTGGGTCCGACCCCCGGGGCTCCCGACGAGCAAGATGGGCAAGAACTCGAACGTCGCACACGGCTGAAGCGTTACTACGCGGAGGTACCGGTCGACGCACTTGTCGATCAGCACCGCCGCCTCGCGCGCGACTTGGGTCAGAAAATCAACTCGCAGGCGAGCGCTTCTTTTGCGAGCGGAGCCGGCGTCGCGCCCGGTCCCGAAGAACTGTCCCAGAACGGCAGCGATCGATGGGGACAGATGGTCCGCTATGCATCCGATCCTAATGGGCACAAGTTGCGCGTCGTCTTGTACGAAGAAGACTATCCCAAGTTGTATGACATGCGACGCGAGCTGGACTGGATCTATGGCGAAGTCCGGCGCCGGAAACAGCGCTAGCTCAACGCTCGCAACAGCGAATTGGCTCGATCTGCCAACTCGTTGCGTTGGCTGGGCGCTGCAAGTGTCCAGCTTGCCAGCCTGACTGGAGAGAGCACGCTCCTTGTTTCGTATGCCGCGGGGTCCGAGTCCTGAATCTGGAACGCCTTGAACGGCTTTGCGCGCCTCTAGGTGCGCGGGAAGCAAGCGCGATTCGCAAGCATGGGACCTACTCCGTATCCTGGGTCACGGCGCTACCTCGCGATCGCAGCGCAACCGCACTGGAGACTCACACATGATCTACCCATCGAGTTGGCGCTTCCAAGCGACGACTTTGCTCCTGACTCCCCTCACTCCGTTGGCCATTTTACTGGGGCTCGGCGCATGCCATGCCCCGGAATCCGGCGGCGGATCAGCGAACTGGGATCACAAGGGACCAGCCGTCGCGCAAGGCGCTGACGGACCTGGCCGCTTCACGAGCGCGCTCTACGATGCGTTTGATGGGGAACGTGCACTGACAGACGCCGGTTTCTTCGATGGACACTATCGTGCGCCCGGAAGCGAGGGCTATGAGTCTGCGTTGGGTCGGCTCGCGGTTCGGCTTGAGGAATCGGGCTTTGCTGAGGAAGCGCCGGACGCAGAGGATTCGCGACTGATCTATGAGTTTCAGGAGCGCGCGCTCGATCACCCGAGTTGGACGCCGATCGGGGGGAAACTCGATTTGATCTTGGCCGATGGTTCAGCGCATCGACTGCACGGCTTCAAGAATGACTCCGAGTCAGAGCGCTTGATGTTGCCGCGCAATGGAAGGGCAGGCGAACACAGTGGGGCACCCGTGTTCGGCATCGCGGAGGTAGAACAGGGCAGCATCCTCGTGACGCAAGCTCGCGTCGATCGCCGGCTGATGAAAATGGCAGCGGAGCGCGGTGCGCATGCCATCCTCTCGTCCCGCCTGCTTCCGTTCAACTTGGACCCGAGCGGCAATGAGCGCGAGATCGACGCGATCCTCTATACCGAGTTGGCAGCGAATCCTGAGCTGCCCGTGTTTCAGATCTCGCCGCGTAGTCACGCGCGCATCGCAGCCAGTGCCGAAGGCGACCGACGCGTGCGTCTTTCGATGGCCGCTGAAGTTGACTATGGCGAGCCACGTATGCGCACCTTGGTCGCGACGATCCGCGGCGCTGACCGTGCCGACGAAGCAGTCGTCATTGCTTGTCACATCGAGAAGCCTGGACCCGGTGGAGCGGTTGGTGTGTGTGAGGGTGTCGGTAGTCTTGCGCGCGCAATGCAGGCCGGTGAGATAGCTTGGCCGTCACGCACCTTGGTCTTCCTGTGGGGGGATGAAGTACAGCAATCTGAACACTGGCTCGAGAGCACCAAGTACAAAGTTGTCGCTGCCCTGTCCGCTGACATGCTCGGTCAGGATCCCGAGCTGACGGGAACGCGCTTGCTCGTCGAGCGCGGTCAGGATCCCGGTGCGCTGATCACGCTTCCGCCCGATGAACACACGGCATGGGGCGCCGGCGATGTCGAGGAGGCTGATCTGAATGCGAACGGCCTCGCGCTCATCGCACGCACCGCCTTGTCAGAAGTTGCGGAGCTATCGGGGCCCTGGGCGACTGCCGAGCATCCGTGGGAGGGTGGTAGTGATCACGATGTGTACTTGAAGAACGGGATCCCAGCCCTGCTGTTCTGGCAGTTCACGGGCTTCACGTATCAGACCAGTCTCGACCGAGTGGCCTGGTTGGACTCGGCTGAGTTACGCCGTAGCTCGGTGGCCGTGCTGGCGACGGCTATGGCGGTCGCGGATCCGCTTCCGACTGACCTGGCGCGTTACCTCGCGAGCCTCGAGCACGAGCGCGAGATGCGCGTCGGAGCCGCCCGAGACGCCGGCGACGACGAGACGGCAGAGCTGTGGGAGAGCTGGTGCGACGGCGCATCGGAGTGGCTGCGCCAGCTTTGCGAATAGAGCAGCCCAGACCCTTCTCCAGCTCGTATTGAATGTTGCAGGGGCTGGACCGTAGAGGAATCTCACCTGCCAAGCTCTGCCTTCGGGTGCGCGGGAGCTTGATCTCGCCCGAGCTTCCTGCTCAACTTCGCGCCCGACGAGCCCGCTGGAGCCAAAAGGACACCGCATGACCGAAGAATCACCGACACCGCCCCCTGCACCTGCTTCGAGCGGGACTAAGCTGCTGAAGGACTCCATCTGGGAGGTCTACTGGCCCAAAGATATCCACGCGGACAAGGTCGCGATTCCGGTCGCTTCATTCCCGATGATCATCTACTTCTGGCCGACGATGATCGCCTTTTTGGCCTGCGCGGCCCTGCAGCCTTTCGGGGTTTCGCCGACTGGGCTGGGCACGATCGCGACCTTCTTCCTGACTTTGAACCTGATGGTGATCGTCACAGATCTCGACCAGAAGAAGTTCGTCATCGCAGTGTTGATGCTGATCTTGGTCGGGGCGGGGATCTATATCGCCAACCTGAAAGAGATGGGTGCTGTCAGTAGTGTTTCGAATTGGTTTGCGGGACTCGAGATTACCTATAGCACGCACGCGTACGCGATCATTGGAGTCGTGTTGCTCATCTTCTTCTTGATGGGAATGGCGCAGCCGCGATTCAACTACTGGCGACTCGAGCCCAATGAGTTCGTCCACTATATTCAGCCCTTCGGTCGTGACCAGAGTGTTCCTCGCCAAGGCAGCACCGTCTCACGTGAAGTCCCCGATGTGCTCGAGATGATCTTGACCTTCAATGGCGGAACCCTCGTGATCAAGCGAGAAGGACAGGTTGTTGCGCGCATCGAGCACGTGCCCTTCTTGGGTCGCCGCATGGTTGCCATCGAGCGACTCCTCGGCGCGACGCGCGTCAAGACGGTTTCTAGCTGAGACCACCGAATAGACTGGGAGCGGGGCGTCAGTCCACGATTGCCGCTCTGGTTAGCAAGCAAGACAGCAGCCCCTCCGAATCACGATCGGAGGGGCTGCTGTTTGTTTGTGGACGTCTTATCTCGTCCCTCATTCGATGGCCAGCTGGTCTGGCACAGGATGGTGGGGGGCGGCGGCGTGGCCAAGAACTCGAGAACGAGTTCCAGCTTGCTCGCTGAACCTCAGCGTTGCCCGCTCATCTCTTCGTTCAAGCTTCCGTCTTCATTCCACACGTTCCAATGACCAACGGCGCCACCTGCATCGTAGCGGCCTTCCGCGCGCCGCGAGCCATTCTCGTGATAGGAGGTCCACAAGCCTGAGCCCTCGCCCTTCATGTAGCTGCCTTCCATCATCACGTGTCCGCTCTCGTGGAAGAAGACCCAGGGACCCTCGCGGCGACCTTCCAAGAAGCGTCCGTGAGCCATGGGCGTGCTATCCGAGTGTAGCCACTTCCAAACCCCTTGTTCTACGCCGTTTGCATACGCCCCGTCTTCGTGGATCTGACCGTTGTCCCAGTATGCGTTCCAGGCGCCATGTCGGACCCATTTGCCGTCTTGGAGCTCTTGCTTGGCTTCGTACCAGCGCTGACCGTTGTCATAGAACTCCTCGACTTCCTGCCCGTCGAGTTGTTTGCGGAGCATGAGTTCGCCGAAGACCGGAGCGTCACGACTCGAAGGTTGCGCGTTCGGAACTGCAACGGAGGAGGGCTGAGCGTCGCGCGCTGTCATTTCCTCCAGGCGCTTCTTCATCGCTTCGAACTCTTCGCGGCTGACCACGATATCGTCGAGGCCCGCGTGCGTGGGCTGCTCGCGCTTTCTGATACTTTCGAGGTCCACTGCGGCCATCTCGGAGCCCGCAGAGTCGGGCTTGGCGGTGGTGCGAAGGCCGTTCAGTGGTAGCACGATCGCCAACGACTCGTCACTCCAGCGAACGAGGTGCGCTTGACGGTACAGGACCACGATCAAGGTCGCGGCGACCAAAAAACCGACCGAAATGCGGAAGCTGACTCGCATAGGAGTGAGGCGAAGTTGAAGAAAGGGACTGGATCCTCTTTCTACAGAACGAGTGCAGTTCGCTGGGGTTCACTGCCTGTTGCGGGTTTCTGATGTTCCAGCCCCGAAGCGGCTTCCCGTCAGTCCCCGAGTTGTTCCTTGCTCAGGGACACGCCCTCGCGCTCTTGATCCCAGAACAGTGACAGGATCAGCCAGCGCTGCCCGTCAAAGTACAGCTGCATGCTGTTGATCCCGCGCGTGAATGGATCCGGATCCTCCTCTGTGTGGAAGGAAGCAAACGCGCTTGTGACGTTGGCGAGTCGTCCGAAGGTTTCGGCCTTGCGCGACAGCTCGGTCTGATAGAACGCGCGCTGTTGGAAGTAGGGCCCGACCTTCTCGATGTACTCCTTGGGAGTCCAGTTCAAGACGGTGCTCTTGCCCTCCTCGAGCATCATCGGTGTCAAGCGGCCAGCATCGGGATGAAAAAGTGCACGGAAGCGGCCCCAATCGCGATGGCCTGCCGCGCCGGAAACGGTCTCGTAATACGCGTCCAGCAAGCTGTCGATGCTGGCTCCATCAGCGTACTGCAACGCGTTGTGCGCAGCTCTTTCCGCACGCTCGGCGCGCACTCTATCCGATTCGCGGATTCGCTTGCCTGTAGCAGCCCCGCCTGCTTGAGGGGTTGCGCCTGTCGTTGCCTCATCTCCGGAACCCTGTTGCTCACCAGGGCCGGGGTCTTGCCCCAGCGAGGATAGGTTCTCGCCTTGGTCTGATTGTCCTTGCGCAACATCCTGGCCCGGCGCGGGACTTGGGTTCGTCTCTTCGCTCGAGGGATTGGATTCCTGCTCGCCGCTGGTTGCCGATGCTCCGCCCTCGTCACTTGCAAGAGGCGAATTTCCAGTGCCTCCCTGGGACTTGATTATGTCGCTGACACTCGAGTTCGTGCGCATGCTCGCATTGCGCACCTCGTTGCGCGTGTCTCGCGATCGATCCGGGTCGGATGCGACTTTGGTGTCGGAGCCTTGGTTCGCGCCTCGTTGCGCGTTCCTGCTTTGTTCGCGCTCAGGCGCATCACCAGATCCGCGTTCTTTCTGCTTCGCTTGGGCAGCGGAGGCGTCCGCCTCGCCTCGGGCGACGCGGCTGGCGGCCCGGCTGTCACGCAGCTTGGCTGCTCGTTCTTGCGGCCTTTCGCCTTCTGGTTGAACAGCGCTGTCGTCGCTCTGATTCTTGTTCTGACGAGCGTTGCTGTTGCGTTGATCGCGAGTTTGAGCGTTTGCACCCGCAGCATCGCTCGCTTGATTGCCCCTGGGCTCGCGCTCACTTGCGGCCTTCGCGTCGCGCTGGCGAGCGTTCGCACTTGGCTCTTCAGTCTCTTGGGACTTCGATGACCGCTTAGGTGCTGCGTCACGACCTGCTGCGATCCGTCGTTCGCGCGCAGCGGCCTTCGGGTCTGGCGCATCTCCTGCCTTAGAATTGCGCGCGCGGGCCGCCCCGCCCTTCTTGGATCCAGAAGAATCCGTGTCGCTTGTTCTTGCGCCGGCGTCGCGCGTAGCACGCGCGCCTTTGGCTGGCGTCTCGTCTCTGCCTTCTGCGGGTTTGTCCTGAGCCTTGGAGTTGCGTTCTTTGTTCGCGTTGCCGCCCTTGTTCGCGCGCGCCTGCTCAGCTCGGGTCGTCCTGTCCGTAGCTGGCTGGGCATCCTTGGAATTGGCGTTGCGCCCGTTGCCCCGTTTGGGAGCCGGCTTCGCACCCTCCTTGGCCGGACGTGCGTTGCCGGCCTTGTTATTCTTTCCCGCTGCTCTCGCATTCTTCGCCTTGTCGGCGGCGGACGCTGGCGCGTCGGTACCCCGATCTCGCGAAGCGCGGCTATTTGCCTTCCGCTCTGTGTTGGCACGCGAGCTGGATGCGTCCCTTGCCTTGCCTCTCTCTGGACGCTCGGCCGCATCCGCGGATCCCTTGTCGTTGCCTTGCGCGCGAGTGTTCTTGGATGAGCGAGACTCGATTGCGTCGTCCTTCGCGTTCGCTCTTGTTGCTCGGCCCGCCTTCGAGTCGGGCGCTGATACCTCGCCCCTATCTGCCTGCTTCTTGGCTCGGGCGGCAGCGCCGCGTTCCTTCGGAGTCATGCTCGCGGCGCTTCGATCCGCGGGCTCGGCTTTGCCAGCCGCAGGTTGCTCCGAATCTGAGGCGCGTCGGCGAGCCGGACGATCCTTCGCGTCGGTCGCATCCGAGGCCTTCTCCTTTTGTCGAGCGAGTGCGATGGCGCGCCTCTCCTCGCGGGTCAGCGGCGCCTCATCGGAAGCGTCCGCGCTCTCCTCGGAATCTGCCCCCGACTTCTTGTTGCCTTTTTTACCACTGCTGCGAGGGGCCTTCTCCTGCTTCGATTGTTCGCCGCCCTTGGCCTTGGGCGTTTGCCTCGATGAGCGCTCGCGCTTTGCATCCTGGGGGCGCTCGGGTCGTTCGCCTTGCTGCAACTCGTATTCCGCATTCACCGCCCAATTGGCGGGCGCGAGCGATGCGAGGCCCAGCAGGAGCGCTACAAGAGTCAAGCAGCGGCGAGCAGGAGCGCTTGAGGAGAGGCGTGTTTGGTGCATGAGTGATCGTGCAGGAGAAGCCTAGATCGTACATCAAGCGGCTGAATGACGGTCGGGATTCAGGTGTTGGCCTTGCCCTCTTCAGGCCGAATACGAGCTTGTTGGACCGAGAGCCGTCTATCTTCCGCGCGATCGCAACCCGTGGTGCTGTGTCCATAACCATCGAAGACTGAGCCTCGACCTGGAATGAAGGGGCGCGCAGCGCGTAGTCTGCTGCTATGCAACGCCATGCGCTGAAGGCCTGTCACTGTTGTGGGCTCGTCCAAGAAGTTCCCTCTCTCGCGCAAGGTGAGCGTGCGCTATGCGGTCGATGCGGAACCACGGTCTGGGATCACGGTCGCGCCGCGTCGCGCAATCCGATGGTCCTGGGAGCAGCGATCGCGGCCCTGATCCTGTATCCGTTGGCGATCATGTTGCCAGTGATGAGTCTTGAGAAATTCGGTCATCACACGGATGCCAGCATCTGGTCCGGCAGCGTCGGTTTATTACAGCAAGGGGAGTTCGCGGTCGGCGGAATCGTGTTGCTGTGCTCGGTCGTCCTGCCAATGACTAAGCTGTTTGGTTTGATAGTGATCGTGCTTGGGACGCGCATGCGTGAGCACCATCGCGCATTGACCTATCACTGGATCGAATTGGCGGGCCGTTGGGGCATGCTGGATGTCTTGCTGATTGCAGTTCTTGTCGCATGGCTCAAGGTCGGCGACCTCGTCAGCGTGCACGCGAGCGTGGGGGCAGTCGTATTCGCGTTGTGTGTGACCTTCAGCCTATTGGCCAGTGCCTGGTTCGATCCGCACGCCTTGTGGGAGAGCGAGATGCCGCAGACATCCTTCGATGGAGCGCGTGAACGAGAGGACATCACGGCATGACAGAGCAAAGCATTCCGAGTGCCGTCGTCGCTACGCAACGTGGACGCTGGTGGGCGATGATCCTGCCGCTCTTGGCGTTGGGAGTCGCGTTCTGGATCGGACGCGACGCGCTCGCTTCACGCGGTCCCTTGGTGACGATCAAGGTCAGCGATGGGCACGGTTTGAAAGCGGGCGATCCTCTGCGCTACCGTGGTATCGGCGTCGGCCGGATCGAGGAGGTGAAGCTACAACCTGATCTGTCGGGTGTGATTCTGCGAGTGCGCATGGATCATGATTCCGAGGGGGTCGCGCGAAGGGGCAGTCGCTTTTGGGTCGTGCGTCCGCATCTGTCGCTCGAGGGCGTTCAAGGCCTCGAAACGGTGGTCGGAGCTCGCTACTTGACCGTCCTACCTGGCTTATCGAGTGGTCAGCGCCAAACCGAATTCGTTGCACTGGAAGAACCTCCTCTTGGCGAGCATCTCGAGGCCGGTGGTTTGGAACTGACGCTCGAAGCCTCATCGCGCTTTGGTCTGGCCGCTGGCGCCGCATTGACCTATCGCGGGCTGCGCGTCGGAACCGTGCTTGCAGTTGGGCTTTCGAGTGACGCGACCGCGATCGAGGTGCGGGCGTACATACGGCCGCCGTACGTACAACTAGTACGTGAAGACACAGAGTTTTGGGAAGATGGAGGCCTGGAAGTCGACCTCGCGTTGCTGGAAGGCTTACACGTCGATGTTAGTTCGCTGGCTTCTCTGCTTGTTGGCAGCATTTCATTTGCGACGCCTACCGATGCTGGCTCCGCGGTGCGACAGGGTCACAGGTTCCAACTGCATCCAAAAGCTCAGTCAGAATGGTTGAAGTGGCAACCCTCGCTCCCCGTTGGCCGCTCGCTCGCGGGCGGACCCTTGCCGCTGCCGATTCGAGCTCATTTGAGTTGGAAAGAAGCGGGTTTGCTCGGTCGCACTCGAACCGAAAGTGGTTGGTTGCTGCCGGTCGACGGTGGCTTGATCGGCCCGGCTCAACTCTTGGTGCCTGAAGACTTTCGCGAGGGCAGCGCAGAGTTGGAGCTGCTTGGTCAAGTCTTGCCGCTCGATGTCGGTCCGGTCTGGGAGTTCGGGGATTTGGCCCGCTTGCCCTTAGCTGTTCGTGGTGGGCGCGCATGGGACTTCCGCAAGCACCGACTGCCGGTTGGTCCCGAGGACAGCCTCGTCGTCGTCGACGCGACTGTTCCGCCGCGAGCATTGGCACCGTCTAAATTGACATCGATCGAGGGCGGCTGGCAGGTCGACGACTCGCTCGTGTTCGGCCCGGAGTGGCAGGGCGCTTGCGTCGTTGGGCGCTCGGATGGGCAGGTGATGGGAATGCTACTGATCGGTAAGGATTCGGTGCGCGTCGCCTTCCTCCCTGAAGCTCCCTGAGCTACTGAAGGGCCCCAATGGGCTACGGGTGCGAATCTAGTCCACTGAGGGGGGCCGCAGGCATGGGTTCCTGTTTTCGAGCTACGGAACGGCCGCTCAATTGGCCGACGGATGGGCTGCGCGAGACCGGTTCTTCCAGGCCCGATCACTCGACGGCTTGCGCCACTCTATGCAGCTCGTATTTCTTGTCATTACCTCCGCATTCTCGATGCTATCGGGACTGCTGTTTGCATGGTGGTTGCAGGCGCGTCAACAGCGCCGCGAGCAGGCGGCCTTGGCAGCCGAGATGTCGCGACAAGTGCAGGAGCGCTATGAGGCCTACCTCGATCTCGAAGATCGCATCGGGGGCGCGATAGATGTCCTTGACCAACAAGAGTCGGGCTTGCTGCGTGGAATCACCGAACAGAACGAGCGAATCCGTGCGCTAGAGGCGGCACTCTCCGGTATCGATGCGGCTTCGGGCGACATCGCGCAGCTTGAAGCTGCCAGGGTCGAGGAGTTGTTTGGTCAACAAGCGGGTGAGCAGACCTGTTTCGAAGACGAGCTGAACGATTGGCAAGAGCGTAGCTTCCGTCTACAGAACGAGAAGCAGGCAGAGATCAGTCGACAGTCTAATTCAATTGATGCATTGGCGGAGCGCGTACGCTCCTTGGAGCCGGCAGCGAGCAGGCTTGAGATCCTGAAGCAGGAGTTCGATGATTTATCCGGTGCTCATCGGGATCAGTCGATCGACGTTGAGCTAAAGGTAGAAGAGAATCTGCGTTTCTCGATGTGCGTCGAAGAACTGCAGGCGGAGCTGGAGATCCGCAATGCTCAGGTCGGCACGCTCGAATCTCAAGTCAAAGAGATGCAGACCGATGCAATGTTGGCGGAGGCCTTGTCGCGCCGTTTCGAAGAGCTCGAAGTCGAGGTGGTGACGTTACGCACTCAGTGTGTGGACCGCCGGGATGCCTTGGAAGTAGCCGGGCAATCGCTTGAAACGACGGGGAGCAATCTGGCGCAGGCGCGCGTTGACATCGAACGCATTCAGAATGAGTTGGAGTCCACGCGCGAAGAGCTGCACGAGCAAGTCAGCATCGGTAAATCGCTAGCAGGAGACTTACTAGAGCGAGAGACCCAAGTCGCCGAACTCGAGCACGGGATCGAGCGCAGTAGCCAAGCAACGGCCGCGCGAGCCCAGGCTTTCGAGGTGCTGCAGAAACAGCTAGAGACAGACAGTGTGAAGCTTCGGCTCGAGCGAGATGCGCTCGACGGCCAGTTTAGTGGTGCACAGACTGAGTTGTCGGAAGCTCGCGATCAGATCGAGGCAATCACCGTCGAGCATACGGCGAGTGTCAATGAACTCCTGCGCTGCCAAGAAGCCTTGGCAGAGAGTGAGTCAACTGCGAAGAGTATGCAGGCAGAGCGCGAGCAGGCGCTGGCTCAGCTTGAGGAGCAGCGAGACGAGTTGTTTGCCGCAGCCTCCTCGAGCCCGAAGGCAACGCAAGATCTTGAGGAGTTGCAGCAACACTTCGAAAAGGTGCAGACGCGTCGTGATCAAGCGGAGACCGAGCTTACCGGGCGCTCGCGTGACCTGAGTGCGCTCGTGTTGCGTCTGCAGGAAGAGTCAGCGCAGGCGTCTGCTCTTGCTGCTGCGAGTGAAGACGAACTGAGCGCTGCTCGCGCTACGCTCCAGGAGCGCGACAGTGAGTTTGAGACCGCTCGTGTCGAACTTGTCGGCGCGCGCGAGGAACTTGATGCACTACGTGGCGAGCTGGACGCTAGTGGCTCGAGCGAATCGCAGGCGCAAATGGAAGCGCTCCAGGTCGAGCTCGCAAATGCCAACCAGAAGGCCGCTGGCTTCGAGCAACAATTCCATGGCAGTGAGGTCCAGGCCGCAGGATGGAAGGACCGCTGCCAAGAAGTGGAGAAGGCGAGTAAGCAGCTCATTGCAGAGAAGGCGAAGGGAGACAAGGATCACCGACGGGCAGAGAAGGGGCTGGCCTCGAGCCGAGCCGAGCTGGAGGAATTGCAGAGTGTCGGCGCTCAAAGAGAGAGCGAGCTAGTGGCTTCCATTCAGGGCCTGGAGGAAAGGCTGGACACGTCGCGTGTATCCGAGAATTCCGCCACAGTGAGTCGAGCCATTGCGGAGGACGAGGGTGCGCAGAGCATCAAGGGGCGCACCAAGGCCAACAAGCAGGTCGCACGCGAGAAAGCAAAACTCGAAAGGCAGCTAGCCGCCAAACTGCATGCATTGGACGCGGCCAAGCAAGCTGTAAAGGACACCCGCGCGGAGCTACGCGCGCAGTTGAAGCAGCGCGAGAAGGAATACCGAGCTAAGCAACGCGAGCTAGCTAGGTCCGAGAAATCGATAGAGTCGTTGCAGGCCAAATTCGATCAACAGTTGACGAAGGCGAACACGCAGGCCGAGAAGAAGTGTTCCAAGCTCGAGGCGTCGCTCGCCAAGCAAGCACGCAAGTTTGTCCAAGCATCGCAGCAGCTCTCTAAAGCTCTTGAGGACGCGGATCATGAGCGTGCGACAAGCAAGGCGGTTGTAGAGGAGCAGAGGGCGGAGGCCGAACTACTCCGTGACCTACTCAACAAGCAAGGTCAATCGTTCGACGAGCTGCAGCATATGCACGAGGATGCGCTACGGGAGCAGGCCGAGCTTCAGAGTGCACTAGATGAACGCGACCGCTCCGTGGTGACGCTCGAGGCCAGAGTTGAAGAGTTGCGCGATGAGGTAAGTGAAGCCAGCGAGCAAGTGACGGGTCGTCAGGGCGAAATCGTGTCGTTGATGCGTAGTCTCGATGACACGCAGTCTGAGGTTGATGCGCAGCGTGCTGCGCTTGCGGAGAAGGACTCAGCGATTGACGCGTCTAAGATGCTGTTTGGTCAGCTTGATGCCGGTGCGGATGAGTTGGGGGAGTAGGTTGGGGTTGTGGGGTTGTGGCGCGCCGTTCCTGCCTTGATCATGAACCAGAGCGCCATCTCCACCCCAGCGCACCACCCACACACCAAAAAAACGCGACCCACCAAAGCAGATCGCGCTCACAAGTCAGTCAAGAGTCACACGCCAAGCGCGCAACTCCACAGCAAAACCATCCGTGCCTCACCGAATTACGGCCGCACTTCCACCCGTCTGTGGGCGATCAACCAGCGCAATGTGTCGCGGTCCATTCTCATCGGACCAGAGCCACAGGATCCCGCCAATGCGCTCGTCCCTATCAAGGTAGTCACGCAAGCGCTCAACGACCTCAGGCTCATCCGGAGTACCCAGCCCGATCACACTACGCGCGTCTCCGCCAAGGACGCGTTCCAGGTTGCCGTCCTCGCCTTCGCTGGAGGGGTCAAGGACATCGACCTCCGTTGCGACGATGGTATTGCGGATGGCCGGCATATCGAACAGTTTGGCACTAGCGCGCATGTCACGCAGCACCAGCACCTTCTCCTCGGTCTCCAAGCGTCCGAAAGGCTGCACCCAGAGCGGCAGTTTCTGAATCGCACGACGACGCGAGTTTACTCGCTTGTCCGGCTTAGGACTGTTGCTCTCGACTCGCGTGATCGTCGTAGGCGTGGCCAGCGCGTCCGCATGACGCTCAGTCTCGATCGTGAGGCCACGCGGGCTGAGACGCATGACATGCGTCTCGACAGGAGTCTCCGAAGCAACGGCGACGGAGTGCCCGCCGCTCGGCCAGGTCGACGTGGCAGTCTCGCTCATGCGCGCGTGGCGAACCCCGAACAGTGCAAAGGCACCAATGCCCAGCATCGTCATGAAGAACAAACCAGCGGCGAGAGCTCGAGCGACGCGCGAGCCGACGGAGCGTCCGCTCTTGCGACTCGCACGTACAGGAGCACCGGCACCCATGATCGAATCAGCGGGATTCGTCTCGGGCGCTTCGCGATCGCTGACAGTACGCGCGCGTACTTCATCAGTGTGGCGCGGCTGATACGTAGCCGACTGCGCCATGAAGGGCGTGCCCTCGGCCTTCTTCCCTTGGCTCGGGATGCTGTCGGCAACCTTGCCACCCATCGAGGGCAGATCGGCAACGCGTATGGAGAAGGGATCGCGCGCACGCATGAGCACACGCACATCTTCCAGCATCTCGCGCGCTGAGGAGTAGCGCGTTTCCATGTCCGCCATCGCGCGGCGCACGATCATCGCGAGTGCGTCCGGGCACGCTTTGCTGATGCGCGACAGATTGCCGTGTGCGGGGAAGTCGTTCTCGATCAAGGAGAAGAGCACTGCGCCGGTACTGTAGATGTCGAACTTCGCGCCCTCGACTTCGTGTACTTTGACGCCGCCAAGCGCCAAGCGAACCATCTCGGGGTCGCGGTAGTATTCGGTGCCGTGCGTCGTCAGCGTCATGGCCGATTGCAGCGGCGTGACGAGGCCCAAGTCGACCAGGTGCACCTTGTGGCCCGAGACGATTATATTCGACGGCTTGATGTCCTTGTGCCACAAACCACCCGAGTGGAAGCGGTCCAAGTTGTGCAGGATGTCGGCAGCGAAGCCAAGTACCTGGCCCAGTTGACGGCCTTCCAGGCCTTTGTCGCCGGCAGTCTCGTGCATACGGCGCGTCACGTCGTCCAGGCGATCGCCAGGGACGTAAGGCATGACGTAGTGGAAGCTGGATCCTTCGAGCTCGTGCTCGAGTACCAAACCCATCTTGCTTGCGCATTCGAGCGCGCGACTCTCGCGCACGATCTGCGGCAAGGTCGATCCCTCTTCGAGCGCAAATGACTTGATTACGACTTGGCCGGGGTCGGTGTGACCCGAGGCTTGGAAGGCGATGACCTTGTCTTTGCTCGGACGAGCCAAGAACAAACGCGCACCAGATCCGCCCGAAGGCAGTGTTCCCGTCACGGTGTAGCCAGAGAACGAACGCTTCTTGCGCTTCGAGGCTTCACGCGTCGGAACACGGTGCACAACATCGGGCAAACGTGTCTCGATACCTGCCGTCAAAGCAGACAAGCCGAGCAGTTGAACCGGGTTGCCGATCGCTAGGCGATAGAGGCTGAGCCCCGAGTTGGCGACCTCGTCTTCGAGCGCGCGTCCATAGTGCCCAGCGGCGGACCAGCGCCCGATGACGACATTCACCAACGCCAGTGGCGCGATCACGACGGCAGTCAGGATCCCGCCAGCCAGATTTAGCGTGTCACGCAGCTCGCTACGGATAAAAACGCTGATGCGCCCGACGCCACCCGAGACGCCGCGGCCAACTCTGCCGAGCACCCATCCCAGGCCCGACAGCAGGCGAACGACGCCCCAGACGGCCAACATCGGTAGCGTCACGGCGGCAAGCACCACGATCATTCCGGTGAAGGCGCCAAATCCTACGCTTACCATGAGCGTGCTCCTGTCGTGTCAGTTCGAGTCAACGGCTGTGTCCTGCGCTCTTCGCTGGGCCATGCGGTGGTAGATCTCGCCCAGAGCTTCGTCGAAGCGGGCGTCCTCTCCCTTCTTGGGATTCGGGTCGAGACCATTTCGCTCGAGCTCGCTCATTTCTTCTTCGGTGAAGCTGAACTTGCTGAAAACATGGGCGAGCTTGCCCTGCAGGTGCAAGCGCGTTTTCGCCAGACGGCGGCTGACTGTGGGTTCGGAGACACCAATGTTGGCGGCGACTTCCTTGCCGGACACTCCATCGAGGATTCGCATCCGAAAGATCGTGAACTCGAGGAAGTCGGTTTCGCGTTCGAGAGCGCGTAGGGCGGCCTCGACCTTCGCATCGAAGACGGCCAATTCGTATTCCTCGTCCGGGCTCAGGCCAGAGTCGGCCTTACCCATGCCCTCATCGAGACTCGCCGCACGGACGCCGCCGCCTCGTTTCTGGGCCATGCGACGATCGATTTCGTCCCCTAATGTGTAGCGGGCAATAGAAAGGAGCCAGGTCGAGAAGCGCGCGCCCTTGGACGGGTCGTGCCTATCAATCGCTCCAGCGAGCGCGACAAGGGTCTCTTGCGACAGGTCCTTGACGGTCTCTACGCCGATGCGGCCACGACCCCAATGGGCGAGTTGCGAACGCAGGATCGGCCCGAAGGCTTCCCATAGCTCGAACCAGGCCGCCGAATCGCGCGCACGTAAGCGTCCGATAAATGATGTCGTCAGGTCGTTCAGCACAGCCAGCGTGGGGAGCAGAGGGTCTGCGGAGTGCCGGGGTCGTGCCCCGACTCGAATCAGACCAACTATATCTCTCTCGCACCCTCAATATTCGCGCAAGAAGCGCCATCCATGGGGGCGCGAGGCAGAAATCCTTAGAAAAGCCCTCTGAGATGAAAGTGGGCGGGTCGGCTTCCCAAGAAGTAGGTACGTGGCCCAGAGGGGGCCACCTCCGACGACCCTGACACCGACCTAAATACCATGTTTTCAATTTTCAGAGGCTGCATCCGCACCAGCGTCATCGCAACCGTCGCAGTCGGCGTCGTCGCCGGCGGCACTATGCTCATTGCCGGCCCGCAGCGCGCCAAAGCCGTCATGCACACGATGCGTGAGAAAGTGATCGAGCAGATCGATCAGCACATCGACGATCCGACCGCGCTGCGCTCGCAGCTGCAAGAGATGTCGCGCGAGTATCCCAAGCGCGCTTCTCAAGTACGTTCCGACCTGGCAAGCCTGAACGAGCAGATTCGTCAGGTCGAGCGCGAAGAGGCCATTGCCTCACGTGTCGTCGACTTGACTGGGGAAGAGCTGGCTCAGCTCGAGCCCAAGGTTGCCGAAGTTGCTGCCAATCGTGTCAGCAATGGCGATCTGCGGCGCAGCGTTGTCTCAGTCAACGACAGCGTCTATAGCTTCGATCTGGCGAACCGCCACTTGAACCAGACACGGGCCACGCACGATGCCTATCTCGACCGTAAGGCGAGCGCGCAGCATGACCTCGTCTACCTGAACCAGCAGGCCAAGCGCTTGGCCGAGTTGTTGATCTCGCTGGAGAATGAGCACGCTCAATTCCAGTCACAGATGATGCAGCTTGAGCGCCAAGTCGACGCCATCGAGCGCAACGACCGCCTGATCGATCTGCTCGAGAAGCGCAACAAGACGATCGAAGAGCTGTCGCGCTTCGAGAGTGCCAGCCTCGACCAACTGACGGATCGTTTGTCGCAGATCCGTTCGGGTCAGGAAGCAACGCTTGACGTGCTCTCTAGCGTCGAGGACGACCAGTCCTACGAAGAAATCGCGCGTCGCCAAATCGAGCGCGAGCGTCAGAGCTCGACCCAAGCCGGGGGTCCGAACTCCGCGCTGCAGACTCGCTGATCCCAGAGACGACGGCGTCGGAGCCTCTTCTCGAGTCTCGGACCGTTGGCCGCACTGTAGGCTACGCTCGCTCTGTTGAACGGGCACTGGACCGAGTCGAACGGCCCGCGCCCTCGCGTAGCTCGCTAAGCGAGCTGCCGCGAGGGCGCGGGCTTTTTTGCGTTTCTGGCCGTGCAAATTGGGTGCCTGCGGAGTGCTCATGGCCTGCGTGGGCGAGTGTGGATGCCAGTGTGCCTGTTCGATCTAGTTCACTTCGTTCATTCGGCGACTCGTGACTGACGCCACTACTGGAAGGCGCTATTCTGTTGGGTCGATCTCGCTCCTCACGACACTCTCATCGACACCATGAATAGCGCCTCACCGCAGAGTCCTGGCCAAGACGCCGGCGCCCCCGTCACGATCCACCGCAAGGATTACCGTCAGCCTCCGTACTGGATCGAAACCGTCGATTTGCGCTTCGAATTGTCCGATGAGGGCACGCTCGTAACGGCCACGATGGCGCTTGTCCGCAATGCAGGCGGCTGGGTCGAGGGGGAACCCTTGGTGCTCGCCGGTGAGGAAATCGAATTGCGCTCGATTCGGCTCGACGGGCGCGAGCTCGATGCGTCCGAGTACGAGATACAGGGCGAGGACCTGGCGCTGCACGGCTTGCCGGAGAGCTGCACGCTCGAGACGGTCGTCGCGATCGATCCGGATGGGAACACCTCGCTCTCGGGTTTGTACCGAACGAGCGGGAACTATTGCACGCAGTGCGAAGCCGAAGGCTTCCGCCGCATTACCTACTTCCTGGATCGCCCCGATGTGATGGCGCGCTATAGCACGACCATCGTCGCCGATCCCGCGTCTTGCCCGGTGATGCTCTCGAACGGCAATCGGGTCGAGGAAGGCACGCTGGAGGACGGGCGCCACTGGGTCCGTTGGGAAGATCCCTTCAAGAAGCCGAGCTATCTGTTCGCGCTCGTGGCCGGCAATCTGGCGTGTCACAGCGGAAGTTACACAACGATGTCGGGTCGCGAAGTCGCGCTCGAGTTTTGGGTCGAGCCGCACGAGGTGCATCGCTGCGAGCACGCACTGCGTTCACTGCAGGAGTCGATGAAGTGGGATGAGGACACTTTTGGCCTCGAGTACGACCTGGACATCTACATGGTCGTCGCGGTGGGCGACTTCAACATGGGAGCCATGGAGAACAAGGGCCTCAATGTCTTCAACTCGAAGTACGTCTTGGCGACCAAAGAGAGCGCCACGGACATGGACTTCCAGTTCGTGCAGGGCGTGATCGGTCACGAGTACTTCCACAACTGGACCGGCAACCGCGTCACCTGCAAGGACTGGTTCCAGCTGACGTTGAAAGAGGGTCTGACGGTCTTCCGCGATCAGCAGTTCACCGCGGATATGACCTCGGCTGCGGTCAAGCGCATCGATGACGTTCGTGCGCTGCGCATCAGGCAGTTCCCGGAAGACAGTGGTCCAATGTCGCATCCGATTCGCCCGGAGTCGTACATCTCGATGGACAACTTCTATACGGCGACGGTTTACAACAAGGGTGCGGAGATCATTCGTATGTACCACACGCTGCTGAGCCCCGAGGGCTTCCGGCGTGGCATGGATTTGTACTTCGAGCGTCACGATGGTCAAGCGGTTAGCTGCGATGATTTCTTGTCTGCCATGGCGGAATCGAATGGGCGTGACTTGACTCAGTTCTCGCGTTGGTATTCGACTCCTGGTACGCCGCGCCTACTGGTCGAGGGCTGCTACGACCCGAAGTACCGCACGTACACCATGGCCTTCACGCAGAAGGCGCCGCTGGATGCCGAGGGTAAGGAGACGAAGGGCTTTGAGCCTCTGCACATTCCGATCGCCGTCGGATTGCTCGAGCCTGAGGGCAAGGATTTGCCGCTGATGCTGCTTGGTGAGAATCACTTTGTCGAGCCGGGGACACGCGTGCTCGAGCTGACCGAAGCTCGTCAGGTGTTCACCTTCCAAGGTATCCACACGACACCTGTTGCATCCGTGCTGCGTGCCTTCTCGGCGCCTCTGATCGTCGAGCAAGAACGCACGCGCGAACAGATGGCGTTCTTGATGGCGCACGACTCCGATTCTTTCAATCGTTGGGAAGCCGGGCAGCAACTCGCGACAGACATCATCTTAGCGCTTGTCGAAGACTGGGAAGCTGAGCGCGAATTGGAGCTGGATCCGGTCTTTATCGAAGCCTTTGGCAATCTGTTGACGGCAGAGACGCTCGACAACTCGCTACGCGCGTTGGCGCTGCAGCTGCCGGCTGAGCAACAGCTTGCCCAGTCGATGGCGGTCATCCAAGTTGATGCGTTGCATAACGTGCGCGAGTTCGTGCGGCAGGCCTTGGCCAAAGCGCATCGCGAGACCTTGCTTTCAATGTACACGCGTCTGCACGACACGAGCAGCTATGAGATCACAAGTGAGGCGATAGCCAACCGGCGCCTGAAGAACGTCGCGCTCGGCTATCTGTCCGCGCTCGAGGATTCAGATGTCAACGCGATTATCGTCGCTCAGTTCGATGGCGCGACTAATATGACCGACGCCGAGGCCGCTCTGGGCATCTTGCTCAACGTAGAGTCGGCAGGCCTCGACCGTGGCAATGCGCTGCATGCTTTCTACTGCAAGTGGCAGTCGGATCCTTTGGTTATCGACAAGTGGTTCACCCTGCAAGCTAGCTCTTGTGCCGAGAATGCGTGCGCGCACGTCGCGTTGCTGTCCAAGCACCCCGACTTCAGCTTGACCAACCCCAACCGAGCGCGTTCGTTGATCGGCGCCTTCGCGTCGGGCAATCAAATACGGTTCCACCAAGCGGATGGTGCGGGATATCGCTTCGTCACCGACCAAGTGATCTTGCTCGACTCGATCAATCCGCAAGTCGCGGCGCGCATGGTCTCGACCTTCAACTCTTGGCGTCGCTTCGATGAAGGACGCCAGAAACTGATGGTCAAGCAACTGCAGCGAGTCGCCGCGGTCAAGGGCTTGTCGAAAGACACCTTCGAAATCGTCACACGCGCGCTCGGCGATGCTGCCAAGGAGCCGAAGGCCAAAAATATTGCGAAGCCCGATGCCAAGGCCAAGGCGGAGAAGGCCGACGCGATGGCCTGACGAATTGGGAAACAGAAGAAATCGAGGTCGCGCGCTGAGCCGTCTGCGCTCAGGTCACTAACCGCCCGATGGTGTTCCTGATTGGAACGCCATCGGGCGGTTCCTTCTTTGGCACTAGTAGCTCGTCCTAAAAACAGCGATCGGCACAGAACCGGTTCTGGAAGGCAGCTCTGCGTTGCACTAGGGCCCCAATTTCACGGTCTTTGGGGGGCGGGGTAACCATTAGGGACTTGATGTGCCTTGATCTGCATTCGATGAGCGACTCTGCGCGAAGCGCTCTTATCTAACCGACTGCAAGGCTCTACCTAAGACTTAGGGCCAGTAGCTTCGGAGCTACTGGCCCATTGATGTTGCCTGACTCTTGCGGAATGTGAGTCTTAGAACTCTTCCATGAACTTCTCGTGGTTCGGATCCTCGCTGTCGCGGATCTTCGACACGAGAGCGCGTGCATCCTCGATGCGACCCTCCAGGATCGCTTCCTCGAGTTCCAACAAGCCACGTAGCATCACTATCATTGCACTGCGGTAGGCGATCAAGAACTCGGGCCGCGCCGCCTCGGCTTCATCAGTTGTGCGAAGCGGGGACTCTTTCTTGGCGCGCACGATTGCCGCTTGCGCGATGTCGATCTGCTCCAAACTGGCCGCTTGCTGGTCTTCCTTGCGCACGCTGCGACGCAGCTTCTTCAGGGCCGACTGCAACTCGAGCATCGCGCTTTCGATAACGGTCTCTTCGTGCACTTCCTCTTCTTCTTCGGCAGCTTCTTGCACGAGAGAGGTGGGCGCGCTTGCGATCGATGTATCGGAAGGCGTGGCCGACAGCTGAGTCCAACCAATGAGCGCGGCGCACAGAGCAGCCGAGCCCAGCAGGCTGGAGCGCTGCATAATTCTTGAACGTGTCATGATCAGGAGTTCTAGTCGATGTGGGGCGAAATCAAAGAACGCGCGTGCGGCCGGGCATCGGGATCACATAGCGGCCGTCAGCGTCCGGAGTCGTCGGCGGAGTTCCGTCCCAGGTGTACTTGGAAGGTGTCAAGGCCACTTCGGAGTTCAGCGCGTCGTCGAACTTGATCTCTTTGCCGCTGTAGGTCGCCATGCGGCCAAGGATGGCTGTCATCGTACTCTTGGCACCGTACTCGACTTCGCTGTAGGCATTGCCTTCACGAATGGCGCGGAACAAATCGTCGTGCTCGACCTGGTAGGGGTTCGGGTTCTCTTCGCGGAAGCGCCAATCCCACCCGCCTTGACTCTTGATTCGTCCCTGCGAGAAGCTCGCGCTGCCGTGCGTTCCGTGAGCGTGCTCACTGACGCTCGACCAGGCGCCCGGTAGGTGCGAGCACTGGCTCATCATCTTCGTGCCGTTCGCATAGGTAAACTCGACTGCGTGATGATCGAAGATCTCACCGTGGTTGATGCCGGTACGGACTTGGCGTCCACCCAAGCCCTGTGCCTTGACTGGGAAGCCATCCATAACCCAGTTGCACACATCGAGGTTGTGAATGTGCTGCTCGACGATGTGGTCGCCGCAGAGCCAGTTGAAGTAGTACCAGTTGCGCATCTGGTACTCCATCTCGGTCATGCCCGCCTGGCGCTCGCGAACCCAGACTCCGCCGGAGTTCCAATAGCAACGTAACAGAGTGATGTCGCCGATCGCGCCATCCTGCACGCGCTTGACGCCTTCCATGTACTTGGCTTCATGGTGGCGCTGCAGACCGACGCCAACCTTCAATTCTTTGCGCTTGGCTTCGGCTCCCGCGGCGAGCACGCGCCGGATGCCGGAACCGTCGACCGCCACCGGCTTCTCCATGAACACGTGCTTGTCGCTCGCGATCGCATGCTCAAAGTGAATGGGTCGGAAGCCCGGGGGCGTCGTCAGGATTACGACGTCGATCGGTCCATCGTCCGTCGCACACGCGATCGCCTCCTTGTACGCATCGAAGCCGACGAAGCGTCGAGACTCGGGCACGTTGACGCGCTCGCTGTTGTGCTTTTTGATTTCGTTCAGGCTGCCTTCGAGTCTGTCCGAGAATGCATCCGCCATCGCGACCAGCTCGACTGGGCCTTCGGTTGAAAGGGCCTGAATCGCAGCGCCTGTTCCGCGGCCGCCGCAACCGACCAACGCGACGCGAATCGTCTCGTTCTCTTTGGCGCGACTGCGAATCGGTTGCGTAGCGCTAGCTGTGCCTGCAAGGGCGCCCGCGCTCAGGCTGGAACCGATGAGGCCGGCAGTGCTTCCTGCGAGGATCTGGCGTCGGGTCGGGTTCAAGGGCTTCGGCTGGCTCATAGTCTGGATCTTGGGCTCGGGGAGATCGGGATGTGGGGATTGTAGGTCGAGAACGCCTTCCGCGTCTTGGCAGACTGGGCTCGAAGTCGGGAGAGGAGCCGCGCAGACGAGCTGCGGTGCTGCGGATCGGGCCGTCTCGATTGGCGCGAGGCTCCTTTAATCAATGGTTGCGCTCAGCGTTCGCCGTTGCGCTGCCGCTCCTGAATCTCGAGGACTGACTCGAGATCCGCTTTCCAATAGCGCGCCCACTCGGACTGCGGTGGTTCGACGAGAGGGCGTACGAGGCGGAAGCCGACATAGCGTGCGTCGGTGTGGTACCAGATGCTCTTGGGCAACTGCGGATCTTGCACCTTCCAACCGGGGCGCGACTTGATGCGAGTTGCAGAGCGCAATCGATCCGGGTCGTCGTCCCATGAGCCTCCGCGCACGATGCGGCCATACTCTTTTACAGGCCAATGGATCGGAGCAGCTTGTGGGACTTTGGCGTAGGGAGCGTGACCGTCCAACACCCACTCCGAGACATTGCCGTGCATGTCGAACAGACCCCAAGGGTTGGCCTTCTTTTGCGCGACGAGTTGCGTCGTGTCGTCCGCGTTATCGAAGTACCAGGCGTAGTCATCGATTGCGTCGACATCGTCACCAAAGGAGTAAGCCGTCGTCGTACCCGCACGACAAGCGTACTCCCACTCGGCTTCGGTCGGCAGGCGATAGAAGCGACCCGTCTTCATACTGATCCACTTCGAGAACTGCTTCGCCGCAAACTGCGTCATGCAGATTGCGGGATAGCCCTCGATTCCCATTCCGAAATCCATCGGCACATAGGGCGGCGTTGGACGGCTGACGGAGTCGGCCCAAGCATCCTGTGCGACACTGGCTTCCTCACCTGCGCGACGCCGACCGCGATCGAGCGAAAACTGAAACTGGTGGTACACATCCCAAGTCATCTCGGTGCGTCCTATCCAGAACGGCTCCAAGCTGACTTCACGCGTCGGCCCTTCGTCCTTGCCTCGATCTTCTTCGGAGTCGGGGCTACCCATCGTGAAAGTCCCACCTTGGATTGGGACCATCTCGAACTGCGCATCCTCGCCCGTCAGCACAACGGTGAATGACTTCATCTCCTCGGCCGTCTCCGCGTCAGCACCCTCGCTCGCGGTCAGCGGTGGCTTTCCGTCCGGCATGGCAGGGTAGACCACGCGAGTCGGCTCGTCCTGGCTGTGGGCGACGGGAGTGAGACAAAGCCCAAGCAAGCCGACTGTCAACGAGAGTCGGGTCGGGCGGATACAGAAAGCTCTTTGCATGGGGGGGAGGAAGGAGGGATCCTCTGTGCTCTTCGAGTGTGGCAGCGCTGGTGCTGAGGACTTGGGCTCGCGCACTTCAACGCAATGGCAGCCCCGGGATCGAGTTCCGAGGGCAGCGACTGGCCAGTCGGTCAGCTTTGAGGGCGACCCAGATGGTAGCGATACCTAGCGAACTTCACGACGACTGCCTAGCGCGAGCTACTCCGGACTGCACTCTCGGGTGCACCCTGCGTGGTGCTCTGCTGTTCATTGCGTGCGTTTCGGGGGCTTGCCGCGCGATCGGATCGAGTCCGGAGCCGCTGCGCTTCATCTATGAGCAAATGGGCACGCGCTTCGAAATCCGCGTGCATGGAGTCGATTCTGAGTTGGCCCAAACGGCTGCGAGCGCGGCCTTCGGTCGTTTGGACGTTTTGAATGCCTGTTTGTCCGACTACGACCCGAAGTCGGAGCTGCGCAGCTTATGTGCTCACTTCGAGTCGCAAACGAGCACACCCAAAGCGGTTTCGGATGATTTATGGCACGTGCTGGAGTTGGCGAGGCAGGTCAGCGTTGCGAGCGAAGGTGCCTTTGACGTAAGTGTGGGGCGGGCGGTTCGTCTCTGGCGCCGCATGCAACGGCAAGGGGAGTTGCCGGGCGCTGAGCGCTTGCGCGAGGCACGCGAATCGATTGGTTATGAGCTGATCGAGTTGCACGACGAGCCGCGGGCCATTCGGCTGTCGCGAGCGGGGATGCGCTTGGATTTGGGTGGTATTGCCAAAGGCTATGCACTCGACGAGATGCTTGTCGTGCTCGCGAGTTATGGGGTCGAGTCGGCGCTGGTGGATGGTGGCGGCGATATCGCGGTCTCGGGGCCACCACCCGGTCAGGACTCTTGGACCATTCGTGTCGAATCGATGGTGGCGGGTGCCCCCACGCGTGAGCTCCGCTTGGTACACGGGGCAGTCGCAACCTCGGGCGATGCGTATCGCAGCATTGAAGTGGAGGGCGTGCGCTACTCCCACATCGTCGATCCGCGTACGGCGATGGGCGTGACGCGTCGAGTGGCTGCCAGCGTCGTCGCTCCGAGTGGGGCGATCGCCGATGCGCTCGCGTCTGCACTCTGCGTGCGAGGTCCCGAGGATCTGGCATTCTTGGCCGCTTGGAGCGGGGTCCGCGCGCGTGTTATCAGTCTGGGGCCGGGCGGCGAAATCGTGCAGCAGGAGTGGCCAATTGAGACTGGCGGAAAAGGCATGCGCGCGCGCTGAGCCTTGCGAGCACGATCCAGGGCCGCCCATCTGCCCTTCGCAGCTCCCTATTGCGATCAGCATGGCGTGCTGCCAGCGGGCCAGACAGGATGGCCAGAGGAAGATACACGCATCAGGCCCGGAAACATGTAGCATCGCCCCGGCTCTTCTCCGATCCCAGACACCGTATCCAGCGACAGATTCATGAAGCATCCGATCACTCCCACTCGTCGTGACCTGATCAAGACTGGCAGCGCCGCGCTCGCACTTGGAGCGACAGCAGCGCTGGCCGGCGCTTCTCGCAAGCCCAAGGCGGACATCCTGCGCGTTGGCCTTGTCGGTTGCGGAGGCCGCGGCACAGGTGCTGCGGCGGACGCGTTGCGCGCTGATCCGAACGTCGAATTGGTCGCGATGGGGGACACCTTCGGCGATCGTCTCGAGTCTTCGCTGAGGACGCTACAGGGCAATGGCGATGTCGGTAGTCGCGTCAAGGTTGACGAGGCACATCGCTACACCGGTTTCGACGCATACAAGAAGGTCACCGATGCCGTCGATGTCGTCTTGCTCGCGACCTCGCCGCACTTTCGTCCGATTCACGTTGCCTACGCCGTCGAGAAGGGGCGTCACGTGTTTGTTGAAAAGCCGGTTGCGACCGATGCCTTGGGCGTGAAGTCGATTCGTGAGTCGTGCCAGCTGGCCGCCACGAAAAGTCTCTCGATCGTGTCGGGTCTTTGCTATCGCTACCAGCACGCGAAACGTGAGACGGTCAAGCGCATCCAAGAGGGCGCGATCGGTGACATCGTTGCGATCAAAACGACGTACAACACCGGTGGCCTGTGGCACCGCGGTCGTGCGCCGGAGTGGTCCGAGATGGAGTATCAGATCCGCAACTGGCTGTACTTCGGCTGGTTGAGTGGCGACCACATTGGCGAGCAGCACATTCACAGTTTGGACAAGGTCGCGTGGGTCATGGGCGGCTATCCCAGCAAGTGCACGGCCTCCGGTGGACGCATCGTTCGCACCGATCCGAAGTACGGCAACATCTACGACCACTTCAACTCGGTCTTCGAGTGGGAGAATGGCGTGCAAGCCTTCAGCTCGTGTCGTCAGTGGGTTGGCGCCGCATCGGATGTCTCGGATCACATCTTCGGGAGCGAGGGCAAGGCCGAGATGCAGTCGCACCGTATCGAACGTAAGGGCGAGCGTGCTTGGCGCTATCGCGGCGAAGGGCCCGACAACATGTATCAGAACGAGCACAACGAGTTCTTTGCTTCGATTCGTTCTGGGCAGCCGATCAACAATGGTGAGTACATGGCCGACAGCACCTTGATGGCCATCATGGGCCGCATGTCGGCTTACACCGGACAGACGATCACTTGGGATCAGGTCAAGAACTCGACGCTCGATCTGTCGCCCAAGAGTTACGAGTGGACGGACAATCCGATGCGCCCGGTTCCGCAGCCTGGCATCACGAAGTTCAGCTGATCGGATCCTGCCCACAAAACGAGGCTCGCGTCGATTCGACGCGAGCCTCGTTTTATTTTGGGTTTAGAGGCGGTCGTGCGTGCCGTTCTCGCCCGCTCTTGAATCGGTGCTGGTCACTGGCTCCTCGCCTTGTATTGACCAGACGGTCTGAGCTGCGCTGGATCGTGCGAACGAGGTCAGCTTGACGAAAGTCGAGCGCGGCTCAGTCCAAAGTTACTTTGCGGCTCAGCATTCGTCCGTCGCGCCAAACTTCAATCGTAGAAGTCGACCCGGGCCGACTCTCGGCAACGGCGTTGATTAAATCGTTCTCCTTGCGAATCGCTCGACCGGCGAAGGAGACGACTACGTCACCTTTTTGCATGTCCGCGTCTTCGGCCGGGCTGCCAGGGCGAACGCGCCGGATCACGGCACGACTGATGCCATCGAAGCCGGCTTCATAGAGAGACAGTGTCGTCGCATCGAACATGTCGGCGCCCAGCCAGGCGCGAGTCACCTCGCCCTCAGCAAGGATTGCTTCGAGTACGACGCGCACGATTCGGATCGGAATTGCGTACGCAATGCCTTCACTGCCGGCCGAACGTGTACCGATCGCTGTATTGATGCCGATCACGCGACCCGCAAGGTTGACGAGCGGCCCGCCACTGTTGCCGGGGTTAATCGCCGCGTCCGTCTGGATGAAGTCTTCGTAACGCGCGATGTCTAGGCCTGAGTGTCCGAGCCCGCTGACGATGCCAGCCGTGACCGTGTGTCCGAGTCCTAGCGGATTGCCCATGGCGAGTACCCACTCGCCGACAGCGGTGACATCCGCGTCCTCCATAGGAGCTGTGTCCAGGTTGTCCGCGTCGATGCGTAGCACGGCCAGATCCGTCGCCGGATCCGAACCAATCACTGTGCCGGAATAGGTGCGGCCATCACCCAATTGGATCTGGATCCCAGAAGCATCCTTGACGACGTGATTGTTCGTGACGATGACTCCGTCCGAACGAAGCAGCACACCCGAGCCCTGCTGTTGCAGGCGTCCGCGGCGGGACATCGACCGGATCGAAACCACGCTAGGGCCGACTCGGTTGCTGACATCGTGGAAAGTGTCCGAGAGTTTTTGGGCCCCTGCGAGGGGCGCATTCCCGACCGGCTGAGCAGGCCCCGCGAATCGGGGGGCGTCCTCGGCGAGCGCACGACCGCTGTTTATCGCGGGGTCGGACGCCACACAGGCGGCGAGGAGCAGGCAGCTGAGTGCAGCGATCTTGGGTCTCTGCATAGAAGCACGTGGTGACGGATTCTGGGGAGCCTCGGGCCTAAATCGGAACCGAGGCTTGGCTGGACCAGTGCAGCCTACGCAGTCGTGCGTAGCATAGGTGCCCCTTATTTCTGACGGATCGGCTCCATCTGCCTTTCCGGAGGTCAGGTTCCGCTTATCGGGGCATACTTTCGGTGCTGCGGATGATTCGTTTACCAGATCAGAACCTGCGAACCAGAGTCAGGTATCGTAGATTGGGGGTGAAGCGTCGATGCACCTTAGGCGGTGCCCCCGCATAGGCGGCCGCGGCTCACAGGTGATCACTCACCTGGCGCGGTCACAGAATTGACCTTCGATCGCATATAACCTGACCGAGTTCGGAATCGCTACCTTGGGTAGTGGTGGACTCGGCTCCGACAACTCAGTGGCCTCGACACGAGGCCGCACTTGAAACGAGACCTCGAAAGGCAGATCTCCATGAAGAACTTCTTGTTGACCGTGGCCACAGCCGTCCTTGCTCTTGGAACCGCAACGGCCCAAGCCCAAGGCGTGTGCCCCTCGCAGGCCGCCGCCAAGAAGGCGCAGGTCGTCGTACAAAAGGACAGCTGCTGCGCTTCCAAAGCCAAAGTAGTCGCACAAAAAAGTGAGTGCAGCTCGACCAAGGCCACAGTCGTAGCCAATAAACAAAGCTGCCCGCTCTCCGCCAAAACTGTCGCGCGCCCCGCAACCTGCGAAAGCAAGAGCGAGTGTGGCAGTCAGAGCGCCCAAGTTGTCGCCGCGAAGAGCGACTGCACGTCGACCAAGGCCCAAACGGTCGCGACGAAGTCCGACTGCGCCAGCCAGTGCTCTTCCACGAAGGCCACAGTCGTAGCCGCGAAGAGCGAGTGCGCCAGCCAGTGCTCTTCCACGAAGGCCACAGTCGTAGCCGCGAAGAGCGAGTGCGCGAGCCAGTGCTCTTCCACAAAGGCCACAGTCGTCTCCGAGAAAGCTGCCTGCTCCAGCACGAAGACCGAGTGCAGCGCCACGAAGGCGCAGACCGTTTCCATCGAAGGCAAGACCGGTTGCTGCGCCGATAAGGCCAAAGCCGCTGCGGTCAGCGTCAAAGCGCAGTGCTCCTCGAGCGCCAAAGCTTCGGTAGTTTCGACCAAGAGCGAGTGCGCGAGCCAGTGCTCTTCCACGAAGGCGACAGTCGTCTCCGAGAAGGCCGCCTGCTCCAGCACGAAGACCGAGTGCAGCACCACGAAGGCGCAGACCGTTTCCATCGAAGGCAAGACCGGTTGCTGCGCCGACAAGGCCAAAGCCGCCACTGTCAGCGTCAAGGGCGAGTGCCCCTCGACTGCTAAAGCTTCGGTCGTCTCGACCAAGGGCGAGTGCGCGAGCCAGTGCTCTTCCACGAAGGCGACAGTCGTCTCCGAGAAGGCCGCCTGCTCCAGCACGAAGACCGAGTGCAGCGCCACGAAGGCGCAGACCGTTTCCATCGAAGGCAAAACCGGTTGCTGCGCCGACAAGGCCAAAGCCGCCACTGTCAGCGTCAAGGGCCAGTGCCCCTCGACTGCCAAAGCTTCGGTCGTTTCGGCCAAGAGCGAGTGCAGTGCCAGCAAGGCCAAGACGGTAGCTACGAAGGCCAAGACCGAGTGCTGCTCGTCGAAGACCAAGGGCAAAGCAGCCACCGTCGTCAAGTCAGACGCACGCTGATCGACTGCAGTCCCCGCATCCTTTGAGGAGCGGGTTCTTTTCATAGAGGGCCGCCCATTCGGGCGGCCCTTTTTTATTGTCCCGCCATCCGGCGGTCCGTGCATGGCAGAGGCTATCTGGCATTTGGCCGATCCTGAGCTCAGGATCGGCCGCACGGTGGGCATTGGGGGCTAGCCGCTGCACCTATGAATCGATTAAGCGCATGCGCGCGGTCGGCACTGCACAGTCGGTGCGAAGGCCGTCCGGGAGGGCTCGCTCTCGATCAATGCAGGAGAGGGTCGCGAAGAGCACAGCCGTGCTCCGCAATCGGATGAGGAAACGGCGCTCCGATGCAAATGCTCGGACCGAGAGTCGTGACTGGGCAATCGCTACGGACTAGATCCGATGGCCCCAGTCTGAATGCGAGCCGTGCTCGCCGCTACACTCATTTATAGACCAGTTGCACGGGTGCACCCCGCACGACGCCAGCTTCGGTGCACGAGCCGTGCGGCCTGGCTGGTTCACGATCGATGAAGGGCTTGATCAAGAAGAGCACAGCCGCGCTTCGCAATCGAACGAAGTCACGGCGCTCCGTTGCCAGCGCTCGGACGGAGTCGAGATCTCGTCGAACGCTACGGACGAGGCCCGATATTCCGCATCTCAGCGCAACCAGATGGAGGCGCTGCTCTCAGTCATCGATCAGCTGCAAACGCGAGTCCGGCATATCGCCGACTTCCGAGTATCGGCCCAGGCGCCAGATATGCTCGCGGTAGATCAAGAGGTCGATCAAGGACAGCGTCTGCACGCTTCGCAAGGTTACGAGTTGATCACTGATGCGGGTCGGGTGGCGTAGGAATTCGGCGAGTTGATCGTGTCCCGCTTGGACACCCTCGTCGCCATGACGGCCCCAGTACAAGAGGCATGCTTGTACATCATCGATGTTGGCGCGGATGATCTCCCAGGCGGCTCGCTTGCGTTCTGGGTCCTCGATGCCGACGGTGCGACAGTAGTTAGCGAAGGCTCGACCTGATCCGCGTTTGGGTACCCGTCGTTGCGCTTCTTCAGGTACAGGCTTGGGCTCGATCAAGAGCTCGTCCATCACGGCGCGCGAAGATAGCTGGGTGCGGAATGCGTCGTAGTCAGCGCGGTAGGCGATGGCGATCGCGCGCCGATGCTCGGGTCCAATATCGTCCTTAGCCAGTCCAATGGTTTCGGCGGCTGCTTCGAGGGCGCCTGATTCGTAGAGCCGGCGCAAGCGCTCGAGGTCCGCTTGAGCGCGGCGCCGCTCGTTCTGGATGCGACGGCGCAGGACGTTGTCGGCCGAGATGAATTCCAAGTCGCCGTCGACGCTCAATGCGGAGGTCAAGGGCGGCGGGCCATTGCCCGGAATCGAAAGGCCTAGGTACTCGGGATCCAAACGTGCGCGTAACCACACGCAACTGCGCACGACTGGGCCGCGTAGACGGTCGATTTTGCGCGCTGCGCTATCGAACTCGGCACCAAGACGTGGGTCGGTTCGTGTGCGCAGGCGCGGGTCGCGAATCTCTCGTGCCGCACGCACGATCAGCTTCGCGAATTGCGCGACACTGGCTGCTCCCAGTGCAGCGACTCGCAGCGGCAGCAGGAATACGCGACCTGCTCGCATCCACTCATCGTACAAGCGGTTCAGGTTCAGCGTCCGCTCGCTGCGCGCGCGCAAGTGCAGAGGATAAGTGCCGAAAATTCGACAGAACATCTGGGCGCGGTCGTGCCGTAAGAGTTCGAGCACATCGCTTCCGAAGCGGACTTCGATCTCGTGGTCGCGCGACGGATCGTCATCCAGGAAATGCAACGCATTGAATGCGGCGCTGCGATACGAGCGTGCATCGCTGGCTTCTTGCTCACGAACTGCGGGGCCGGGCCCCGCATGTGCCGGGTGATTTCGAATCCAAGCTTCGTGGCGCAGCAGCTCCTGTTTGTCCGCGAACTTCAGATCCTCGAGGGTCAACGCATTGCGGTTGTACTCGACGATCAAACGCGACGCCGAGCGTGCAATCGAACGCGACAAGAGACTGAACCAAAGGTAGGGGCCCTGATAGCCGCCGGCCTTTTCCAAGTCGAGAGCGCGTAGACTCTTGGTTTCACGTTTGTCGACGCGTGTCGAGCGCTGACGCATTTGCAATAGCGAGGGATTGCCAAGTAGCTGGGCCGTCGTACGCGTGTCGGACTCTCCGAAGAGCGAGCCATTCAGGCTGTCGCGATAAAGCAACGCGACCCGATCGACTGCGAAAAGACGCCCACTGGAAGAGCGCGTTTGCGTGCCGTCCAAGAGCCAAGCGCGAACCTTATCCCGAAGCGCTAGACGAACGAGCTCATACTCGCGCGCACGACCTACCGCAATCGGTTCCTTCGGCGGCAGCTCGCCTTCGTGCTCTGTGAAGACTGCGCGAGCTTTCAGCTCAGGATCCAAAACGCGCCGCGTGAGAATTTCCGAGTCACGTTCGATGCTTCGGCTGCGGATGACTTCGGTCAGCCCCAGGAATTGAGCCGAACCGGCTTGCTCGAAGAAACTGGTCGCATCTTGGGCTAGCCGTTTCAGCCAGAACCCGATTCCAAGAATGGCTAGGCATATGCTTCCGAGAAGAATCAGGGTCGGACCGACGAAGCGCTCGAGCATCTGCTTCAAGCCATGCAGCGCGCCGACCATGCCGCCTCCATTGGCCTCGCTCGCGAGTTCCGCGGCCGCTGCGGCTTCGGCGACAGGGTCGGGCCCTGACGCTGCGTCGACTCCAATCAACTGCAAGAGACCCATCAAAATTACGTAGGCGCCGCCGAACAGCAGCAGTCGCGACGCGGGTCGAATCGAGCTCTTCACAAGGGCGCTGCCGGTGCGATCGACAAGCTCGGAAGGCGTGATCGTTCCGTGAAGATCGGTGAACCAATACAGGCGACCGTGGTGCTTCTTCAATTCCGCACCAAGCTTGCGCACGGTCAGCGCGATGAATTGAGTGTCATTGACCTTGCCACGCACGTGCGGAAGCAAGCGCCGAAAAATGGGCAGCCAGCGCAACGGGGTGCGCGCCATCAGTTTCAGACCACGCCCCAACTTCGCGCTGACAATGGGGCCCAGGCTGGCAGCGATATCACCGGCGCCAATGCGTTCCATCATGCGCAAGGTCTCGTGAACCGTGCGCTCCTCCGTATCGGACTCAGCAAACTCGAATTTCAGCAGGCGCTCGGTATTGTTTGCTACCAAGTGCTCGAGTGCACGGGACCGGCACAACGCGAAGGCGGCGCGCTCCTCGCGCGGAGCATGAGCCAACCCGCCACGCCACTCGCGTTCGAGCCATGCCTGCAGTCGCGCTTGACGCGCCCGTAGACCTGATTCACGCGCGCTTGCACGACCGCGCTCTTGCCTATTTGGCGTCAAGACCAGGTCGCGATTCAGCGCACCGCGCTGGCTGCGCACGATGCGATCGATGCCGCGTGCCAGGAACCCGAGCGCTCGCATCAAGCGAATGAAGGGCAGCAGCGGACGCATATAGCGTGCGATGCGCGAGAGGCGCAGCAACCTTACTGCGCGGCCAGCTTCGAGCGGATTAGAGCCGAGGTGAAGGATCATCCCGAACGGCAAGGATGGGACGAAATCGATCAGCAGGTGGCGAAAGAACCAGCGCGTACGACCGCGCACATGCGACAGCTTGGTGAAGAACTCAAGCAGGAAAATACTGCAAGCGGCGGTGTCGATCCACAGCAGTCGGCGTGTCCATGCCTCACCGACTTCGTAGATGGCTTCGTAGGCTAGGATTCCGAGCACGAGCAGAATCAGGAAGAAGATGAAGCGCTCGAATGCGGCGACCGCACGAATTCCGAAGCGTCGCTCCAACACTCCTTGCAGTTCGCGCTCTTGAATCTCGGCACGAATGCGGCGCAGGCGCATCTTCAAGCGCAGCTTCGGCTTGGGGGCGAGACCTCCCACAGAGCTCAAGAACCATGTCAGGCGGTCTTCGGTGGCTCGTAGCTGTCCAAGCGCGCGCTCAAGGCTGAGTTCGTCGATCGCAGTTAGGACTTCGGCGGCATGATCGAGTTCCGCCGAAACCCACGTGTCGCGCATCTCGTCAGGCAGATCACTGAACTCTTGTTCGTGCGCGAAGCGCTCTCGCAGGAGCAAGAGTTTCTCGCGAGAGACGCGCGCGTAGTCGTCGTTATCCGCACGCCACTCATCCGCTTCATGCTGTGAATGCGAAGACTGCCCGGGGTCCTCCTCGTGCGCGTCCGACTCGTGGCGGCTCGCGTCCGAATCCTGCCCGTCAGGCCCGCGCTCCTCGTGATCGGCCCAAGCCTCGGGTGCACGGGACGCAGCTTTGTTCGCAATATCCTTCGCACCGTTCTTGGGGGCCACCGATCCATCAGCGCTGAGTTCGCTGGCAGGCGCGGACGCGATGGCGGTCGTCAGTTCGACAAGGCCGCCTTTCGTGATCGACGCCTCTACCCGCTGAAGCCAACTACTGTGTTGAGCCCGCTCCCAAGTTCGCACGGCCCGCTCCGTGAGGTCTTGGGCTTGGTCCAGCTTCTTGATGCCGAGCAGCTCACTCCAGTGTTCGAGATCCGAGCGTAGGTGGAGCGCGATCGAATGGCCTTGGCCTACCGACTCGTCCAAAATGGCGCGGAAGAAGCGTTGTTCGAGGCTCGCCAGCGCTTCGGCTCGCTGTAGCCAGCCTAGGTCCGTTTGTCCCGTGAGAGCCGCAAGTTCGGTCTCGAGCGCCCGGATCCACTGCAGGCTCGACTCGCGGCTGGGCCCAGAATTTAATTCATCGCGCGAGATCTCCCCCCTGGACGGTCCCAGGGGCGGCTGGTCACTATTTGTCACGCTTGACCCTCATGCATGGATGTCGTGGCCCGATCCGCGGTGGCCTCGCGCAGTTCATCGAGGAAATTTTGGCTGAGCGAGTGGGGGACCAGGACCTGCAGTCGCACGATGTCGGTGTAATCCGAGCTCTCGGGTACCAGTTTCCAAGCCGCCAGGAGCGCCTGCACGGCACTGGAGCACTCGTAGGGGTGTTTGATGCCGACTTGGTCCGTGCGTAGCACTTCAGAGTAAGTCCCGAGCTCAAGTGCAGCTGCCGCAGCGGCGCCATAGGCCCTCATCAGGCCACCGACTCCGAGCTTGGTCCCACCAAAGTAGCGCGTCACGGCAACGATTGTGTGAGCCAGCCCGCGCCCCGCGATCTGCTGCAGGATCGGCTTGCCGGCCGAACCGGCAGGCTCGCCGTCATCGTGTGAGCGAGTCTCGCGGCCGGCCGCATCGATGCGCCATGCGTAGCAGGTGTGCCTGGCGTCTGAAAAATCAGCCCGAATCTGTCTCAGGATCACCTCGGCCTGGCCTGAGTCGGAAATCGGAGCCAGTGTCGCGATGAAACGCGAGCCCTTGATCTTGTCGATTTCGTGCCGAGTGACCCCGGCCGGCATTCGATAGGCGTCGGGGCTCGAAGCGGGTTCAGGTGCAGGCATGGTTGTGGATTCTGGCCCGGCCACGGCATGGAGGGAGCCAGAGGTGCCGCATGGTGGCAATCCGTATTGTGGAGGTCTAGGCCCCGGTTTTGGCATGCAATTTGCTTCATCTGCGATGTCCGCCTGGCCAGCCTGCGCTACGCGCGAACCGGACCGGACTTCTAAGTACATGAGAATCCCGAATCACTGTCCTGAGCCGCTGTCGAGGCACCTTTGTGGGGGCCCCATGAGGGGCTTTCGCGTCCACGACGCGCACTCCGCCGTGCGAAATAGCACGATAGGGCGGTTCCTTGTGCTTTTCCGGGCTCATCCGGGAACCTATACTCGTCACTTCGATAGCAACCAACCCAGTACGCTTGGACGGCTACTCGCTCAGCCTCCTAAGGCACCGCCTTCTTTCCCTGACACAGTGCTGGGACAGGCAGCGGACCGATGGCCCGTCAGCTCTTTGAATCCTGTGGAAGCCTTCCGCAAGATCCCCTCTCACTCAGTACACCCCCCCCACGGAGTGCACCTCGACCGACGCTCTTCCCCTGGAGCTTCGGGATCAGGCAAGGACAGATTGCGTTGCCTTACGGCAACACGGTCAGCCCTGACATCTATCTGCCCTCCAATTCTCGATCGTCTCCGGACGAGCCGGACCGCGGCTCGCACCACCCGAATCCATCGCCCGCTCGCGGGCATTCATCGATGATGCAGACTAGCTCTCGATCGACCATCTCACAGTCGTCTCGCAGCTCCACCGCACGCACCTTCGCGTTCGGCAGCGCCGCTCTGATGTTGGCCGCTCTTTCCGCGTGCAATACTGGTTCGACGCCCTCGGCGGATCAGTCTGAGATCGGCACTATTCTGTCGGACCCGGACAGCACGCCGAATGCTGCGGGACTGCAGTACAGCTTCTTCGTGGATTCCAATGTCTCGGGCAAAGCTCCTGAGCTGAGGATCGCGCAGATGAACTGGGGTCGCTTGGTCGACATCTACGCGTTGTTCGGAGATCAGTCAGCACCTTCTGAGGTGTTGATGCAGGAGAACTTTGTCATCGGTTCAGGCATTGTGTCGAACCTGACCAAGTACGAACTGCGCCGTAACGCCGTAACGGGCCAAGAAAGCCTGTTGATCAAGCGCAACGTCAGCTTGGATACGGAGACTGAGGAGCACACGAACGAGCGTGATGAGTTCTTCGAGCTGTTGCGTCAGTCGGGTGAGTTGCTGACACCGATCTTCGACAACACGCAAGGAGCCGCGGGCTTCTACACGATGGTGCCGCGTAACGCGACGATCGTGCTGACCTTCGATGACCTGTTGGACGCCAGCCTGATTAATTCGGAGACGGTGCGTGTGCTGACAGGCATCCCGTCGACGCTTCCGTTCCTGGCCCGCGTCCTGCCGGACAAGAACTTTGGCGACCTTGTCGACACCAACGGTGACGACATTCCCGAGTTCTTCACTTCGCGCATTCTGATTGACACGACGGTGAGTGAGGTCGAGTCCTTCCGGAGCAACCCGCCTTTGCCTGTCAACACGACGGGCCTTCCGGGCAGCATCGACGTGAACTTTTCGAACATCGATATTCGCATCGCGACGCAAGAAGAAGATGCCGTTGGTCAAGAAACCGTGTTGCGCAACATCTCGGGACACGCGCTCGCGATCGTAGAGAACGGTTCGATGGACTCGGGGTCCACAACGATCGACATCGTTCGCTCCGTGCGCGCCGGTGGTAATGCAGCTGTGACGGCGGATCCGTTCAACGGCTACCTGGTCGATCAAGATCAGCCCCGAATCTTGGGCATGCAATCGGTCCGCATCTTCGGTGACAACGGCGGATTGCTTCGTCGCCTGGATTCCGAAGATCCCACGCTGCGTACCTTTGAGTTGCCGCAAGTGATTTTTACGTCGACCGCCTGTGCTCAAACGCCTGCGGTTGGTGATGTGATTCAGCAGACTGGACTCTTTGCAGAGATCATCTCGACACCGCTGGCGCACGTCGAAGGTGTGCTCGAGAACGTGAAAGTGCGCCTGCTCGTGTACCCGCAAGAGTGGGATGAGGCCACGCCTAGCGACCCGACCCTGCAGTGGATCTCCACCGGTTCAGGCGCCGCTCAGTTCATATCGCCGTACGATCCTTTCACGGACGAAGGGCAAGAGTTCTGCTATCTGCGCATCACTCCTACACCGCTTCAATTCCCGACGAGCCCTGCGGAAGGTGTGCTTCCTGATTCAACCATCGGCGTTCGCTTCTCGGAGCCGATGGACCCGAGTTCGATCACGGCCTTCGACACGATGACGCTTACGCGCGTGATCGAGCCGGATACCAACGACGACTATGTTGTTGGCTCCGTCGGCCTTAGCTTGGACTTGACCGAGTTCACCTTCGAGCCCAGCTTGCCGCTTAACCACACGAACACTTCGGCTGAGGTTTACTTCATGAACCTCGGCTTCTCAGGTGATGGCGCGCGGCCGACCGACCTGTCGGGCAATGCGCTGAACGGCGAACTCAAGGCTGTCGCTCTCGAGCTAAATGGCTCGACCTCGACTACTTTGAGCAGTGGTCGCGTCAGTCGCTTCGCCGCGCCCGATGAAGAGGAAAACCAAAACCCTGATCCGACACAAGTCGGTTACCCCGAGTTCTTCGGCCAGCACACCTACGACATTGATCGTCAGCTGATTCGTCCGCGGCCGGTCATCCGCTATGACGGTGTGATCGACCGCAACTACCCGGTCACAAACCTGTGGACGGGCTGGGGGAACAACAATCTGGAGCCGCCCGTGCAAGAGCCCCTGAGCCGACTCGGCTCTCGCTTGCAGACCGTTTGGCGCAACGTAGACATGAACTTCGAGCTCGGCGACGAGACGAACTACAACATCGACGTGGAGGGCCTTGCTTGGGCGCCGCTCGGTGGCCAGGTAATCTCCGACTTTTATGGAGAGTTCGAGATCTCGCTCGCGCACTGCACCAAGGTGCCGGACGAGTACTGGATTCCGCCCCCCTTCGATATTCCTGGCGCGCCGAACTCGGGTCTGCTGAGCCTGTTCCAGAGTAACCTGCTCGACAACGCGAACGATCCGCTGACGGTTGTCCACCCCAAGTTCCGCGGCTACACCGTGACACCGGGTGACAAGTACCAGGCACAGTCAGGGACGGTACTGATGCCCTTCCCGCTGAACCGTGACCTGCCCCTCCGCGAGTACACCTATTACACCTGGCGAGACACTTCGCTGCTGGCGCGAGGCGGTGGGGATGCTCCCTTCACGAATGGTGCCGGTGTCAATATTCACCAGTACTACATCGCGCTCGGCTTGCCGATTCCCGGCTTCACCGGCGGGACTTTCGAGCCGGACTTCGACACGGGTCCTTACTCCAAGATGGCGAAGGCAGGCGATGTTCAAACCGTTGGCCTCCCGCTGCTGATGGACTTTAAGACCTACCCCGAAGATGCCGCGATCGGCCTGAACTCCTTCGATGTCGGTCTGGGTGGTTGGAGAGATCCGCTGCCCGTCTTCCGCGCGTTCTCGGTCGGTGGCCAAAACTCGAACGGCGAGACGGTACGGATCGACCCCGATCTCGAGACCTCTGCCAACGGTGGATTCAACCCGCAGGGGACGCCTGCCGGATCCGAGCTGCCTGGTCTCGATACCAAGGTCTACCTCGGCGCGGTTAACTTCGTCGTGCGTGTGAGCCGCTCCTTCTCGGTGTGGTTCCCCGTCCTGACAGCCGATGGCACCTCGAACTTCCCGAACGCCGTCTTCCAGCCGCCCATCGTCGAACCCTCGGCCGGCAATCAGCCGTCTGGAACGGCGATCCAACTGTCCTTCCGTGGGGCGTTGGCGGTGCCGGGTGCGGCTGCGCCTAACAACGTGAGCGAAGTTCTGGAGAACGGTCGACTCATCGATTCCTACGGCGACTTCTACTACCACGATTCGAACGGCCCGGTTCCGAACTGGCCGCCGCAGTACCCGCACGATCACTCGAGCGATTTTGCCAATGTGGGCATATCGTTCCTCGATTCGGCGGGCAGCTGGTTTGACAACATCAGTGCTATCGAAGGCGCGTTGTACTTCCAGACGCGGATCACGTTCATCTCGAACGCCGAGTCGGGTCAGAGCCCAGAGCTCTCCGCCCTCGGCCTCGCCTGGGGCACCGAAGAGTAGGTCTCTGCTCGAAGCACAGACGACAACCGATACACGGGCCGCCCTCCGCTTCACGCGGGAGGCGGCCCGTTTTCGTTGACCGCCGGGAACGCGGGCTATGGGGAATTGGGCAAGTGGGGTTGGCGAAGGTGAATATGATCCAACGCTGAGACGGACGACAGGTCTCCGGCCTCTGCACATTGGGGGGGGGGCGTGCCTTAGAGGGGGCGTGGTCGAATCCAGGATGCGCTGCTGCGCGACCAGGCTGCTGCGGCCGGGGGCTGAAGATAGCCGGTCCAAAGAGATCCCAGAATCGGCCCAACACCCTGGACCCTAGAGGTCGTCTAGCCCCGTATTGAGGATTGCCCAGCTGACGAAAAGCAGAGTGTGCACGCCCACCGATGGGCATTCTGTTACAGCCCCGGGTTGAGCGAGCCATGGCCGAGTCAACCTCGCCGGCCTCTAACTCGACGCAGCTAGAGTGCCGTCACCTGGCCTATTGGGGCATATGGCGCTCTTCCGGATGCATCCGGCGGCTTCCGGGTCTTAGCCTGAT
>JBLFWN010000042.1:0-54229 GCA_047611405.1 Planctomycetota bacterium | reverse complement strand
TTATCAACGGGCTGCTAGGGCCGCGCTCCACACTCCCGTCTTAGAGCGTATTACACACACCCATTTCCCAGAATGGTCTCGGCGTGATCTTCACGGCGCACGACGGGTCAACATAATGTGCGAGCCGAGCGATGGTCTCGATGTCCATCGAACATCAGTCCTCGCACCGGTGTCAGCGCATTGACCCGTCGGCTACTCCCGACACATATGGCCCCTACCCAGGCTCGATTCGGGAGTGCCGTCAATGTCGACGGCCTCCATGATCACCCTCGCCAGCCTCCCGAGATGCATCCACTGCTCGGGCGCCTACTCGGGCGCGTCCCTTTGGAGCGCCTATACTCCGAAGGCCGGCCCGCGTCCGGACCGAATCCGTCGTCCGAAGAGGGCATGAATGAGGCCTCCCCGCCCGCATGAGCAGGCGGGGAGGCTGTGGAACGAACGGGATCCTCTCCAGGTCCTGACTCATCCCGCCCGCAGCCCGCCTGCCTGGCGCAGTCTGCGAGGGAGGGGATCACGCGCCTTCAGGCGGGGCCGCAGGCGGTGAGGCAAGCAAGACTGCTCTACTCGGGATCGCTGTTGATTCGAAGCGGCCCGCTGGGGGCGTGCTTCGGAGCCCGGGGCAACAGCTGCTGCCTTGGGCTCGAGTGAGGTGTCAGGGCTGGAAAACCACCTCGAAGCCGTCAGATGGGTTGAAGCTGCGCCACCGGCGGCCTGATCGCGGAACCAGCACTGGAAGTCCATGCTGCCGGACGAGAAGCCTTCTGCGACGAGGTCGACGCGGCGCTCGGCCAGGTTTGCGGTCGAGAATTGCGGCGGGTCGAGACGGGTGGGGTTGCCGCCGACGCAGCGCGCACCGTTGCCAAAGGGCAGCTGCACCTGGTCGTGGCCGTAGAGGAAGAGGAAGGCGTCGTTCGGCGTCGGCTCGGTGCACAGGCTGAAGGAGTTGGCCGCGATGCTGGTCGAGTTCGCAGTCGGCGTGCAGGAGTTGCCGCCGGCCGGTACGGCCTTGAGCAGATAGGCGTGCCAGGCACCGTTGACCACTGCGCGGCCGACGATGTCGCCGGCCTCGTTGATCTCCTGAGTGTCGCGCACCCTTGTTGTTGTCCAATCAAATCAAGGCGTGAAGTCAGCCTTCAGGCCGTCGCTCAGATTGAATCCACTCCCACCTGCGGCTGGGTCACGGTACCAGCACTGGAAGTTCCAGCTCGCCGGCGCCGTGATTCCGGCTTGGGTAAGGTCCACGAGAACACTTGCGGTACCGGCCGTCACGCTGCGCGGAGCGTGCAGCCGCGTAATCGATCCACCAGCACATTGGATGCCGTCACCGAAAGGCAGCTGGACCTGGTTCGTACCGGAGAAGAACAAGTACGGCTGATGTTCAGGCATCGAACGTGCGACCAACGAAAAGTCCTGCTGCGCGAGGCCGAGACTGCCGCAAGCAGAGATTTGCGCCGGCGCGCCCGTGGAGTTGGGACTTGGCTGACAGTAGTTGCTACCAGGGCAGCTTGTACACCAGACTCGGGCAACGCCCGAGTCTGCGGCAGCTCCAGAGTGACGTGGGGAACCAACGATCAGCTTCGTACCCTCCATTGCTACGCCGGTGCCGAAGGCTTCGTTCGGGACCTGCGATTGGAACACCTCGATCAGCGCTCCGGTAGTCGCTCGGTACGTGAACGTCCTTTCGTTTAAGGATGAGCCGGTGAAGGTGGCCGAACCTGCGGCAATCGTGGAGCCGTCCACCGAGAGCGAAGAGCCGAGCCACCAGGTTGAAACGTTGCCAGGGGGCAGGATCTTACGCACGAAAGAGCCGTCGGCAGCTTCGTACTGGTAGAGGGCTCCAAGGCTTGAGGGGGAGCCTATGGCTGCCTCGAAGTCAAGCACGGAGCCCACGACCACGATTGAGTCATGGATCGCGACGCTCCATCCAAAATACGCATTGTCGTACGGCGCTGGAGCCATCACCTTTGCTAGCTCGGTGCGTGTCGACAACTCGAAAAGGTAGGCCGAACCATTCACCGAAGAAGCCGAAAGCCTCGAGTGGCTCGAGACGACGACTCGATCTCCATCCAACGCGACCTGGCGGCCGAAGCCGGTGTTCGCGCTGTCCGTGGGAAGGAGCACTCCACTCTGTTGGAAAGTGCCCGCGTCGAAGATGAATACCGGCGAGGCTTCCTCCGGAGCTCCAACGAGTATCGTGTCTCCCTGGATGGCAACGGCCGAGCCGAACCAGCCCTGCGGCCCCGGCGCTGGCAGGAGCTTTGCGAGCTGGTCCCCGGTACTGACGTCGAAGACGTAGGCCGCTCCAGCTTTGTTACCAACCTCGTCCTCCCACGGTGCACCGACCACCGCCAGATTTCCATCGATCGCAACCGAGAGACCAAACATGTCGTCCCCCACGCTGTCGGCGCCCTGCAGCCTCCTCAGCCTCTCGCCTGAATGCACGTCGAAGAGGTAGGCCGCACCCAGAGTCGCGAGCGTGGATGGAGCCGAAATGATGGCGATGCCATCGCTGATCGCGATGCTGTCGCCCATTAGGTGTTCAGAGTGAGGGTTCTGAGGCGCTAGCTCGAAGAGGGTGTCCCCGTTCGCCAGGAGCGGGGGGCTAGCGAGGGCCAGGCAGCTAGCGAGCCTCGTGAGATTGGAAAGCATCATAATCAGTTTCGTGTCAAGCGAGCTTGACGGCCAGCAAGGGGTCAGCGTTCCAACGTGAAACATTTGGTAGGCATATGCTACTCGACTTGGCGAAGTGAGGAGTTACAGCGATACCAAGACCACTACCTAACTTGGTTCAAAACCACACACTTGAAAGGGAAGGTACCCAAAGACGCAGTACCCGTCCGTCCACGTGTGTGGCTTTGAACCAGTGCATACTGAGTCGCACACATTGTTGTTGATCCTCAACAATTCAGCGCCACCCGCAGAATGAATCGCTCGCACGTCGGCCACCGACCGAGAACGAACTCGAGTGCAAGTTGAACGACTCTGGCTGTTCACATTCGGTACTCCGCGTTCTCACGAACAGAGTGAGTACCGAGCCCGCCCAAGCCCCACCATATGGTCACGGACTTGATGAACATTCGCTGCGAACGATAGGACGAGCGTCAGTTGAGAAGCGATCCGGGATAGCAGGTATCGTGACGCATGCCGGGCCCGGCCCTTCTCCGCAACAGAGTATCTCTACGTGCCCCACTCTTCGTATCCATCAGAACGCACCAGAGTTTAGTACCAAAATAATGGGGATTGGGCGTACGCGTCCGATCGTCGTATGCCGGAAGACCGTTGACCCGATGACCTTCCGTTGATGCGTTCAGGCCTGCTGCCGTGCGGCAGACCACGCCCACGGCGTAAGCGGCGAGGCTTGCGATGAAGGCGTCGTCGCGACTCTCATCAGCACGTCCTCGAGATAAGCCTCGGGGTCCGCGTCGCACTGCTTGCACGAGAGCATTAGCGAGTACAGACGGCAAGCCATGTCACCGCCGCGGTGGCTACCGAACACGAGCCCGTTTTTCTTCAAGAACTATTCAGGCACGGTCGTGATCCGCGAGGGGCACAAGCTGGTCACGCGCGGCATCTACCGCTTCGTGCGGAACCCGATGTGCCTGGGGCTGTTCGTCGCGTTGATCGTTGGACTGCCCCTCTATGTCGCGAGCTTGCGCGCTTTCCTCGTCTCACTGCTGCTCGTCCCGATCGTGCTCAACCGCGTCCGGCTGGAGGAGGAGCTTCTCACCGAACACTTCGGGGAGGAGTACCTCGAATACAAGCAGATGACGAAGCGGATCATCCCGAGAGTCCTCTGACCGGCGCCCGTGGGGCCGCAAGGACGAGTCTAGACGGTCTCGTGCGGGGCTTCGTTCTCTCCCCTTGCCACGGCAATTTCGATCGCAATCCCGACATCGACACAGAGGACCTCCATATGCTCTATCGCGCCTACTTGATCCAGAGTGATTGGGCCGACGTTGACGAGTATGGCGTAGTCGACGCAGCCAACGAGCAGCTCTTCCTGCAGGCTTGGAACAGCGGGTGTCGAGTACTGGACGCTCTTCGATTTCAGAATCCCCTGCTCGTCGAGTTGAGTCTTGGGGTTAGGTAATGGTGACTCACGCGATAGTCTCAGTCCCACCATGAATAAAGCGACCGCGACAGCCGTTCTTCGATCGATCCAATCATCTAAGATCGACGAAGAACATCTGACAATTCACTCGACAGATGCAACGCACATGGAGAAGACCACGGCCATCTCGCTCTCTACCGCTCGTACGCGTGATCGGTGTGGCTACTTTCAATGGGCGGAGACCAAAAAGACAACAGTCACAACAGACGCGGCCGGATGGAATCTTGCGAAGCCGATTGTGACCTTCGTGCCAACTGGGTCGGCCGTCGACTTGGACATCGTCCAGTCCAAACGGCTCGTCAAAGCCTTCTTCGCCCAGAGTTCACTCACCCCCAAGGCCGGGGCCGGTAACTCTGGCAGCATAGAGGGCCCCATTCCGACCGACTACTATGGATACACCAATACGGCAGGCGTGGCCGATCACGCGCGATGCTACAACATGCGCGTGGTCATTGCTGGCGGTGGGGCGAGTTGGCAGATCATCACTCTCTATCCCATCGTCTGACACTGTGCGCGAGGAGCTGCATAGTCTCGCAGGTCCGAAATCTCGAGTCGGTCGGCAGCTCCAATGACCACAAGCTTTCGTCGGGCTCCAGCCGGGAGAGTCCGGGGAGCGGGCGATCGGACTCCTCCTCCGTGGCGCCGCGGCCGTTGACCGATGCAGCGCGAGGTGGGCGAGCAGCTCGTTCGTACGCGTCGCTTAATGGCCCTTTCCCTCTTCGGCGCTACGCTCGAAGAGCCGGACAGACGGAGCGGACGTGTGCCAACGTCCACCCGACATCGGAGGGCTCGGGAGGCGTGAGTTTGTGGAAACGGACGGGGCCAAGGGACGTCTCGTGCGTGTAGGCCTCGAGGGCGGAATTCGGAGCTGCGAAATTGGCCCTGTGATGCTCAGGCGCTTCGATGCTGCCGGTGACGGCGAGCTGCGGGCGGCGCACAAGTTGGTGCGGTTCGCGATCCCGCGACGCACGTATACGCAGAGCCACATGGACAACTTGGTGGAAGTAATCCTCGAGGTGTGGCAGGGGCGCGCGACGCTCTGCTTCGTTCTGGCATCGTCAGACCCGATTCTAGCTCGGCTCAGTTTTCGGACACTACGGGCGCGTTGGCTGGCCAAACGCTTCACGACCAAGTGGGCTATCGCAATCCAGGGACGAGCGCGTGTGGCAGTGGAATCAATGTGACAAACGGATTCGCGGTTCAGTGGAAGCCATGACCGCCTTCTGACCTATCGGTGCTGGTCCTCTTATGCCCAAGCATGGTTTCGAGACTCGCTTGGCTCACTTTGTGGAGCACGCTTCAATACTTCCAATGCGATCGCGGTCACTCTTTGCCCGTAGAAGTTAGCTGGGCTGGTGAAGACCCAAGTGCTTGAATGCTGCGCTCGTCCGCAGTGGACAATTGCATCCAATAAGGGCCGCGCGTTCGGCAGCAGAGAGGTAGGCGTCGAACGACCCTACGGCCGGCCCTGGCTGGCGAACCACTTATCCAAGTCACTCCCTACCCCGTCCAGCTTCCAAGCCTCGACTCCGAGACTTGTCGCACCGGAATTGAAACATTCCTGGAACTTGCTCGTGTTCGCCGCTCGCTTGATCGGATTGCTCGAATCCTCTCGCCAGACCTCATAGGCGCCGTGGCTCGCGCTCTTGGCGTGCCAGCTGAGCTCAGTGTGAAACTGCAGCTCGAAGATCGTGCCCTCGCTCGTACTCCAATTGCTATTGACGCCGATGTACCCTCTTTCCCAACCCCTCTTCCCCTCCGTCGTATTCATTCGAGTGCAACGGTAGCCACTGCCGCGCAAAGAGTCCGCTATGTGTATTACGCGGTTTGTGAAGTTCATCCCGGCCAGCACAATCGTGTAGCGCAAGCCGTCGCGAATCTCGACGTCCGCGCCCTGCCGCTCCCGCTTCTCGCGAAGCGACCCGAGCCCTTTCAGCGCGTGAGCCTCTCCGACAAGTCGAGATCCCCCACCGGCGGAAGGCGCGGTCGCGAGGCTAGCTAGTTGAGAGCCGACGCTCGGCTCCGCGCGCGAAGCGGCTGCATGGATGCCTGCTTCGGCTGGCCTGTTGCTAAGCAAGAGCGACAAGCGCTGGGCAATCTGTGCGACTTTGGGGTCCATCGATCGTCTCGTTGTGAAGTGATGCTTTGCGGAGGAACGTAAGGAGAGACTGGCCGGTGAGGATCCTAGCCTGTCATTAATTGGCGTCCGACTTAGACAGCTTGCCTACGGGCCATCGATTTTGCGCACGACTGTGCTTTCTGTAGCACGAATTCGGTCAACACGAGCCCTAAGAAGGCGGGCGAGAGCACTTCGCAATCATGAATGGTGCGGAAGATTGGACGTATACTCCTTCCATGTTCGACTTGACTCGCCCAAAGATTTGGACTGTAGTTTTGTTGCCACTCGCGTTCTTCGCTCCATCGAGTGCGCAGACGAGCGATGAAGCCCGCCCTGTCCAAAAACAGAATCGTGGACGAAGTCACTCTCCTCGAGCAGGTTACGGTTGTTTAGGGACTCCAAATGAAGCCGTGGATCGAATCGGAGCGGTACGCCGAAGAGGCCAGGGCACACCTCCCTCACAGTCTCGCCGCGAACCTCGACTTCAAGCTGCCCGGCGGTAGTGCTTGAGAAGACCGCCAAGTCGCTCCACACATTCCACCGGGCCACGACCACTTGCCGTGGTCATGTGGATGCGTTCGTTCCCAGCCCTTGGTGCGCCCGCTCACCGTGGTAATGCGCAACGTAGTTTTTCACGGCTTTTCGCAGTGACGCCTCGCCGAAGAAGATCATCCGGTTCAAGCACTCCGACTTGATCGAAAGCACGAACCGTTCCGCGTAGGCGTTGCAGTTGGGAGCCATCACGGGAGTGAACACGACGCGAATGCCGGATGCCTTTAGCGTGCTTCTCAATTGCGCTGTGTACTTCGTATCCCGGTCGCAGATCAACAATTGGTGCGAGCGCAAGAAGCTCCTCCAGGAGGACGGTCTATCCGGCGCTGGCTTGAGCCTGTTCTCCTTCGAGACGTATGCGACGGTCGTCCTGGCAACCGTGTGCCCAACGCCTTTGAGCTCGCCCTGGATGCGCGTATAGCCCCACCGGGAGTTTTCGCGGGCCATGCGGAGGATGAGCGCCTTGATCTTCTTCATCCGCCGAGGCGGCCAGCTCGTTTCTTCGCCTCGTTGGTCCACTTGAGCGCGATCAACCGACGGTGCCAACGCATGAACGTGTTGGGGGTCACGATGGTGCTACCTTGTCGAGCGCATTCCGTCCGAGCACTCTGGCTTTGGCGGCCAGGCTCCGCCGCTGGTTATCTGTCAGCCTGAGTGTTCTGCCCCGCATCTGTTCCCTCAGTACTTGGTTCTCTTCGACGAGGCAGGCGATGACATCAGCCTGATGGCGATTGGCCAAACCGGAGAGGGTCATCAACAGGGCCCGGATAGGATGGAGTTCGGCCAGCATGGACCCATTCTGCGGTGCTCGAAACGCCTGAAATCGCGAGCGATTGGCCACGATCCTATTTTTGGACACGACGGGGTCGAAACGATTGGAATCTCAAAGGCGCTTGTTTCACTCGTGAGCGTCAACACCTGCACTCGTCCCTCGACTATCGAACACCAGTAGAAGTCGACAAGGACGCCGCATGACCCCCGAGAATATTCAACACGTTGTGAGTCTCCGACCCCAGACTCCCACATCCACGGGGGCTCTGTCCCCGGACCGCCGTGCTGCGCTCGAGCCTCGCGTTGCTCAGTTCCGCACGGCTCCCCCAAACTCAACGCGAATCGCCCCCCCCTAAGTCCGGTGTCCACCGAAACGGGGGAGGGTCAGGTGGGACATACCGCGACCGCATTGGGTGGTGGGCCATACTGGACTCGAACCAGTAACTTCCACGCTGTGAACATGGCACTCTACCAATTGAGTTAATAGCCCTAGCAGAAGGGCAGAGACGGTAAATAGGGCCGCCCTATTGGTCAAGGGCGAACAGGAATTCGGCGCGGGTGGGCGCCGGATTCGGGCCTACTTCTCGCCAAGGCGTGTGTCGAGGCGCTCGCCCAGCTTGGACTCGGCGCGGCGCAGCATCATGCGTAGAGCGTCCTCGCTGCGACCTTCCATGCGTTCGCCGGCTTCGCGGAGCGATAGGCCCTCGAAGAAGACCAGGGTGATCGCCTTGCGGTGATCATCCGAGAGCTCTGTGATGGCGTCGCGCAGGACCTCGAAGTTCTCGTCGCGCTGGACGACCTGCGTCACGGACAGGTCCGGGCTGATCGCGGTCGAAGAGGCGCTGCGATCCTCGTCCTCAGCCGGGCTCTCGAAGGCGCGTTCGCGGGATTGATCGCGTTTGCCGGCAGAGTAGAACTCGGCCTTGTCGCGGATCTTGTTGTGCAGGATCTGGATCAACCAGCGCAGCAGCGAGCCTTCGCCCTGATAGCGGTACTGCGAGAAATCGCGCGTCGCCTCGCGAAAGGTCGTTTGCGCGAGGTCATCGGGATCCTCTTTCAGGCGTAGCCGGGGGCCGAGCTTGCGGCGCGCGACCTCGACCATCGTCTGGTGGTAGCGCTGGAACAATTCGTTCAGCGCATCCGCCTCGCCGACCTGGGCGCGGCCGACCAAGTCTTCGGTGAGTGCGTTTTGGAACCCCTCGGGAAGCTCGAAATTTCCGGGCTTCTCGGTGGGCGGCGGCTTGGGTTCGTCCATAGTCCTAGCTTGCCGGATTCGGCAATGAGTCCAGCCATTCTAGCCATCGGCGCGGCGTTTCGCGCCTTGTTGAGGGCGACTACGCGCGACGAGCGCAAATCTTGGCGCCACTCCTTCTGCTGCTCTATCGACGGGTCGCCGAGCCGAACTAGTGATCAACTACCTTGTATCTGGGCTAAGAACTCCGCCTCGAGCATGATTTGGACGCCTAAGGCCTCTGCTTTTTTGGCTTTGCTGCCCGGCTTGCCTCCGACGACCAAGATGTCCGTCTTGGCGCTGACCGAGGAGCCCACCTTGGCACCGCGACTTTCGGCAGCGCGCTTGGCCTCGGCCCGGCTGAGCTCCTCGAGCGTGCCGGTGAACACGATCGTCTTCCCGCTGAAGGCTCCCTCGCTTGCGCTGGGCTCGGCGTAGACCAGGGTGACTCCGCCCTCTGCGAGCCGCGCCAGCAGGTGCTGGCTCTCGGGTTGCGCCATCCAGCCGACGATTCGATCCGCCACTTCGGGGCCAATCCCGTCGACCTGCTGAAGAGACTCGATATCCGCGGCCTGAAGCTCTTCTAGATTCGCGTAGTGCTTGGCCAGCAGCCGGCCGGTCGCTGAACCGACATCCGGGATCGCTAGTGCCACCAAGAACCGCTCGAAAGGAACTGCTCGACGCTCCTCAATCTCGGCCATCAGGTTGTCGACGCTCTTCTGGCCCCAACGCTCGAGCTCCAGCAGAGAAGCTGGATCGAGAGAGAACAGGTCGGCCGGCGTCGTCATCAGCCCGGCGTCGTACATCTGCTCGACCATTTTTTCGCCCAGGTCGAGGATCTCAAAGCCGGCGCGGCTCGAGAGCATCAGGGTGCGGCCGACGAGCTGAGGTCGGCAGCCATGCACATTCGGACAACGCACGTACTTACCCTCCGCCACGACCTCGACGCCACAGGACGGACAGCTCGCAGGCATCTCGAAGGCTTGCGCCCATCCGACGCTGACGCCTTCGCGCAGACCGTCCTTCGTCGCCCGCTCGCCCTCGATCGCGATCAGGCTTGAAGGAACGAGATCTCTCCAACCCTTCGGAGCGCGCCCCTTGGCCGACTTCGCGACGGAAGTCACTTGCGGAATGACATCGCCGGCGCGCTTCAGGAACACGCGGTCCCCGATGGTCAGCCCGAGCGTCGCGACATGCGATGCATTGTGCAGCGTCGTGTGGCGCACAGTCACGCCCCCCACTTCGGTCGGCTCCAAGTGAGCGCGCGGAGTCAGGCGGCCGTTCGCGCCCACCTGGACTTCGATCGCCAGCAAGGTCGTCGTCACCTCTCGTGCTTGGAATTTATGCGCGTACTGCCAGCGCGTCGCGCGCGCCGTCGCGCCCAAGCGAGCACGCAAATCCAGTCGGTCCAACTTGGCTACGACGCCGTCGACCTCGAAAGGCAGTTCGTCGCGCTTGGCCTCGAGTTCGGCGTGGTACTGAATGCACGCATCGAGTCCCTTGACTGCTCGGCCGTAGCCTGAATCGGGCAAGCCCCAGCCACGCAAGGCCTGTGTCAGATCGCCCTGCGTCTCGAAGGTAACAGCATCTGAAGAGCCTTCCGCCCACTCGACTCGCGGAGCGGAATAGATGTGGAACTCGAGCGGATAGCGCGACACTTCACCGGGATCGTTGCGTCGCAACGCACCGGCAGCCGCGTTGCGCGGATTAGCCAGCGTCGGTAGGCCGCGCTCTTCGCGCTCCTTGTTCAACTGCGTGAAGCGTTCGAGGGCGATCAGCAATTCTCCGCGCACTTCGAGTCGAGCCGGGATCGGCAGACCGCCTTCGGACAGGCGCAGCGGGATGTTGCGCACCGTACGCATATTGGCCGTAACATCCTCGCCAACGCGTCCATCACCGCGCGTCAGCGCTCGCACCAAGACTCCGTCCTCGTAGATCAAGGCCGCGCTGACTCCATCGAACTTGGGCTCGGCTTGCCATTCGAGAACCTCGGCTTCGTCGAGCGAAAGGAAGCGATAGATCTTCTCGACAAACTCGCGCACCTCTTGTTCGCCGAACAAGCTCTCGATCGAGAGCATCGGGACTTCGTGCGCGATACGCTCGAAGCTCTCACCTTCAGCCAAGGGCGCTCCGACGCGCTGCGTCGGACTGTCCGGCGTGACCAGCTCAGGATGCGCCTCTTCCAGCACGACCAACTCGCGCCGCAACTTGTCGTACTCGGCGTCACTGATCTCCGAGCGGCCCTCCAGGTAGTAGAGCCGATCGTGATGCAGCAGCTGCGTGCGCAGCTCGGCCGCGTGAGCTTTGATGTCGGGTGTCATTCGATCCGTGCGTTGCGTTCGCTGTCCGGTCGCCGCGCGGGCGCTGCTCGCGCCTCGCCACTCAGCCGGTGGCCCGACAGAATACGCTGCGCACGCCCAATTCTGGAGGGACTGCACGCCTGCAGAGGTGCATCCGCGCAATAGATGCGTGATGGCCGCCTGACGGGCCGCGCTCGCTCCCGCCAGCGAGACGAAGCTCGCGCAGCCAAGGATGACAACGAAGCGAGACGGCCACCTGCGCAAGAGCTCCCCCCCGCACCCCCCTAGCGCCTTGCGCGCCCCTCCTGAGCCCACTCTCAAAACGGGATCCCGCCATCCGAGTCATCGCCCTCGCCAGCGCACTCCGCGATTGCACTGGCCGTCCCGCCCGTGTCGCCGCTCCAACCCGACGATTCTTGGCCCTCCTGCGGCGCCGATTCGTACCCAAGATAGGGCACGGTCATGCGTTCGGTGCGCTTGCCGGTCACCGGGTCTTCCCATTGCTCGTGCCGCAAATCCACCTGCACCAAGCGCCCCTTCAATTCATCGGCATCGACATCCAAGGTGCCCGAGACATCGAAGCCAAAGGCCTCCAAGACGGCCTTCACGCGATACATGCCGCGATCACTCCAGGTGATCGAATCCCATGCGAGGGTCTTGCCGAAGCGTTCCCCCTCGGCCGCCTCTAAGCGGAATCGCCAACGCTCGCTTCCGTCGCGAGAATTCCCGGTCAGGACCTCGCCAACACGGCAGCGGTAGGTCCCCTCCGGAACCAGGAATGACTCGACATCCTCAATCTTGCTGAAATCTTGTCGCATCGATGTTCTCGCTCCTTCTAGGCGATGGGTTCACACAAGGCCGACCGTCCGCCATGCCGTCCATGACAGGGGCGCTACGCATCGGCTCTCTCGACGCCACTACAGACCGGAGTTCCCGGCGCGGGTTGCACGTCATTCCGCAATGACCTCGCAATCGATCCCAGCAAGCCTCCCTCAGAACAAACATCGAAGCACGTGAGAGAGCCCTTCCCTGCCCCATTCGATATTGTACGCAGCGCCTCCTTCTCCACGTCCCGGCACGAGTACGAGACCGCCTCGAGATCCTTCGTCATGGCACGCCTTCACACTCTCATTCCTCTTCTTATTGCTTGCGCCCCATTCATCGAACTCGGTGGCGCACAGCCACGCCAAGATGAAGCTGCGCAACCGAACGCACCGGACGCAGCTCGCGCTTGGGATCACGCGACTTCGGACATCGCGGTCGATCCGCGTCTGCACTTCGGCCACTTGGACAACGGCATGCGCTTCGCTTGGGCTCACAACCCGGAGCCTTGGCACCGCGTGTACGTGCGCCTGCACGTCGATGTCGGCTCCTTGGCCGAGACGGAATCGGAACGAGGCATGGCTCACTTCTTGGAGCACATGGCGTTCAACGGGTCCGAACACTTCGAGGCGGGCACCCTGATCGACTGGTTCCAGCGCAATGGCATGAGCTTTGGCGCGGACACGAACGCACACACGAGTTTTTCGGAAACGGTCTACAAGCTGGACTTACCGAAGCGCGACGAGGAGACGCTGCGCGACGGCCTGCTGGTATTGCGTGACTTCGCAGGCGGCTTGCTGCTCTCGCAAGAAGAAATCGATGCGGAGAAGGGCGTCATCGACGGTGAAGAACGCGAGCGCGACTCGGCCGGCTTCCGGACATTTGTACGCTTGATGGAACGTCAGTACGCGGGCACGCGCTTCCCCGTGCGCGTGCCGATCGGCACGAAGGCTGCGCGTGATGCTTTCAGCGCACAGAGCGTGCGCGCTTTCTACGAACGCTGGTACCGACCCGAGAATATGACGCTGGTGATTGTCGGCGATCTGCGCGACTTCAATCCCGAAGGGCTGATCCACGAGCTGTTCGACGATATGACTGCGCCGGAGGAGAGCGTCGCAGGCGAGCCCGCACTCGGGAAACCGACTTCGGAAGCTCTCAAATTCAATCTCTACGAGGAAGAGATTCCAGGTCTGCAGCTCTTCGTAGCTCAATTGAAGCCCTACGTGGACCGACCTGACACAGCAGCCGAACGTCAAGCCAATCTGCCGCGCGCCTTCGCGCACCGCATGCTCGACCTACGCTTCCGCGAAGCGATCAAGCGCCCCGAGACCGCGTACTTGTCAGCTCAAGTTGCCGATGCCGGCGGATTCAAGATCTTCGAGGGCGGCGAATTGACCGTGATGTGTCAACCCGACAAATGGGAGGCAGCCATGGTCGAAGCGGTGACTGAGTTGCGCAAGGCGTTGCAATTCGGCTTTCAAGAGTCTGAACTCAACGAAGTGCGTGCCGACTTTCTACGCTCTCTCGACGAAGCGGTGGCACGTGAGTCCAAAGCGGATAGCCGGCAATTGCTGGCCGTGTTGTTAGATGTGATCGAGAACGGCGGTGTTGCTTCCAACGCTATGACGGCTCGTGAGATTCTGGCCGAAGCAGCGCGGACGATGACGCCGAAGGATTGCAACGACGCGTTGGGCGCCAACTGGAACGAAGGCGAGACCAGCTTGGTCGCAATCGGCAATCAAGAGTTCGAGAATGCGGACGAACAACTCAGCGCGGTCTACGAAGCGGCCTCGAAGATAGAACTCAAGCGCCCCGGTACGATCGAGAGTGCGGCCTTCGCGTATAGCTCGGACCCCGAGGCTGCCAGCGACGTCCTGGAGCGTGCCGTGATCGAAGACCTGGGCATCACACAGGTGACACTCGCGAATGGTGTCCGTCTGAACGTGAAGCCGACCGATTTCAAGGAGAAGCAAGTGCTTGTGCGCATCTGCGCGGGCAGCGGCGCAATCGACTTGACTACAGAGCAGCTGACGGCGAGTGAGCTCTTCGGCGCGGTATATGTAGGTGGCGGACTGGGAAAACACAGCGCTGACGACATACGCCGGCTGACAGCAGGCAGGCAAGCCGGCGTTAATTTGAATGTCGAAGAGGATCGCTTCGTCATGAATGCGGCGACGACAGCGGAAGACTTGCTGCTGCAGTTCGAGCTCGCCTGCGCCTACTTGACCGATCCCGGCTTCCGGCCGGACATGCTGAACGTAATTCGGCCGCAGTTGCCGTTGATGTTCGAGGAGTACGCACATTCGCCGACCGGCCCGTTGCGCCTCGAGTTCTTGCCGCAAGTCTTGCAAGGCGATCCACGCGCACGCGTATTGGACCTGTCGCCGACGCCCACCTTGGCGCAGATGCAAGCGATTGACATGAAGGCGATCGAGGCCGCCAGCACAAAGCTGCTGGAGAACCCTCCGATCGAGATCACGATTGTCGGCGACATCGATGTCGAGACCGTCGTCAGTCTTGCGCAGCAAAGCTTTGGTGCACTGCCAGAGCGGCGCCCCGCGAAGACACTGGAGGAGCTGCGCGGCGAAGCGCATGTCGCGAGTGGCATTTCCGTAATCAGCGAGATCGAGACGGCCGATGCCAAGTCGACCCTATTCATGCTGTTCCCGACCGACGACGGCTTCGACGACGAGCGCCGGCGCAACATCTTCTTCCTGGGCCGCGTCGTCGACGATCGCTTGCGACTCGAAGTACGCGAGCGCCTGGGTGCCGCTTACTCACCGATGGCCGCCGCGCAAGCCTCGCGCCTCTTCAAAGGTCTGGGAGCCGTGATGATCCAAGCCGTGGGCGATCCAGAGCAGTCGGAACAACTGATCGAGGCCTGCAAGCATGTGGCGTCGAACTTGGCCGAGAACGGCATCACGCAGGAAGAAGTCGATCGCATTGGCGAGCCGATCCTAAATATGCTGCGCGATCTGCAGCGCCAAAATTCCTATTGGCTCGATGGAATCGACCGGGCCCAATCAGACCCGACGAGTCTCGAGAGCGTACGCACGATCCTTGCGACCTACGATCAACTCGATGCGGAGACCTTGTCGAAGTTGGCCGCGAAGTATATGTCTCCCGAACGCTGCTCGACTCTGCTCGTGCAACCCAAGCAAAACTGATTCCAGTGATGAGCCAAGCTCCTGATTCACAAGCGCTGCGCACCACGCTGCAGGCCTTCGACGAACGCCAGAAGAAGATCGTGGGCGGCATGATCACCGTGATGATCCAGAACCCCGAAAGCGTGCGCGATCGGGAATGGGTCGTCGAGCAGTTCACACACCTCGTTCTGTTAGCCGGTGATTTCGAGGATGTCGGCGGATCGCACGAGGGTGTCGAGCTGGTCCAGAAGTATGTCCAGACTCAGATCGATGACCTTTTGAACGCGACCTTCGCGCTCTTCCAGCAAGTCGCGCAGGACATGGCATCAGCCGAGTCATCCGAGCAAGCACGGGATCGAGCCGTCGCCCAGGCGTTGAGCTACTTCCTATAAAACCGAGGGCTGTTCGCGACAGACCCTTCAGGTTGAGGCCCCCCGAATTCAGTTGTGAGCGGCACGTTGCTTGCGACAATGAGGCAAGGGCACCGTCTCTGGCGCTACCCACCCGGTCGGAGCCTCTTCGATAACGCTTTCAGCATTTTATGCGTGGGGCCTCCAATACTCCTCCGCTGCGCCCGTGAGTGTGACCGTAGACCAGTATGGCGCAGCTAGAAGGTGCCGGATTTTGCAAAGCACATCCTTTTGGACGACGGACCGAATCGGGTATCCGCACGGCGGGTGTGCTACTAAGCACATGTACGAATCGGACTGAGACTGGACGTGACCCCGTCCACCAGCAATCAAAAATCACCAGCATGGAACGCTCTCTTCAGGCTTTGTGTCGTTGGATGTTCGTTGCAGCGCTTGCAACTGGCTGCCCCAGCGGCAGCAGCAGCTCTTCTGCAGGCGGAGGTGGCGAGCCTCTGCCGGAAACGCTCGGCATAGCGGGCGCGATCTCCGTCCTCGCACCGGTCGCCGAGAACGAACCGAACAACGAACTCGATACGGCACAGGTACTAGGTGAGCTCCAACCAGGCGGCTCGGTGACCATCGTCGGTGAGATTGGTGATGGCAGCGACACCCTCGACTCCTTCAGGCTCAGCGCATCGACGCGCGTTAAGATCGTCGCGACACTGCACTTCAACGTAGGTGCAGGATCGGCGGATCAAGACTTTGACCTGTGTGTCTATTCGACGGTCGGACAACAAGTCGTCGACTCCTTCGAATCGACGAGTGTGCCCGAGACAGGCAGCTTCGAAGCGCAAGGATCCTTCTTCATCGTCGTTTCCCCTTTCGCCGGGGATGGCGTGTACTCGTTGACGCTCGACGCGGTGCCCATCACGGGCTCGATCGCCGAGCGCGAAGACAACAACGAGCACGGCACTGCTCAGTACTTGGGCGAAGTCAGTTCCGGCGATGTCATCACGGTGGATGGCAGTGCGCGCTTGAGCAGCGATGCGAACGATCGCTTCCTGATCGCGATGCCGGCGGCAGTCAGTCTCGACTTTTCACTCGCCTTCACAGCAAACGGCGTACGTGATCTCGACATTCACTTGTACGACGCGACGGCGAGCGTCCTCGCTCCTATCTTCGAGACCAGCTTCAACGGCGGACCGCTCGTTAGTCCCGAAGTGGGCACCTTCCCGGTCGGTGCGATGACCTTGCTCGAAGTCGAGGTCGAAGCCGCGGCCGGCGTGGCGGACTACAGCCTGTCCATCACCGCGAATGATCTCGCTCCGATGCCGAGCCACGAAGGCATGGGCGGTCCTCTGGTCACCGGACGCATCGCAGCTGCATCCCTTGCCAAGAGTCGCTCACGCAGCCTTACCGGCTTCGGCTTCGGCACGCCGCGCCACACGGATCAAGTCTTTGGGGAGTTGATCGTCAAGCCGCGTGCTGGGCGCGACGTCAGCGCTCTGTTGGAGCAACGCAGCATGCGCGTGTTGGGCAAGATGCCAAGTGGTCCGATTCGGGTCGGCTTCGAGATGCCGCATGGCCTGACACGCGTAGACAAAGCGCGGCATACGCTCGCCGTCACCTATAGCCTGGATGCCTGCAAGGATGTCGAATGGTCGATTCCTAACCAGTACTTCCAGGCCTGCCAGACAACGCCCGACGATGTGCTCTATCCGTTGCAATGGCACTACGCGCAGATCGGTCTCCCTGCTGCTTGGGATCTGACGGTTGGCGACAATGACGTGATCGTCGCCGTGCTAGACACGGGTGAAGTCGCTCACCCGGACTTGACGGCACGCCGGATCGATGGCGTGGACATGATCTCGGATGCGGACAACGCAGCAGATGGCGATGGTGTAGACAACGACCCGACCGATGTCGGCGACAATAGTGACGGACACGCGGGTCCTGGCCCGTCCAGCTTCCACGGCACGCATGTCGCCGGCACGATCGGTGCGACGACGGACAATGTCGAGGGAGTCGCGGGCGTCACGTGGGCAACGCGCATCATGCACGTGCGCGTGCTTGGCCTAGAAGGCGGATCGAACTGGGACATCGCCCAGGGCATTTTGTATTCGGCGGGACTCGAGAACGACTCGGGGCTGTTGCCGGCCGAAGCGGCCGATGTGATCAACATGAGCCTGGGCGGCCCCGGCGATCCAGACTTGCCGTCCGTGGTCCAAGACGCGATCGATGATGCCTTCGACGCCGGCCTGGTGATCGTTGCCGCAGCCGGCAACAACAATTCATCAGAAGCGTTCACTCCAGCAGCCTTCGAGAATGTGATCTCAGTCTCGGCTGTCGACCTGGCATCCGCGAAAGCCCCGTACTCGAACTTTCACGAGACTGTCGACATAGCGGCCCCTGGAGGAGATGTCTCCGCGGACCTCAATGGTGACGGCCAACCCGACGGTGTGTTGTCGACTATTCGCCAAGACAACGTCTCCCCCCCTCAAGATGTGTACGGCTTCTATCAAGGCACTTCGATGGCGGCACCGCATGTTGCCGGCGTCGCGGCTTTAATGCTCGCAATCGATCCCGACTTGACGCCGGGTCAGATCGAGAGTTTCTTGACGCAGACAGCCACCGACCTTGGCGCGCCAGGTCGCGACGACATCTTTGGCCATGGCCTGGTCAACGCATTCGCGGCCGTGAGTCTGGCGCAAGACGGAGCGCCGACCGTGCCTGTACTCGGTCTGTCGGCACAAGCTGCAGTCTTCGATTCGAACGACACCTCATCCTCGATCGGTATCTCGAATTTTGGCGCTGGCGTCCTGAGCGTGAATGATCCGACGGCCGCGACAGATGACAGTGGAGCGTGGCTCAGCGCGGAGCGTGTGGCCGAGTCCCCCGTCGTCGATTCGGACACGAGCCACATCGAGATCGAAATCGATCGAAGCGGCTTGGATGATGGAACCTACAGCGGCAGCGTCAGCGTCGCGACGAATGGCGGCAATGCGACAATCAATGTTACGATGATTGTCTCTTCGGTCACGACGGGTGCCAGCCTCGACATCTTCGTGCTCGCAATCGATCCGGTCAGCTTCGACACGATTGCGGAAGCCACGCTGAATACGACCGGCGCGCTGTCCTACTCCTTCACCAATCTTCCTGCTGGTGAGTACATCGTCGTCGCCGGATCGGATGTCGACCAGGACAACTTCATCTGTGATGACGGCGAGCCCTTCTGCGGAATCTATCCGTCACTCGATCAACCCGGATTGCTCGTGCTCGAGGAAGATGCAGATGCGTTGACCGGCATCGACTTCCCGGTTCAGTCTGTCTTCACCGCGCTGAGTTCATCACCGAAGAGCGGATTCCGGCGACTTGATCAGGACTAGGCTGTCTGATTCAAGACTGGCCCTCTGGATCAAGGCTGAGAAGTTCGCTCGCTGGCTTACTCAGGCCGAATGCGAAAGCCGACCGTATTGGTCGTTGTTTCGACAGTGACAAAGTGAAATGGGCTAGTCATCGCAAGCGTCGTGGGCTGACCCGGTTCCGGTGATCGGACGACAGCGTCGGCGGCCAGAGTCGTTCCTTGGAACGCGACATCGACGATCTCGATCGACCATCCGCCCGAGTTGCGCTGGCCCAATATGATTGCCAACACCATGCGCTTCTCAAAGTCGACCTCCGGCAAGGCCGGCGTCGGCAAGATGTGCGAGTTGTGCGAGCGCCACAGGCGCGCCCAAGCTTCGGGCGTGCGCACAACCTCCGTGTGCTCCTCGGTAATGCCACTCGTGCTGCCAAGCACCAGATCAACAAAGGCCTCGGACGGGTAGAGCGGCTGCGCAACGACGCCGGCGATAGGCTCGTCATCCGCTGAGGCGCCTCCGGATTCGGACTCGCCCGCAGAATCCGCACTCGGTTCAGGACTCTCGCAGGCAAAGGCCGCAAGGATGGTTGCGCTTGCAAGGGCGGTAATGAGCTTCACGCCTCTCATCATACGTAGAGTTTCATGCAATACCGAGAGCACATAAGCTTCTGGCATGTTCTCCACGCTCTGCCTGCTGGCCGCTGGGCTCATCAGCCCCAACGATGCCCGTCCCAACATCGTCGTCATCCTCGTCGACGATCTCGGCTACGCCGACCTGGGCTGCCAGGGTTGTGTCGACTTCGAGACACCGCACATTGACAGGCTCGCCGATGAGGGAGTGCGTTTGACGCAGGGCTATGTCTCGCATCCCTATTGCAGTCCGTCGAGGGCAGGCATCTTGACGGGGCGCTACCAGCAACGCTTCGGGCACGAGCACAATCCGCACTACGACGAAGCCGACGATAGCACCGGTACGGATGTGAGTGAGGTCATGCTCCCGCGGCTATTTGCCGAAGCCGGATACGCAACGGGTCACATCGGGAAGTGGCACTTAGGGGCAGGCCCGCCCTTCCGTCCCCTCGCGCGAGGCTACGACGAGTTCTTTGGCTTCCTTGGCGGTGGACACGACTACTTCCGCATCGGTGGCAAGGGCGAGTACCGCTCGCCCCTGTGGCGCGGCGCCGAAACGACCGAGCAGAAGCCGACGTACCTGACGGATGATCTGACGAACGAGGCCTTGGCCTTCATTCATCGACATCACGCACGGCCCTTCTTTCTGCTGTTGGCGTACAACGCGCCGCATGCGCCGGACCAAGCCACGGATGAGTACTTGAACATGGTGAGTGGCATCAAGCACCAGGGGCGCCGCCGGTACGCAGCCCTGGTGCGAGGCATCGACACTGGAGTCGGAAAGATCCTGGATAGCCTCACCGAGCATGAGCTCGACAAGCAGACCCTGGTGGTCTTCCTGAGCGACAACGGCGGCCGGCGTGCCGTCTCGGACAACCGACCTCTGCGCGGCAACAAAGGTTGGTTGCACGAGGGCGGCTTGCGCGTGCCTTTCCTGTTTCGCTGGCCCGGCAAGCTTGCCGCCGGCGTCACCTATGACGAGCCAGTATCTGCGCTTGACGTGTTACCGACAGCACTTGCGGTCGCGCACATCTCCCGACCCGACGCGCTGGACGGAGTCGACGTGCTGGGGCACCTGCAGGGCAAGGCGAAGGGGCGCCCGCACGAGCGTTTGCACTGGCGTGTTTGCGGGGGTGAAGGCTGGGCCCTTCGGCGTGACGACTGGAAGCTTGTACAGGATGTTTCGATGACGAGCCCCGCGCTCTATGACCTCTCCACCGATATCGCTGAAGATCACGATCTGGCCGAGGCCAAACCCGATGTCGTTGCGAGCTTGATGCGAGATCACAGCATGTGGAACAAGACCCTGCGCGCGCCGGCATGGACCGAAGCCCATGCCCGCAATGTAACGCAAGAGCGCCAGAAGGCACGCGAAGCGGGAACGCGCCAATTCCCTATGGACTGGTTGGAAGAAGCGGAGCGTTAGACCTCCACCAAGACTATCAATCGCAGTGCAACGCTCATCGCATCCGTGCGCGCGTCACTCGGAGTCTTGCCTCTACACGCCTGACCTACAGTCGCACGAAGCACCAATGCTGTGCGCGACACCACAAACGCAAGCGGCCTCTTCCTCCGCTGCGCGAAGGAAGAGGCCCGAAGAGCTACTCCATGAAACTCTGCTGGTGAAACAAGAGGGCCGACCCTCCGGCCGGCCCTCTGCAGGCAATCTATTCTCGTATTCTCAGTGAGAATGCGAGTCTCTCGATATCAGGGGCAGAAGGTCAGTTCCAAACCATCAGATAGATTGAAGAACGCGCCTCCAGCAAGCGGGTCGCGATACCAGCACTGGAAGTTCCAAGAAGAACCGTTTGTGATCTGGCCGGGGGCGAAGGGCGGGTCGGTGTAATCGATCGGCTGGTTCGCAACACCCGTGGTAGTCGACACCGGGCTATAGCGGAACAGCTGACCACCCACGCACTTCTGACCATTACCGAACGGCTGCTGAACCTGGTTGCCACCGTAGTAGAAGATGCACGTCTGGTTCGAGGGCAAGTTGGTGCAGCGCAAGTTCAGGTTGTTGGCCCCGATGCTCAGGCTACCCGTGTGGGACATCGGCGCGCCGGATCCCGTCGAGTTGACGACCGCAACGCAGTAGTTCGAAGCACCACCAAGGTCGATGAAGTAGGGACCACTGACAGAAATCGGACCCGAGTTGCCGGCCACATCTATCGCACGCACACCGAAGTACCAACCCGAGCCGGACTCGGGCAGGATCGCGGACAGTGCACTGTTCGTCGTGTTGACGACAGAGTTCGGCGCAGGCGACGTGGAGTGGCTCCAGAGGTAGGAGTAGCCCGCGACGCCAGAGTTGGTGTCAGTCGAGGTGTTCCAGTCCATCGTGATGGAACTATTGCACGTCGGCGTGTTCAGCGCGTGCGTCGTCGAGTGAAGCCCCCCGGGAGCCGTCGGCGCCACGAGGTCGATCATGTAGGGTCCAGCAAACGCGTAGCTGATAGGCCAGTTGCCCGAGCGGTCAACCGACTTGATGTTGAAGTGGTGCCCGTTGCCCGTAATCAGAGTCGTGGCAAAGCTAGTGACAGTGCCCAAGTCTTGGGTGTCTGACGGCGCCCCGGGGGCACTCGTGCTCAGCCAAATTCCGTAGCCCGCGAGGCCTGAGAGACTGTCCGTTGCCGCATTCCACGTGTACGTGATGTTGGGGTTGTTGGACCATACACCCGCGCTGTGAGTCGAAGACCCAACGCTGGTCGGAAGGTTCGGCGCTGTGCCGTCGACAGTCACGTTGACGTTCGTGTTGAGGTTCGTCCAGTTGTCCGAACGAGCACCGATCGAGAAGGCCTTGACGCCCTCGGTCGAGTAGTTAGTTGTCCACTCAGCCGTACGAGATTGACCGAACAGGACATCGCCCAAGGTCACATCGTAGCCGCCGTGCGGGTTGTCCAAGAGGTTCGTTACGGTGCCATCGTCAAGCGTCGTCGACGAAGTCTGCAGATTGTGCGTCGAGCCGGAGGTATCCAGGAAGATACCGGAGGCGACGTACGAGTTGCTCGAGGCCGTAGCGGTGACAGTGATGTCCTCGTTGGGCTGAACGTAGATGTCGTCGATAGCCTGGAGCAAAGAGCCAGAGGGAGTCGTGTCGCCATAGATCGCGTGGATCGTGACGCTCATCTTGACCGAACCGGTGACGCTATCGGGGAAGGCTTTCCACTGCCATGTTCCATCAAGCGGGTTGTCGATGATGCGAATCTCGGTGTTGCTGCTCGAGCTCTGCTGCGCGAACCACTCACCGGTGTTGCCGCCAGCCTGAATCGGCGGTTGGTCGAGCCACAGGTCCCAGTCGTTGATCAATGTGCTACCGGCACCAGCAGAAGCTGCAGGCTCGACGTAGTGCATGACGGCGACGATGCGCGTCACATCGGCCGAGACAATGAAGTTACCGAACTGGTAGGCCGAGCCCGAGGTCAGGCTCATCGTGTTGTTCACGAGAACGCCGAACTCGGTATTGTCGTAAGCAGCCTTGTACGAGTTGACGCGACCGGCACCATAGCTGTCCAAGTGCGCATCAGTCTGAGTCGAAATCGTCTGGTTGTTCTTGGTGATCGCAGTCGCCATCAGCAAGGAAGCGACTGTCGCGGGACGGTGACGCAGGTAGCTCCAACGGTCAGAGAGTTGACCGATGACGCCCGTAACGTGCGGTGCCGCCATGCTGGTACCCGAGAAGTTTGCGTAGCCATCGGTCGAGTTTGCTGCGACACCACGGATCCAGCGGCCGGGAGCAGAAACGTTCGGCTTCCAGCGGCTGTCGCCCGTCGGGCCACGACTCGAGCTGGTCCAGATGTTGCCGGGATCACCGGCGGTCGCGTTGCGGTAGTCGAGCACGTTGCCGACGGTCAGCGCGTTCTTGGCGGTCGGCTCGATGCGGCAAGTACCCGCGCCGGAACCTTCGTTGCCAGAGGCGAAGACATAGCACTGATCGAAGTTGTAGACCTGCGTGTCGACGAGGCGAGCCTGGCTTTCAGTACCGATCGGGTTGCCGCCCATGGTGGTACCCCAGGAGCAGTTGATTGCCATCGGGCGAACTGTCGTGTTTGTTCCGTCGTTGTAGTCGTTCTCCATCACATCGTAGACAGCGTCCATCGTCCACGAGCAGGGTGCGACGCCATTGAGGAAGCGCAGCTGGTACATGCGTCCAGTTCCGCCCCAACTAGCCAGTCCGGCAGCGTTACCCGCTTGATCGGCCTGTGCGTTTCCACGCCCCAGGATCGAGCTGCCCACGTGACTGCCGTGCCCGTCGGAATCACCCCACGGACTACCGGAAGCGGTGCAATCCCAACCCACGCCCCAAACACCGAGGTCTTGGTGGCTGTTGTCGAAGCCGGTATCGATCAGGCCGATGACGGCAGCTTCATTGGTCGAGCCGTCATAGGCAACTCCAACACTGTCCGAGCTGATCATCGCGCGCGACTCGTCGTGCGTCGATGTCGGCTGGCCATAGCCGTCGATGAATTGCACGAAATCGAGTGTGGTCAGTGATTCAATCAATACAGCGGGCACCAAGGCGCGGAAGGCCTGGATTTCGTCGACATAGTTGCGAACCATTGCGCCATTGGATTCGAGAGCGGTGTGCATCCAACCGTTGGACTGCACGCGCTTCGGGCCGTTGAGTCCCAAAGTGGGATCGAAGGGCTCGACTCCGATAGGCGACACCAGCGTCGGGTAGCCCATGATGTCGATCGTCGATTGCTCATTCATGTCCGACTCGAACACGTTGATCCAGACGTCGATCATCTCGCTCGGAGCGGTCTCGGCAATTTGACCCGAGAGTTCAGGGTGCATCTTCTGCCAACTGTCCTGAACGCCGACCCAACGAACGGAGGGCAAGGTCGAGATCGCATCGAGCTGCTGCAGCGGCGCGGCGACCTTCAGGCTGTAGTGCGGGTGGAAACCGAGGACGCGCGCACCGAGGGCTTCGATCGCTGCGACTCGCTCGGGCGTAATGCGCTTCTGAAACATAACGAAGGCGTAGCTGTCCTGGTTCGGACGGCCATCCACAAAACCAGACTCGAAAGTCGAGACTAGCTTGGGATCGATCAACTGACCCTCGGTCGGGTGCTTGTCACCCGCCGCGAAGGAAATGAAGAAGGGATCGCCCGATGCTTCCAGGACGAGCTCGTCGCCGGCTTCTCCGGCCACATACGTCGGCTGGAACGGAAGCGGGATCGAATCGTCGAGCTCGACCGAAGCGCTCTGCCCGGGACCGGTTTGACGCTCGGGGACTTGCCTCTCGGGTCGATCGACTTTCGAAAGCGCCGTTCCTACGCGCGCTTCGCTGGGAACCTTGGGGAGCGCAACGGGCAGACCGAGTTCGGCTTGCTCTGTTGTCTGCGCAACAGCGACGCCGCCGAGTGCGACGAGGCCGAGCCAGAGGGATGAGTGCTTCGTATTCATTTGGGTTGGTTTGGGAACTGGTGTGCGTGATGAGTCATCAAAGGAGTAGAGCGCGTCCCACTTGGGCCTATTGCCGGCCGCGACATCGGGTCGCAAGCTGCATAGTGAACAGTGCGTTGGAGTGCCCTCTGGGGCTTTAACTGTAGAGCGGCGAGAGAGCAGGACTACTTTCTGGAGAAAAGTAGTTTCAAAGTCGCCGGGTCCACTGGAACAACAAACAGCCAGCTTTTACATGCTAAAAAACGTTCAGATAGTGGCTCACTTGTATAGGAGCCTTGGCCGGTCAGAACAGGAATCCACATCCGTCGCTGCCTGAGATACTCTCGTTAGGTTCCTGACCCGCCATCCATGGAAGAAGTAGAACGTCAAGCTCTAGACCACGCTGCTAACGGCGACCTGTCACCGCTCGGGGACTTGCTCGAGACCTATCGCCCGCGCCTTCGGCGGACGATCGCGACACGTATGGATCCTCGCCTACGCTGCCGGATCGATCCCGAGGACGTGCTGCAAGAGAGCCTGGTCGAGGTCACGCGACGCGTCCCCTCCTATCTAGAGAAGCGGGAAATGCCCTTCTTCCTATGGGTGCGTTTCCTTACCGGGCAGAAGCTGCTGCAGTTAAACCGGACCCACTTCGGTGCCGCCGCACGCGACATCCGCTGCGAACTGCCGATGGAACGTCAGGCAACGCCGGATGCGACTTCCTTCATGGTCGCCAGTGCTTTGCTCGACAATGGTCCGACGCCATCGCAGGTGATGATGAAGAAAGAGGAGCGCGGCGAACTGCTACGCGCCCTCGATGACATGGATGCGATGGATCGAGAGGTCCTGGTAATGCGCCACTTCGAACGCTTGAACACGCTCGAAGTCTCACACGTACTCGGATTGACCGAGTCGGGCGCGCGCCGGCGCTACGGTCGCGCGTTGCGGAAGCTGCAAGCCATCATTCAGTCGTTCTCACTCGCCTGAGGAGGAGCAGCAGCTGACCGCCCTAGAAACAGCGGTTCGCGCAGTGCCCGGCACTAGACGCAGATCAAGGCGCGTTAGGTTCCTAGTGGTTGCCCCACCTCCACGAACTGGGCATTAGGTTCCCGTACTGCTACGCAGAGCTGTAGTCGAGAATTGATGCTGCGCGGATCGCTGTTCTTAAGGCGGCCCGCCAGCGCATGGATGCAGAGTTCCGGTTGGCGCAAGCGGACGGTGGCTCACCGTCGACGGCGCCTGACCGATTCAGCGACGCGTGCTCGTCAGCAGCTCAATGACATCGGTCTGCCCGATCCCTCGGGCGAACTGACCGAGACTCGCGTGCACTTCCCCGGTCGTATCGAACTGACTCATATCTGCCGTGATGCCCGGGAAGAGCATCCACAAACCCGTCGCGACGACGCGTTGATTCAAGTCGGCTCCTGCGCGTATTAGGGCTCGCAGTGCATTTTGCCCCTCTTCCGCATTCGTTCCCGCGCGCCAAATCAGGCCTGCAATGCGACCGCCTGGTGACGCAATATTTCGAACGCCGCTCAACTCATCAATCGTCAAGCGGACGAGTTCCTCGCCTCCCCCTCGGAACACTCGCATCAGGACCTCTCCGCGACCGAGTAGCGTCAGCAGGATCGCCGAGCGCCCGGCCGAATCGATCGCTCCGGCATCAGCACCGGACCCGAGCAGCTCGGGAATCTGCCAGAAACGGCCCTGCGACAGGTCGCGCATCATCTTCGTCGTCGCTTGCTCGCCGCGCTCGCGCAGCACGTCCATCGCGCTCGTTCCGCCGGCGCCGTATGCGTCGAGGATCGCGCCGTGTGAAATCAGCAACTCGTCCATGGCCCGGGTGCTCGACAAGTGCAGCGGCTGGTCACCCTGTTGATCGCTCGCATCGCTACGCGCTCCATTAGCGAGCAAAGCACGCGCGGCATCGAGCTGATCCTGCTGTACCGCAACGTGCAGAGCGGTGCGCCCCTCGGGCCCCACCGCTGACGAGCGCGCTCCGAGAGCCAGCAAGGACTCGATCGCCACGACCGAGCCTTGGCGTGACGCGAAATGCAGTGGCAATTCGCCGGCGACAGGCTGATCGATACCGGCGCCGGCCTCGGCCAAGCGCACGATCTCGGTCGCATCCCCGACACGAATCGCCTCGGCCCACGGGTCGAGCGCTAGCTCTCCTTGCGGACCCGTTGATTGACAGGCGCAAGCAAGCGCCAGTACCACGAAGGGGCTAAGCGAGAATGCCGAACGAGCTCGATTCGAGGCTTCGGAAGTGCGATCAGTCAATGCGGTCATCTGGCTTCGATGCAGGGAGTTGCCGGGAGATCATCTGGCATCAACGAGCATCGACACGAAAGCCTCGATCGCACGAGCTATCGGCGGACGCCGCCCCCCCCGCTGGCCTAAAGATGAGAATCTGCAATGCAGCGGGCTGCGACCGGGAACGGTTCAGTGCTGGATGCGGGGGTACCAGATCGGCAGCATAGGAATGGATCGAGCCGGCCCCATTCCTTCGCTGCCATGACCATGTCCACCGAGCGCGCCCTGTTTCCGCTTCTCTGCCTGACCCTCGTCGCCGACTCCGCGACATCACAGCCCGAGACGATCGAGGAGGAGCCGGTCGAGCAAACGGTCGTGGCTGGCCCTCAAGTTGACTACGACGACGGCTTCCGCATCCGTTCGCTCGATGGACGCTCCGAGTTCAAGATCGAGGGCTTATTCCAGAGTGTCTTTGGCTTGCATCAGAGCCTGCGACAACCGTCCAACGACATGACACTGAAACGCATGCGGCCGGAGTTTGTTGCGCGCGTGGACGGCTCCCTGCACATGAAGCTCGAGCCGAAGTTCACCGAGAACGAAGTCGAACTGGAAGAGGCCTGGGTCGGGACGGATCTGGCAGGTGGCGATGCACGCCTGATGATCGGCCGTATGAAGGCACCTTTCAATTTGGAAGAAGTGCGCAGTCGCCGACACATCGCATTCCCGTTCTTCTCGCTGATCAATCAATTCGCACCCGCCGAAGATCACGGCGTGTTCGTCAATGGGCACAGCTCCCAAGGGTCCGTCGAGTGGGGCATCGCGGCCTACAACGGGACCGGCGATTCGGACACGACCAGCAGCAAGGATGTCGCCGCACGGGTGATGCTGCATCCATGCATCGCCGTCGAAGGCTCAGCGCTTCAGAACATCCAAGTTGGCATCGCTGCGACCTTGGGAAAGCAGAGCGAAGACATCGGCGAGACCACGATCGAGACTGAGACGGGGCTTCCGGTTATGACATTCCTCGATGGCGTCATGTTGGACGGCCGTCGTCTGCGCGCCGGTTTCGAGAGCGCTTGGTTTCACGGGCCTTGGTTCGCGCAGGCCGAGATCATGCACGTCGAGCAACGCATGAGCGCCGATGGAGGCGCGCCGATGGACATCGAATTCCGGGGCGCCTACCTCAGCATCAGCCATGTCCTGACTGGCGAATCGATCAGTTTCGGAGGCGTGTCACCCGAGTCGGCGCATGATTTTGCAAGCAGCGCAGGGCGCGGCGCGTGGGTGCTAGCCGCACGCGCTTCAGTGCTCGAGATCGATGAAGAGGTCGCGGGCCTGGTCGGTCCCGGCCAATTCACGGATCGCATCGACAGCTATTCGCTCGGCCTCAACTGGATTCCTAGCGAGCACCTGATCATCCGCAACTCGGTTGTGCACAGCCGCTACGCTAATGATGTCGTGCTGGACAATGGTGCGACAGATTCCGAGACAAGTGTCATCATCGAAGTTCAGATGCACTTCTGAGCTCTGCCGCTCGACAGCAGAGAGAGCTGTTTCATCGCCGACTCGATCCACGCTTCCCACACCTGTGCGGCGCGACAGTTCCGGGCAGTTGAAGTTGGCCCTTGATGCGAAGCGATGCCACCAGGGTGTACCATAGCGGATCGCACGGAACGGCTCACTACATCCGGCCGCGCGGCTATTTCGGTAACTGAAGTTCGCGATCGGCAGAACTCGACACCGAAGGCGCGAACGGCAAGCTATCGCGAGTCACTAGTCGGCGGATGCCGAACAGACCTCGGCAGCCCGCGTTCCCGCGGCTGTCGCCGTCGCAAACGCACGCTGCATATTGCCCCCCATCACGAGCCCAATCTCGTCTACAGAGAGGCCGCGCCCGCGCAGACCCGCAGCCAAGTGCGGATAGCAGCTAGCGTCTTCGAGACCGATGGGCCGGCGTTGGATGCCATCGAAGTCGGAGCCGATTCCCACATGTTCGACGCCCGCATGCTCGATCACATGCAGCGCATGATCGAGCACGCGATCGATGGGGAGAGGCTTCGCGTTCTCGAGCAAGAATTCTCCTTGCGCCAAAAAACGCGCCGCGGGAGACTCACATTCGATTGCGCGATACTCCTGCGTCTCACGCAAACGATTGTCTTCGGCACGCGCTTCACGATCCAGGAACGGAACGCAGAAGACCATGCCCACGACGCCATCGACACGCGCCAGCTCGCGCAACTGTTCGTCGTCCAAGTTGCGCGGATGATCGTGAAGCGCGTAGCAACCCGAGTGACTCGCAATGGGTGGCTTCTCGCTGACCTCGAGCACATCGAAGAAGCTCTGGCGACCCGCGTGCGACAAATCCACTAGCATGCCGAGCTCGTTCATGCGCCTGACAATACGCTTGCCAAGATCAGAGATGCCCTCGGGCACGTCGGGTCCGGCGCCGTCTTGGCATGAACGAATCCAGCTCAGATGGTTGTTCCAGACGAGCGTCATCAGGCGCACGCCACGCTCGAAGAAAGTAGCGAGGTGCTCCAAGCTGTCCTCGATCGAATGGCCGCCCTCGATACCCGAGACCGCGGCGATGCGGCCCTCGGTGTGGATGCGAGCTAGCTCCTGCCCGTTCCCGGCCCAGCCAACTTGGTCCGGGTGACGCGCCATCAACGCGTGAAACTCGTCGATTAAGTCGTTCGTGCGAGAGCGGAAACCGCGCCCACCCGGCGCACCATGAACCGGATCACACCACGCCACGAGCACCACGCTCCCAAGCCCACCAGAGGCCGCGCGCACAAGGTCAAACTGGCTCGATGTACGCTGGCCCAGGTCGTGCCCAAGGTCGAGCGCACATTGCAGAGAGTCCACATGGACATCGAAGACGGTGCGAGCCGCAATCAATTCCTTGTTCCGAAGCTCGTGATCATTACCGGGATTCTCAGGCATGACCGCGAGAATAGCAGTGCGCCGCGGCCCTTCGAACGGAAAGCTCCACGAACCCGGCGCGCAGAGCCAGGGTCGGCTTGCGGTACAGCCAAAGTGGGATACTCTTAATCGCGCGCCTCGGCACCTTCCGCCCCACTTGGGGCCCCGCCGACCTTCTTCCCCCGGCCTTCCCCCCCGTCGGCGACTGCATGCTCTTCTCGTGAAACTGCTCGACATCATCAACCGACGCCGCTATCGCAAGCTTTGGGACGACCCTGTGCGTAAGGTGCGTACCCTTGAAAGCTTCGGTCAGACCGAAGACGATGGCGGCCGCGACCTGCTTGCTGCGGGTCGTCGAGCGACTGACCCCGAGTTCCTCCAGCACATCGAACGGCACGCTCGTGAAGAGTTGCTGCACGGTGAATTGTTCCGCCGTCGCGCGGCGGAACTTCGCGCCGATTCACAGGTAAAGGGTTCCATGCGCGAATTGATGGGAGACAAAAACCTCGAGATGCTGCACGCACGCGATGTCCAGGTCGATGGCCACGGGTTCTACGACGGCAGCATGATGGACGAGATGGGCGAGGTCGCCTATGTCGCCACCGTCCACGTCGTTGAAACTCGCGCACTCGAAACCTTCGAGATGCATCGCAGCGCGATTCGCAACGACGAGAAGACACTTCAACTATTCGATCGCGTCGCCGCGGACGAGAAGTACCACATCAGCTACACCGGCCGCATCCTGGACCGCTGGCGTACAGAGGGCCGCACGAGTGAAGTCGAGAAGGCGATCAAGGAAGCCAAACGCAATCGCTTCTTTGGCGGTTGGAAGCGCCTCGGCGTCCGTTGCGCTGCTGGCATCGGCAAAGTCGTGCTCTTCGTTTTCTATTACACCCTGCTGCTGCCTTTCGGCCTGCTGACGCGCGGCAAGATCCAAGCCGGTGGGTGGTTCGCCCCGCTGACCAATCAAGGTTCCGCAACGGCAAGAATCTCGAGCCAGTACTAATGCGAATTCTCGGTATCTCGGCTTTCCACCGAGACGCAGCGGCTGCGCTGCTGGTCGATGGAAAAACGGTGGCTGCTGTCCAAGAAGATCGCTACACGAAGCGCCTTCAAGACGAGTCCTTTCCCATCCGCGCGATCCGCGCTTGCTTGAGTCAAGGTGACATCCATGTTCGCGACTTGGATCACATTGTGTTCTACGAGAAGCCGCTGCGAAAGTTCGAGCGCGAGCTGGCGTCGCTGATCACGAGCTTCCCCAAGTCGGCCAGTGCGTTCTCGAGCGGGATGTTTCTGTGGCTCGGTGACAGGCTGTGGTTGAAGAACCGCATCGTCGATGAGCTCGAGCTAGATAGCCCGGACAAGATCTCTTTCACAGAGCACCAACTCGCTCACGCTGCGAGCGCCTTCTATCCCTCGCCCTTCGAAGAAGCCGCCGTCTTGACCTTGGACGACGCCGGCGAGTGGGCCACCACGAGCCTGTGCAGGGGATCGGGAAGCCAGCTCGAGATGCTGTCCGAGATTCGCTTCCCGCACTCTCTCGGCATGATCGTATCGGCCTTTGCTCAGTACCTCGGCTTTGAGCCCGGTACGCAGGACCACTTGGTCGAGAGCTTGGCGTCCTACGGAACACCCAAGTACACGGACGAATTCGCCAAGCTCGTTCTGGAAGGCGAGGCCGGATCTTTCTCGGTCGCGCAAGACGCTTTCCGCTATCGCTTCGATCGCGAACAACTGTTCACACCTGCTCTCGAAGAGCTGTTCGGGCCAGCCCGAACAGGTGGCGGCGCCTTGCGCTACACCGAAGGCGATAGCCGCGATGCCGACATTGCCGCCAGCTTGCAGCACGTCGTCGAAGAACGAACCTTGGCCTTATGTCGCGAGCTGCATGACAAGGTTCCGACCAAGGGACTTTGCTTCGCCGGTCGCCTGGCCGAAAACCGCGCGCTGAACGCGCGCATCCTGTGCGACAGCCCGTTCGAGGAGTTGTATGTGCCGCCCGCCCCTCACGATGCGGGCGCTGCGCTCGGTGCCGCTCTCTACGTTCACCACGCCGTCGGAGGCGCAACAGATCGTGAAGTGCTCGATCATTCCTTCCTCGGTATGGCGGTCGAGAACCGGCCCGAGGACGGCGTCATCCAACTCGGCGGCGCCGAGCAAGCGGAAGCGACCCTGATCAAGCGTTTGATGGATGGCGATCGCATCGGCTGGATTCGTGGCAAGCACGAGTTCGGAGCCCACAGCCACGGACATCGCAGCACCTTGGCAGACCCGCGCAAGCCGGATGCGCGCATGCGCTTGTTGGCAGCGGTACAGCAGCTCGAGCCTTATGTGCCCTGCTGCATGGCGGTTCCGGTCGAGTCAGCCGCCGAGTACTTCGAGTTGCCCGAGGGCGCGCAGTACCCGTTGTCATTCGGCCAACTAGCCGTCCCCGCGACAGACAAGCTACGCGAGATCGCACCCTCGTGCGTCCAACCCGACGGCAGCGCTTGGCCGCTGTTGATCGACAAAAAACGCGATCCGGAGTTCCACAGTCTGCTGCTAGCCTTCGCGCGCGGCGCAGGCGTCCCGCTCCTCGCTCACTCGACCTTCGCACTGCGCGGTTCGCCGATGGTCCGCATCGAATCCGACGCCGTCGCCGCCTTCCTACGCACCGAGCTAGAGTGTTTGATCGTCGATGACCGTATGTACGAGCCGCTGACAACGACTGGCTTACCGCCGCGACCGACGGTGGGTTGAAGAAGCCTCGAGCTCAGGGTCGTCGAGACTAACTCGACACCATTCACTTACGAGAGCAGGGAACGCAACATTGCGTCCTCTGCTCCCTCTCCATCAGCAAATGGTTGGGGGTTCAACCCAACCCGAGACGCACTCGGTTCGACTGCGTCTGGCCGACACACCTCGCTCCTATCTCATTGGCTGTCACGGCAGCCATTGAATCTCGACCGCGTTCGTCAGATTGAACGCTGTCCCGCACGGGCCCCCGATCGGGTCGCGATACCAGTACGGGTCGTTCCAAGTCTGGCCAGCCATGACGTTCCCGACAGCCAGGGCATCGATCGTCGTTGATGCACTGCCCGTCGTGTCCGTGTAGCGAATTTCGAGTCGTTCGGCGGTGCTACTCGCACAACGCAGAACGTCGCCGAAGAGTGTTCCCATTCCGCCATTGATTGGGTTCGCACCTTGAAAGAACAAGCCGGGCTGGTTCGGGGGCGCGCTTTCGGTGTGGAGGAGCAAGTCTCCGCCCCCCCCCTCTAGTTCCTTCCTGAGGCAGATAGACGAGCACCCGTTCCTGTTGAATTCACACATCCAGCGAATGGATCGATGTTTCCGCAAGTTGCGTTCGACTCGCAGAAGCAATACGGAACGGCAAAGAAGGGCGCGCGCACGACATCGACAAACCAGCCGCTCCCTTGGCTGCTACTCGAATCGTCGCAGACGAAGCTGAAGCGCACCAACTCACCAGCGTAGGCAGAGATGTCATGACTGACCGGCGACCAAACATTCGAATTGTAGTGGTTGGTTGATCCAATCTGCACAAAGGGCCCCCGACCCGACACGTTGTCGAAGACTGAGATCTGGGCGTAGGAGTCGTCACTACCGAGTGATAACCACTGCATCAACTGCAAGTGCAACTCTTCGCCGTTCTGGAGCAGGGGCAGTTGAATACCTGGAGACTCGAGCCTCGTGTCTGGAGCCCCGTTCACCATGGCTGCATCAATTTCAGTTTTCGAAGAAGGCGGTCTGAGTCCATCCGGCAAGTGTGCGTTCGAAGAAGAACGCCTTGCCCGGACCGCAGAGCACGTCATTCACCATCATCGACGCGCCAACGAGGATCGTGTCTCCGGATATAGAGATGCCGCTTCCAAAGGTGTCCATACCTCCAGCCGGGATCCCGGACAGCTCTGTCGATTGGGTCCAGTTGTCTTGACGTTCGAAGACGAACACGCCTCCGATGAAGCTTCCCGTAGGATGCTCGTTCGCACCAGTCACGACGTAGTCGCGCGAGGCCCCAAGCGTGACCGAGCTGAACAAGAACTGGCCGGGGCAAGTAAGGGTCTTCTCCAAGTCCCATCGATCGAGCCCACGGCTGTAGATGAACACGTCATAAGCCCCGCCCTCGATTACGAGCAAGTCGTCGACGAGCCGAGCCATGCTCCCAGAATAGAGTCCGGCGCTTGAATGCGCTCGATCTCGCATTGAGCGATAGAAGGAGCCGACAGAGTCGTTGTCAGGGAAAAGAGGGTGAGAGTGATGGGTGCGCGAACAGTCATCGGGGGGAGACTTGTGGCAGCAGTGGACGAAGATCACTTGTAAGTGTGCGAACTCCGCTCAGAGTGTCGATTCTGTTCTGCGCAGGGTGATCTCGGTTTGCCTCCTGTTCGCCGCCCCATCTTTAGCCTTCGAGTCTCACTCGCCCGAGGCTTGCAACTCCCCCGGCAGCCGCACACACGCGGCCTCGGTACCGTTGCGGGCGAGCAAGCGGTCGCCATAAAGTGCAAGCAAGTTCCAAGTCTTGCCATCAAGGACCGGCATCGATGCCAGCAGCTCGCCCTCCCCTTCGGGCGTAGCCTCGATCAATTTCAATTCGCCTTCCTCGCTGATCAACAAGAGCAAGTCATCGATCAAAAGCAACTGGCCGTGCCCATAGCGACCTTCCTTCCAAATGCGCGCACCGGTTTCGAGATCCACGCACTCCAGCATCCCATCCGACAAGCCATAAGCGTGCCCTTCACGATGCACAGCGCTGGTCATCTTGGTGCGTAGCGAGCGTCGCGAATGCCAGAGTAGTCGGGTCACGTATTCGTGCTTCGTAACATCGGCCTCACCCTCAGCCTCGGCAGAGTCGCTGCCTGCATCCGGCTCGGCAACGGCGTCCGACTCCTCGATCACAAACACGCTGCACCCAGCGCCATAACCGCGCGACACAAAGACGCGATCCTCTCCGACCACCATGGGTTGCGAGTTGTTCGAATCGCCTTCGGTCTTGCTGGGCCAGGGATGCTCCCACAGAATTTCGCCGCCTGCCGGATCGTGGCCAGTGATCGTTTTCTCGTTCAATATCAATATCTGATCGCGGCCATTCAAGCGAGCAAGCATGGGCGAGGAAAAGCTCGGCACGCGCGTCGGGCTCTTCCACAGCGTTTCACCGCTGTTCAAGTCCAAGCAAACGAGGCCGGCCCCTTTTACCTCATCATTCAGACCCACGGGAACAATGACGCCACCTTCGACGATCAGCGGCGAATTCGCACGGCCATAGCCCATCTCCGCCTTCTCCTCATCGGCTGTGATTCCGAAGTCAGCGATTAGATCCCGCTCCCAGTGGATTGTTCCGTCGGCTCCACGCAGACATAGCAGGCGTCCATCAGGAAGCAAGACGACAACCTTGCCCGCCGCCACCGAGGGAGTCGAGCGCGGCCCGCGCCCGCCCAAGGGGTGATCAAAATCACCAGTGAACGATGTCTCCCAATGCAGGTCGCCTGTGTTCACGTCGTATGCACGAACGACTTGGACGACCCCGGCTTCCACATCGAGTTCTTCGCACGTCAGCGCGGTACCCGCCACCACCGCAAAGGAGCCCCAACCGGCCCCGACTGAATGCTTCCACAGGACTTTAGGCGGGTTGGCGCTCCAGTCACGCGTCACTTGCAAGTGGTCGACAATGCCCGTCCGCTTCGGCCCCATGAAGCCGGGCCAATCGATAAACGAATTCACGCTCAGATCCAGACTGTCTTCGCTCGGCTGCTCGACCGCCATCGTCGGTGCACCGGGTCCCGCATCTGCCGTCACATCGCCGCGCCGGACGTAGTCAGGAATCATCGCGCCCGAGAATCCCCTCAGCTCGAAGCATTGGTCAAAGGTCCAGAACGCAGCTGTGATCAGCAGGATCGTGATGATGCGCGTCCGAGGCCTATAGGCACTGCGTAGCAGGAACCAAAGGAAGCCAATGCCCAGCATCAGCGACGTGAGCATCATCGTGAAGACATTGCGCATGCCCTCGTCCCCCGTAGGATCACCAATCCAAAGCCAGCCGCCTAAGCCTGCGGCCAGGATCAGCAGGATGCGGTACCAGAGACCGGGGATGTAGGCGCGACGCTTCGTATCTTCGGACGTAGACATGTCCGAGAGAATATAGCTGGAGATTCACTCCAGCTCGTTGTTTTCAGAATCAGCACGCGCCCTAGGCAACCCAGCCAGCGAGCAAGGCCTTTTGAGCACACGACTGGTGCCTGAGCTGCCCTCTACGTCGATGGCGAACCATCGATTGCGTAACCGCTGTCTTGCCACGCCAGGATACCGCCACCGACGTTGATCGGCTTCGAAACGATCCCGAGCCTCCGCAACGTTTTGGCTGCCGTCATCGAACGAACTCCTGAACGGCAGCTGATGTAGAGCGGTTCAGAGGTTTGCAATTCGCGCAGGTGAAAGCCCAGCTCCGACAGGGGCACGTTCGTTGTTCCTGGGATGTGGCCGTGCTTGTACTCGTAGGGGTCACGGACGTCGACCCACTGATCGGGACTGGTCAATGCGTCATGCTGGGCATGCGCATCCGCGATCGGGACTTCGTCGACCTCACCAAAGGTCGACGGCCCGGACGGACCCGCGCAGCATGCTGCGGCCACACCAGGTGTGTCTGGCAAAGTGGGATCCGCAGCCAGATTCAGCTCGAGGTTCTGATCGACCGCCTCAGAATTTCCAGCGCCATCGACAACGCACAGCTGGGCCGCATAGGCAGAGCCGTCAGCAGCCTTCAAGGCTTCATTCAACTCGCCCTCACAGCCGACTGTGCTGAATTGAATGTCGCAATACTCATGCCCAGGCAAGACGAGAGTGTCCTCTGGCAACGTCATGATGCGCGTCTGGACCGACTCAAATAGCTGCGCAGCATCACTGCCGCGGAAGTCGGCACGAGCCAGGCCACCTATGAACAAGCTGTCACCCGTCGCAATCATTCCGTGCCCATAAAGCGCCATTGAATCTTGCGTGTGCCCAGGAACGGACAAGGCTTCGAAGCGCAACTCCCCGACGGCCACTTGCTCCCCGTGCTCGAGCCCGCGCTTTTGGCGCGTGACGCCCGTCGCGCTCGACATCCACAGCGGAACGCCAGTACGAATTAATCCAGCCGAGCCCGACAGGTGATCCGCGTGCGTATGCGTATCCATCACCGCAGCGAGCTTCAGGTCATAGGCGTCGAGCAACATCTCGTACAGCGCTTGTTGACCATGCTTCGGATCGAGCAAGAGACACTCCCGCGTCTCTGGACATGCGATCAAGTATGCGCGGCAGCCGTCACTCGCGACGACTTTCAGAATCGGTTGCAAACTCATGACAAGGCAATTACTAGAACTGGTACGGAAGCTTGGCCAGCAGCCATTGGTAGGCGCGACGCTGATGCAAGCCCATCTCGTCTCTGGCGATCAGGTCACGTTGCTCGAAACGATCAGCGTGCAGATCATAGAACTGGTCCGCCGATGCAGAATGACGAATCAGCTTATAGCGCTCGCCGACGATCGCTTGCCACCATTCGTCGGGTGGACCGGGGCCTGTGGGCGTGAAGCGCTCGGAGTACGCGAAGTCTCGCAGCGGCGGCCGCTGTGGATCACCTAGGTACGGCACAAGGCTGATCGAGTCTTCAGCTGACGAGACCCCGCCCGCAAGTTCGATGATCGTCGCATACAGGTCCGTGGCCATGACCAATGAATCACACACGCCGGGCTGCACTCCCGGACCTCGGATCATCAAGGGAACCCGGATCCCGCCCTCGTACATCGTTCCCTTGCCGTGATCGGCGGGAAAAGGTCGGTCCGAGATCACTCCGGATGTCCCATTGTCGCCCATCACGATGACCCAATCATCCGCATCCAAGTGCTGCAAGATCGTGCCGATGCGCGTGTCCAAGGCCTCAATGATCGCCTTGCCATGCGCGACAGGAGTATCCTCGGGCGGGCCACTCAAATTGAAGGAGTGCATATTCGGCGGAGGAGCATGCAAGGGACCATGAGCTGCGTGCGACGCGATCCACAAGAAGGTCGGTGGGCGAGGCGCGGCCAGGTAGCGTCGCACATCGCGCGACAACTCGTTGGTCGCGTACCTATACACCAACTGCTCATGCCCCATGGTCGACTTCATCCAGGCGAAGTAACCAGCATTGGGTGGAAGTGGATGCAGCGAGCCCAGGTTACCGAGGGTTCCAGAAAAATGATTGAAGCCTAGGTCGAAGGGATGACGCGGAAACTCGGCCTCGTTCGCAAGGTGCCATTTACCGAAGGCGGCCGCGCGATAGTCGGGCGGCAAGAGGTCCGGGATCGTGCACTCATCGATCGAAAGTCCGAGGCCCAATGTGGCGTCAAAACTAATATTGGATCCAATACCCGTGCGGTGAGGAAGTCGCCCCGTCAGCAGCGCAGCTCGCGTCGGACTGCAGACAGAGAAGGCGTAGGCCCGCCGGAACATCACCCCTGCCTGCGCCAGCCCATCGATGTTCGGTGTATTGCCCGGATCGGGATGCTCTCCGTAGGCAGCAATGCGATCGATGCCGACATCATCGATCAGGATCAGTGCGATGTCCTGCGCATGGCTCGTCTGTGATCCAAGAGCAATCAAGAGACCTGCACCCAGCTTGCACACGAGCGATGAACGCCCGGGTCCGAGCGCGCTGCAACGGCTCAGGACTGCTTGGGTACTTCGTTGTAGATTGACCATGGCAGCATCGAACGGTGAGTAAGATCTGATGGAAGAGTGGTGTGCCGCGATCGCTTCGCGCTTCGCGCGGCCTCAGCGCCGAACAAGTACTCGATTCTACACCAGCCTGCTCAGCTGCGCCGAGGCCAGGCCCGTGTTTCGACAACCACTCGGCACTTGCTTCAGAGGCAGGCTTCAATGCAAGCGACCAACTCCGGAGCCTCGGGGTCAGTCGGCGGCTCGAAGCGCCCCACGACCCGACCATCACCGTCCACGACAAATTTGCCGAAGTTCCACTGAACGTCGCCCGCAGCCTCGGGTGACGTTTGCTGGGCACACAGCCAGGCGTACAGCGGGTGCCGTTTACGACCATTCACATCGAGTTTGGCGAACAGCGGGAAGCTGATCGAATAGTTCGCTTCGCAGAAGATTCGGATCTGTTCTGCCGCGCCCGGCTCTTGCCCCTTGAATTGATTGCATGGGAAGGCGAGCACCTCGAAGTTGCGTGGAGAGAAGCGTTCGTACAGACGCTGCAATCCTGCGTACTGCGGAGTCAGACCACACTGCGATGCGACGTTCACAAGCAGCAGGGTCTTGCCGGAATAGTCTCCCAAAGAGCGCGCCGCCCCTTCGAGCGTGTCGAGCGTGAACTCATGCAGGCTGGCAGCTTTGGGAGTCTTGCGAGCGAACCAGTCAGGGAGGGCAGTCATCAGTGGATCTTGCGGAGGGAACCGCGTGAGTGTACTGGAGGAAGCCGGAAGAATGCGTTGATCATGCTACAGGAGAGCGCCGCTTGTGAAGCCAGGCTGTCGCGCTCTCCTCCATCCTGTTGGGCTCCCAGGATAGCCAGCCGCGAACGAGCGACTGAATGTGATTGCTGGCGAGTGCAGAGAGCAGTCGCAAGAGCGCAGAGCGGAACTCTGGGTCAGCAGAGAGCAGTGGCGTTCCGCTACTCACAGACTCATTCCCGTATTGCCGTGACGGCGCGTCTATTGCCAAGGATGCCCGATCGGCGAAGCGCCGATTGGGACGCGCTCGCCCGCAGATGAACTTACGGCATGGCGATCAGAGCCGGTCTGTTTCTCCACCGACAAGCATCGCTACCGGCACCGGGCTCGTATCAATTCGCTCTTTATTCCCGCCGAAGGAGCCCCTGCCGGCCTCAGGGAGCCCTCAATCGCGCCCCCTCCTGCGAGTCCCGAAAAAAAACTAAGCCAACGGCCGTCTGCATCGTTATCACCACGTGACCCCGGGCTCGCGCGCACGCGTGCTCGGGGAATCCGCTCGTGGAAGTGTCAGCGAAGGATCGGCCGCCCAGCATGCAGGATCGCCTGTTCGGCTACGCCATCCGAGCGCTGGGCCTGCGAACGCCGCCGAGCTCAGGTGCGCGATACCATCTCCGCTACCGAGCCAACGATCGAGTTACGAAGCGCCGTCCCGACCAGACGCAGACACACGCCATGAGTATCGACCTCCACATGAAGCCCACCTGGCTTTCGCTCCTCCTCGCACTCGTCATTTCGTCAGGAGCTGCTCACGGACAGGGAACTGAGATCGGCTTTGCCGAGACCTTTGCGCTGTCGACGGACCGAGCCAAGGTGCTGGAGCAACTGATTCCGGGCACCCGAGACTTCTACTACTACAACTGCCTCGAACGTCAAGGTGCCGGCGACTTTGAGGAGGTCGAGAAGCTGTTGAAGGTTTGGATTCAACGTCACGGTCGCACTGGCCGCGTGGAGATGATCGAGAATCGTCAAGCGCTGCTCAACTTTCAGCGAGACCCTGCGGCGACCTATCAGTTCCTTGCGAGCCGAATCAGAGCGCGCTTCGACCATCAGCGCGAGACAGGCGAAAAGACCTCCGAGCTGCCGACCCAGCTCGATGCGGACTTGCTGTCTCATTCCAATTTGACAGCTCGCGCGCTGCGCGAGCACCGCGGCACACTGGATGGTTTCCGCGACTCGGCGATCGAGGGAATGGCGTCAAGCGACCTCGACGAAGACCGTCTGATGAGCCTGCTGAAGCGGCTCCAGCGCCCTGATGTCGCGAACCTACCAGCTTTGATCGTGCGCAACCTCGGGCACAGGCGCAGCAAAGGCTTCGGATCGTTGAACATCCACGCGCGTCTGCTGCTCGAGCAACTCGAGGAGTGCGTCAGCCTGAACCCCGAGTTGCTGCAAGAGTCCAAGTTCGTCGAGATCTATTTGCACCGGCTTCGCCCGGGAGCGGATACGAATAGGGAGCATAATGCAGTTGAACGCGTGGCCTACCTCGAGCGCCTGCAAGGATTCGCGCAACGCCTGAATTCGGCACACAATTCGCTCAAGGCACACGTCTTGTTCCACCGCTTGACGCACGACTTGCGTACGGGACAGCAGAATAAGGCGCGTTTCATGGCCTATCTCCGGCTACCGCGCAATGGGTCCTACGTCAGTCCCGAACATGCACGCTCGCATCGTCGCGGGGACCAGCTCGTCAATCTGCGTGCGGATTTCCCGACGAGTCTGAGCTCGATCGGGCACGAGGAACAGCTTATCCACACATACCTGAGCGGCTTCTTCTTGCAGGAAGATAACTACGCAACGTACTCGCAGTATCTGCACAACGACTATCTGCGCCGCCTCTTTGCCGAGACGAAGATCATGGCCGGCGACCAGGATATGGAGCGCTGGTACTCGATGCTCGACGACCCGAGCTACTACGAGCAGCTCAAGGAGCGAGTCGAGATCGAATTCGCCCCGACGCAAGCGACCCATTACGCGCGAGATGAAGCGGTAGCACTCGACGTCGACCTGAAGAATGTCGACACGCTGATCGTCAAGCTGTTCGAGATCAACACCTTCAACTACTACCGGGAGGTCAAACGCGACGTCGATGCAGCTATCGACCTCGACGGTCTCGTCGCCAACGAGGAGCGCACGATCCCGATCGAGATGAACGCCTTGCGTCGCCACCGGCGACGCTTCGAGTTGCCCTCGATTGATAGCCCCGGCGTTTACATTGTCGAACTGATTGGCAACGGCCTCTCCAGCCGAGCCGTGATCCAAAAGGGTCGCTTGCAACTGCAGCAGCGAGTCGGCGCTGCCGGCCACGTGATGCGCGTACTCGACGAGACCGGAACGCTTGTCCCACAGGCGTCGATCTGGTTCGGCGGCCGTGACTGGCATGCGGATCAGTTCGGCGAGATCGCGATCCCCTTTTCGACCGATCCCGGCACAAAACGCGTGATGCTGCGAAATGCCCAGCAGACTTCCCTGGCTAACTTTTATCACCAGGGCGAGAGCTACGAGCTGGATGCCAGCTTCTTGTTGGACCGTGAGTCGTTGTTGCCGGGTCGCATGGCGAGCGTGCTGGTCCGGCCCAGCCTGCGTGTGAATGGTCGCCCCATCGACATTGCCGCGCTCGAATCGGCCCGGCTCGAGATCACTTCCATCGATCGCGATGGAACTCCGGCCACACTCGTCGTCCCTAATTTCCAGCTGAGCCAAACGGGCGAGTCGCACCAGGAGATCAAAGTTCCCGAAGGCCTGGCGCGCCTGCAGCTTCGATTGCATGCACAGATCCGGAGCCTGAGTCGTGCAGAGGATGTCGATCTCGCGAGCAATGTGCGCACACTCGAGCTTAGCTCCATCGACTCGACGCTAGCGACTTCTTGCCCGTTGCTCGGAAGGAACGCGCGCGGCTATGTGTTGGATGCTCTCGGCAAGAATGGCGAGCCCAATCGCGGACGATCCGTCGACCTACTCTTGACGCTGCGTGACTTCACGGACGATTTGCGCGTATCGTTGCAGACCGATGACCTTGGTCGAATTCGTCTGGGTCATCTTCCGGGAGTCACGGCCATCTCCGCGACGGGCTTCCCGTCAGGTGTCGGCGCGTGGCTGCTGCGCGACCAAGCTCGAACTTATCCGGCCATAGTGCAAGGAGCTCAAGGCACCGTCTTGCGCGTTCCCTATCAAGGCACAGAGTCCGGCGTGACTCGAGCGGCCTTCTCGCTACTCGAGCTACGCGATGGCGTCAATATGCGCGATGCCTTCGATTCGCTGTCAGTCAAGGCCGGCTATGTCGAGATGCGGAACCTAGTCGCGGGTGACTATGTGTTGCGTTTGAAGCAAGCCGGTCAGGACATTCGCGTTCGCGTCAGCGAAGGTGAGCAGCTCTCGGGCTGGGTCGTCGGAGACGCCCGCCGCCTGGAGTTGTCCCCCGCAGCGCCACTGCAAATTGCTGACCTACAACTGGATGACGAAGAGTTCCGCCTGCGCCTCACCGGTGGCGATCCCAACGCTAGAGTGCACATCTTCTGCACGCGCTACCTTCCCGCCTACGACCCCTTCGCCAGCCTCTATGCCGCAGGCGCTCTCGACCCGCGCACCGAATCCGTCGAGCAATCGCAGGCCAGCTATCACTCGGGGCGCGAGATCGGCGAAGAGTACCGCTACATATTGGAGCGGCGCTACGCGAAGAAGTACGCGGGCAACATGCTCAACCGACCAGGATTGCTGTTGAATCCGTGGCAGCTGGACAAGACGACCACCCTGATTAGTGCGGGAGGTGGCGCCGGTGGTCGCTTCGGCGGACGAAACGGCGGGGTTAGCGCCGGTCCTCTTGGATCCAAGCTTGAACAGCTGGGCCAGTACAGCGGTACGCCGGGAACATTCCCGAACCTCGATTTTTTACCCGACGCATCGGCGTTGCTCGCAGGATTGACCGCGGACGAATCCGGAATGATCCGCGTCCCGCTGGCGGACCTCGGTTCGGGTTCTCTGATCCACATCTTGGCCGTGGACGGAGACAACACGATCTATCGCAGCATAGGGCTGGAAGAGGTTCGCCTCGCCCCGAGTGATCGACGCTTGTTGACTGCTTTGGAGCCGGACAGGCACTTGGCTCAGCAGCAGCGCATCGAGTTTATGCGTGCCGGTAGCGTCACCGAAATCCATGACGCAGCGAACTCGAAGATCAAGATCTACGACACCCTCTCGTCGGTGTTCGAACTTTTTCGCACGTTGAGCGGCGACGAAGAGTTGGAAAACTTCGCCTTCGTGCTCGAATGGCCACAGTTGACTGAGGAGCGCAAGCGCGAGCTCTATTCGGAGTACGCATGTCACGAGTTGCATGTGTTCATCCAGCAAAAAGATCCAGCCTTCTTTGCCGCGGTAATCGAGCCGTACTTGGCTAATAAGGCGCACAAGAAGTTCATGGATCATTGGCTGCTCAACGAAGGTCTCGCAGCTTATGTCGATCCCTGGGCCTTTGCTCAGCTGAACATTGCTGAGCGTCTGCTGTTGACGAAGCGCCTCTCGAATCGCGCAGCGGTCGGAGAACGACACGCACGAGAACTACTCGATCTGCTTCCCCCGGACCCCGAAGGCGAACGTCGCCTGTTCGACCTGGCGCTGCGCAGCCAGTCGCTCGAAGAGAGTGGGGGTGTCGAGGCTGCCTTCGCAGAGACGCGCAAGTCTGCGAAGAAGCTCAAGGCAAAGGGCTTCTACAAAGGTACCGGAGACAGCGCACCTTCGGATCCTGCGTCACCTGTGCCCACGCGCAGTAGCGTACCCGCTGAGGCGGAAAACAAACTGGGGTTCGCTATACGCGAAATGGACGAGGCCGAAGAGTTCGAAGTGGCCTCGGGCTCGGATGACTTCTTCCTCGGAGAGAAGGAGAGCAAGGACAAGCTCGCGGATCTCGGGCGCGATCTCGACCGCCGTGGCCGGGCTAATGTGATGTACTCGGGTCCGAGGCCGACGCGCGCCCTGGTCGAAAGCGATTGGTGGCACCTTCGCACTCACCAAGTAACGCCGTCCTTAATCACGATCAATCCATTCTGGATGGACTACGCGGCTTGCCCGAGTGACCGCGCATTCATCTCGCCCAACTTCCCCTCGGCGGGCCGCAGCTTCGCTGAGATGATGTTGGCCTTGGCGCTACTCGACCTACCATTCGAGGGAGGCGAGCACAGGGCTTCAACCAAGGGTGATCGATTGACACTCAGTGCAGCCAGTCCGCTTCTGCTGGTTCGCGAAGAGTTGCAGGATGTCCCGATGGGTCAGAGCGATCTGCCGGTGCTGATCAGCCAGAACTTCTTCAGGCACGACGATCGCTACCGCTATGAGGACAACCAGCGCTACGACAAGTATGTGCGCGAGTTCCTTGTCGGCGTCGCCTATGGCGCCCAAGTCGTACTGACGAATCCGACCTCATCGCCGCGCAAGCTCGAACTGCTGATGCAGATACCCAGCGGAGCAATCCGGCTGAACAATGGCTTCGGCACGCGTGGTCTGAGCCTCTATGTCGAGCCGTATGCGACACAGACTTTTGAGTACGCGTTCTATTTCCCCGAGGTCGGGCAGTACAGCCACTTCCCCGTGCACGTCGCAAGCGGCGGTGAACTCATCGCCGCAGCCGATGGCTCGATGTTGAGCGTCGTTCCCGAGCCAAGCGAGATCGACACGACTTCGTGGCAGTACGTCTCTCAGAATGGCAGTCCGGCCGAAGTGCTGGCTTACCTGGACGGCGCCAACCTGCAGCGCACGGAGCTACCCAAGATCGCGTGGCGTATGAAAGACGCGAGCTTCTTCGACCTCGTCACTAATCGATTACGGACTCGCTTGAGCTACGACCACACTCTGTGGAGCTATTCGCTGTATCACCAGCAGAGTGACACGGCGCGCGAGTACCTACGCAACGCGGATAACTTCTTGAAGAATTGCGGTCGCACGATCGCGTCGCCGCTAGTCGACATCAATCCGATTGAGCGCAAGAGCTACCAACACATCGAATACTCGCCCCTCTTCAATGCCAGAGCCCACCGCTTCGGTCGCAAGCGCAAGGTGTTGGATGCAGGGATCGCTGGTCAGTACTACGACCTGCTTAGCATCCTGTTGCATCGCCCGCAACTGAACGCGGACGACTGGATGAGTGTGACCTATTATCTGTTGCTCCAAGATCGTGTAGAAGAAGCCTTGGACAGTTTCGCTCGCATCATCCCCGAGCAGCTGGAGACCAGGCTCCAATTCGACTACATGCGCGCCTACATGGACTTCTTCAGTCCACAGCCAGCCTTCGCCAGGACGATCGCCAATCAGTATAAGGACCACCCGGTCGAGCGCTGGAACAGGCTCTTTGCGGACATTGGCAGCCAACTGGACGAGGCGAGTGGACTGGGAAGCAGCAACGCTGATCCCGACGATCGCGATCGCACCCAGGCTTCGCTCGCGAGCAAGGAGCCCTCGATCCAGGCGCGTGTCGAGTCGCGCAAGGTTTCGCTGGCTTACGAAAACTTGGACGAGTGCCAAGTAAGCTACTACGAGATGGATATCGAGTTTTTGTTCTCGACCAGCCCCTTCGTGCAGCAAGGCTCAGGCTCCTTCGCCTATATCCGGCCCAATCGAACTGATCGAATCGCATTGCCCGAAGGCCAAGATGTGGTGACCTTCGATTTGCCGCAGGAGTTCCGCAGCTCGAACGTGTTGGTGGAAGTGCGCGCTGAAGGCATCGTGCGCCGCGAAGCCTACTACGCGAACTCCCTTGCCATTCGCACGATGGAGTCCTTCGGCCAACTCCATGTTCGGGAAGAAGGCAGCCGCAATCCTCTGCCAGCTGTGTACGTCAAGGTGTTCGCGCGCGACTCGAACGGCGCTGTCCGCTTCCACAAGGATGGGTACACAGATCTGCGTGGGCGCTTCGATTATGCGTCCCTGTCTGGGCCGAACAGTAGCTCTGCAGATCGTTACTCAATCCTCGTGCTAAGCGAATCCGAGGGCGCCACAATCCTGGAGGTAGCGGCTCCGACCGAGTGAACGGACATCTCATTCCCTCCCAGGGGAATAGAATCAGCAGCAAGTGAATAGAGCGCGGACTCGAGTATACTCCGAGTCCGCGCTCTTGTTTACCCCTTTGCCCACGTGATTCGGGACACGACTAGCCCATGGCACTCAAGACCTACAACATCCACCAATTGCCCGACAGCGAACTTAGCTGCCTTCGCTGTGAAACGTTGATGAAGTCCGCTGGTGAGTTGGTCCTACGTGAAGGCGAGAGCAAGGCTCTGCCCAGGCTCCACGACAGCATCCACAACACCGTTCAATTCGATGCGCTGATTTGCCCGCAGTGCGGCAAGACAGAGCTATTCCTGTAGCGAGGACCGTGCTCGATTCGGGTAGCGGGCCTGCGGTGACGAGACATCTGCGCGCCTGCACCGATTCTGCCCCTGATTGAGCTCAGCTGGCCTGATTAGCGCGGGACCTAGCAGCCCGTTGATAAACAGCGATTCATGGATTGGGTCCCTCGAATCGACTGACAAGGCGCCAGGTTCTGCGCATAGTTGCGCGCTATTAGTAGGTTCTGGCAACGCGGACAGGCGGTTCGAGGGGGCCGAGACATGAATCGCTGTTTTTCAACGGGCTGCTAGCTGTAGCACGCCTGAAGCGAGCTTCGGACGGCAAGAATTGTGATCTGGAGTACATTGAGAAGCGGCCCTCCGCCTCACTCTCCTCGCTGGAATCCCCTCTTCCAGCGGACGGTGGGTCCAAGCTCCTGCCTCCCTCACATCTCAATTCGATGCTGCGCAATCAACTGCGGGCCGCCCTCGGCGCTCCGATCGCGTTCGTGCTCTGCCTTACCGGCGGCGCTTTGGCTCTTGGTCAATTCGCTGACGATTCTGCGACGACTGTTCCGACTCAGCTAGCGGACGATGCGCAACCGGCTGCACCGGTCACGCCCACATCACGCGGTGAACAACTTGGCCCGGACGCCCTGGGTGCAGGTCGCATCGTAGATGTACTCGAGCTTCACGAGCTCGAAAAGCTGAAGCCGATTCCGCACGTCGTGCAGCGCTTGCGCAACGGGGCGCACGGAGTCTGGGCCGTTCCCTCCAAGGGCGGCAGCGGAGCACACCACTCGGGTAGTTACTACATCGTCAACAAGTGGGGCGACACCAGCATGGGCATCGGCTTTGGGGAGCCTGTGATGCTGGAGGGTGCGTGGATGACGGGCCAGACGAACTCGGCCGTCTCCACCACCGGCTTAGTCGTTGTCGGATACCGAGATGGAGTCGAGGTCGCGCGCAGCGAGACCTTCACGGACTTCGACGAGAGGCCGACGTGGTTTGCGATGGACTTGGCAGATGTCGATCGCGTCGTCTTCGAGGCTGAGGCCGTCGTATCAGGAGCCGGTTGGTACGGCCTGGATGATCTGACCTTCACGCAGAGCAATAAAGCGCAGGCGCAACGCAGAGTCTTGGACTTCGAGGACCTCGACTTCAAATACCAGCTGACGGGATCAAGTCACGCCGGCCTGACTTGGGAAGTCGGCACGGGCAGCTTCGACACGGTCACTGCCATCGATCAACCGCTTACGAATGATGGCTATTTCGAACCCAAGCCAAGCAGCTCGACAGGCAGCTTCATGGGCGGCGGAGGCACCGCGCCGAACCTGATCCAAAGCTTCGAAGGTACGCGCATGTTCGACCCCGGCGCAGCCTTCCTCCCGCCCGACACCTGCGGAGCAGTCGGGATCGATCACTTCGTGGAAGTGGTCAACACCAACTTCTCTGTTTACGAACGTGCCACTGGCAATCGCGTCGTCAACCTGTCGATGGCCAGCTTCTTTGGAGTCGGTGGCAATCCCGGCGACCCGCGCGTCGTCTATGACCACCACTCGCAGCGTTGGTTCGTACTCGCGACAAACTTCAACGACCGAATCTATGTCGCAGCCTCTACCAGTAGCGATCCCACAGGAACCTTCTACACGACGCACTTCCTGACCAGTCAAGGCATCGACTCGGGCAAGTTCCCGGACTACGAGACCCTTGGTGTCGATGCCAATGGCATCTATACCGCGGCCGCAATGTTCTCGAGCGGCGCGACGATGACGATCTTCGCGCTCGACAAAGCGCCCTTGATCGCCGGCTCCCCCAGCTTGGGAACCGTAACCGCTTTCCGTGGACTCAGTTGGGAGGGAGCAATTCAACCGACGGTCACGCATGGCAATCCCGGGCGGCAGTACTTCGTCTCGCTCAATACACTGAGCAGCTTGCGCGTACGAGAAATTACGCCACCGCTGACGAGCCCGACCATGACGGACCTCGGAACCGTCTCGGTCCCCTCCTTCAGCCAACCGCCTGACGCGCCGAGCTTGGGAAGCACGGTCCCGCTCGACTCGGTCGACTACCGACCGATGAACTCCGTCTATCGGGCGGGATCAATCTGGACAGCCCACTCGGTCGATGTCAGCGGCCGGTCAGCTGTGCGCTGGTACGAAATCGATGCGAGCAGTTTGACGACGAGTCAAATCGGCACGATCGATTCGCCGGATATGGCGTACCTAATGCCATCCATCGCTGTGAACAGCGCGGGTGACGCTGTTCTCGGCTTCTCCGGCGCGGTCCCCACAGCTTACGCCGCCGCCTACTTCACGGGCAGGTTGGCAGGCGACCCCCCAGGTCAAGTCGGTCCTCCCGTGTTGTTCAAAGCCGGCGAGAGTGCCTATGAGTACCTCGATAGCTATGGCCGCAACCGTTGGGGTGATTACAGTCTGGTTTCGATCGACCCCAACGACGATCTAACGTTCTGGACGGTCCAAGAGTACGCCCGCACGAGCGGGCACTGGGGAACATGGATCGCAGAGCTGCAGTTCCCGAGCATTACGGACTGCAACAACAACGGCATCGAGGATGTGATCGACATCGCGAATGCCACCAGCCTAGACTGCAATCTGAACGGCATCCCGGACGAGTGCGACATCGCGGACCTGACCAGTCAGGACTGCAACAACAATGGCATCCCGGACGAGTGCGAGCTCGACTGTGACAACGACGGAGTCCCGGATGACTGCGAGGCGGACTGCAACAACAACGGAACGCCTGACGATTGCGAGTCGATCACCGACTGTAATAACAATGGCACCCCGGACGAGTGTGAGCCTGACTGCGACAACGACGGCACACCGGATGATTGTGAAGTAGATTGCAACAACAACGGCACACCGGATGACTGCGAGAGCTTCTCTGATTGCAACAACAACGGCATTCCGGACGATTGCGACCCCGATTGCGATAACGACGGCACGCCGGATGACTGCGAAGCCGACTGCAATAACAACGGGGCGCCCGACGATTGCGAGTCAATAACCGACTGCAACAACAACGGCATACCGGACGAGTGCGAGCCCGACTGCGACAACGACGGCACGCCGGATGACTGCGAGGCCGACTGCAACAACAACGGGACACCTGACGATTGCGAGTCGATCACCGACTGCAATAACAACGGCATACCGGACGAGTGCGAGCCGGACTGTGACAACGACGGCACGCCCGACGACTGCGAGGCCGACTGCAACAACAACGGGACGCCCGACGATTGCGAGTCAATAACCGACTGCAACAACAACGGCATACCGGACGAGTGCGAGCCCGACTGCGACAACGACGGCACGCCCGACGACTGCGAGGTCGACTGCAACAACAACGGGACGCCCGACGATTGCGAGTCGATCACCGACTGCAATAACAACGGCATACCCGACGAGTGCGAGCCTGACTGCGACAATGACGGCACGCCCGACGATTGCGAGACAGACTGCAACAACAACGGAACGCCCGACGATTGCGAGTCGATCACCGACTGCAACAACAACGGGACGCCCGATGACTGCGAGTCCTTGGCGGACTGCAATAACAACGGCACGCCCGACGACTGCGAAGTCTTCACGGACTGCAACAACAACGGTCTGCCGGACGAGTGCGACATCGCCTCGGGCTTCAGCGATGACGACAACGGCAACGGTGTTCCGGACGAGTGCGAGTGCCTCTCCGGCAACTACTGTGTGACAACGAGCAACTCCGTTGGCAGTGGTGCGACGATCTGGTTCACCGGATCGACCAGCATCTCAGCCAACGACTTGACGCTGCGTGCGAACGGCTTGCCGATTCAGCAGTTCGGCATCTTCTACTATGGCCCGAACCAGCTTCAGGCTGCGTTTGGAGAGGGCTTCCGCTGCGTGGGCGGCTCGACGACGCGCTTGCCCGTGATCTCGAGCAACATCGCCGGCAACGTGAACTTCCCCTTCGACATCCCGAACCTGCCGCCTACGGCGGGTGCCATCACGCCCGGTTCGAACTGGAACTTCCAGTTCTGGTATCGCGACCCGGCCGGCGGCGGCTCGAGCTTCAACCTGACGGACGCACTCGAGTTGACCTTTTGTGATTGAGACCGGCGGAGCGGCCCCTCGCCAAAGAGTGGCCGCTCTCGAGTTCCATTCCCAAGACGGATGCCTGTCATCCTGACAGGGACCCGCTTCCGCGAAAGAGGCGGCTGCCAGACTGGCAGCCGCCTCTTTCCTTAGCCGCGCACCCGCGCTCAATGTGCTCCAAGCCCAATCTCACAAGAGCTTGCGTTTCAAGGGGTTGCAACCAGAGGGCAGTCCGAAATCCGTGCCATCCACCTGCGGCACGGCGTTTGCTGATGCCGCTTGACTGCCTGGCAGCCCCTCACATGACTATCGAACGCCGAATCCTCATCGCAGACGACGACTCCGAGATCCGACTCGGGGCGCACGACCTGCTTTCCAACATGGGCTACCAGGTCCTGCTGGCCGAGAGCGGCGACCAGGCACTGACGATGCTACGCCAGGAGAGCTTGGAGGTAATTCACCTCGTCCTGCTCGACGTGCACATGCCCGGCCGCACTGGCCTCGAAGTCTTCGACGTGATGCGCATCGAGATCCCGAAGGTGCCCATCATCTTCTGGTCCGGCGCCGCCACCACCGCCGTCGAGCAATTCGCGCTCGAGTCCGGCGCCTCGGCCTTCCTGCGCAAACCGATCCGTCCTGCGCTCCTTCGTGACGAAGTGAGCCGCGTGCTGACCCAACATTGGGGCGCCGCCTGAGAGCGCTCGCGCTCTCCCCTACCGACCAACGGGTGCTCCTAGAGTGCCCGAGGAACCAAGTCCCGCCGGATGTCATCCGGCCCCATCGAACCCAGAAACCGAGAATTAGACAGACCCTCCCATGGCCACCAAGACCAAGTCCAAGAAGATCACGATCCGCCCCCTCGGTGACCGCGTCCTCGTTCAGCGCGTCGAAGCCGAAGTGAAGACCGCCGGCGGCATCCTGTTGCCCGAGAGCGCCAAAGAGAAGCCCAAAGAAGGCATCATCATCTCCTGCGGCGAAGGCAAGACCCTCGACAACGGCGAGCGCAGCACCTTTTCGGTTAAGAATGGCGACCGCGTCCTCTTCACCTCGTACGCCGGCACCGACGTCAAGTTTGAAGGCGACGAGTACCTGATCATGCGCGAAGAAGACATTCTCGCGATCATTGGCTGAGCCCTCGGGCATTTACCCACTGACCTAGAAGACACTCGAGAAGCACAACAGCCATGGCAGCCAAGCAAATTAGTTACGACGCCTCAGCGCGCGAGCACATCCGCAACGGTGTGAAGAAACTCGCCCGCGCGGTGAAAGTCACCCTCGGCCCGCGTGGCCGCAACGTGATCATCGAGAAGGCCTTCGGTAGCCCGACCGTCACCAAGGACGGCGTCACCGTTACGAAGGAAATCGAGCTCGAAAACGCATACGAGAACATGGGCGCTCAGCTCGTGAAGCAGGTCGCGTCTCAGACCAACGACCAAGCTGGCGACGGCACCACGACCGCAACGGTCATGGCCGAAGCCATCTTCGAAGAAGGCCTCAAGAACGTCACCGCCGGCGCCAGCCCGGTCGCGCTCAAGCGTGGCATCGACGCCGCCGTCGCAGCCTGCGTCGCGCATCTCGCCAAGCTCTCCACACCCGTCAAAGGTGAAGAGGACATCTCGCAAGTCGCATGCATCGCAGCGAACAACGACCCCGAGATCGGCGCCATGATCGCCAGCGCGATGGACCGCGTCGGCAAGGATGGCGTCATTACCGTCGAAGACGGCTCCACCCTCGAGACGCACGTCGAGTGGGTCGAGGGCATGCAGTTCGACAAGGGCTTCCTGTCCCCGCACTTCATCACCAACCCGACGACGATGGAGGTGGTCTTCGAGAACCCCCTCATCCTCGTGCACGAGAAGAAGATCACGTCCATCAAGGACATGATCCCGCTGCTCGAGCAGGTCGCCCAAGCCGGCCGCCCCTTGGTCATCTTGGCCGAGGACATCGAAGGTGAAGCCCTCGCGACCCTCGTCGTGAACCGCCTGCGCGGCGCCTTCCCCTGCGTCGCCGTCAAAGCCCCCGGCTTCGGCGATCGTCGCAAGGCCATGATGGAAGACATCGGCGTCCTGACCGGTGCCAGCCCGATCTTCGAAGCCACGGGCGCGACGCTCGAGGGCTGCGCTCTGACCGACCTCGGTTCCGCCAAGAAGGTCATCGTCACGAAGGACGACACGACCATCATCGAAGGCGCCGGCACCAAGGCCGCAATCCAAGGCCGCATTGGCCAGATCCGCGCTGAGATCGAAGTCACCAAGTCAGACTACGATGCCGAGAAGCTCCAAGAGCGTCTCGCCAAGCTGTCCGGCGGCGTGGCCCAGGTCAACGTCGGGGCTGCCACTGAAGCCGAGATGAAGGAAAAGAAGGCGCGCGTCGAAGACGCCCTGCACGCAACCCGTGCCGCCGTCGAAGAAGGTATCGTCCCCGGTGGCGGTACCGCGCTTCTCTCCTGCATCGATGCCATCGAGAAGATGGACCTCAAAGGTGACGAGCGCGTCGGCGCGATGATCATCCGTCGTGCAGTCGAAGCGCCCTTGCGCCAGATCGCGACCAACGCCGGCCAAGACGGTGCGGTCGTTGTCCAGAACGTGCGTAACGCCAAGGGCAAGAGCCAAGGCTACAACGCTGCGACGGACACCTACGAAGATCTCGTCAAGGCTGGCGTCATCGACCCGACGAAGGTTGTCCGCTGCGGACTGCAGAACGCGGCTTCGGTTGCGAGCTTGCTGCTGACGACCGACGCCTTGGTTTCCGAGCTGCCCAGCACGCCGGAGCCGGACGCTGGTGGCGGACACGGACACCATCATTAATTGAAGCGGAGCCTCAATTACATTGCCTATGGATTCGACGGCTGACGCCATCGAGACCAAGGAGGTGCGAGGTTCACTTCATTAGTTAGATTAAGCAGGCCGCCCGACATTGTGTCGGGCGGCCTGTTTTTGTGTCGCCCAACGCGGTAGCACTCACGCCGCAAACACTTTGGGAGCACTCAGTGTACGGTCCTCCCTTGGTCGAAAAATCGCCTAAGTGTGCGACTCCATCCCCCCCCGAGTGGGCCAGTGAGAGCCGCTGAAGAGGGTCACGTTGCCCCCAGCAAAGTTCGCCGAGGTGATGTCAAGGTCACCGTCGCGTTCGAGGCCCCCTGCCGCTCACGGAATGTTCGCCGCTGACCGAGCACTCCAGAAGCGGCAGCCTCTCGTTCGGTGAATCGGCTCCACCTCATGACTGCCTCCTTGGATTCGTTCTGCCCGAAGACTCCAGAGTCAGGTGGCGCAAGCAGGGTTGCTGGTGATAGTGGGAGAGTATCGGTCTCGGTACTCGCTATTCGACCTTCACGTTTCGCCTAAGAGAAGAGAGTCGCTCGGGAGCGAGTCTTCCGATGGCCTGCCAGGCTCCCTTGAG
>JBLFWN010000041.1:0-54313 GCA_047611405.1 Planctomycetota bacterium | reverse complement strand
GGCTTGGCGGCAGGAGTGGGGCCGGCGCAGCGTCCATCCGATGTCTAGCAATGGCCAGACGATCGAGGCATTCAGACACCACCAGGCGCAGGCGGCATGAGCGCATGGTGCTTTCCAACACGGAAGCATGGCAGTTCAGAACGGTATCAAGCCCGTAGCTGAGCGGCCCTCCTCATGGCGGACGTTCACAAAGGCGCACTAGGGCCAGATCGCGGCGACGAATTTCTTCGCGGTGGAGGTGTGGACTCCGGTCGGGCCAAAGACGTTCTACATGCTGTTCATCATCGACATCAAGAGCAGGCGTGTCCATCTGGCTGGACTTACCAAGAATCCGAACGAGGCTTTCATGGCCCAAGTCGCACGCAACCTGACCGATTGCGTGAACGACTTCCTGCGCGAGCATCGCTCCCTCTTCTGTGATCGTGACACGAAGTTCACACGGCAATTCAAGCAGGGCCTGAAAGCAGCGGGGGTAGAGGTGGTCTTGACGCCCGTGATAGCTCCGAATTGCAACGGCTACGCTGAACATTTCGTGCTCTCGATCAAACCGGAATGCACGGGCCGGATGATCTTCTTCGGTGAGCGGCGCTTTCGAGAGACGGCTACTTCTTATCTTGAGCACTATCACACAGAGCGTGCTGACCAAGGGGGCGACAGGCTGCGGATTGAAACCGGCGCGTCAATCGGAGCTGGGGAGATCGAATGCGTGGAGAGGCTCGGTGGCGTGTTGAAGTACTACCGACGCGTGGCGTGACGGGTGCTCAACGCGCGTGGAATTCAAAACGTAAGAGTGGAAGAAACGCCCTGGTGGGGGAAGGTGTAGGTCTCGTTCAGCGGCCACGTCTGACATACGGCGATTCAAATGGATGCAAGTCACTGCTCAGGCCCGATTTAGTCGGCGATCAGGTTTCTGGACACCACGGGAGAACGATCGTGAGTACGACAGTAGCGATCAGCAGCGCTACTGGCTGCACCGCAAGGGCGGAGGATGAGAGACCTGACTGAACGGCCACAGCGTGTAGCCTCGCGAGCTGCATGGCATTACGTACAGATGATTGTCGGCTCAGATCCCTAGCCAGGTGAAGCAGAGACCCCTTCCAGCTGTCTGAGCGCGGCCGCTATACTTCAGAATCCATGGTCATCACACTCCTCGCCTCGCTCACAGCACTCCTTTCTTGGCAGCAGGTGGGAGGTGATGAGTCCTTGTTTCGGGACCAGGTCGGGCCGCTGCTCGCAGAGCGCTGCCTGCCTTGCCATAGCGATGAGCAACGCGAGGGAGAGCTCACCTTCGTTGCCTTCGATGAGCCGTCGCGCTGGCTGAAAGCGGGCGACCCGGATGCGAGCCTAATGATCCAGATGGTGAGCGGCGACGCTCCGCTCATGCCGAAGAACCACGACCCACTGAGCGCCGGAGAGGTCGCCGTCTTGCGGGAGTGGATTCAGGCAGGCGCGCACTGGACGGCGGGTGTTGTTGAGAATGAACTTTGGTGGTCACTCGAACAGATGCAGACGTCGCCAGCGCCGGAGCTTCCTGTCGAATGGCAGTCCTGGGTTCGGCGTCCGCTCGATGCCTATGTGCTCGACAGCTTGCTGGCGTCCGGTCTTGAACCGTCTCCTGAAGCGGATCGGCGGACCCTGTTGCGTCGGCTCTCCTTCGACTTGATCGGGCTTCCTCCGACTCCTGCAGAGATGGCGAGCTTCCTCGCTGATGAACTGCCTGAAGCCTACGAAAGTGTCGTCAATCGCCTCCTCGCTTCACCACACTACGGCGAGCGCTGGGCCCGACACTGGCTCGATGTTGTTCACTATGCGGACACGCATGGTTACGACAAGGACAAGCCCCGGCCTAACGCCTGGCCGTATCGCGACTATGTGATTCGTGCACTCAACGAAGACATCTCGTGGAGAGAGTTCATCATCGAGCAGATCGCGGGGGATGTGCTGCGCAAATCGAGCATTGGAGGCTCGGCCGTCGTCGCGACAGGAATGCTGGCGGCTGGCCCATGGGATTATGTCGGCCACGTCGAACTGCGTGAAGGGACACTCGACAAGCAGAAGACGCGCAACCTGGATCGGGATGACATTGTCACGAACGTGTTCAGCTCCTTCCAGAGCCTGACCGTTCAGTGCGCGCGTTGCCACGATCATAAGTTCGACCCGATTCCTCAGAAGGACTACTACAACCTGCAGGCTGTCTTTGCCGGGCTCGAGCGTGTGGAGCGTGGGTACGACTTCGATCCCGAGACCGCGAGGAGTCGAGTGAGCAGTCAGGCTGTGCTGAATGTCCTGGATATACGGTCCGCGAGTGAGGCACGGCAACTGGATCAATTGCTGGAGGAAGATCCTCGCCCTTCGACTGTCAACCTGCGCGGCGAACGAGATCGATTGCGCGATGCCTTGGCGCCGGTAGATCGATCGAAGGCACTTGGCTTTCACAGTGCCATCGAGCCTTTGCCCGAAGCCGAGAAGTGGGTTCAAGTCGAGCTAGGGCAGGCATTCAGCCTCGATCGTGTTCGCGTCTTTCCTTGTGACGAATCTTTCGGCGGGCATCCTGGACCAGGCTTCGGTTTGCCCGCGTTGCTGGAGCTCGAAGTCCTGACAGGCGAGGGTTGGGAGCCTTCCGGTTCATGGCGAGGGGCTGAAGCCGAGGTCGGTCATAGGGATCGTCCGATTGACTTTGAACTAAAGAGGGACCCCGCTCGCGAAGCATCGGCAGTTCGCATCCGTGCACCGTACTTGTGGGAGCGCACGAATGACTTCTGCTTTGCGCTCGCGGAGCTCGAAGTCTGGGCCGATGGGATTAATGTTGCAGCCGGAGCGACGGTCACTGCCACGGATTCGATTGAAGCTGGCGAACGCTGGGGGCTTCGCTTCCTCGTTGATGGCAAGTATCCCTGGACGCCCGAGATGACCGAGCTGGAAGGGGTCGAGTCGCACTTGCAACTGCTTCGAGCCGAACTGGAATCTGAATACGAGCGCATGAGCAGGCTGGATGACAAAAGATCCATTACCCGGCTGGAAGAGAAGCTCTCCAACTTGCCTCCCGAGGAACGCGTGTACGCAGTAGCGAGAGAATTCACACCAGAGGGCTCATTCACGCCTCCGCCGGAGGGCAACCCGCGCCCCATTCATCGACTCGAGCGGGGTGAAGTGAGTCAAGGGCGCGAGCTTGCCCGCCCCGCTGCATTGAGTGCGCTCACGCACGCCTCGACGAGCTTCGCGAGAGTGGGGCTTACGGCCGAAGACTTTGAAGGCAGCACTCGAGTTGCGTTCGCCGAGTGGGTTGCCCATGGCCGCAACCCGCTGACCTGGCGTTCGATCGTGAACAGAGTCTGGCACTATCACTTTGGACGAGGCATCGTCGAGACACCGAACGACTTTGGGCGTATGGGCAAACGTCCGACGCACCCGCGCCTCCTGGATCGCTTGGCGACCGACTTTCGCAATAGCGGAGGATCGCTCAAGGCACTTCATCGCCTAATCGTCACGAGTGCGACCTACCGTCAAGCCTCTCTACAAAGCGGGCAGTCACAAGCGGTTCAGGGCACGGCCAAAGATTCAAGCAACAGGCTCCTGTGGCGCGCGAATCGACGCAGGCTTGAGTCTGAAGCGCTGCGCGACGCGATCTTGGCCGTCTCAGGCGAGCTATCTCTCGAAGCCGGGGGACCTGGCTTTCAAGCTTTCGCGTTCGAGGATGATCACTCGCCTCGCTATCTGTACGAAGAGGTCGACTTGAACGATGAGAGCATCAACCGGCGAAGCATCTATCGCTTTGTCGTGCGCTCGGTACCGGATCCATGGATGGTGGCCTTCGATAGTGCCGACCCTTCGCATTGCACCGCCGTCCGTTCGGATACGACGACTCCTTTGCAAGCGCTCGCGTTGCTGAACGATCCCTTCGTGCTGAAGCAAGCCGATGCCTTCGCAGCTAGGGTCCGCGCAGAATCGGATACATCGAATTGCGTCAGGCGTGCCGTCGAATTGGCTTGGCAGCGTAGTCCCACGGCCGATGAACTCCAGCTTCTGCAACGGCATGAAGAGCTGCATGGCTTGGAAGCCGTGTGCCGCGTCCTCTTCAATACCAATGAGTTTCTCTATGTCGACTAGCAAAGCTGGATCGGGTCGACAGACCCCAGGCATAGACCGGCGCTCGTTCTTGCGCGGCGCCGGCGGCGGGTTGGCAGCGCTGGCGCTCGCGGATCAGTTGACGAGCGAAGGAGTGTTCGCTCAACAGTCTTCCGCTCATTTGGGTTCCGCTCATTTGGGCCTGAAGCCGACCGCGCGCCGCGTAGTCCAACTCTTCATGTCGGGCGCGGCCAGCCAGTGTGATATGTTCGATTACAAGCCCCTGCTGATCGAGCGCAACGGTGAAGCATGGGCGCCGAGCGAATCCGTAGAACTCTTTCAGTCGACACCGGGCAAGGTGATGCGCTCGCCCTGGAGCTGGGCTCAGCACGGGGAGTGCGGCCGCTGGATGAGTTCGCTCGTTCCGCATCTGGCTCAATGCGTCGACAAGATCGCGTTCATTCACTCGATGACTGCGAGCTCGAATGTGCACGGCCCCGCGACCTTTCTGGAATCAACTGGCTTTGTGCTCCCGGGCTTTCCATCCATGGGGAGCTGGATCTCGCACGGGCTCGGCAGCCAGAACGAGGACCTCCCGACCTTCGTAAGCTTGCCGGACATGCGCGGTTTGCCGCCGGGCGGTCCGAAGAATTGGTCTGCAGGTTTCTTGCCCGCGGAACATCAAGCGACGGTGATCCACCCGAGTGCCAAGGATCCGATTCGCAACTTATTCCCACCCTCTAGCTCAGGCTTGGACAGGCGACACGATTCGGCGGATCGAGACCTGATCGCCCAGCTGAATACGCTGCACGCGGATTCACGCCGCGTGGACACGCGCCTATCCGCACGTATGCGCGCCTACGAACTGGCGGCTCGAATGCAGGTCGCGGGCCCGGAGTTGCTCGACATCTCGGACGAATCCGCCTCGACTCGACGTGCTTATGGGCTCGACGATCCGCCTACGGAGGACTTCGGTCGGCGCTGCTTGATCGCGCGTCGCCTGCTGGAGCGTGGTGTGCGCTTCGTTCAAGTATGGAGTGGCGCTGACAACGCCTTTCCCCGCCGCAACTGGGACAGTCATGAGGACATTGCACGCGATCACGGCCAGATGGGTCGATCCATGGACCAACCCGCTGCGGCGCTGATCAAGGATCTCGAGCAGCGTGGCTTATTGGATGACACGCTCGTGCACTGGACGACTGAGTTTGGTCGGATGCCTTGCAGCCAAGGTGACCTAGGTCGCGATCACAATCCCTTTGGATTCACTAACTGGCTCGCGGGCGGGGGGATACGCGGAGGGACCACTTATGGTGCGACGGACGAGTGGTCTTGGAAAGCGGTCGACAAGCCGACGAACAACTATGATGTGCACGCGACAATGCTTCACGCTCTCGGAATCGATCACACGAAGCTCGTGCATCGCATGGACGGAATCGATCGGCGGCTGACGGATGTTCACGGACATGTTCTACACGACTTGCTCAGCTAGAGACGGAGAGTATGCGCCGCGACATCCACTGACTCACCTGAGCGTTGTTGCGTAATCCCGGATGAGTCGCCGGAGCTCCCCAGTCGCAGGAATTAGCGAGCTATGGCCATCGATTTCCTCCGGCCAAACGCCAGCATTCTGTTCAGCACCTCGCGGCGGAACCCAACCTCAACATCTTGCGCCGCTCGAATGCGCGCATGGGGTCTGTCGCCCCGCATCGACTTGTGCCTGAATAAGGTGTTCTCGACAGTTCCCTGCCGTTGGTATCCCGACTCCTTCTTCCACTGTCGCCTGCCGATTCTATTTGCACGCTTGATCGTTTCGTCACGTGCAGCCGATCCCGGTCTTCGCCGCGACACTGCCGCCGATCGAGATGGGGGAACGACGACTCTTGCTCCGCGTACGTTGGCAGCGTCGTAGATTGCCACGGTGCCGTACGCGGTATCGCCGCTCATGCTAGGGACCCTGCCCAGGGTTGCCTTGATGATGCCAATGCCTGTGCTCGCGTCGTCAACAGAGCTGTCGCTCAAGACATGCGCATGGATCTGGCCGCTGCGGTCAACGCCTATGTGCATTTTGCGCCGGCCTCGTATTCCGCGCTTGCCTTGCTTGGCAGCCGCCCACTCGCCTTCACCGACGATGGAGAGCCCAGTGCTGTCGATAATCAAGTGAATGGGCTTCTTCTAATTGACGAGCCCAAGGCCCACGCGCATACCATTGCTGCGCCGCGATAGCGTCGTGTGGTCAGGCGCTTCGAGTGACACGTCCATCATGTCGAGCAACGAGCGTAGGAAGCCCTCTGTCATCCGTGGCGGCAATCGGAATACGAGTCGAAGCGTGATGTCACCGCGCTGGACAAGGCTTCAGTCGTACTCGGTCCAGTTGGTGACGCGGTAGCGAGTTTTGAAGTTCGGGTGCACGCGCGAGTTCATCTACCCAGGATGGCAGAGTTCGCCAAGCTGTGATCCGATCGTTCCTGAGCGGTCTTGAGGGCACATCAGAGGAGTTCTTCCTGCACCAACGCCCCGGAACGACCGGACTACTTGCCCGAGATCTTCCTATGAACGATGTGGGCTAGTAGCAGCAAGCTGCCCTACGGGCGGGCAAGCGGCTCCGACGCTGGACCCACCTGTGAAGGCGTGATTCACCTTCAATCGCCACGGCCGGAGCACCCCAAACCCGTAGGCTTGGTCGGGGAGATGGGACTCGAACCCACGACTCGTAGCACCCAAAGCTACGCCTCTACCAACTGAGGTACTCCCCGTAGATCGGCAGCCTAGCCCAGGGGATGTTGCTCCAACACCCGAGAGGAGGGATTTCCTTGGGTTTTGCACCGAGGCTTGGCTACCTTCGTTGTCCCGCAAGCGTTTGCTCGTGGGTGAAATCCCGTTGTGATTCGCCGCCGCCGCATGGCTGTGACCGGATCCGCTTGGAAGCTTGTCGATTCGCGCTCTCATGAAGGTCTTGGTGGTTGGTTCAGGTGGACGCGAGCACGCGCTCTGCTGGAAGATCGCTCAATCTCCTCTCGTCGAAGAGGTGATTTGTGCGCCGGGAAACAGCGGGACCTCCGAGGTCGCGCGCAACGTGGACGTTTCCGCGACCGATAAGGCTGGCATTGTGCAGCTGGCGCAGTCGGAAGGCGTCGGACTGGTCGTGATCGGGCCCGAGGATCCGCTTTGCGACGGTTTGGCCGATGATCTGCGCGCGCAGGACATCCCGGTCTTCGGTCCCGGAAAGGATGGAGCCAGGCTCGAAGGCTCGAAGGCCTTCGCCAAAGAGCTGCTCGAGCGCCATCGCATTCCGACCGGAAGCTCACGCGCCTTCGACCGCTCCGGCCAAGCCAAGAGCTACCTCGAAGCCTGCACCACCTGGCCGCAGGTCGTGAAGGCCGACGGGCTCGCCTCCGGTAAGGGGGTCTACATCTGTGATGATGCGGTCAGCGCTTGCTCCGCGATTGACGGGATCATGGAGGAAAAGCGACACGGCAAGGCTGGTGAACGCGTGCTGATCGAGGAATTCATCGACGGTGAGGAAGCCAGCGTCTTTGCAATCACCGACGGCAAGGCGATTTTGATCCTTGAGCCTGTCCAGGATCACAAGCAGGTCGGTGAGGGCGACAAGGGCCCGAATACGGGTGGCATGGGCGTCTACTCGCCCGTCGAGACGATCAACCGACGTCTGCACAAGCAGATCGAGCAGCGCGTTCTTCTGCCCTCGATCCATGCTCTCAGGCAAGAAGGAATCGAGTTCCGGGGCGTGCTCTTCGTCGGCCTGATGGTCACCGAAGGTGGCCCACGCGTGCTCGAGTACAACACGCGCTTCGGTGACCCAGAAACTCAGGCGCTGATGCGGCGCTTTCAGGGCGACATCTTTCCGGTGCTGCTCGCGACGGCCGAGGGGCGTCTTGACGAGGTTGAGCCGCCCGAGTGGGATCCGCGCAGTTGCGTTGGCGTCGTCGCGGCGGCCGAAGGCTATCCGGTCTCTTATCGCAAGGGGGACCGCATTACAGGCATCGACGCGGCAGACGCAAAAGAGGATGTGATTGTCTTTCACGCAGGCGCCCGAGCCGACGGACCCGACGTCTTCACCAATGGTGGCAGGGTGTTGTGTGTGACCAGTATGGGTAAGACGATGGATGATGCTCGTAAGAGCGCTTACTCCGCCATCAAGTCCATTAATTGGGACGGGATGTTCTATCGCTCGGATATCGGAACGCGCATGTCCGGTCGCGAGGGAGCTTGGCCCTCTTCGCCCGCAAGCTCGCTCTGAGGAAGCTCGACGAATAGCTCCGCCGCCACGAACGAATAAGTGAACCTAGTCCCCGACGACGAATCCGGCCAACGACTGCCTCGATCGACGCGATGAAGCTCACCACAGTCGAGAAACGCTTCGAGGAATACCTGAAGCAACACGAGTTGAAGATGACGTCGCAGCGCAAGCGCATCTTGCAACGCGCGTACGAGACTCACGACCACTTTAGCGCGGACACGCTGCACAGTTGGTTGCGTGAGCAGGAGGCTTCCAAGGTGTCGCGCGCGACCGTGTATCGCACGCTGGACTTGCTCGAGCAGGGCGGGTTTATCCAGTCACTGAATACTGGTAACTCCGAGCTCGTGTACGAGCACACGCTTGGGCACAAGCATCACGATCACATGATTTGTGTGACGTGCGGGCACATCGAAGAGTTCCACGACGAGCGCATCGAGGAACTTCAAGAGGCGGCAGCGAAGCGGCGTGGCTTTCAGGTGCAGTCGCATGTGCATCGCCTGATGGGGCTGTGCAAGAGCTGCGCCAAGACTCCCTGACCCGCCCTCGCCGCCAGCGGCAGATCGAGCTGATCGTCGTGTGGCGCGCACGCAGCACGCACGCCCCTCAGCGCGCGCACTGTTCACGCCGGGTCGAGTGTCCGCCAGCTGCCCACTCTGGGGCTGCTAGGGCGGAGCGCCCTCACTCGTTCGCGCTCAGATCCTGAACGATGCGGTGCAGCACAAGCTCCGCGACCTCGTCGGAATAAATCCCGAGCTTGCGCGCCGAGATGCTGATCTTGACCTTGTCGACAGAGTGCGTCTCGACCTGAGCCGTGATCAACGCGTGATCGATGTTGGCTCGTGCCGCACGTAAATCATCGCGCACCGTGATCGGGTCGCTAGCCATCTCGGACAGGCTCAGCTTGGTGCTGGCCCAGACCAAGTCGGTGTTGGAGCTGATAACGGTTTCGGACTTGGAGTTGCTCGCGAATTCGGAGGTGACCAGCGCGGTCGCGCCTCCGACGGCGACGAACAAGCAGCCCGACAAAGGGGCGCAGAGCGCTAAGAGGGGGATAAGTCTTTTCATCATCGTGGTGTGTATCAAGTGCAGACGGCCTCGGTGGCTGTCTCGACCATGCGGCGATAGAAGGTGAGACCCTCGCCCTGTTCGCGGCTCGAGAGTCGCGACCAGTCGGGGTTGTTCCATGGAGTCAGGTTGCGCTCGGGGTGCGGCATCAAACCGAGCACGCGACCCGTGGGGTCGCAAATGCCGGCGATGTGCTCCGTCGAGCCATTCGGGTTCGCGGGATAATCCGTGCCTGTTTCCGGTGTGCGATAGGTGAGAGCGATTTGTCCCGCTTCACGTAGGCGCTCGAGCGCAGCGGCGTCGCGCGTAACGAAGCGCCCCTCGGCGTGGGCGACGGGAGTCGGCATGACTTCGCCATCGATCAGCCACGGGCAGCGACAAGCGTGACTCTGCAACTCGACCCAACGACACTCGTAGTGGTTGGATGCATTCGAGTACAGCGCGATGTCGCGCTCGTGCGGCGCTCGATCGGGTTGGAAGATGCCTGACTCGATCAAGACTTGGAAGCCGTTGCAGACGCCCAGGACGAGGCCGCCACGATCGACGCATTTGCGCAATGCATCGCCGACGTGAGTCCGCAGTTCGAGTCCCCATACGCGGCCTGCAGCTAAGTCGTCGCCATGGCTGAAACCGCCGGCGAAGACGATGATGTCGTACGAGTCGAGCCGCGATGGCTTGTCGATCACGGTACGCATATGCTTGGCCTCTGCGTCAGCACCAGCCAACCGCAGAGCGCGGACGGTCTCGTCCTCGCAGTTCGTACCCGAGGTCCTCAGGACCAGTGCATTAGGTGTCGGCACGTCGATTACCCTTGGAAGGCAGAGTGGAAAGCGGTGCTGAGTTCGTCACAGCTCGCGTTGATGGAGGGGGAGCCAGAGGAGGCGTTCACGATGAGTTGCTCGCCCGATGTGACGGAGCCAATGCGCGCGCAGGGATGACCTGATAGCGCTTCTTCAAAGGCCGCTTGTGAGGCGGGGGATACTTCGACCAAGAAACGCGTGCAGCTCTCGGCGAACAGCAGCGTCGTGTCAGCGTCATAGCCGCCGGTGATGTCTTCGCCGTCAAGTTGGCTCAGCTCGACTTGCATGCCAAGGCGACCTGCTAAGCACATCTCGGCGGCAGCGACTGCCAAGCCGCCTTCTGACAGATCGTGGCAAGCGCGCACATGGCTGTTCGCGATGGCCGAGTGTAGAGCGCGCATCAAGGCCGGAGCTTGGCTCAGGTCCGGACGCGGAACTGTGCCGCCCTGAATCGATTCGCCATTCGCGTTGCGAAGTGCGAAGTACTCCGAACCGCCAAAGTCAGCAGCCGTCGTGCCGACCAAGTAAATCGCGTCGCCAGCGGCCTTCAAGTCGATCGTCGTGCAGTGCGCGACATCGGGCACGATGCCGATTGCAGAGACGTACAGGGTCGGTGGGATCGAGAGCGATTCCTCTCCGACGCGATACTCGTTGTTGAGGCTGTCTTTGCCCGAAATGAAGGGCGTGCTGTACGCCATCGCGGCCGCGTAACAACCCTTCGATGCGTGCACCAACGCGCCCAAGTTCTCTGGCTTGTCGCAACTGCCCCAAGAGAAGTTGTCGAGCAGCGCCGTGCGACTTGGGTCGGCGCCCGCTGCGACGATGTTGCGCAAGGCTTCGTCGATGCAGGCCTCCGCCATCGCGCGCGGATCTAGTCGGCCAAAGCGCGGGTTCGCACCGGCGCCCAACGCGAGTCCGCGATTGGATGTCGGCAACGGCTTCAGCACCGTGCCGTCGGAAGGCGCATCGTGATTCACGCCGGTCATCGGACCGATCACACTCATGCCCTGCACTTCATGGTCGTACTGGCGCACGATCCATTCTTTGCTGGCGATGGCGGGGCGTGCCAGCAGGCCCAGCAGTGCAGCCTTCGGATCGGCTTCCGCCGCGCAACCCGGATCGGGATGCGAGGGCGGAGTCCAGGTCGCCTTGCGCGTCGGGCGCGGCGTGCCTTCATGCAAGAAGTGCATGTCGAGCTCGCCCATTACTTCCTTGCCGTAGCGCAGCACGAGCTTGCCCGTGTCGGTGAAATGGCCGATTGCGGTTGCTTCGACATCTTCGCCAGCGAAGACCGCGCGGCACTCTTCGAGCCGCTCGGGCGGCACCGCGAGCACCATGCGTTCCTGTGCTTCGCTGATCCAGATCTCTTCGGGCGAGAGGCCAGGGTACTTGAGCGGGACGAGCGACAAGTCGACCTCGGCTCCGCACTCGGCACCCATTTCGCCAACGGCTGACGAAAGGCCGCCCGCGCCGCAATCGGTCACGCCGCGATACAGGCGCAAGTCGCGCGCGCGTAGCAGCGCGTCGAGCACTTTCTTCTCGGTAATCGGGTCGCCGATCTGCACGGCAGCGGCCGAGATGGTCTCGCTATCTTCACTGAGCTCGACGGACGAGAAGGTCGCGCCGTGAATGCCATCGCGGCCGGTTCGACCACCGACGACCAAGACGACATCGCCCGGGTCGACCGACTTGGTTGCACACCAGCGCGGCAGGATGCCAACCGTACCGGCGTAGACCAGTGGATTGCCGACGTAGTCCGGATCAAACCACACGCCGCCCGAAATGGTCGGGATACCCATGCGGTTGCCGTAGTCACGCACACCACCGACGACGCCGCGCAAAATGCGCCTGGGATGCATCGCGCCACGCGGTACTTGATCATCCGGAAGATCGGGCGGGCCGACGAAGAAGGCGTCGGTGTTCGCGATCGGTTTGGCGCCGAGGCCAACACCTAAGATGTCACGGATCACGCCGCCGATGCCGGTGCCGGCTCCGCCGTAAGGATCGATCGCGCTCGGGTGGTTGTGCGTCTCGACCTTGAAGGCAACGTCCCAACCATCATCGACATCGGGATCGAACTCGATGATGCCGGCGTTGTCGTGGAAGACACTGATGCACCAGTCTTTATCTAGCTCGTGTGTCGCGGCCGCGATGGTCGACTTCAACAGGTTGTCGATCACCTCGCCGTCCATCTCGATCATGCCGCGGAAGGTCTTGTGCTGGCAGTGCTCGCTCCACGTCTGCGCGATCGTCTCGAGCTCGCAGATGGTCGGTTCGCGCTTGAGCGCGGCGAAGTGCGATTGCACCTCGAGCATTTCAATCAGATTGAGCGAGAGAACGCCGTCGTTGCTGATGCGCAATAGCTCGTCGTCACCGGCCTTGAGCAACGCAACGTGACGCACGCCATGCTGCGCGCTCTCCGGCGGGTTGCCGTACGTGAGCCCTTCGTCGTCAATCAAGATCGTCTCGATGACTTCGTTGCCCAAGCCGCGCCGCGCAACCTCTCGCAACAAAGACTCGTCCAAGTCGCCGCGCAGCTCCCACGCTTGGAAAGTCGCGACCAGTGGGAGTCCTTTGGATCGACTGACGAGACCTGCGGTCGTCATCGCGCGCGCCAATGTGCGCGCGACCGGATCCATCACGCCGGGCTGACGAGCGACCAACACGCGATGGTCGACCTCGCCTGCAGGCGGAGCTTCGCCGGGCGCGGTCGTACGCGACACATCCAGGACCGGATCCGCGAGCAGTTCGCTCGTGATCTGGTCGACGGTTTGGCGGTCGAGGTGGGGCGGCAGCAAATAGCCGCGCCCGAGACGGACGGATAGCAGGTGCGTCGCACCGAGCTCTTCGAGGCGGGCCTGGGCATGCGTGCCCTCGGGGTCTTCGAATGCGTCGCGTTTGTAAACTTCGACGCGCCAGGCCTGCGGGAGGGGAGCCGTGCGGTGCTGCTCCGCGGTTGCGGGAGGCATGGGGGACTTCTGGGTGAAGCGGGACCGGAATCGCTACGGGAGCGAGCTAGAGGGCCCACATCCCGAACAGAGCCCACACTATATGCAGTAGAGGAGGATGGATCGACCCCATGATGTGCCCTCTTTCAGTGCAATTTTGCGCCCGCTGCTGCGAATTCCCCTATGACCTTCTACGGCAGAAGGACGCCGGGGCTTGTCATACGGCTCGCCTCGCGAGACGATGCCTGTGCATTCGCCAGATGTCAGGCGTCGATTCTGCCCGAATCGAGCTGGCACGAAGCCCTCAGATATTCTCGTGAGCAAGACAAATTCGACTCCCGGCATGGCCTTCGAGCGCCCGATCCACGAGATCGAAGCGCAGCTGGCCGAACTCGAAGAACTCTCCAAGCGCACCAACCTCGACATCTCGAGCGAGGTCGAAGCCATGCGCGCAAAGTTGCACACGGCGTTGGAGGAAACCTATGCCGACCTGACGGCTTGGGAAGGAGTCAATGTCGCGCGCCATCCGGAACGTCCGGTCGCATCTGATTACATCAGTGCGATCATGGACGATTTCATCGAGTTGCACGGCGATCGCCAATACGGCGACGACCCCGCGATGGTGACCGGCTTGGCGACGATCGAGGGCCGTAAGTTCCTGCTTGTCGGACATCGCAAGGGCCGCACGACCAAAGAGCGCCTGCACACGAACTTCGGTTGCGCGCATCCGGAGGGCTACCGCAAGGCGCTTTTGAAGATGCGACTCGCCGACCGTATGGGCTTGCCGATCGTGACAATGATCAACACTCCCGGTGCTTATCCCGGGATTGGAGCGGAAGAGCGCGGGCAAGCCGCGGCCATCGCCGAGAGCATCATCGGCATGTTCGAGCTGTCGGTTCCGATTGTCACAGTCGTGATCGGCGAAGGCGGATCAGGCGGTGCGTTGGGCATCGGATGTGGCGATAAAGTGCTGATGATGCAGCACGCGTATTACTCGGTGATTAGCCCCGAAGGCTGCGCCGCGATCCTGTGGAAGGACGGCGCACGCACGCCCGATGCCGCGGCGGCCTTGCGCTTGACGGCAAGCGACTTGGCCGAACTGGGCGTCATCGACGAGATCATCGCCGAACCGCTCGGTGGTGCGCATCGTGATTCGGACACGACCTTCGCCAACGTGCGCGCAGCCATCGTGCGCAACCTGGACGAATTAGCCGAGATCCCCAGGGGCGAGCTCGTCGCGCTGCGGCGCGAGAAGTATCGCGGCATGGCGGCGATCGAGGGACGTTTCCCGACCGTGTGATCCGTTAGAAGGCGGCCGCTCACACACGCTTCGTGTGGACGTCCCGCAGTGGCAAGCCGGCATAGTGACTGACGCCCTATGCCGGATTGCCCGGTCACTGCGAATCGGTTCTGTCAAAACGGCAGGCATCCGCGCCCAGATTCAAGACATCCCCGCCAACGCAACGCGAAAACCCCCGTACGCCCTATTCCATGGGCTCCCCAAACAGATCACTGGCGCGGAAGACGGCTTCCGGGACGCAGCAACGCACTCGCGGCTCGGCCGCCACGGCTATCGCTCAGGCGCGGGCCCTTGGATTGCCCCCCCGGCCCCGTAAGGAGCAATTCGAGGGAGATGCTTCTAATGGGTACACTGAAAGCACGGACGGCGACGCGTCGATAGGGAAGTCTCCGGAGGAGCGCCACGAGGGCGTAGCCCGACGGAGCCCGAAGAGACGTGCAGCGCTGACCGGACATTCGATGAGTGAGACCCGCAGCAACGAGAGCCCACAGCCAGAGCGGGACGCGTCCGGTGACGGACCGGTCGCAGCGAAGCCTGCCATGAAGGCGACGCGTCGCGAGGATCACCAGTGGATTCGCGAAGCGCAGGCCGGCGACGAGCAGGCCTTTGCCAGCTTGGTGCGTCGCTATCAGGCGCGCGCGCTGCGCGTGGCGCGCAACATGTTGCCGCAAGACGAAGACGCGCGTGACTTGGTGCAAGAAGCCTTCATGCGTGTGTTCCGCAATCTCTCGAAGTTCAACTTCAAGAACGAGTTCGGGACTTGGCTGTATCGCATCGTGACAAACCTTGCGATCGATCAACTACGCAAGCGTCGGCCGTCGATGTCGACCTCGCTGCTCGTCGATGACGAGGACGGTGAGTTCGATCTCGAGGATCCGCGCGATGAGCGGCCGTCGGATGCGATTGAAGCGCTCGAGACAGCTAGCGAAGTGAATGACTGCTTGTCCGCTCTCGCACCTCACTTTCAATCCGTGCTGATGTTGCGCGAGTTGGAAGGCATGGCCTGCAACGACATCGCTGAAATTGTGGGCGCGACCCACGTCACTGTTCGCTGGCGCCTGCACCGCGGGCGCAAGTTGTTCCAAGACGAGTGGGAGCGGCGCATGCGCGTCACTGACTCCGATCCTTCGCGCTCACTCGAGGCCGAAGAATAGTGCTGACGAGGACCCGTGCCGCGCGCCTCTCGCAATGCGACGCACCACGATCCTGAACGAAGTGATCAAAACCCAGACTACACACGAAGCGCCTTGCGCTTCGACACGCCCCGCCTAGTGCGGGGCAGCGGGAATCAAGACGAGCTATGGAATCACTACCCGAAAACTGCAACGAAGTACGAGCGCTCCTGCCACTCTTCGTCGGGGAGGACCTCGAACCTCAGGAGATGGTTGCGGTGCAAGCGCACCTCGTCTCTTGTGGCTCCTGCGAGCAATACTTTCACCGTGCGAGCGATGCGCGTGCAGCGCTGGTTCAGGATTGCCGCCAGCGCTCGGAGTCCCAACCCTTCAATCCGGTGACGGATGATCTGTGGAGTGGGCTGCGTACCAACTTGCAGGATGAAGGTTTGATCGCGACTAGTGCGGGGAATCTTACGGGCGCAACTCCTGTTGCGGGGCCGGCGAGCGCGCCCGCTGCGCTCCGACCCATACGTCGATTGTGGGTCGGTACCCTCTCGGCTGCTGCCGCCGTGCTCTTCGCGATGTTCCTGACACAGGGAATGCGGTCCGATGTTGCTCCGCTTGGCACGACGCCGTCGGGCGCATCCGATGCTGTGGTCGCCAACGAGACCGTCTCGTCGCAGCCCTCTGTCATCGGGACTGCATCCCCGGCTTCGGGCTTGCCCGGCGCCGCTACCAATGCTCTCGCATCCAACGCTCTTTCGGTGCGGCCGGTCGGTATTCGCAGGCTTGCGCCTAATCAACCGCGTCGGACTCAACGTTCGCTGTCGCCTGACCCTGCTTTGGCGCGCACGACGATCTCGCCTGACGCCAACTTCCGTCTACGTCCGGCGACCGCGGAGGACGTGCACCTGATCGATAGCGCGCGCATCTATCATTTCCTGAATGTCGCTCCGGCGAATGGCAATGGTGAAGGCTCGGCGCTGGTCGGGAGTCGTCGAGTTCGGATCCGCTGACAAAACAATATTGGTCGGCTCGCGTAGAGTCGGTTGTGACGTAGGTCTGGACCTGGTGTTCGGCCTGCGCGGGATCGAGAATCGTCTCGTCCCACCCGTCAGTCTTTGAATTTCAGCGCAACCTGCTTTGCGACTCGCGCGCAGGCCGACGGCCATCTCCATGAACGGGTCAGGGCTAGAGCACCGGTGCGTGTCGCCTGATGTCATCAACACATCATCATGAAGTCATTGGCACTGTGGATTTCTGTTTCCGCCGCTCTCCTTATCGGAATGGCTGGCGCGGATGCCTCTTTTCAAACGGACGCTCGTCTCGTGCAGGTTCAGGGCGAGCCTGTGCAAGAAGACCAAGGCCGTTTGCGTAAAGCTGGTTTCGATCGCCGTGATTGGCGCAAGCGTTTAATGGCGATCGATCTGGATCAGCGCGAAGAGAGTCTGGATCGCCTCGTCGTACTGGCTCAGACGTCGGAGGATGCTCGTGAAGCGCTCGAAGAGTGGTCGCAGGATCGAGTGGAGATCGAACTCGCGTGGAGCGCACGGATCGCGCTGCGCATGGTTGCTCGGAAGCCCAAGCGCAACACGCTCGATCCGCTGATGATCCGGCCGGATATGGATGTCTTCGATCTGTTCGACCTTGATCGCAAACGCATTGGGCTTGATCGGGATCGATTCGGAAGCCTAGATGAGCTGCAGAAGCTTCTCGAAAGCATGCTTGATCCTCGGTCGCAGCGTCTACAGCCTCCGAAAGGTGGCCTGTCGTGGCAGAGTCGCAGCGGTTTCAAGATGGAGAGCGGCCCGAAGGGAGTGCGCATCGAGGTCGATGTGGACGAGAAGGGTGAGCGCACGACGAAGATCTTCGAAGGCGAGTCCCTTGAGCAACTGCTGCAGGATCACCCCGAGCTGAAGGAGCACGGTGTGGGTCTGGGTCTACCGCGACTTGGCGCTGGCTTGCCCGATGGCTTCGAGATTTTCCGCAGCCCGGGTCGGATCGAGATAGCCCCGCGCAAGAACCAGGATCAATCACAAGCCAAGCGGCAGGTGCAAGGTGGCCTGCGCACGGACATCCTTGGCGTGATGATGCACGAGCCTGAGGCGGACGAGAAGGTCGTCGAGGGACTTCCACTCGGTGTCGGTCTTAGCGTGGAGCGCACTGTGCCCGGAACGATCGCACACATCTTGAAGTTGCGGCGTGGCGACATCTTGACCGACTTGAATGGAACCGAGTTGCGCAGTGGCGAGGATGTCAGTCAGGCCTTGCGTGAGCGCGAAGCGGATGCGCCCGTCCATCTGAAGGTGATCGACGAAGTCGGAGCGCTGCGGACCTTGACTTGGAAGCCCGAGCCGGCCAATAAATAGCCGAGGCAAACGATTCGAAAGCGCTGATGTACGTCTGGCAACACTAGCAACCACCCCCTAAAACTCCGATCTATGTCTCGGGTCTTTCGAATCGGGCGGCAGCCTTGCCAGGACCCACGACTAGCAGCCAAGGATACGCGGAAGCTGGCGCCTTGGCCGTCAAGCCGGAGAACCCAATACATGAACCGGCCACTTTCAAAGGGCTGTTAGGATGCGGGCGCATGAAGTTGTTCGCCCGCGAAGACTCGTCCGTGCTCCTGATGTGCCTGGCCATTGGCCCCGCGCTTGCAACCCTGTCGCTGTTGACGAAGCCGGATGCCCGTGGCTTCGGAACGCATGAGCAACTCGGCTTGCCAGCCTGCGGATTACGCGCGTTGTTGGAGGTGCCCTGTCCTGCGTGCGGCGTGACAACTTCCGTCGTGCTGGCGACACGTGGGCGTGTGCTCGAATCACTCGCGAATCAGCCCTTCGGCTTCCTCTTGGCGCTTACGCTGGTCGCCTTGTTCGTTGCGGCACTGCGGTCGCTTTGGACGGGCGCTGACATGCGCCCACTGATCGCGGTCAGACCAGGCTGGCAGATAAGCGTGGCGGGGTTGCTGGTGCTCGTCAGCTGGGGTTGGAAAGTGTGGGGGATGTGAGATTGGCTCGATTGCGTGCTTCAGCCAGCTTGCTCACTCGCTTCGGTCGCTAGTCGCTACTGCATGACCGCTTGGACGACCCAGGCGAGACCGAAGTCGTTGATGGTCATCACGTGAGCGGACTCGAGCGCTTTGCTATGCGTGGTAGAGCGATGCACGGCTGCCGCTCTGAGCCCACGCGCAGGCATTTCCCTCTTGGTATGAGGATAAGGTTCATTGCCATTAGATGACTGGCAATGGATCAGCGATCTGGAAGGAGCGCCTGCTCTACATGTCGAGCAACTCGAGAACGTGCGCCACCTCCGCGTCGCGACCATCAAGGATGTCCTGCACTGTCGGACGAATTTGGAAGTGTACCGGGGCGCCTTGTCCAAATTGATCGTGGCCTACATTCGCAGTGGTGTACATCCATTTCGGGACGCTGTACGAGATACCGGAGTTGGGCAGACTTCTACGATCGGTCGTGCCACTCGTGTTGCCGTCGTACCCGCCGCCAGACTCCTCACCTATAAGGGTCGCGAGTCCATTGAAGTGGGCAACCGTTGCGACGTCGGCTGCTGTCGAGAAGGTCCGTCCATCTGTCAGCAAGAAGGCACGGCCATGGAAGCGGGCGGCGGCGGGCTGTTGTAGTTGGGTTCCAGGGTGCTCGGTCACGAGCCACATGCCATCGCGCTCGACGATGCCGCCCTCGCCTTCGTAGTCCTGCGAAACCTCAATGCGCTCGAAATAACGGAACGGCCTTGGCGAGAGGTAGAAGACAGTCATCGCGCCGTACATGTCGTTCCCACCACCATTGCCGCGCAGGTCGAGGATCAGAGTGCTGACTTTGCGACGATTTATATCCGTGAAGTGGGCTTCGAGTTGCTTGGGGAAGGATGGACCGTCACCGTCGGGATCGCCAAAGCCGCGAATGAACAAGCGCTCGACCCCTTCGGCTTCGCGTGTTAGTTCCATCAGCTCCCTACGTTCCGTGCGCGGCGATCGAGACGCATAGGTGGAGTATGAGATCCCGCCCACAGTCAATGCTTCATCGCTGCCGGCGATGCGCACCTCAAAGTCTTTACGCTCGGGGTCAAGACGAGCCACGAGAGTTGAGTAGTAAACGGCGAAGTTGCGTTCGAGTGCTCGCTGCTTTCCGGTCTCTATGAATCCGTCACCTGACATGTGACGGAATGCTTCGTGGCGGATCTCAAAAATGCTCTGGCCATTGATCGATAGCAGCTCTTGTCCCGGCTGCAATGGCACTCCATCTCCGATGGTGCTCAAGACAAAGGCTCGTTCTCCGAGCAGGTGCACTTCGATCGGCAGCAGGCCGTGCTCTCCGATTTCACGCGCGATGACACCGTCGTCGAGCTGGACACGCGTGTGACCACAGCGGACGTGTGCGACGAGCACACTTAGGCAGCGAAAGAACTCGAGCCGCGTCCGCGGTTCAGAGCACAGCGCCACGGCCGAGAAGAAGGCGTCGTCGAAGTCTTCAACGTTTGTGAACCGGCGCAGGCCGGCATGCTCCAGGTCGAAGGCGTCGCCAAGTGCGAACAGATCCTCCTCCATCTGCGATGGGTCGAGCCTATTCTGGCCGAGCGCCGAGGATGCGAGGAGTAGGGTGCAAGCAGAGAGTAGGGTCAGAGCTATCGATTTCATGAATGTGCAATCGTCAGGGGGATTGATTATTCGCACACCGCACCGAGTTGTTCCAAGTTCGCTTTCGAAAGCCCCACGCCATTGGCCCATTCCGTAGTCCCGGCCCGCTTTGGAATCACACATCCGAGCTCAAGCCTCAATCAAGAGCGAACCGAAGCCGGATGCCAACTGTAACAATGCGGCCGCTTTGGGGCGCAGCGCGTTGGTCAAGTTCCAACCGTTGCCGCAGGCCCCAAGATTGGCGGAGTCGTAGTCGAAGTATGGGACCGTGATCGTATTGGGCAAGCTCATGTCGTAGCCCGTGTCGGTGTGTTGATTTTCGGTTGGCAGTACCAAGTTGCCGCGCTTTATCATTCCTGAAACGTAGCGCACGCCACAGCCGAAGGGCAGGTCCATCCGATGAGTGCCGGCGAAGAGAATGCCCGGCTCGTTCGGAATGCCGGTCACATCGAATCTGCGGCCGCGTGTAGGGAGCGAAGAGTTCCTGAAACTTATAGTGGACTTCCAGAATGCTTCCGAGGCCAGCACTCGAGCAGTAGGCAAACCGCACGCCGTTCACGGTGTAGCTGTCATCATCTCCGGTATCGGAGATCGATGGAATGCGACCAGAGTCTGTGATGGCAAAGCCACCCGGGATTGTGTCGTGGTCAGGCCTAGTCGAGAAGTAATGTCAGGGCGTGACGTTATTGTAGAGAACGTCGGGTCATGTGGACCAAGCGTCGTGGGATCGATTCCAGGTGCCTGTCAGTAGTGAAAGGTACCGGCATCTTTGAGGGCACCCGTGATCCGCTTTGGAGTGATGCTGGACTGGGCGAAGTTTGTGCTGCAGAGCAGGAATGTGCGATGAACTTCACTTGAATAAGGGCTGGCATGCATGCTGCCTGACTGACTGAGTCGATTCGTCGGCCACCATGTGTCCCCAAGCGCGTTCTCCTTCACGCAGGCGGCGACTGCCCGTGAGCGCAAAAGCGCGGTGGAAGCGAGCCGCAAAGCTTGGGTCCTGCTCCAACTGATTGTTGAGCAGAGAGTGGGGCACCTTCAGGATCAGCGTGTTCTCGACAGCGGCGATCGATACTGATGCGTGGCGGTCTCAATGAAGCCCATCTCGCCGAACAATTCGCCCGGACCGAGCACGGCCATCTGATCGCTGTGGAAGGAGACGCGCACGCCGACCAGTCCCTCGAGCACGAACATCAAGGAGTCCGCATGCTAACCTTCCTTCAGCAAGTGCATTTTGATAATGACTTGCTCCTCCTGACCATTGTCGAGGATCTATTACACATCTCGTTTAGGTGAGTCCGCCGGGAAGGATAAGCCGACATTCATACTGTTAGGAGCGGTTGTCCCACTGGTCCCTGGGCGAAAGCTCGATTCGGAATTGAACCGAATGTTGCGTTCGTGGTTTGGGCGGACCGCCAAATCCGATCCAGCCCTCGGCATCGAGGTGTGTAGTCGCTTTGCGCTGGAATTCAGGTTGCGTGCTGGCTTCTCTCAGCAGGTAGGTGCCGTTTGTGCTGACATCCTCGATGACGACACGGTGTTCTTCGTTGCGGATCGTCGCGTGCAGGCGCGATACTTGCGCGATGTTGATTAGCAGTTGCGCAGGAGGCATGCGTCCAATGCGCAGGCATTGGCCAGGCTCGAGCGTGAAGCGTTGTTGCTGATACACCAATTCGACACGAAGGGTGCTTCGTTGCACGGGCTGCGCGGAGGCCAGGAGTGTTTCTTCTGCGGCATCGCGTAGCAGTTCGCTCAACATGGTCAGCTGGCCCTGGCCTTTCAGTGTCAACTCTTGGTGGAAGCGACATGAAATGCCCATCGTGCTCGCGACTTGCGCAAGTTCCGGCCCAACCAAAATCTGGCCGGCTTTGGCGAGATCGGTCACGCGCTTGGCAGCGTAGACGCAATCTCCATAGATCTTGCCTTCACGTTCTAGGACACGCCCCGAGTACAGGCCGGTGCGCAGCAAGATCGAGCGGCCCAGCTTGACGATAGAGGAGGTGCGCAGCGTCGCGTCTTCCAACTGCAGTGCTGTGGCTATTGCATCGGCCGGATCGTCATAGACAACGAGCAGCTCGTCCCCAATGCGAGCCAAGACCTTGCCCGTGCCCCTTTGGATGCACTGCTCCATGTCGTGCAGCACCATGTTCACGACTTCGCTGGCTCGCTCCTCTCCGAGCTCGCGATACAACCGTGAGCTGTCCGCGATGTCTGAGAACATCACGACGGTTGCGCTAGTCAGATTTGATTGCTCGCACTCGCGGCTCATGAACGATGGGGCGGCCGTGCGGCGGAGGTTTCTCCAGCTCTGATCTGGCCTGCGCTAGGATTGTAGCGGCTCATGTCAGTCGGGGTAGCGGGCTGCCTGGTCTTGGGAGACTAAGAGGGCCAAAGTCGGGTGTCTGGCCGGCTTCGCTAAGGACCCGAATTACAGCGACCTCGTCACAGGATTGGAATTTGGGGCAGTTCAGGCAGTCGTTGAAGACCTTGTGGGGAAGACTCGAGTGCTCGACGATTTGAAAATCGAGTTTCTCGAAGAAGCCGGGCACATAAGTGAATGCCATCACGCGAGCGATGCCAAGTTCCTGGGCATGTTCGATCAGATTGTCGGCCAATTTTTTGCCGATTCCGAGCTTCTGGAAGGCTGGATCGATCGCGATCGAGCGGATCTCGGCGATGTCGGTCCAAACGATGGACAGCGCGCCACAGCCGGCGAAGGCGCCATCGACGTCGGCCACCACGAAGGACTGAATCGCCTCGACCACGGAGGCTGGAGAGCGCGGCAGCATGACTTGATCGCGTGCCAGTGCGTTGACCAGATCCAAGATGCTATTCACATCCGCCATCCGCGCGGGTCTGAGTGTGATCGCTACCATAATTGCATCTGCGCCTTCCAATGACTGACCTCTGCGCGCACACGCGCAGGGGATGTGCCACCGGTTGTGGATCTGCGATTCAATACCGCATCGACGGCGAGCTCTTGCGCGAGGTCTTTGCCCGCGAGTTCCGGGAAAAGCTCGCTTTGGCGCTCTAGCGGTAGCTCGCGTAATTCGCAGCCATGCTCAAGGGATTCGCGCACGGCTATGCCGACGCGCTCGTGGGCATCGCGAAAGGGGAGGCCTGCAGCGACCAATAGGTCGGCCAAGTCCGTCGCATCCAGAAAACCGCGCTCGCAAGCTGCGCGGCAATTATCCTCGATGTAGCGCGCATTCTGCACACACAGCGTCGCGACGCGCACGCAAGCGTCGGTCGTGTCGATCGCCTCGAAGAGCGCTTCCTTATCCTCTTGCATGTCTTTGTCGTAGGCGAGCGGCAAGGCTTTCAATGTCATGCACAGACCGGTCAGCCGGCCCACTACACGACCGGTCTTGCCTCTAATTAGCTCGAGAGCGTCCGGGTTCTTCTTCTGCGGCATCAAGCTCGAGCCAGTCGAGACCGCGTCGCCAATGCTGATCAGACCTGCTTCTTGAGAGGCGAAGAAGATCCAATCTTCTGCCAGCCGAGACAGGTGCAGCATGATCGTGCTCGCAGCGAAGCAAAACTCGAGCACGTGGTCTCGATCCGAGACTGCGTCCAAGCTGTTGCGTGCTGGACCGCCTGCGAAGCCGAGCGAGTCCGCCAAGGCTTCGCGGTTGACTGGCCAAGCGGTCCCGGCCAAGGCGGCGCAACCAAGCGGGCTCGTGTCCATGCGTTGCAGCGCATCTTCGATGCGCGACAAGTCGCGCGCGAGCATTTCGACATACGCGAGCGCGTGGTGACCGGCAGTGATCGGTTGAGCGCGCTGCAGGTGCGTGTATCCAGGCAGCGGCAAAGCGGCATCACGCTCGGCGAGCTCGACCAAGGAGCGAATCAACGCATGCACCGAGGCGCGCAGTTCTGGGATGCGTTGCTTCAGGTACAGTTTCAAATCGGTCGCGACCTGATCATTGCGCGATCGGCCCGTGTGCAACTTGCGCGCGAGATCCCCGACACGTGCCTGGAGACCCTCCTCTACGAAACCGTGAATGTCCTCGGCTCGCGAGGTGTGCAGAGGAGTCGGATCTTGAGCGAGATCGACCGCCATTTGCTGCAGAGCCGCGATGATCGCATCGCTCTCCTTCGAAGTGAGCACCTTGGCGCTCGTGAGCGCACGTGCCCAATGCACACTGCCTTCGATGTCTTGCTGCAGGAGGCGCTGATCAAAGGGCAGGCTGCGGTTGAAGGATTCGAAAGCGGGATCGAGCCCACCTTCGAAGCGTCCACCCCACAACTGGGTTCCTACCTGGGTTTCGCTCACGACAACGCCTTCTGGCTCTGCTGGACCTTGCGAGCAACGGTCCCCGGCAGGCCGAACAAACGCACGAAGCCTTCCGAGTCTGCGGGCTCGAAGCCTGCACCCATCGTGAAGGAAGCGAGTTCGGTCGAGTACAGGCTAGCAGGGCTGCTGGTGCTGATCGCCGTGGCGCTGCCCTTGAACAGTTTGACCGTTACCTCGCCTGTAACTTGCTCATTGGCGGTCGTGAACAATGCGTCCATGGCTTCGCGCTTGGGGTGGAACCACAAGCCGTTGTAGACCATACGCGCATACTCCGGAGCGAGCCTGTCGCACAGATCCATCGTCTCGCGTTCCATTGTCAATGAACGCAGCGTGCGCAGACCTTCATACAGAATCGTCCCACCCGGAGTCTCGTATAGGCCACGCGACTTCATGCCGACCAAACGATTCTCGGTGATGTCGACCCGGCCGACACCGTGCGCTCCACCAATCGTGTTCAGCTTCTCGACCAAGGCGACGGGATCGAGTTCCTTTCCATCGACGGCGATGGGAACTCCGGCGCGGAAACTCAACGTCACTTCAGCGGGAGTGTCGGGTGCCTCTTCCGGAGCACAGGTCAGCATCCAGGCGTCGTCCGGCGGCGTGTTGGCCGGGTCTTCGATCGCGCCGCCTTCGTGCGAAATATGCCATAGGTTGCGATCGCGGCTATAGAGCTTCTCCTTCGTCGCGGCGATCGGAATCTCGTGCTTGGCAGCATAGTCGATCGCGTCTTCTCGACTCTTCAGATCCCAGTAGCGCCAGGGCGCGACGATCTCGAGGTCCGGGGCAAAGGCCATATAGCCCAACTCGAAGCGCACTTGATCGTTGCCTTTGCCAGTGCAGCCGTGTGCAAGCGCGTCGGCGCCGATGTCGAGCGCGTGCAGTGCTTGGGCGCGGGCCAAGACGGGGCGCGCCAGGCTCGTCCCAAGCAAGTAGCGGCCCTCATAGATCGCCAGCGCTCGCAATGCGGGCCAGACGCACTCGGTCAGGAAAGTCTCGCGCAGATCCATGACCTTGCAAGAGGCGGCGCCAGTCGCGAGCGCCTTCTCCTCCAAGCCGTCGAGTTCGCTCCCACCTTGACCTACATCGCCAGCCAGGCAGTGTACTTCGAAGCCGTGGTTTTCTTTCAGCCACGGAATCATCACGGACGTATCCAGCCCACCTGAATAGGCGAGGACGCATTTACGAGCAGTCATGCTCCGGCTCCTATGTTTGCGGTCTCTTTGGCGGCGCCCATGGTCATGACCATGACAGCCTTTTGAACGTGCAAGCGATTCTCGGCGATGTCGTAAACGATTGAACGGTCACCATCCATCACTCCGGCTGTGACTTCGTGGCCACGGTGGGCGGGCAAGCAATGCATGAAGAAGGCATCGTTGGTCTGCCGCATCAGTTCCTCGCTGACTTGATACTCGGTGAAGATGGCTGCGCGCTCTTCGATCTCGTCCTCTTGCCCCATGCTGGCCCAAACATCGGTATAGACCGCATCGACGCCGGTGACGGCCTCTATCGGGTCATTCAAAATGTTCACGGTCGCGCCCGACTCAGCTGCCGCTGCGAGCGCTTCGTTAACCACCTTCAGGTTTGGCTCATAGCCCTCGGGCGTGCAGACATTGATGTTCGTCCCGAGCGTCGCGGCGGTGTGGACCAGCGAATGACAAGTGTTGTTGCCGTCACCCAGGAAGGCGATCGTCTTACCACGCACATCGCCCCATTTTTCGCTCAGCGTGAAGAAGTCAGCCAAGGCCTGGCATGGGTGCAAGAAATCCGAGAGGCCGTTGATGACAGGGACGTTTGCAAACTTAGCAAGGTCGGTCACCGCGCGGTGCTTGTAAGTCCGCGCGACGATGCCGTGCACCCAGCGCTCGAGGTTCTTGGCCATGTCCTTGACCGACTCACGCGAGCCGAGTCTGGCATCGCGGTGATCCAGGAATATCGCACTTCCGCCTAGGTCTTGGACGCCGATTTCGAAGGTAAAGCGCGTACGCAGGCTCTCCTTCTCGAAGATCATCGCGAGTCGCTTGCCTGCGAGCAGGTCGGTGTATTTGTCGCGACCATTCTTTAGTGCTGCGGCACACTCGAACAGGTTTCCGATGTCGCCTGCGCCAAGTTGGGCGGTGGAGACCAGGTCTTTGACCGGTAGGGATCCAAAGGAATGCTTCATAGCTTCAATCTTCGATAGCAATCAAGGCGTCGCTGATAATGGAGAGCGCTTCGTCCACGTCAGTGGTCGTCACGGTGTATGGGGGCAAGAGGCGAAGTACGTCGCCGGTTGCCGTTGCTGACAGCAGGTGTCGCGTGTGTAGCTCGCGCTGCAGTTCGGCGGAGCGTCCCGGGACGAGCAGGCCCTGCATCAGGCCGACGCCACGCGTTCCAGTTGCGAAAGGGCATTTGTCAGAGAGCTTCTGCAGCCCTTGCTGCAATTGTTGGCCACGCTCGAGCACGCGCATCATCAAGCCGCCGACCTCGAGTTCATCCAGCACGACTTGGGCCGCGCGCAATGCGAGCGGTCCGCCGCCGAAGGTACTGCCGTGATCGCCCGGGCCCAGTGTGTTTGCTAGCTCTGCGTTGGCGACCAGGGCGGCGATCGGGATGCCTGCGGCGAGCGGTTTCGCGAGGCACACGAGGTCGGGCTTCACGCCCGCTGCATCCGCCGCGAGAAAACGTCCGGTGCGGCCGACGCCACATTGGATTTCGTCGTGAATCAACACAGTCTGCGTACTTGTGCAGGCCTCGCGTGCGGCGCGCAGGTACTCGTGCGAAAGAGGCTGAAGGCCGCCCTCACCCTGAATTGGCTCCAGGATCAGTGCCGCTGCTTGCTGTCCAACTAGTGCGGCTACAAGCGCCTCAGGGTCGTCGTTTGCAAGAAAGTTGACCTCCAGCAAAGGGCCGAAGGGGTCACGGTAGGCTGCATTTGAAGTGGCAGCCAGCGCGCCTGTCGTGCGGCCATGGAAACTGCCTTCGAGTGCGAGGATCGACGAGCGTTCTTGCCTACCAGCCACCTTCTGATGCTTGCGTGCGAGCTTGATGGCAGCCTCGACAGCCTCGGAACCGCTGTTACAGAAGAAGGTAGCTTCCATCCCAGTCAAGCGAGCGATGCGCGCGGCGACATCCTCGGTCAGCCCGTGCCGATAGAGGTTGGAGACGTGCAAGAGCTTGCCCACTTGGTCATGCAGCGCGGCCGTCAGGCGCGGGTGCGCATGACCTAGAGCGCTGACACCAATGCCGGAAATGAAGTCGAGGAACGCGTGCCCCTTGTCGTCGAACAAGCGTGCGCCGGATCCGTGTACGAAGACTTCTTCGGCCTTGCGGTAGGTCGGTAGCAGATGCTCATCCATGCCGCTCATCCTCTTCCTGGTGTGAGATCGAATCTCTATCCATTGTTTGTGTTTCGATGTTGATGCCAGCGGATCCGGGGGTGCACTCGAAACGTGTTCCACAGCCCTCGACAAGCGCGCTTAGGATCGAGTCCTCACCCGCTGCACTCGCAATCTTGACGAGAGCACCAGGTACTGCTCGAGCTGCGGTAAGAGCGGAATCGACCTTGGGCTGCATGCCTGCAGTGATGACGCCCTCTTCGACCATGGCGTGTGCATCTTCGGTGTTCATCGCCGGTACGCACTGACCGTCTCTTATGACTCCAGGTACATCGGACAAGAATAAGATCGCCTGAGCAGCAAGCGCGCTCGCCAAGGGCGCGACGGCGTGATCTGCATTGATGTTATAGAACTGCTCGTTCGGCGCATCGCACGTCTCGGCCAGCGGGGCGACCGACGCGATGACGGGCGTATGTCCTCCGGACAGCAGCGTCTCCACTAAAGCGGGCTCGACCGAATGAACCTGACCGACGTATCCAAGCTCGACGCCGTCGAGTTGATAGGGGGCCGCAGAAAAAGTGCCGCCATCGGCGCCCGTTAGGCCAACACCTGACAAGCCGGCCTGGCCCAGGCTCGCGACCAGGCGCCGGTTGACTTCGCCGGCCAATACCCACAGTACGACCTCGGCCGTAGCGGCGTCGGTCACGCGCAGGCCGGCTTCATAGCGATCGGACAGGCCTAGTCTTTGGCTCAGCGTGCGAATCTGGTGGCCGCCTCCATGCACGATGATCAGCTGGTGACCCGCAGCGGTCGCTTTCTTGACCGCTGACGCCAATTCGCTGCGTTCCGCCGCTTCGCCCAACTGCGCGCCACCGACTTTGACGAGAATCCTCATACCATTGCCTCCGCACATGCGGCAGCACAGCCGAGTCCACTCGTTTCGTCGAGGCCAAGCATTAGATTCATGTTCTGCAGTGCTTGTCCCGCAGCGCCCTTCAGCAGGTTGTCGATGCAAGAGATGATCGCGACCCGATCGCCAACCTGCGCCAGACCGATGTCGCAGTAGTTCGTGTCTTGGACTCCGCGGAGCTCCGGTAGCGCCTGATGATGGATGCGCACGAAGGGCTCGGCGGCATAGGCTTCATCGAGCATGCTGCGCATCGATTGTTCGTCTTCGCCCGGCGTTGGCTTGACGTAGATCGTCGACAATATCCCGCGGAAGGTCGGCAGGAGGTGGGGGACGAAGATGATGGAGGAGGTGCCGGTTTCCTGCGCGATTTCGGGTTGATGGCGATGCGTGCCGACGCCATAGGCGCGGAAGTTGTCGTGCACATTCCCGAACAACGTTATGTCGCTCGGGGTCTTGCCCGCGCCCGAGACTCCGCTCTTGCTGTCACAGATCACGCTTGCTTGTTCGTCGATGGCACCGCGTTCGAGCAAGGGCAGCAGAGGCAACAAAATCGAGGTCGGATAGCAACCCGGATTCGCGACCAGACTCGCGCTCTTCACGCGTTCGCGCGCTCGTTCCGTCAATCCGTACACGGCTTCCGCAAGTAGGTCGGGCCGTGAGTGCTCGACTCCGTAGACCTCTTCGTACAGCTGCGCATCACGCAGTCTGAAGTCGGCGGACAAGTCCACTACACGGCAATCAGCTTCCAGTGCGGCTGCGACAATCGGTGTCGTCAAGCCGTGCGGTGTGCATGTGAACAAGCCCTCGAGCTCCTTGAAACGACTCGTGTCGAGTGCTTCAAGGGGGCGACCAAATTCAGGTGCAGCGGGGATCTGGTCCGAGTCTTGTCGTGCGCTCATGCACACGGCCAAGTCGAGCGAAGGGTGCGACTCGATGAGTCTCGCGAGTTCCTTCCCGGTGTAGCCGGAAGCGCCGACGATGCCGACTTTATGAAGGGGGGCGGTCATCGCGTAGCTGCTCCGGCGTGTTGCGAGTTGAATGTCTGTGTGATCGCCAGCGCCGCCTTGTCGTCGGGAGCGATGACGAGGATTGTGTCGTCGCCTGCAATCGTGCCGATGATGTCGGGTAAGGCTGCGCGATCAATTGCGAGAGCCAAGGCTTGCGCACCACCTGGGGGCGTTCTGATAACGACTTGGTTCTGGACACGCGTGGCCGAGGTCAGCCACTGCTGCAGTGCGGACTCGAGCTTGTCGTGGTTCTTGCTACTGTCGGGAGCCAGAGCATCGAGCCTCCGGTAGCCCTCCGAGCTCTTCACTACCTTCAATTCGCGTAGATCACGAGAGAGCGTCGCTTGGTTGACGGCGTAACCCTCGGCAGCCAAGAGCCCGGCCAGTTCAGCCTGGCTGTGGATCGGCTGTCGATCAACGAGGGACAGGATGTGGATGTGGCGGTTCGATCGGGGTAATTGCATTATTATGCTTCTGTGTTTGCATAATTATGCCATCAGGTGCCGCGGATGCAACTTGAATTGCGTAAACTCGATGAGGATTCATGCGCATCAGCCGATGAGGCAGCAGCCTGGGACCCGGGTCTAGGAGGACCCCTGAGAGAGGCCACTTGATGAATTGGGGTCTCAGGTTCGACCGGTAAGACGCCAGCTTCCGTCCCTAATTGGATGCTAAGCGTTGGTTCTGGCAAGGTAGTCCGGCGATTCGGAGATCCCGAGGTTGGATTGGAGTTATAGGGCGGGCTGCTAGCCTACACTCGACGCCAAGATGACCACCCTCAGCTCTAGTCTGCTGCTCGCGCTCGCCTTCTTGGCGACACTTGCATGGGAATGCCAGGCAGGATCCCGGTCACAGGTAGCGCCTGAGGCGGAGACCGCTCCGCGGCCAAGCGCGCACTTGATGATTTGGTTGCGTGGTCAGAGCGATCAGTTGGCGGCCGACCTGGAGCGCGTGCACACGGTGTTGCTCGAGCGCGCCCATCGCGAGCAAGTCGAGCTGGTCTCTCGATTGGAGACCGCTCCACCGCGAGCCAATCTCAGTGGCTATGGAGTCATTCCAACGGTGCGTAAAGACGGGGCCTACCGCACGGTAGAGCCGCGCGAGTGGACCTATTCTTTGAAGCCGCTCAGCACTGGCTTCGCGCCTGACTTTCGTGATGCCGCCGTCCTAGCGGCACGTTGTGAAGCCGAGCCGGGTCTCGCGCTCGAGGCCGCGGTGGTGGAGTTCGAACGGCTGCGTAAAGACATGCGAAGGCTTGAGGAGCACCTTAGCTATCACGAGTGGTGGCAAGTCGCGATCGCCAAGGATGCGAAGTACTTCAAGGAACGCAACGAGGTCATTGCGCTGGTGCAGCAATGGCTCGCGCTAAGAGGAAACGCGGAGCAGGTGCAGCAGGCCGCCGAGCTGCGCCGCGAGGCATTGAATCGAGTGGCGCCATTCGAGGCAGCAGGACTGAGCATCGTGACCGGCGAGACGGGGGACTCACTGATGCTTGTGCCAGTCCATACGGATATCGAAGACAAGTCCTTCTTGGAGCAGTTCGAGCAGGCCATTGAAGTCGAGTGGAATGCTTCGATTGCGATGCTGGCTGCCAAGCTGCGCGTTGCGATTCGGTGGAATCCAATTCCGGCCAGCGAGTTGTATCCAGAGGGTGTTCCCTCACAGGATGCGTTCGACTTGAACGTGCATCTGAAGCTATTCCCGGAAGGTGGCATGATCTTGACGACAGGCGCTGATAGTACGCATGCATGGCGCGGGCGCAGCATACCGCTCGGCCCCAACCCGATCACATCACGCACGCTAGCGCATGAATTCGGTCACTGGCTTGGCTTCGGTGATGCGTACCTAAGAGGATTCCGCGGCGATCCGACGGATCCCTTTGGGATCACTGTGGTCGAGTGGCGCGGCTTGTTGGATGACTTGATGGGCAATTCCGGCGGAGGCCGTGTCAGCGAAGAGATGGTGCAGCAGTTGCTCGATGCGTATCGCCCTGCGACGGCTCCCGCCACTCGGTGATCATGCCGAGTCCTTGTTCGCAACAAACGGCTGCTGCGCTGCGCCTCTCGATTCGGTCGCGTTCGCAAAGTGTGGGCCGAGGCCCATTGTGAAGCCCTTGTGATGTCGGTTCCCGATAGCCGATGCTCGATTGGTGTTATTTGCACTCATGACGGCCTCATGCTTCACGCTAGGCTGGACGCTTCCATCCGACGAGAGTCCGTACGCTGGGCGACCGCGACACGCTCCGGCTCTTCGCTGCTAGCTCTGGCACTTTCTTACAGCTCCGCATGTCTCCGCGACAGAACTTGAAGCCCCTGACCCTGTGAATCCCGCCCCTGTGAATAGGACTCGCGCACTCTCTGAAGCTGGGAGCGAAGCTTCGAGCCGCCAACGATCCCGGGCCCGTCTGCAGCCGCCGCTATCGTTCTGCATCTGGCGACGAGCAATGCTGGGCGCTGGGCTATGCCTGACTCTGTTGTGCATAGCCTCGTGCAGCCCCGATGCGCCGATCGAGCCCAAGCCCGATGTCTTCATGGTTGTGGTCGATACGCTGCGCAAGGATCGGCTCGGGTGCTACGGCTACGAACGCGACACTTCGCCTCGCATCGACGAGATCGCGAGTCAAGGCACACTCTTCCTTGATCCCAATGCTCAGGCTTCGTGGACGCGCCCGTCGATGATCTCGCTCATGACGGGTCGCTACATGACAGCCTTTCGGGATGTCGTTCCGGAGGACTATCCAACGCTGGCCGAGTCTTTCGCAGCCGCTGGCTACCGCACGATCGGCATCGTCGGCAATGTGCTCGTCAGTGAAGAGGCCGGCTTCGCGCGTGGGTTCGAGCACTTCGACGCAAGCTATTCGGAAGAAGCCAATACCGACCTTGGCGAATTAGGGCGCGACGCGCCGGGCATTTTGCGCGACGTGTGGAAGCAACTGGATGGCGGCGACCCCGAGCGCGATGGCGAAGACCGTCGTCCGCTATTCGTATACGTCCACATCATGGATCCGCACCATCCATGGTTGATCCATCGCGAGTACCTCGATGAGTTGCCGCTTAACGATTCGGCTCCGATCGACTCCTGGATGATGGAGACCTATCGCTCCGGCGTCGAAGAACTGGCTCCGTGGGACGAGCGCTTCGAGTCCTGGAAGAGGGTTCGTTCGAGTCGTGGCCGCTACGAAGCGGAAGTGCGCTTCACGGACCATCATATCGGCGCGTTCTTCGATGGACTAAGCGAACGCGGCTTGCTGGAGCGCGGCATCTTCGCCTTCGTCGCAGATCACGGCGAAGTGCTGTGGGAGCGCCTCGACCCCAAACCCATTTGGGAAAAGGATGCGCCGACCTTGCCGAAGAATGTGATGCATGCCGAGCATGGTTTCTTCATCACTCAAGAGCTGATCGGTACGCCCTTTATATTGTGGGGGAAGGGCATTCCCGTTGGCTTGAAAGTTGAAACACCGGTCGAGAACCTGGATCTCTTTCCGACCCTGCTCGAGCTGTGTGACGTGAAGGCACCGGGCGATCTGCATGGGGAGAGTTTGATCCCGTGGTTGGTCCGAGCTTCCGGCTCAGCTAAGCCCAGTCTCGACGCAGATCAAGCGCCCTTGCACGACTACGTCTACTCGTTCGTGCTGCAGCGGGCCTGCGTGCGCGAGGTTTCGAGTGGTTGGAAGCTGTCTCTACCTGAAGCAGGATTCGACGCCGCGGGCGTTGTTCCCGAGCTGTACAAGCTCGACGTCGATCCGCTCGAGCGTGACAATCGCTTCAAACATGAACCGGATGTGGTCTCGCGCCTGCGGGCCAAGCTCGCGGAATGGAAGCACGCGCATCCGACTGAGAGCTCCTTCGGTAGGAAGCTGAGCCAAAAAGAAGGCGCGGATCTGCGAGCGCTCGGTTATCTAGGAGACGATGAGGAGAGTGATGACGATTGACGCGGGCTTCAGTCCTGCGTAACGCGAGTAGACTTGCTCATGAACGGGCGTGCGCGCAAAAGCATGGCGTGCGTTGCTGCAATCTTGCTAGTCCAGCTTGGATCAGCTCAATCGTGCAGCGACCCTAGCTCCGACTGCACTTCATCTGCCCAATCAGTAGGTGCTGGCGCGACGATTTCCTTCCTAGGCCAAGCATCCCGCCGCAGACAACTCACAGCTACTGGCTGCCCTGCTAGTGAGATCCTGTTGTTCTATTACTTCGTAGGCGCGACGGCTGCACCCTTCGGGAATGGAGTGAGATGCGTGGCGAACCAAGGATCCGCAAAGCACGTCTTTGATCCGATTCGAACGGACGCCCGTGGCGAGGTCGCCATGAGGGTCGAGTTCGATCAATCGCCGGCTGGAGCTGGTGCCGGCAGTTCGTCTCCAGGTGATACCTGGTATTGCCAGCGGCTCTATCGCGATCCAGCTGTAGGGGGATCTGGCTTCAACTTGACCGATGGTCTTGAGGTGTTGGTCTGCCCCGGCCAACTTTATTACCAGGACATGAAGTTGATTCCAGGCGGTAACTTCGACATGGGCCGGCACAACGGGGCGGGGCATCCGAGCGAATTCCCCGCACCCGAGGTCATCCTCGACGCCTTCTACATGGACATCCATGAAGTGAGCAGTGGCGAGTAAGTCCGCTCTTTAAACAAAGCGTACATCGAGGGCTGCGTTGAGGTGAACAACTGGCATCTCCCCGTACATGTACAGGACTCCAATGTGATCCTCTGCGATACTGGTTATGGCAATCCGTTGGTACCCATCTCATGGGATCCCTTAGCTCTGCAATTTAGTGTTCCGATTCAGGCGGTGAGAGAACACCCTGTCGTAGGTGTGACTTGGTACGGCGCCTGCGCATAGGTCAACGGAATGAGCCGAACTGGCGGCATTACGCCTTGCTATAACGAGTCGAGTTGGAAGTGCAGTTTCAACGCAAACGGATACAGACTGCCGACGAAAGCCGAGTGGGAGTATGCGGCACGTGGCGGCGTCAAAAAGGGCTTGGCCATTCAAGTCAACATGATCGCCAAGAGACTTGGTGTCCGTGCTCAGTACGAGAGCTAAAGCAACCGAGCTAAGTCCGTACGCTTCAGCGCCAGGACTCACTATTCACCCTGGGTTATCCAAGCGCTCGACAATCAAGTCGACAAAGCGCGTTAGCGCAGCGGGTTGCTCAGCAAAGTAGAGCGACGGTTCGATCAGTTCGAGTTCAGAGATCATCAGCTCATCTTTCTCGCACGCGAACATGTCGACACGCGCGTAGAGCGTCGGCAGCTTAGCGGCGGGCGAGCAGGCGAGTGCTCTCTCGCCCAGTTGGATCTCTTCGCGAGTGGGGGGGCGCCCTGTGGAAACGCGTTCCTCGGCGCCCTGGAAGCGGGCCTGTTTTTCCACGACATGCGACCACTCGCCGCCTAGTTGGATCAGGCAGCGCTCGCCTCCGATTTCGGCACTAGGGATCGTGCGTTGCACCATCGAGTCGCGCTCGAGCAGGAGTTGATTCATGAAGGCCTGCGCTTCCTCCATTGCGTCGAGCGTGAAGCGTTGCGTTTTGTATGAGGCTGCGGATACGGCTGGCTTGATCACAAAATCCTTCCAGTCGCGCTCGGCAATCAGTCGTGCCAAGTCGGGCTGCGTGTCCTGCTGCAAGAAGACGCTCGGCACGGTGGGGACTCCACTCTCCTCGAGCTCTAGCAAGTAGCGCTTGTGCAGATTCCACTCCATGAGCGGGAGTGGATTCTCAAGCCGGGTCGCTGCAGCCGCTGAAGCCAACCAGACGCGAAAGCGATCGAGCTGCAGGTGGTAGTTCCAGGTCGACCGCACGACGCAGAGTGCAATCTCGCGTAGGGCTTGCACGGATCCGCTCTCGTCCCAGGCCAACATGCGTGCTTCGACACCGGCGTGCGCGAGAGCTGCGAGCAGCAATGCTTGGTCACGGTCCGGTTCGGGCATCTCCCGGCAGGTCGCCAAAGCGACCACTCTCTTCTTTCTCATCGCTTGCGACCTCCTGGCGGGTGATTAGATGTCACGAATGGGCAAACTCTGACGGGATAATCAGCTGGCAGAAAAGTCTACATCGCGAACATGCTGGGTGAAGTACCAGACGTGTCCTTCAGGATCCTTCAGCGAATAGCTGCGGTCGCCGTAGGGTTTGTCCTCAATCTCCGCATGAATCTCGGCGCCGGCAGCCTTGGCCTGCGCGTAGTGGGCGTCGACATCATCGACGTAGCAACTGACGATGCCATAGTGTGCCGGGTTGCCCGCGGCTCGGCCGGTGTCTTCACGGCTCGGAGCGGTCGCGACCATGATGCGGTTTTCTTGGTAGCTGATTTCGGCATGCCCGATCGTGTCGTTCGGTGCCGGAAATCGTAAGTACTCTTCGAAGCCGCAGACCTTTTTCAAGAAGTCGATCGCGGCAGCGGCATCGGCATACAAGACATAAGGAACGATGCGTTGTGTTCCAGGCGGCGGGTTTTGAACCATCGGATTGAGGGGCAGCTGGGGAGAAGGCTCAGCGGGACTCGGCGCCTGTCGCCCGGCTAGCGTAGGTCGATGGGGCCGTGCGCCCCCGCGACATACCTCCAGCTTCTGATAGAACCGATTGTGCCACATAGGTCTTTTGCAACTCGCACACCCGAGATTGGGGCTGGTAGGAAGTCGGCTTTCGAGTTCGGCGGCTACAGCCCAATGCGAACTTCATTCCTGCCCTTCTTTTCGGCTTGTCGATCTGGCTCGCCTGCTCTAGATAGTCGCGCTCGATTCAGGATCGCGCGAGCGGTGCGGCTCGAGCTCGATGACGAACCTACGCGACTACATCATTGTCACAGCTAGCTACTGGGTCTTCACGCTGACCGACGGAGCGCTGCGCATGTTGGTGTTGTTGCACTTGCATCAGCTCGGCCACTCGCCGCTCGAGATCGCTTCATTATTCTTGCTGTACGAGACTTTCGGCGTGCTGACCAACTTCTTTGGCGGCTGGATCGGTGCGCGGCATGGTCTAGGGCGAACGCTGCTTATGGGCTTGGCGCTGCAAGTTGTCGCGTGCGGCTTATTAGCAGGGCCCTCGAGTTGGTTGACAATCCCACTGCTGATGCTGGTTCAAGCTTTGTCCGGTGTCGCCAAGGATCTGACGAAGATGAGCTCGAAGAGCTACATCAAGCTGGTCGTTCCGGAAGGGGACTCGCGCGGTCTCTTGAAGTGGGTTGCGATCCTGACTGGATCGAAGAACACACTGAAGGGCTGCGGGTTCTTCAGCGGCGGTGCACTGCTGGCAGCGGTCGGGCTGCAGACGACCTGTGCTGCGATGGCGATTGCTCTGCTCGCTACTTTGTTGGGAGCAGCCTTCAGCTTGCCGCCCGGGGTTGGGAAGTCGCGACGGAGTCCGTCTCTATCGGACTTGGTTCCGCGCGACGCCCGCATCCGCTGGTTGAGTTTCGCGCGCATGCTGCTATTTGGAGCGCGTGATGCCTGGTTCGTGATCGGCTTACCGTTGTTCCTGTCCACGGAGCTCGGCTGGACTCACGCTCAGGTGGGCGGATTTTTGGCACTCTGGATCATCGGCTACGGCATCATGCAGGCATCGGCGCCGCGGCTGTTGCGTAGAGCGGACGGGCGCGTTCTGCATGCGCGCGAGTTGGGGCTGTGGACAGTCGCGCTCGTGCTACCGATCATTGGCATCGCGATCGCGATGCAGGTCGAGCTTGCCGTCGAGCTGAGCCTTGTAAGTGGGCTGATGATCTTCGGCCTCATTTTCGCTGTTTGCAGTGCACTCCACAGCTTCCTTATCATCGACTATGCCGAAGGCGACAAGGTCGCACTGCGCGTCGGCTTCTACTACATGGCCAATGCGCTGGGACGGCTGCTCGGAACCGTGATCTCCGGCGCGGTCTACCAGGCGGGCGGCCAGGGAGCCAAAGGGCTGCTGGCGTGCTTGGTAATCTCCTGTGCGATGGTGCTTGCCTCGAGCGCAGCTTGCTATCGACTGCGTCGCGAGGAGCGTGCTAGCCTGAGGTGAAGCGAGTGCTGCTAACGCAGCCGTCACCTTCTAATCTTTCGTCGACCCGCGTCAGCTCAGGAGCCTTCGCGTCGAGCTATCGCGTTCAAAGCGTCATCGCGCAAGTTGTAGGCTTGCCGCACATCAGGGTCGTCGTAGTCACGGCCGGCCATGGCGCGCAGGAAGTGATCGATTGAATCGACGGCGCGCTGATAGTCTTCGAGCTCGAAGTGCAGCATGGCCCGCCGGCTGAAAGCCTGGATCAAGTCCGGCTCTAACTCGATCACCATATCGAGGTGTTCGATCGCGTCCTCGAGCCGGCTCAACTTCCTCAAGTTCGACGAGGCGAGCAGGCGCGTTCTTGCTTCCTTCGCGTCATCTTCGTGCAGCCGTGTGCGGAAGCGTCGCTCGTCTTCCGCGCTGATTTCCGATACGGCCAGCTGGTCACGCCATGAACGCTTGCGGATTGCGATCAACTCGAGCATGCGTTCGGACCAACGCAGGCTTTCCTCATAGCGCTCGAGCAGCGAGTTCACACGCTGCATGCCGTTGATCGGTGCCTCGCCCTCTCGGATCGCGAGGGATGTTTCGAAGTGAGTGAGCGATTCGATCCAGGAGTCCTGCGAGATCTGCTCGAGCTCGGCGGCACGCGCGTCAGGGTCGCTGGCGTCTGTGTAGCGCACGCCCGACTTGATGTCGTCGGCTGATTCCGAGTACAGCAGGCCCTTGCGCTCCAGCACTTCGGCCAAGCCGAGCGGCAGGCGCCAATCCTCATCAGCGTCATCAATCAAACCGCGGAAGATTTCCTCGGCTTTAGCGATCGTGTTGCTACTCCCGCGGTGCTGCAGGATGCGGCCCAGCGTCAGGCGCAGGTCGATGTGATCGGGATCGAGCTTGAGTCCCTTCTGCGCTTGGCCTTGCGCGCGTTCCATTTCGCCCAGGTCGAAGAATCGACGCGACAGGTCGAGTGCGAGCTTGACCTCGTCCTCGCGTGATGTCCGGGGCTGGTTCGACAGGCAGCCGACGCTGACCGCGAGCGTCAGCATGACGGCAGTGGCACGCAACATGCGAAGGGAGGGGCGGATAGAAGAAGGAGTGCTGCGCTCGAAGCTCACATGCATGTGGACGGTTGGGTACGGCGCGGGGTGCGCGGACTCGCGCCGGGCCGGTCTTCTTCTGGTTGAAGGCCGGTGACGGCGAGTGGCTGGCGGGGCGGGCAGCTCGATGGGTCGAGCGCTTTAACGGACGGAAATTCAGGGTCGTGGCGAGCGGGCGCTTCGCCGGGGCGAACAGCGGGCTGTTCGCCGGGGTGAACAGCGGGCTGTCCAACTCCTCAGCATAACGCCAGAGGCGGGCTCACGCGCCGCCGCTCGAACGCAGTAGCCGATCCAGACGCTCTTGTTGCATCCGTAGCTGCATGATCTTGCCGCCGGACAGGCTGACGAGGCCTGGTTTGGCCCCTTTCGGCTTGTGGACCTCCTTGCGGTAGGCCTGGTGGACGGCGGCCCTATCGGTCCCACGCAGCGGCGAAAAGTGTACTGCCAGGTGCGCTGCGTCGATTACATCCTCGGGATGGGGGGTCGTGCCGCGCTCGACGCGCAGCACGACATGGCTGCCCGGCGTGTCGGCCGTGTGAAACCACAGGTCGTTCCCGCGCGCGACCCGCATGGTCAAGGTGTCGTTGTCGCGTGAGGTGCGCCCGACCAGAATCGTGCCGCCGTTCTGACCCAAGAAGCTCTTGTAGGGCTTCCTGGGTTCTGGCGCCTTCTTCTTGCGCGGGTCGGCCACCTGCTGCGGGTCCAGCAAGCCGCATTTGACGGCCTCTACTTCCAGCTCGTCGGGCGAGGAGTCCGTTTTTTCGAGCTTGTCTCGGAAGGTCGAGAGTTCGGCTTGACGCGTCTGGGCGCGCTCGATCTCTGCTTCGACGTTTTCAGCTGAGCGCAGCAGCTTCTTATAGCGAGCGAAGAGTTTCTCGGCGTTCTCGCGCGGGCTGCGATCGACGGCCAGAGGGATGCGTCGCTCGGGAGTCCCCTCGCTGAACCAATCTTGCAGCACGGCCTCTTTCATGCCGCGCTTCAAGGTCGCTTGCGCGCCAGTGATCAACTCCGCGTCCATGCGTACGCGTTCGGCTTTCGATGACGAATCGCGCTTGCGTTCCAAGCCGGCGATCATCGAGGACGCGCGCGACAATTTGCGCTCGATGCGCTTCATCAACGAGCGGCGCAACTCGTCGAGTCGGTTCGTACTCGCTTGTCCTCCCAAGCTGTTTTCGACGCGCCACGAAAGCTTCGCGTGCATACGCCCGCTCGGCGGAAGATCTGCGGGTTCGGGGAAGCAATCCGAGAGTGAAGGCTGATCGCCATCAGGTGCGCTTGCGCGACCGCCGGGAGGCTCCCAAGCCTTGCCGACTTCGAGTCGCGGGCGGTGATCGGGGCCCGCCTTCTTGGGCCTGGCTTCGGCAATCATCAAGTCGAGAGCGACATCGTTCTTCTCGAGCAGGAGCATGTTGCCGTGCCTGCCGGTGAGCTCCGCAAGCAGCGCGCGTCGCCCTCCGTCTGGCGTGTCACGGAACTCGACAAGCAGGATGCGATCGCCTCGGACTTGCTCGATCGATTTGAAAGTCGAACCAGTCAATTCCTCCCGCAAACGCTTGTAGAAGCGTCCTTCCGGCCCATTGTGCTTTCGGACGCGACCTTGCTGCAGGTGCAGTCGCGCGGAATCCTTGTCGACCGAAATTCGAACGCGAAGAGGGTCGGGCAGCTCCGTCTTGTCAACTGCTGGCCTGAGGATCAGCAGCAAGTCGCGCGGCGGCAATGCCTGCACGTCGCGCACGGTTGCGCCTACACAAAGAGAGGAGAGCTCGCGTACGAGCTCTCCTATATGTTCTGCCAAAAGGCGCTGCGGCATCGGTGCCGGCTCGACTGAGATTCACTCGACGGAGCTCGCGTAGGGCGAGCTCGCGAGTCGTCTCAGCTGAGCTCTTCCTCGACGTTGTAGACCCACTCGAGCGTCGCGGGGGTCCAGGAGCACAGCTCGCCTTCTTCCGCGAACCACAGTGCCATCTCGGTCGCGGCGGTATCGGCGCCATCGGAGGCGTGCACCAAGTTGTTCGAGAAGGACATCCCGAAGTCACCACGGATCGTGCCCGGATCGGAGGCGCGACCATTCGTTGCGCCGACGAGCAGACGCGTGACGGCGATGGCCTCCTTGCCTTCGAGCGCGAGCGCGACGACAGGGCTCGAGCTCATCCACTTGACGAGACCCTCGAAGAACGGGCGCTCTTTGTGCACCTCGTAGTGCTGGCGCAGAATTCCTTCGGGGAATTGACGAAGCTTCATGCCGATGATCTTGAGGCCCTTGTCTTCGAAGCGGCCAAGGATCTTGCCGACGAGGCCGCGCTGGACGGTGTCGGGCTTGAAGAGAACTAGCGTACGTTCCACGGAGTGAGGCTCGGGATAGGGGAAGGCCCACGGCGCGCATTGCGCGGATCGAAGCGGCTTGGCTTCGTGGGGGCCAGGAGTCTGGGAAGCAGTTGCAGAGATCTTCTCGGCAACAAATGGGCGGGCATGGTAGCGGCCCATTCGCGCGCTCGCCAGCTACTCCCGAAACCATGGGGGTTTGGGCCCGGAAACGACTCGAATGGCAATCGTTCGAGGAATTTCCCGACGATGGGCTGATAATTCTCTGCGACGGGTTGACCCAGTTGCTGGCATCAATAGATTGCTTGGCCCAAACGTTCACCGAAGGCTCATCGAGCTCGACGCGGACGCTTTCGAAACCTGTTGTCTTCTAAGAACCGTTCGCATCAGTCATGGCACGTCCATCGAATGCTCGCGATGGTCGCAAGTCCATGAGTACAGACTTTGGTCGCTACTCAACCCTGGGCGTGCAGTTCGGAATGACGCTGATCCTGTTCAGCTTCGCCGGACACGGCCTCGATCGCTGGCTCGACACGGAACCATGGCTCATGTTGCTCGGGACCTTTGCCGGCTTCGGTGGTGGTTTCTACTCTCTTCTGCTCAAGGTCGGACCACCCAGTGGTCAGGCGCGCGCAAAGGCGAGTGACCCTCCGGAATCGGCTGAGCCCAGCAAGGACGATTCGAGCGAGAGCTGAGCTCTCGCCCCCGAATCTCGATCATTCTCGGCAGGCAGCTCGGTTCTCGAGAGCAGAGGGGCGGCGACGCCCCTACAGCGCACAAGTCAGACAGTAAGCAAGCCAGACCCCACAAAATCACGGCTGCCACCGAACTCCGGTGGGGGCCACGAACTCCAAGTTCCCACAAGATAAACCCAGCCACGCTGCGCCAGGCCCCAGGGCCGCGCACGAACCCGACCATGCATCGCACTCACATATCCATCTGCCTAGGCGTGATTCTCGCGTCCTTGGTCGCGTGGAAATTGGGTGGAGACAAAGGGGCGGGGACGGTTATCGGGTTCTTGTTTGGGGCCTTCTTGGGCTTGGTTGCGGCCCACTGGCAAGCGCACGTTGCTCACACCCGGCCGGCGGCCGTGATGCAGGCCAACCTGACCAGCTTCATGATCATCCTCTTCGGGGTCATGATCGGTGGCTTCGCGATGCGCTACCTCCTTCCAGCTGAAGGCGCCGCAGACTGGCGCGCCTTCTTGCTCTCCTATTCGGCAGCAGGCGTGATCGCGATCACAGCCGGTGCCTTCGACACCATGTACGTCCTCAAGGAAGAGACTTCACAGTGAGCCTTTTTCGACCGTTGATGCTGTTGGCGATCGTCGTCTTCACTTGCTTCCTGAATAGCACCTATTCGGTGCATCATGAGCTGAAGAACTCGAACGCGTTCCTGGGTCTGTACGGCCACGTCTTGCCTGCTGGCCTAGTGAGTCAGGCCGAGGACCACGCTTCCGGCTCAAAAGGAGCGGAGGGTCACGCTTCGGGTATGGATGACGAGCACGGCGCCGGCATGGGCGGCGCTGCAGGAGAGAGCGAAGGGGCAGGAGGCGCACACGCCGCTGACCCTTTGTTCGCCATCGCTCTGCCCGATGCATTGAGCAAGATGGACTGGGATCACAACGCGGACAACGGCGCGCACATGGTTCTAACGAACCTGCAGCTGTTCCAGTTGGCGGCGATCCTGATGATCTTCATCGCGTTCTCCGGCGTTCCAACTTACCTGCGAACGGGCAAGGGCGACACGATCACACGCGTGATGACGGGCTTCTGCTTGTACATCCGTGACGAGATGGCTGCACCGGTCATGGGGGAAGAAGCGGCAAACAAGTTCATGCCATTCTTCTTCTCATTGTTCTTCTTCATACTGTTCTGCAACCTGATGGGCCTCGTGCCTGGCTCGGCGACCGCCACTGCCAGTGTCTTCGTCACAGCGGCACTTGGACTGATAACCTTTGGCAGCATGATCGGTTGCGGCATGGCCGCCCAGGGTGGACTCGCCTTCTGGAAGAACCTCGTGCCGCACGTGCCTGGCTGGCTTTGGCCATTGATGTTCTTGGTCGAGGTTATTGGTCTGATCGTCAAGCCCTGCGCATTGACGATTCGACTCTTCGCCAACCTGACCGGCGGGCACATGGTTGTGCTGTCGTTCATGGCGCTGATCTTCTTTTTCGCAGGCGATGTCGGCACCGAGGACTACAACGCCGCTGCTGGCTGGGGCGTTATGCTTCCTGCCGTCGGCTTGGGCGTGTTCATCATGATCATCGAGGCTTTTGTCGCGATGCTGCAAGCCTACATATTCACTCTACTCTCGATCCTGTTCGTCGGAGCGGCTGTCCACCCCGATCACTGATCGAGAGCGCCTCACTTGAGGCACACCATCACCGGAGCTATTAGTTCCGGCCCTTTCTGACTGACCCTTTTTGACTTCCGCGCCGCTATGAGGTGGCGCCCAAGAACGACACGAAACAATGAGCATCCTCCAAGAGCCCGGAACGGTCATGATCGCTGCCCAAGCCGGAGCTGCAATCGGTGCAGGAATCGTCGCGGTTGGCGCCGGTCTCGGTATCGGCCGCATCGGTGCCTCGGCCAACGAGGGCATCGCCCGTCAACCCGAAGCAGCCGGCGACATTCGCGGCGGCTCCATCATTCTGGCCGCGCTGATTGAGGGTGTTTGCCTCTTCGCCGTCGTCGTTTGCTTCGTAGCCATCGGTTGATGGATCGTCGTCTCGCGTCGTTCCACTCTGCTTCCACTTGGATGCAGAGTGAGCGCGCTGGACACGTCCTTCGCCTCACTCTTCCTTATCGCCCGAACCCATCGCGGAGTCCGATATGACCCTGCCCATTCTCGTTGCAGAGGGGGGCTTCAACCCCCTCGATCTCGGAGGTGGCGGAGGCTTCTTCTTCACGCTTGTGATCTTCATCGCTGCCCTCTACCCAATGTGGAAGGTTGTCTGGGGTCCGATCACCGTTGCGCTCTCTGAGCGTGATGCCAAAGCGACGGAAGCCATCGCGGCCGCTGAGAAGGCCAGCCAAGAGGCAGAAAAGTCGCGTGCTGCGGTCGAAGTCGCCTTGGGTGAAGCCCAAGCGGAAGCGGCCAAAGTTATGGCGGCGGCTCGCGAGCGGGCCGAGACTCGAGAGAACGACATCATCGATACAGCCAAAAAAGAGGCTGACGCGATGATCGAGAACGCTCGGGCCACGATCCAAGCTGAACAAGAAAAAGCCCTGACGGCGATCCGCAACGAAGTCGTAGAACTGAGTCTGAACGCCGCCAGCCAAGTGCTGGGTCGTCGTGTCGACTCGGATGACGATCGTCGCATGGTTGCCGATTTGGTCGCTACCAGTCCCGCCGGATCCGGTGGGGAGGGTTCCGCGTGATTCTGGATCCGGTCACCACCCGCTGGGCAAAAGCTCTGTTCGGTCTCGCTAAGCGCAAAGCTGCGCTCGAGGCCGTGCGAGACGATGTCCGTCGGCTAGGTGGAGAGTTCGCGAGCGAGCGTGTTCGGCAGTGGTTGCTCACTTCGAGCGACAATGCCGACATGCGCCGCACGCGACTGAAGCCGGTCACGGAGTCCTTCCACGAACTGACGCGCAACTTTGTCGACTTGATTCTCGACCGGCGACGTGACGAGGTCTTGATCTCGCTCCACGCAGCCTTTGAGAAGTGTTGGCAAGACGCAGAGGGCATCGAGGAAGGAGTCGTGGAAACGGCTCGCGATCTGGATGAGGCTGAACTAGCAAAGCTTGCGAGCGCCATCGGCGCGCGCATCGGCAAGACGGTTCGCCTCAAGGCGGAACGAAACGAAGAGCTAGTCGGCGGAGTGCGCGTGCGAATCGGCGCGCGCATGCTGGACCACACGGTCCAGGGCCGACTCGAAGGACTGCGTCGACGCTTGCTCGAAACAAGCATCACGCTTTCCTAGCTCGAGCAACTAACCGGACGAGGTCCCGCCCAGCGCGCGCCTTCATCCGCTCCTACAACACAACTTTGTCATCCCGGGCAGGCACGCGCCTCCCTCGACCCAAGATGGGCCGCCAAAAGCGGCTCGCGGGCAGCAGTCATGGATCTGCGACCTTCAGAAGTCACCTCGATTCTCGAGAAGGAAATCGAGTCCTATCAGGGCGATAGCCAAATGCAGAGCGTCGGCACCGTCGTGTCCGTCGGAGACGGCGTGGCGCGCGTCTACGGACTCGACGACTGCATGATGAACGAGCTGCTTGAGTTCCCCGGCGGTGTCCGTGGCGTGGCGTTGAACCTCGAAGAGGACAACGTCGGCTGCGTGCTGCTCGGAGATGCCGCCAAGGTGCGAGAGGGTGATACGGTCAAAGCGACCGGGCGCATCATCTCGGTGCCTACCGGCGACAAGCTGCTCGGCCGCGTAGTCAACGCGCTCGGTGACCCCGTCGACGGCAAGGGTGCCCTCGGTGTCAGCGAGTCGGACTACCTGCCCATCGAGCAGCCCGCGCCCTCCGTGGTGGAACGCGAGCCTGTGACGGAGCCGCTGCAGACCGGAATCAAAGCTATCGACGCGATGATCCCGATCGGTCGTGGCCAGCGTGAGCTGATCATCGGTGACCGTCAGACCGGCAAAACCGCTCTGATCATCGACACGATCCTCTCGCAGCGCAACACGGGCGGTGGCGATCCGACCAACGACGAGCAGGTCATCTGCATCTACGTCGCGGTCGGTCAGAAGCAGTCGACCATCGTCGACATTGTGCGTCGGCTCGAGGCCGAAGGCGCGATGGCCTACACGATTGTCGTCTTGGCTTCGGCTATCGACGAGGCCTCGATGCAGTATCTATCCTGCTACGCCGGGTGCTCAATGGCGGAGCGCTTCCGCGACGCGGGTCGCCACGTCGCGATCTTCTACGATGACCTCTACAAGCAAGCGCTCGCCTATCGTCAGGTGATGCTCTTGCTCCGTCGTCCTCCGGGACGTGAAGCCTTCCCCGGTGATGTCTTCAACTTGCACTCTCGCTTGCTCGAGCGTGCTGCGAAACTTGCTAGGAACGCGCCGGAGATCAACCCTCGCTACAAAGCTGGCGGTGGATCAATCACGGCTCTGCCGGTCGTCGAGACGCAGGAGGGCGATGTGTCTGCTTACATCCCGACCAACGTCATCTCGATTACCGACGGTCAGATTTTCCTCGAGTCGAGCCTCTTCAACTCAGGTATCCGACCCGCGGTGAACGCCGGTATCTCGGTCTCCCGAGTTGGTGGTGCAGCGCAGATTCCGCCGATGAAGAAGAACGCTGGTTCTCTTCGTCTCGAGCTCGCTCAGTACCGTGAACTGGCGGCCTTCGCTCAGTTTGGATCGGACCTGGATAAGGCGACGCAGGCCAAGCTGACGCGTGGCGAACGACTCGTCGAGATCTTGAAGCAGGGCCAATACGTGCCCTACAAGGTCGCAGACCAGGTCATGATCATCTTCGCAGGTACCTCCGGAGCCTTGGACGACATCCCGGCAGACAAAGTCGGTGAGTTCGAGAAGGCCTTCCTTGAGTTAGTCAATGACAGCCACCCCGAAGCTGCCGAGGGCATCCTTTCTGCGAAGAAGGACATTCCGGACGAGATCAAGAAAGTGCTCACGGACGCGGCCGCGACTGTCAAGTCGCAGCTCAGCTGATGCGCGCGAGCTAGTGCGGACTGGCGGGCGGCCGGAACTTCTGGCCCGCCTCGACGTGGACGCACTCGCTCAGCACTGAATCCAACCTCATCACATCATCCAACAGGGGCCGCGCTCGGCGCTCGGCTCCTTGCTGACAGCAGCACCATCCTTCTCGAGGCACCCGCTTCCGAATCCCACTCATGGCCGGCATCAAGGAACTGCGCGTACGGATCAAGTCCGTAGGCAGCATCAAGCAGATCACCAAGGCGATGGAGATGGTCGCAACGACCAAGCTCCGCCGCTTTCAGGATCGTGCGATCTCATCGCGTCCTTACGCACAAGAGATTGCCGGCCTGGTCGGCCGCTTGGCCGGCGTGCTAGGGGACGACGTTGCGGACAATCCGCTCTTCATTGAAGGCAGCGGTGACAAGACCTTGGTGCTCGCCGTCTCCTCGGATCGCGGTTTGTGCGGCGCGTACAACTCGAACCTCTTCAAGACGGTAATCAAGTGGAGCAAGGACCTGGGGAATGACATTTCCTGGTTCCTTTACGGTCGCAAGATTACGTCCTTTCTCGGCAAGCGCGACGCGAATATTGAGCGTGTGCTGAGCGACCCAACCCTCGAGGAAATCGATTATCGGACGGCGGCCATCACGGCGCGCATGCTGACGACCGAATTTCTGAGCGGGAAGTACAAGGATGTCTACATCATCTACTCGGCCTTCGAGACGATGGCGAAGTATGTTCCGACGGTGGTCAAGTTGCTTCCGATCGACGGCAGCGGTTTGGCGAGCGATGCCACTGGCGCCGCCGATACGGATGTCCTGCTCGAGCCGGACGCCGAGACGATCTTCGAGCGCATCATCCCGCGCTACTTAGAGACCCGAATCTACAACTGCCTACTCGAGTCATTGACTTCCGAGTATGCATCGCGGCGCTTCGCGATGAAGAGTGCCACTGACGCTGCCACGGATATGCAGAAGGCCTTGCAGGGCGTCTACAACCGGAAGCGCCAAGAGAAAATCACCATGGAGCTGCTCGACCTTGTCGGCGGCGTCGAAGCGGTCAAGTAACCGCAGCGATCCCATGCTGCGTTGTCCCGTGACTTTCTTGTCGCGGGACTGAGCAGTTCTAAAACAGACCAACGATCACCTCCTTTCGAGCCTACTCACCAATCCAATGACTACTGCCAACGTAGGTACAGTCGCCCAGATCTTCGGCCCCGTTGTCGACGTGCGCTTCGAGTCCGGCAAGCTTCCGAACATCTTCAATGCAGTCACGCTGCACGAAGAGAAGCAGGACATCACCATCGTGCTCGAGGTAGCTCAGCACCTCGGTAACGATGTCGTTCGCTGCGTCGCCATGTCCTCGACCGATGGTTGTCGTCGCGGCATGCCGGCGACCGACTCGGGCGCGCCGATCACGGTTCCCGTGGGTGAGCGCACCAAGGGGCGAATCTTCAACCTGCTCGGCGAGCCGCTCGACACGATGACGCGTGGCGACCTTCCGGGTGGCGACGAGTGGCCGATCCACCGTCCGGCGCCCGCCTTCGACCAGCAGGAGGCCGTCTCCGAGGTCTTCGAGACTGGCATCAAGGTCGTCGACTTGCTGTGCCCCTTCGCGAAGGGTGGCAAAATTGGCCTCTTCGGTGGAGCAGGTGTTGGCAAGACGGTGTTGATCCAGGAGCTGATCCGAATCACCGCGGTCGAGAAGGGTGGTTTCAGCGTGTTCGCCGGAGTCGGCGAGCGTACGCGTGAAGGAAACGACTTGTGGCTCGAGATGACCGAGTCCAAGTACAAGACGCCCGACGGCGGCGAGGCCGCCGTTATCGACAACGCCGTGCTCGTGTTCGGCCAGATGAACGAGCCTCCCGGAGCTCGTCTTCGTGTCGCGCTGACTGGCCTGACGATGGCCGAGTACTTCCGCGACGAGAAGGGCCAGGACGTGCTGCTCTTCGTTGACAACATTTTCCGCTTCATCCAGGCCGGTTCTGAGGTGTCTGCGCTCCTTGGTCGTATGCCCTCCGCTGTGGGTTACCAGCCGACCATGGCCAGCGAAATGGGTGGTTTGCAGGAGCGAATTACCTCGACCAAGGATGGCTCCGTGACCTCGATGCAGGCCGTCTACGTGCCTGCTGACGACATCACAGACCCGGCGCCGGTTGCGACCTTCGCCCACTTGGACTCGACGATTATTCTCGACCGCTCGATCTCCGAGCTCGGGATCTATCCCGCCGTGGACCCGCTCAAGTCGACCTCTCGGATGCTCGACCCGCAGGTCGTTGGAGAAGAGCACTACAACGTCGCGCGTCAGGTGCAGCAGACTCTGCAGCGCTATGCCGACCTAAAAGACATCATCGCGATCCTCGGTATCGACGAGCTCTCGGACGCTGACCAGGCTGTCGTGCACCGCGCGCGCCGCATGCAGAAGTTCCTGTCACAGCCCTTCTTCGTGGCCGAGCAGTTCACCGGTATGCAGGGTGTGTTTGTTCCGCGTGAAGAAACCGTGCGCTCCTTCAAGGAAATCCTTGCAGGCGAGCACGACGATTTTGACGAAGACGCTTTCTATATGGTCGCCGGTATCGAGGCGGTCAAAGAGAAGAACATCACGCTCAACGCGTGATCCCTTGTTGATCCGACCCATCACTCGAATCCAATAGCGACGTGGCTGAAGACATCACACTGCGGGTCATCACTCCCGACGAAATCGTTCTCGACACGACAGCCGAGAGCGTCCGAGTTCCCGGAGTCGACGGTTCGCTCGGCATCTTGCGTCGTCACGCTTCGATGGTGACGGCCCTCGAAGCCGGCGATCTGAGCTATACGCAAAATGGTCGTGAGGAGCATTTGTTCATCGGCGAAGGCTTCGCCGAGGTTCGTGACAACACGATCCGCGTCGTCGCCGACGCGAGCGAGCGGCCGACCGACATTGATGTCGAGCGCGCCACCAAATCAGCCGAGCGCGCGCGCGAGCGGCTGAAGTCACGCCAGGCCGACGGCCCGAGCGATTTCGACGCGCTGCGTGCCCAAGCAGCGTTGCGCCGAGCCATGCAGCGCCTGCGCATGAGCAACCGAAATTAGTGCCGTCCAGCTGGACGGAAATGGAGACTGTGTGAGCGAAGCGCCCGTACCTAAATCAAGTTGGCAACGAACTCACACCTGCGGTGATCTGCGTGCGGAGCACGTTGGTCAGACCGTAACGCTGAACGGCTGGGTTGATGCGAGGCGCAACCTTGGCGGTCTCTACTTCGCGATCTTGCGCGATCGCTACGGCAAGACGCAGCTGCTCTTGCCGGAAGATGTCGTGGGGGACATACACCTCAATCCTGAGGATGTGCTCTCGATCACGGGTGAAGTAATCGCGCGCGAAGACAGGAACATCCGCAAGGATCAGCCGACAGGTGAAGTTGAAGTGCGAGTCACGCACCTCGAGCAAATCTCGACCAGCCCGACGCCGCCCTTCGAGATCGTCGACGATCTAGATACGTCCGTCGAGTTGCGCCTGCGCTATCGCTTCCTTGACCTGCGTCGTCCCTCGATGCAGCACAAGCTGATGCACCGATCGCGCTTCATCGGCGCGATGCGCAACGCTTTCTTGGCCGAAGAGTTCATCGAGGTCGAGACGCCGATCCTGACCAAGGCCACGCCCGAGGGCGCACGCGACTACCTCGTTCCCAGTCGCGTCCACCCCGGCATGTGCTACGCGCTGCCGCAGTCGCCTCAGATCTTCAAGCAGATCCTGATGGTGTCCGGCATGGACCGCTACTTCCAAGTCGCCCGCTGCTTCCGCGACGAAGACCTGCGCGCTGACCGTCAGCCGGAGTTTACTCAGCTCGACATGGAGATGTCCTTCGTCGAAGAAGAAGGTGTCTTCGCGACTTGGGAACGCGTGATGGCGCGCACCTGGAAAGAGGCCATGGGCAGCGAGTTGCAGGTGCCCTTCCCGCGCATGACTTGGATCGAGTCGATGGAACGCTATGGCATCGACAAGCCTGACACGCGCTTCGGCATGGAGCTGATCAACGCTGAGCCCTGGGCCAAGGAGAGTGACTTCGTCGTATTCACCGGCTCGCTCGAAAAGGGTGGCAGGGTCATGGGCTTGACGATTCCTGGAGGTGCCGACTTTTCACGTGGCGCGATCAAGAAGCTTGAGAAATTCGTCAAGGAGTACGGCGCGAAGGGCCTCGCCTATTGGAAGGTGGGACCTGACACCGGGCCCAGCTCGATGGATCGCTTCGTGCCCGAAGACAAGGCCGGTGCGCTCAAGGAGCTGATGGGCGCCGAGGACGGAGATATGTGTGTCTTCGTCGCCGACACGCGCAGCGTTACCTGGGCTGCGCTTGGCAATCTGCGCAATCACATCGCTCGCCAACGAGACATGATCCCTGCGGATCAGTGGAATTTTCTGTGGGTCACGAGCTTCCCGATGTTCGAGAAGGACGAGGAGACCGGCAACTACACCTCGTCTCACCACCCCTTCACGGCGCCCGCCGATTGGGATATGTCAGGCGACCCCGAAGAACTCGATAGCCGCGCCTACGACATGGTGCTCAATGGCTGGGAGCTCGGTTCCGGATCCGTTCGAATCCATCGTGCCGATGTGCAGCAGCGCGTTTTTGAGTTGCTCGGAATCTCACCTGAGGAGCGCCAGCTGAAATTCGGGTTCCTGCTCGACGCTCTGGCCTATGGTGCGCCGCCGCACGCTGGATTCGCGATGGGCCTGGACCGTGTCATCGCCCTGACGCTCGGCTTGGACTCGATTCGCGATGTCGTGGCCTTCCCGAAGACCACTTCAGCGGCCGACCTGATGTGCGCCGCACCATCGACCGTCAGCGACGAGCAGATGGCGGATGTGCACATCAGCAGCACCGCGCCGGCCCCGACCGAGCCGGAAACGGCGTGAGGGGACTACGAGCGTTAGCTCTTCGGGAGCGCTCAGGCTGGCTATGGAAGACCCATTCCAATTCCCGCTGCTCGAGCTCGCTCCAATTCCAATTCACGGGATCCGCTCTCCGCAGAGCGCCTCTCGAGGTTCAGGACTGGGACTATCCGGACAGCCTGCGTCTAGCAGATTGCCTGGGGCCGGTTTATGCTGAGCCTTCCGACAACACCGACCGAGGTGAGTCTTAGGCCGCTGGCCGGCACTCACCCGATTTCCAATCCATCCAAGGAGCTAAGTGGCAGTACAAGATTATCGAGTCAATCACCGCATCCGCGTGCCGGAGGTTCGTCTCGTCGACGAAGACGGCGAACAGCTGGGTGTCGTACAGACGAAGGATGCCAAAGCACGTGCGCAAAACGCCGGCTTGGACCTCGTCGAGGTGTCGCCGAACGCGCGCCCTCCCGTCTGCAAAATCATGGACTTCGGCAAGTTCAAGTACGAGCAGCGGAAGAAAGAGAAGCGTGGCGGTGGCAAGAAGGTTGTCACGAGCCTCAAGGAGCTTCGTGTCCGGCCTGCGATCGATGATCATGACTTGTCCTATCGCCTCGAGAACGGGCGCAAGTTCTTAGGTCAAGGACACAAGGTCCAGGTCGTCTGCATCTTCCGTGGTCGCCAAATGGCTCACCCCGAGCACGGCTACGATGTGATGAAGAAGGTGGCCAAGGATCTCGAAGAGGTCTGTAAGGTGGAGCGGCCCGCAAAGATGATGGGTCGTCGAATGACGATGCTGCTGTCCCCGGTGCGTCCGGGAACCAAGCCGCAGCCGAAGCAAGGCTCCTCGAAATCCAGGTCGGCAGCGCCCTCCAAGGCACGCACTTCGGCGCCCTCATCGGGACTGACTCCGGGACCCGCTCCGGCGCCCTCTTCGGGACTCAAGCCGGGACCCGCTCCGGCGCCCGCCAAGCCGCCGGCCAAACCGTCCGCTCCTGAGGCTTCCTGAGGCTTACGCCTCCCTAAGCAGGACCCAAGATCATGCCGCGCGGGTGAGGTCTTTGGTGTCACCGCGGAATAACTGTCGGCCGCGGTCCGACCTGACCCAGCTTATGGAACCCAGCCAGACTTTCTCGCTACTTCCTCGGTCCATCCGAGTCCCTGACGAAGACCCAGGTGTCGTCCGATGAGTTCTTTGTTGCAGTGCCCGTGCTGTGACTTCTTCAGTCTCTCGCAGCGCGGCGCCCGAGATATTTGTGCATTGTGCTACTGGGAGGACGATGGGTCCGACCTGTCCGATCTGGATCGAGTCTCGCCGGCGAATCACATCACGTTGCGTGATGCACGACGCAATTTCGAGCGCTGTGGGGCATCCGACGAAGCGGCCAAGGGGCTCGTCGCCTCTTCGTCGGAGCGCGAGCTCTACCGGCGCGAGTTGCGCGCCAATATGTGGTAGGCGCCCCGGCTAGGCACCCCGGGCGGCCGCTCTGCCGCCGATAGGGCCCGATTTCTAAGGAATCAGCCCTCAGGAGCTGGTTCCGGGCCCCGAAACTTGCTCCCTCGCGCTCGCGGAGTACTCTATCCGGCCTCAAGCTTTGGACCGAAGGGGTCCTGAGCCCCCGGGAACGGTAGGCATACCAGTGAACGGGGATACGCGTGCGGTAGCTGCGGCTGCCGAAACCCTAGCGAGACAGTCCTATGCCCAAGATGAAATCAAAGGGAGCGGTTAAGAAGCGCTTCCGTCGTACCAAGAGCGGCAAGCTTAAGTGTAGCCGCCCGGCCCGTGGCCACATGCACGCGTCCAAAGACGCCAAGCACCGCCGCGAACTTCGCAAATCCATCGTCATGACTGGCGCCTGGGCGAAGCTCATGCTCCGAATGATGGGAGGCAAGTAATCCATGGTACGCGTAACCTACGGTGCACCGCGCCACCAGAAGAAGGCTCGCCTCTTCAAGCTCGCTCGCGGTTACCGCGGCGGACGTTCCAAGTTGTGGCGCACGGTTCGCGAGAGCCTCGTCCGCGCTTGGGCATATAGTTATCGCGACCGGCGTCAGAAGAAGCGACAGTTCCGTCGCTTGTGGATCATCCGTATCAACGCGGCTTCCCGCATGCGCGGTATGACGTACTCGCACTTCATCGATGGCCTGAAGAAGGCGAGCATCGATTTGAACCGCAAGCAGCTGTCCGAGCTGGCGATCCATGATCCGGCCCTCTTCGACCAACTCGTCGTAGAAGCCAAGTCGGCTCGCGGCTAGCGCCACGAACGGATTGTTCGTCCCGATCAGCCGCCAGTGGAGCCAGTCTCTGCTGGCGGCCTTTCATTTGTTCGGAAGCTCCCGCGCCCGGTTGATCTTCATTCGACTCGCATCGCAACCGAGAAAGAAGCTCGAGCGGGCCGTGCTCGATCCCATGCCAGGACTGAGCCGCCGACGCAGCTGAGGCCGCTTCTTGGCTGACGCTTTGACCAGCGATCTCACGCACAGGCGACCCTCCCCAGAACCCCCATGGTGAATTACGACGAATTGCTCGAAGCGGCCGGTACGAAGGTCGCCGCTTGTGCTGACTCGGACGCGCTGAAAGCCGTCGAACGCGAGTACGTCGGAAAGGAAGGTGTCGTCGCGAGAATGCTGGCGTCGATCCCGACCCTGCCCGCCGAAGAGCGCCCGCAGGCCGGCAAAACGGCCAACCAGTTGAAGGGTGCGGTGCT
>JBLFWN010000040.1:0-54440 GCA_047611405.1 Planctomycetota bacterium | reverse complement strand
GAAGTCGGCCATCTGCTACCGGCGATTCCAAAAGTACGAACCGCCGCCCAACACAAAGGTGATCCTTGCAATCCGCAGGATCCTGACGCTTTGCCTCTCGACCGAAAACCTGCACATATGATTCTCAGCACTACGAGCTTCGCCACCGGTGGTCGCATTCCCGCGGACTTTGCTTTTGCCAAGCACGATCCTGATACGCACGCAACCTTCGCTGGCAATCGCAACCCTCAATTGGCTTGGACGGATGTGCCTGAAGGAGTGAAGTCCTTCGCGCTCATCTGTGTCGACCCTTGCGCGCCGACCGTTGGCGATGATGTCAATAAGGAGGGGCACAGCGTCTCGATCGATCTGCCGCGTGCGGACTTCTATCACTGGTTGATGGTCGACATCCCCGCCGACGTACGCGAGATCGAGGAGGGTAGTTGCAGCGATGGAGTCACCACGGGCGGCAAGCAGGATCCTGGCGGACCTGCGGGCAATCGCCAGGGCTCGCAGGACTACACTTCTTGGTTCGCATCGGATCCTGATATGAAGGGGACTTATCTCGGCTACGACGGACCTGCTCCGCCTTGGAATGACGAGATGGAGCATCGCTATCACTTCCGATTGTATGCGCTCGATGTGGAGCGCCTCGATGTCGGTGATGCTTTCACATCGGGCGAGATGCTGAAAGCGATGGAAAACCACATCATCTCGATGGCGTGGATTGAAGGCGGCTACACACAGAACCCGGACTTGCTTTGATGAGTGAAGCGAGCCCACTCGCTTTACTCAGTGCACAAGTATGAATCCCAACGCAACTCAGTCACGATGATCGAATTCGAAGAAGCCCTCGAACTCTTGCGCGCGCTCCCGGCCGCGGGCGGAAGTGAAGTTGTTCCATTGATGCGGGCGGCGGGAAGGGTCACCACGCGCGATGTCTTACTCGACCGCGATCAACCAGGATTCGACCGCGCCACGATGGATGGGTATGCGCTGGCTTTGATCGCTGGCCAAGCCGAGTACCGGGTCATCGGGACCTTGACGGCGGGCACGCATCACGACGGTGAGTTGGCGGCAGGTGACGCGCTGCGGATCATGACCGGTGCACCCTGTCCTAAGGGCGCAGGTGGGAGATCCGTTACGGTTGTCCCGATCGAGTTGACAGATGCTGGCGAGGAGCGCGTGCGTATTGAGGACGCTGGCGCGCTTGTCGCCGGTCGCAACTTAGCCTGGCAGGGCGAAGATGGTCATGCCGGTGATTGCTTGGTGCGCGCTGGTACACGTCTCGGTCCCGCGACGCTCTCGGTCGCGGCCATGGCGGGCGTGACCGAAATCGAAGTCTTTGCTGATCCGCGCGTTGCGATCGTGACCACCGGAGATGAGGTCGGAGGGAGCGGATCGGCTTCGATCCGCGATAGCAACGGCCCCTTGCTCGAAGCCTTGCTGTCAGCTGTCGGTTGCTCCATCACACGTGAGCATGCACGCGACGAGGAAGACGAACTGGCGGCGGCTTTGCGACGTGCAACCGAGGCGGCGGACATCGTCGTTACGACCGGCGGCGTCAGTATGGGCAGTCGCGACTTGGTCCCTGACACGATTGCGGAGTTGGGTTACGAGACCGTCTTCCACAAGGTCGCGGTGCAGCCCGGCAAGCCGGTGTTGATCGCGCGTCACCCTTCGGGATCTCTGTTCTGCGGCTTGCCCGGCAATCCAGTCAGCGTGCTCGTCACGGCGCACTTATTCCTGCTCGAGGCCATCGCTCGCTTTCAGGATGGTTGGCGCCATCGTTGGTTGAAGCTGCGCATCGCAGAAGACTACCTGCATCGCGGCCGGCGTCATTTGTTCTTGCCTGCGACCTTGGCCGAGGGCGGAGTGCATCCCGTGCGCTGGAATGGAAGTGGCGATCTGATCGCAGCAGCGAGCGCCGATGGGATCGTGGACTTGCCGGTCGGTTCAGACTTGAAGGCCGGCGACTTCGTGTCCTTCTTGCCATACGTGGGGCACACGGCGGGGCAGGGCGGCGTCTTGCCTGCGCGCAGTTCCAAGGGCTGACGCCTGGCTCCGTTCTTGTCCGCACGCTCGCCCCTCGGAAGCAGAACAAAGCAACGACTCGACACAATATGACTCAAGCCGCACGTATTGGAATTTTGACTATCTCGGATCGCGCTAGTCGCGGTGAGTATGAAGACTTGGGCGGCCCTGCAATTCGCTCTACCTTCGGTGACTATTTGACGAGCGATTGGGAGGAGGTCTACCGCGTGGTTCCCGACGAACAGGACGGGATCGAGCAAGCCTTGCGCGAGCTGGTCGACGACGAAAAGTGTGATGTGATCGTAACGACCGGCGGGACTGGGCCTGCGGTGCGCGACATTACACCTGAGGCGACCGAAGCCGTCTGCGGGAAGATGATGCCGGGCTTCGGCGAATTGATGCGCAGCGTCTCGCTGCAGTATGTGCCGACCGCGATTCTGTCGCGCCAGACTGCCGGCATTCGAGGCAAGTCACTGATCGTGAACCTGCCAGGCAAGCCCAGCGCCATCAGGCAGTGCCTGGATGCCGTCTTCCCGGCTATGCCGTACTGCTTGGACCTGATTGGAGCGGCCTATTTGGAAGCCAACCCCGACGTGATCCAGGTATTTCGACCGAAGAAAAAGTAGGCGGGCAGCTATCCAGAGCCTGATTGGGCCTGCATCGTGGCTTTCCTTATGCCTTGCGAATGCTTGTCTGGAAAGCGGGCTAGCCATGATCGAGTTGAATGCGTCAAGATGCGGAGCGTACAGACGCTGACCGGGCAAGCTCATGGACTTTCTCTTCTCAATCGCATTCATCATCGGAACGCTCATCTTCGCGATGAAGAGTTCCAAAAAATCGGCTCGTGCCACTGCAAAAGGCCAACAACAAGCCCGGCACAAGAGCTCCAAGCGCTTGAACCGCATGCGCCGGGCCTTGTTCGATAAAGTCGATGGGAGTAGCGAATCTCTCGCTGACTACGACGCCGAACCGATTCGAAGTGAGGATCGCGGCTTCTCGGGGTTCATCAAGAAGAGCGGCTTCGGTTCACTGCCAGAATCAGTCGCCGGCGATACCTCATCGTCGAAGGATTTCGGGAACACGGGTGAGAACCCGCAGGCCCTGGACATTCCGATCGAGATCGACAGTTTGGGGGATGTCCGAGAACTGATCGAATCCTTCGGTCAATCCACGCCCGCTAAGCAGAAGCTTGATGGACTCATCGATTCCGCAGCAATCGGAACGGTTGCCGGCGCGGCAGTCGGTGCTACATGGGATGCAGATCAGTCGCCTGCTGAGGATGACAAGCAGCCGTGGATTGACTCCGGCTCGACGCCTAGCTTCGAAGAGTCGCAGGAGTCGCCCGCTGTAGTTGCGGAGGATCCGTCGCTCGCATTCACTCTGCCTGACCCGGCGCCTTCGGAGTTGGAACAAGAGGCTGTCGCTGATCGCTCGCCCGCAGACTCTGACTTCAAAGCAATCACGCCGGAGTACGAAGCGCCGCCGACGGCTGAAGAGCCGGCAGCCGCGTATGCCGAGCTGAACGCTGAAGTGGGAGGCTTGGCGAAGACGCAACCAGCGGTTGAGACTAAGGACTTCGAAAGTACGAGTTCAACTGGCTTCGCTTACTCGAATCCTTTCTATGACCGAGTCGAGGCAGCGCAGTCGAGCGAGTCGGCGAATGCTTTGCTGCAGGAAGGCGTCGAAGACTTTGAGCCCGCACCCGCTAACCCAGAGCCCGCGCAAGCTGCAGTCACTGAGCCGAAAGGCGAACAGCACGGCGAATTTCCGGGTGGGGAAGTCGTTCACGACCCCGGCCCGCTTGTAGCCGAGTTATTTAGACCAGGCATGATGGCAACACAGGCGCGCGAGCGCTTCGCATCCGAGTATGCGGGTCAACATGTACGGTGGACGGGCGAGGTCGAGCGCGTCGAGAGCTATTTCAGCGACGATCACCTGGGACCCGGAGCCGGAGTTCGCTTGACGGCCAAGGTCGAGCGCGAGATCGGACAGTCATCGCGCGAGGTCCGCATCGCGTGCGCCCTACCTGAAGGCTTCGACAAGCAAGCTGAACTTGCGCGCGGCTCGACCGTGACGATCGAGGGCAAGTTGCGCGAGTGCAATCCCTACATGCTTACGATCTATTTGAGAGGCTGCAGCATTCACTTGTAGGACTGCATTCGAAGCGCACCTTGAGCAGGACTCTGGCGATCAGGCATGCTGCGCAACGACCGTCTGATGCTTTGCGAGCGCAGATGCACTCGCTTCATCACAGGTCGCGACAACCCGTTCGTAAAGCTCGGCTATGGATTCCGACGGGTATCCTCATCCCATGGAGCCGCCGGTTTGTGCCATCTGTGACGAAGACTTCGACCCTGAAGCTTCAGGCGCAGGACCGCGGGGCTTGCCTGGAATTCAGGCCGACTCCGGGCGCCAAGCCGATCCCCCCGGACATGGATGGCCACCCCGAGAACATGGCCTGGTTCTGCGAGGGTCATCACGGCGCAGCGAGCAAGCTCGGTCACTTGACCTTGGGTGAAGCGCTAGTGCAGATGCGTTGAGCGGGCCAGCGTCCCGGGAGACTTGACCCAATCATAGAAACAAGCTTCCGCATCGATTTCGGTCAGTGCGGAAGCTTGTCTCTTGGCCGGATTCTCAACGAATGGAATCACTAGCAGCTCGGCCTAAGAACTCCGATCCATGCCTCGGGGCCTCCGAATCGTCTGGCTGCGTTGCCAGAAGGCACGAATCGCATCCGATCTATGCGCGGAAGCTGGCGCCTTGCCAGTCAATCCGGAGAACTCGATTCATGAACCGGCCTTCTTAGAGAGGCCTGCTAGGCGTCCGTCGATGGCTTCCACATGTCGAGAATGATCAGCAAGCTCGCGAGCCCAATGCCTGCTGCGAACAGCGTTCCGCAGGCGACGATCGCGTAGACGAATGAGGCGGCTTCGCGCGCGAACCACCAGGAACTTAGATCGCCGGCTAAGCCGATGCCGATGCAGGCCCCAGTCAGGCTCTTGAACTTCTCACTGCAGCGAGTCATCTGCAGGAGCAGCACGATGATCAGCGCGATGGTCGCCAGCGCGATCGCATGCGCATGCGTCGAGGTGGTCAGAATCTCGGTCGGCGTTGGTTGAATGTCTCTGCTGAACGCAACGCGTTTGACATCGTCCCAGTACTCGAGCGGGATTGAGCTCATGCCCGCTGTGAGTTCTTCGCCGGCGGTCTGGCGCTCGTGGCAATCGATGCAAGCGGCGTCCAGGATCTCGGCCGGAGCGTTGTCGCCCAAGTCGAGGCTGTCGTAGTCATCCGATACGCGGTCGCTGCCTAGCCAGTCGAGTAGCAGCTTCTTTTGGTCTTCGGGCAAGGCCTCGCGGCCTTCCAGCTCACCGGGGTGGCCGGACTCGATGGCCGACAAGAGCGGTGCGCGCGTCTGGATGCCGTGATAGACGCCAGTCAGGTCGTCGATCGACAAACCCTCGCGCTCGTCCCGTCCCGAATGGTGTGTGCTCGTGTGGGCTGCAGATGCGACGAAGCCGCCCAGGTTCACGAGCAGCAGCAGCGTGATACCCAGGCGAACGCCGAAAGATGCCTCACGCAGTTGGAGTAGACCAGAGCTCATACTCAACCTACTTTCATGGTGTCCGGGTCAATCTTGACGGTCGAACGACTCTTGATGGCTTCGTTGGCGGTGATGCCGACGACTGTCGCACGCATGCCTTCTTCGGCACTACATGCGACCGGCTCGCCTTCGATCGCGCTCTTCATGAAAGACTCGAGCGCGTAGTACAGGGGCGAGTTGGGAAGGCCGACGCCATCCTTCAACTTGCCTTGCTCCGCCAACTTGGTCGCTTCGGCAATCAGCGTCACACCCTCATCGTTGTGGAAGCGCTGGCGGTTGGCGTAGACCTCCCAACCCTGTGTCGCAGCATCCGCTTCCTTGAACATCCAGCCGTGCGTCCAAGCCAGCTTGACGGCGCCCATTGTGCCGATGATGAGCTCGTGCGTTCCCTCGAAGGAGTTCGAGAGCGTCGCTTCGTATGCCAGGTTCATTCCGCTCTCGAAGCCCAGGTGACAGTGAATGGTGTCGGCTACTTCGCGTCCATCTTTGTAGGCGAGGACGCCGCCACGACCGTTGGCTTCGACCGGGTAGACCCCGGTGAACCAATGCAAGACGTCGAACTGATGCGTGCCGAACTCACCGGCCAGACCGGTTGAGGTGTCTTTGTTCAGGCGCCAGTTGAGCGCAGCCTCGTCCTTGGGATCCGATGCGGGGGTGACCCATGAAGTCTTCTTGCGGAACTGCGCACGCAGGCTTACCAAGTCGCGAATAGCACCGGAGCGAACGAAAGAACGCGCTAGTTTGTAGACTGGATCGCTGCGGCCCTGCAGGCCGGAACAGAACACACCCTTCGCACTGCGAGCTGCGATAGCGATTGCGTGTGCATCCTCAATCGTGTGCGCCAACGGGGCTTCGCAATACACATGCTTGCCGGCCTCCAATGCAGCGATTGCGATTTCTCGGTGCAGGTGCGTCGGCGTCGAGACGATGACGGCATCGAGGTCGGGCAGCGCGAGCAGCGCTTGCCAATCCGCGGTTGGCTCTGCATCGGGTGCGCGGCGCTTGGCGGATCGTAAGCGGCCCTTGACCGTATCGCAGATGCCAGCGACGGTGACTTCTTCGAATTGCGCTAGCTCACCCAGAATGGCTCGGCCCTGACGGCCCGCACCAATCAGGCCTACGCGCATCGGGGCCGAGAACTTCGGCGGACTCGCGTACAGGGTGGGCTCGATCGCGATGGCGGCGGCGACAGTAGCGCTGGCGCCTTTCAAGAAACTTCGACGAGAGGGTGCGGACATGGGGACTTGGTGCGAAGTGGGGGAGTAAGGCTGGCGCCTGACCGAGGGTGTGTGTTCTTGCCTGCAGAGCGTGCGGTTAGCTCGTCTGCGTGATTTGTGTGGGGTGGCGTCCGTCCCTCTTGGCTGGTAGCGCTCTAGTCGCAATGCTGCGATCAGGTCGTGAGCCAGAGGCGAAGTCGTCCCGGAATGATTGCGTCTCGGACCACGACTCGCGCGCGACAGAGTCGGGAAGCGTTAGGTCGCTACGCACGAGGAGGGCGGTCGACCACGCATCGGCGCGGCTCGCTGCAAATGAATGCCCGCAGCCCGCTAGAGGCTTGGCATCGTGGACGCGGACGGCGACTCGCTCGGCGCCTGTAGCGGCGCGGCCGGTCTGCGGATCGATGACGTGTGCTGCATGCGCGCGCTGTTCGACCGTTCGTTCCGAGACCGACAAGGCTTCGTCGCATAGCTCAAGGACGCGCGCTTCCTTGTCGAGTTTAGGAGAGCCGAGCGCGATGCGCCATCCCGCACACTGCGGCGGTGCTCCGAGCGCGATGCTCGTGCTCGTGCCGCCATGCAGGATCGCACGATGCACATCATGCTCCGATAAAATGGCAGCGGCGAGATCGAGCGCATAGCCTTTTCCAATCGCACCAAGATCGATCGAAGTATCTCGATGCTGAAATCGAACCGTGTGGTTCTCGCCATCGAGCTCGACAGTGCGCCAACCGACCGCGGCGCGCGCTTCTTCGACCGTCAACTCGCGAGATCCTGCAGCGCAAGCGTCTTGTAGACCGAGGCTGCGCATCAAAGGACCAATCGTCGGATCGAAGGCCCCCTGCGTCTCATGCCACAAGCGCTCGCACTCGGCGAGCAGCGCGAAGGTATCGGCATCCACGCGCACGGCTTCCTGCGCCGCGTGCCGGTTGATGCGCGTCACCACGCTGCTCTTGTCGAAACGACTCAAGCGTGCCTCAACGGCCACGATCTCCTCCAACGCCTCCTCGCCAACGGCGCGCAGGTGTGAAGGGTCATCGCCGATGAGGACGAGCTCGAAGCGCGTCCTCATCGCGTGAACCGCGAGAGGCAGGATCACGAGGCGTGCTCCGTCAGGCGGGCGATGCCGTCATCGTCTCGGGATCGAAAGTGTACGCCTTGCCGTCCCACATCGAACGCGTGGCCAGGTCGACGACGACCATGACCTGCATCGCCATCGAGACGGGCGACTTATTCGGGTTGCGCGTGCGGACTGAGTTCATCCAATCAAGACGCAGTTGATCCTGAACATCGCCGCTCGAGCCTTGCAGCTGGCGCTCATCAATGTCGTCGACAAAGAGCCGCTCGGGTCGCACGACGCAATCGTCGCTGCCCAAGTAGATGTTCGCTTCGTGGCCGCGGATCATCGTCTCGAGTCCCTGCTCATTGCAGGTCGAGCCTGCGACGATCATCGTGTGCTCTTTCTCGAAGCCAACCGTCAAATTGACTTGGTCGTGGTTCTCCATCGCCTTATCGAGGAAGTGCCCACCTGAAGCGGTGACACGCATCGGCCATCCCGCTTGAAGCGCGTACATCATCGGCGTCATCATGTGCACCAAGAGGTCGCCGATGACGCCGGTCGAGAAGGTGCGATAGCGACGCCAACGGTGGTAGACCTCTGTGTCCCATTCCTGCACGCCGAGCGGACCACACCAACGCTCCCAATCCAGCTGCTCACCGGGCTGGACTTTTTCGTCGATGCCGTACAGCCACTCGCCATCGCGCGAGTTGCGGCAGTAGCTGGTTTGGCTGAAGGTAGGGTGACCAATGCCGCCTTCGGCAATCACTTTTCGCGCCTGCTCGTACTTGCTGAGCATCATGTACTGGGTACCGACCTGCGCGATCATGTGCGGGTTGGCGAGCATGCTCTCGTGCATCCAGACGGATTCGTCCAGACGCAGCGTCATCGGCTTCTCGACGTAGACATCCTTGCCAGCCGTGATGGCGTCCATCGCATGCTTCGCGTGCCAGTGCTCGGGCGACGCGATCAGCACGCAGTGAATATCTTCACGCGCCAGCAGCTCGGTGTAGTCGCGATAGCCGGTGACCTCTACGTCGGTCTGCCCGGCGCGCACCTTTTCCAGGTTCTTGTCCAAGCGCGGCTTGCAGACATCGGACAGAGCGACGATGCGACTATTCGATCGGCCGTCCTTTGCGGAACGCAGCATGCCTCCGATGTGGCCGCCGCCCATGCCGCCTGTTCCGATCACGCCAATGCGCAGCGTCTCGCCATCAGCCAGGGGACCCTTCTCGGGTGCCTTGATCGTCGGCAGGTCCTTGCTGCCGGTGCTGACACAGGCAGGACCCATGCTGAGAGCGCCGGCCATGGCGGCACTCGAAGTCAACAGGTCACGCCGTGACGGATTCGGAGGAGTCGAGGGGAGTTTCATCGCTTGACTGGGGCTTGGGGCCAGATCGAGTCCGCTGATGCGCAGGGACGCCACGCGGGGAGGCCCGAGATTCTAGCCGCGGGAGAAGCGCGAGGCATGCACGCGGATGGTTCCTGGGCGAAAGCTCGTTACCCTTGGGGCTCCGAGGCCGCGACCCCTTCCCCCAACTCTGCCCAAAATGCAATCAACGCTTCTCCGCCTGCTGGCACCGCTGGTACTAACTCTTCCGGCCATTGCACTCATCTCACCGACGCAACAGGCGCAGTCGCTGTTCGATGGCAAGACGCTCGACGGTTGGATTACCAAGGGCGGGCGCTACGACGGCAATGCGCTGTGGTCGGTCGAGGAAGGGACGATCACGGGGCGTGAGGGGCCGAATTCTGCCGGCGGGCTGATCTATACCGAGAAGCGCTATACGGACTTCGAAATCGAGCTCGATGCGTGGATCACCTATCCCTTCGACTCGGGAGTCTTCTTGCACATGGTCCCGCGCGACCTGGCGGTCGAGGATGGCGGCGGCAAGGGGCCGCAGATCACGCTCGATTACAGGCCGACCGGCGAGGTTGGCGGGATCTATGCGGACGGCTATTACTTCCATCAGCCGAATGGCATGGAGAAGTGGAAGCGCGACGAGTGGAATCATCTGCGCGTCAGTTGTGTCGGCGATCCGATGCATATTGTGTTCTGGCTGAACGGCGAGCTGCTGACGGACTACACGCTTCCGACTTCGGGCGGGGTCTTTGCGAAGAGCGGCCACATCGGACTGCAAGTGCACGGTGCGCGCAGCGAGCCGGAGGACAGCGTCGTGCGCTTCAAGAACATCAAGGTCAAAGAGCTGCGCCGTAAGAAAGCCGGCTTCTGGGAAGAGAACAACAAAGGGCAAATGAGCCTGACCAAGTCCGGGATTGCTTCGGGTTGGCGGTCACTCTTTGACGGCAAGACGCTCGATGGATGGAAGGGCGCGGGCGACGGCAGTGGCTTTGCAGTCGAGAATGGTGAAATTGCTTTCTTGAAGGAGGGCAGTTCGCCGCACCTGATGACGACGGAGGACTTCCAGGACTTCGACCTGAGGCTCGAATTCAAGATCGCGGAGATGGCGAACAGCGGTCTGTTCCTGCGCGCAAATCGCGATGGATCGAACCCGGCCTATTCGGGTTGCGAAATTCAGATCCTCGACGACTTCAACTGGGAGACCGTCACGAATTCGAAGCTGGCGCCTTATCAATTCTGCGGCGGCCTGTACGGCTCCATCGCGCCGGGCATCAAGGATGCACTACGCCCAAACGGCGAGTGGAACAGCTACCGCGTTCACTACCACGGCAAACGTCTGCAAGTGCAACTGAACGGCAAGCTGCTGTATGACGTGGACACGCACGTGATCGAAGGCAAGCCGCCCTTTGCCGAGCGCGCAATCAAAGGCTTCATCGGCCTCCAACGCCACGCACCGGCGCAAGTCGAGGGCAAGGCCTACGCTTGGTTCCGCAACCTCTTCATCCGCACGGCGCAGGTGCCGGATTGACGACGCGCCGCGCAAGCCACGCTAGAACAGCTGCTTGTGGAAGTAGAAGGCGGCGCTGATCAGCACGACCGAGGACGCGCGAATCAGAGCCCCATTCGTACCGCGGTTCCTTGAGCCTAGGAATATATTTGGCAGCAGTACTAATGCCGCGCTGAGCCCGAGGATGCTCATTGTGCCACTAGCGTGGTAGTAAGCCTCGCGACTGGGGTGCGCCACCGCCGAGGAGTGCATGACGGTGGCTTGAGCCATCAGAAGTACAGCACCCAGAATACTCATTCTGTCGCCCTTGCGAATCCATCGCTCCAAGCACAGATGACTGAACACCACGCTTATGGCCGCTAGCCCCTCTACGATGAGGGCAGCCGGGCGGTGGTCCTCGAACATGCACAGCCGCATCACGATTGCGGCGCAACTAATGAAGGCGACGTTCTTCAGCAAGCGTGTGTTGCGCTGCTGCGGATCGAGCCCTTGGGCAATCCAATATGCCAGGTAGGCGAGTGGGTACGCAGCCGCAAGCCACTGAGTACTCAAGCTGCCCCACTCATCCCCATGGATCAAGATGTAGACCTCCTGTAGGGAGTGCCACGCTACATCGGTCGGAAGCTTCAAGAGGATCGCAATCCATACCCAAGCCAAAAGCAATGCGGCTGTCGCAATGACCTTGGGTGAATAGCCTACAGCAGCTAACCAAGCTTGGTTGGCCGCGAGTCCCGCGTTGGAGTCTTCTCTGCTTGAGTCTGTGTCCTGATTATCCGCAGGTGCAAGCTCTGGCTCCGCCGCCGAACCAGAGCCCGTTGCCGGATGAGGCGCACCGTCCTCGGAACTATCGAAGCCCGCGATGTCGGAGGAAATGTCCGACACCTTCTGATAGCGCGCAAGGGGTTCTCGCTCCAAGGCTTTCAAGACCACGGGATCAAAGCGGTCACTTCCGCCTGCGACCTCGGAAGGCGGCACGAACCGACCAATTGGCAGCTCGGTCGTTAGCATCTCGTACAACACGACGCCGAGCGAATAGATGTCCGCACGATGATCGACCTCAAGCGGTCGATTCACCTGCTCGGGCGCCATATAGTGCGGCGTCCCCATGACCTGCGTACGCCGCGTCAGCGCTGGACCCCCGAGCTCGATCATCTTGGCCAACCCGAAGTCCGCGATTTTTACGCGCCCTTCCGCCGTCAGTAGCAAGTTCTCCGGCTTGATGTCGCGGTGCACGACGCCAGCTTCATGTGCATACTGCAAGCCTTGGCAAATCTCGGGGATGATTTCGAGCACATCACCCGCGTCGAGGTCCTTGGCTTCCAATCGATCGCGAAGAGATACGCCGTCGACGTACTCCATCATCAAGTAGAAGCAGCCTTCACGATCACCGAAGTCGTGCACACCGACGATAGCGGGATGATTCAAGCGCGCCAGCGCGCGCGCTTCACGCAGGAAGCGTCCGGCGAAGGCATCGTCGCGCGACAACTCGTCATCGAGGATCTTCAATGCAACCAGGCGATCGAGTCGCGTCTGCCTGGCTCGATAGACCACCCCGGATCCGCCGCGCCCGATCGCTTCGTAGATTTCTAGCTCGGGGAAGAGCGCATGTAGCGGCCCAATGTCAGGTAACGGCGCTCGCGCGAAGGGGGTGTCGCGTCGACTCACGCTGGCCAATAGGCAGGCGGGGCAGAGCGAGTCCAGCGCGCCCTCTTTGGGGAGTGCGCTTCCGCAGCGGGGACAGGGTCGGGTGGGCTTCATAGGGAGGGGGCCGATGGATCAGTATCAGGATCGTGTCGATCACCCCTGAAGGGAGCGTCCCGCAAGGTTACGGGCTGCGGCCGAATTTTTCGGCGTCCCAAGCGTTCCGCGGCCTAAGAGAAGCGGCACGGCATCGATCGGGCTCTTCCAAGAAGGGACTCACCCGCTCGAAAGAGCGTCGAACAAGCCCTGGATCTCACCCTCGACTCCGCTCGCGTCTTCCAGCGTGTCTCCGACGCCGCGCCTCAGTAACTCGCCATATCTGCGACGCATCCGGTGCGCGGCAGTCTTCAGCGCGCCGGCGCTTCGGCCGAACCGCGACGCGAGTTCTTGGAACGGAGCGCAATCCTCGCCCGGCAACAAGCGCGGGCGCAAGGCCGCGAACAGCTCCGCTTGACCTGCTCCGCGATACTCCTGCTCGAGCTCGACCAGAACCTTCGCGAGAACTGCGAGGGCCCATTCTCGCTCAAAGGCAGCTTCCGGGCTCTCAGCCTTGGCGTCCGTGACTGCGACTCCGCGCACGCTGTCGAAGTCGAGTGACAGGACTTGGTGAGAGCCGCCCCGCTTCCACGCTTGCCGATGATGCTCGGCGTTGGCCAGGAAGTGATTCGCGCAGCCCAGCAGCCAGGCTCGAAACCGGCCTCGCTGTGGGTCGACAGCATCGAAATCGCCGCCTTCGATCAGGCTCGTGAAGAAGGCCTGCGTGTGGTCACGCGCCTCATCTTCGGAATAGCCTCTTCGTAGCACGTAGTGGTGGACCGGTGCCCAGTAGGTCTGACACAACTCCGCGAGAGCGGCCCGCGCCGCTTTATCACCATCGCGGCGGGCCCGGTGCACCAAGCTCCAACGAGTGGTCGCGAAGTTGTCCGGCCGAGGCAGCATTGGAGGATCGTCAGTCACCCCAAGAAGCATAGCGCGCAAGGATGTGCTTGTGGGATCAGGCCACCATGCCTACCGTCAGGACAAGAGGAGGTTGAGACATGAGTATTGTAACCATGAATGCGCTCGCTACGACTCCACCAGTCGATTCGCCTACGGGTTTGCTAGCACCCCGGCTGGTTCGTCCTTCCATGTTCGCCCGCAACCCTAAGCTAATGCGTCCACTCGCTCTTGCTTGTGTGCTGTCCCTTGGGACCGTGCCCAATGCTCTCGCAGAAACCCGTACTCATGCGACATCCACAGCGCTCCTGCAACCCGCGCCAGCGCGCGCGCAGGAAGAGAACGAGCTGCTGACAAAGCTGAACGCGTTGCGCGCGAGCTTCGAGCTTCGTAGCGACGAGTACGAGGCTTACCTAGCGCTCGCTATCGAGGACATTCGTGAAGGCCGCTTGAACGAAGGCATCGCTGCGCTGCAGCTGCTAGTCAAAGCGGAAATGCCAGAAGACATTGCCGCACGCGTCGGGCGCGAACTCGCACGAGCGACTGCCTGGGATGCGTTGACGCGCAAGTATCTGAACGAGCTCGTGTCATCAGGCAATAAGCTGAAGCTGACCGTCGATGGCCAGAAGCTGCAGGCTAAGGTCACGGCTGTCGAGGCTAGCCTCATCAAGCTCGGTTCGAACAAGCTGGGCCGGGACGAGCTCGAGCTGAGCGCTCTAACGCCGATGGTCGTCGTCGACTTGCTGAAATCGAAGATCAACAAGTATGGACCGGGATGGCTGCGTTTGTATCCGTACGCGCTGACGGCGAACGCGAAGGTTAAGAGCCTTTTGAATCACGATAAGAGTGAAGAAGTCGTGAGCATGAAGGAGGACGCGAAGTCCTCGTACACGCGGTTGGCCGTTATTGCAAACTCGGCGCGTACGCTGGCCGATCTAGCCAAGGGCACGTGGCCGACGAGTGGGGGGGCAGCCGGGGATGCCCTGACCGTGATCGCGCGTATGCGCGAGACGCGCGCGACGGATGCGATGTTCACCGCGCGGTCGAAGGCGATGACTGCCTTCGCGCGCTATGCGCTCGACATCCAGTTCTCCTCGAAAGGCATTGCCAGTCTGATCAAAGGCAAGGTTGAGGCGATCGAAGACGGCAAGATTCGCGTGACGTACGACTTCGAGGACGAGGATGCGCTGGATGACTTCGACATCATCGACCGCTTCATCATGGGGCCACGCAACACGCGACCGCAGGTCGAGCTTCCCAGCGAAGAGACCGGCATTTGGATCGAAGAGGGGGACTTCGTCTCCCTGGGCGCGGTCGCGGCCAAGCACAAGCTGCAGTGGGATGGACCGATCAAACTCAGCTATGATTTGGCCTTCAAGCAACACGAATCCTTTGTCACGAACATCACCGAGTTCTGCATGGGATTCAACGGCGTGCTCGATAGCAGCTTCGTGTGGTGTCGTAATATGGGACACCTGAACGTCGCCAACCGAAAGCCGCTATGGGGCAAGATGGGTTCGATCGAGGGCGGCGCGATTCCCGAGATGAACCGTCGCTACGATGTCGTCGTCGAGACGGATGCCAAGGACGCCTGGACGATCTATAAGGGCAAGGAAGTCGCGCGCATCTCGATCGGTCCACGCACGAGCGGGTTCTTGTTCATCTGGATTCATTCCAGTGCACAAGCCCGAATCGGTACTCTGGTGGTCGAAGGCCGCCTCGAGCAAGAGGCGGTGCGCGACACCAAGGCCAAATGGATGGCCGCCCAGATGAAGGAACTTCGATTTGATGTTTGATGCAGATGCAGGTATGCGCGGCCTTTTGCTTTGGGCGCTTCCGATGGCCCTCTTGCTTATGAGTTCCTGTCAGTCGACCAAGGACAAGAGCATGCACTCCATGGAACGTGGCGCAGCGCGCGCTAGTGATATCGAGGCCGTGCTGGATGATTTCCACGATGCGGCCGCCCGGGCGGATAGTGCGCGCTACTTCGCGCACTTCACGGATGACGCGATCTTCTTGGGGACGGATCCGAACGAGCGCTGGGACCTGGATCAGTTCAAGGCCTTCGCAGCTCCGCACTTCGATGCAGGCACGGGTTGGACTTATGTCGCGATCTCGCGCCATGTGTCTTTCGGGTCTGCCGGCGATACCGCGTGGTTTGATGAACGCTTGGAGAACGCGTCCTACGGAACGGTTCGTGGCACCGGTGCTTTGGTCTGGAGCGCGGGTGCGTGGAAGCTTGCTCAGTACAACCTGACCTTTGAAGTGCCAAACGACCTCGCCAAGGAACTCGTCGCCAAAATTCGTGCGGCGGAAGCTCCGGCTAAGGAGTAGTGGCGGTGGCGCGCGCTCACTCGAAGGTGAGCATGATTGCGCTCGTGAGGTTGGATCTCGTCAGGCAGGGAGATCCTGCCGGTTCACGGTACCAATACTGGAAGTAGTGCGTCTTACCAGCGATCCAGCCAGTGGTCACTGCGAGATCAGGCCCCCAGGATGCACAGCCCGTGTTGTCCGTGGGCTTGACGCCTAGTCGTCCGATAACATTGCCGCTCAAGCGGCGCAGGCCGCTGCCGAAGGGCGTGCCGCTGCCGCTTGCGCTGGTGGTAAGAGCACTGAGTAACAACGCGGATTGACTGGCTGGTAGCTGTTGAACCTCGAACAGCAATTTGTCCGCCGCGACAAGTGCGCTGCCTGTGGCAGTCAGTCGCCCGCCCGCGCCACTCGAGTTGGCGCAGCCCTCTCCTGCGCCACCTGTATTTCCGCACGGGCAAGGAGTCTCGCTGCCGTCGCCATAGCAGAAGCTGATCGCCGGCCACGACAGGTCGAGATCGAACAAGGAGACAGCGCCGGCGGCTGAGAACTCATTGTCAAGTTGGTCTCCGTCGACACCTGTCGCGAGGCTGTCTTCCCTTTAGGCCCCGATTGCGATCGTATTGACCGAGACTTTGACTAGGCCAGCTGAACGACAGGATCGACTGTCAGGGGATAGGTGGCGCCGCTTGCATCGAGCGACATCACGAGCGCATCTCCTTCGAGCTCGAACTGTACGGGCAGGTCTTTGCCGAGGCTGCCGAAGGCAATCAGGCATGTGTAGGTCGACCGTGTCTGGCCCGCATCGTCCACTAAGTGGATGGAGCGTGGTCGGATCGTCAGTTGTGGCTGTAGGTTGCCTCGCACCTTGAACTCGAATTGTTGCGCGCAGTTGTTCGATTGTTCCGCCTGTTGCGGGTGGCTCCATAAAGTCAGTCCATGCTCCAGCGCATGCGCATCGTTCTGGTACCACTCGGTGAAACACGCATCTCATTCCCTCATCAAGCGTGCGCTAGAGCTGTCGACCTTCATCGGGGCGTCGAGCTCGATGAGCGCTCCATCGATGCCATGGCAAAAGAGCTGCGAACCCAAATTCCATTCCTGCTGCCGGTTCTGGTGGGTAGCGTCGTGATCCATCGCCGTATGTGCAGACTCGCCGTCTTTCGCCTTGGAAGTACGAGTGGCTTCGTATTGTTTAGCTGCGGCTGGGCTGACTGTAAAACCAGTTGAATCGATTTCAAAGCAGAGACTTTGCCCCCGATTGCGAGCGAGGTGTCCCTTTGTTCCTGCCGTGATCGCGTGGCTTGCATCTCGATGCACCTTCCGCAGATCTTTCCAGATTGTCGGCATTCACCTGAGGTACTTGCGCTGCGGCTGTGCCGATGAGAATCGCCACCAAGCAGCCAAGGCGAATCCCTGCCCGTTGCACTTGTTGTGGATGGGGGAGCATCGGATCAGCTGTCTCAGAAGGACGGCATCCCGGCGAGTCCATGTCCAGGATACTTGGATTCCTAAATCGCGTTGCTTCCTAGGCTGCAATAGGGGACTTACGCGCCCGTATCGTGTGCGGAGCTTCGCCTTTGGTGCTCGCTTCATGCTGCTTGATATAGTGGTGCGGCATGAATCGACTTCAGACTTCACTCTTCGCCTTTGGATTGCTCCTCATTGGCATCGAGCGCGCGCTCTCGCAGCAAGGAACACGCGAGCCTTCCGCCCCCGTAGCATCAGTGTCAACGGCCGAGCTGGGTCTACCGCCTCTCGACCAAGAGCTGCTGCCGCAGTGGGTAGAGCTGATCCTTCCGAGTGAAACGGAAACGAAGCACGAAACAATCCCGTGGCTGTACTCTTTTAGCGAGGGCATGCTCGCGGCTGCCTCCTCGAACAAGCCAATGCTGTTCTGGGCGATGAACGGCCACCCACTGGGCTGTACCTGAGGCAATGGAGTCGCTGGCCGGCGTGTCTGGTCCAACCCCGAAGTCGCAGAGTTGACCGAGCAGTTCGTGTGTGCTGCTGACGAGGTCTGGCGCTTGCAGCGCGATCCCGAACCGGAGTGCCGTTTCTTTCGGCGAGCCGTTACCGGCACGGAAGACGCGAGCCGTGGCTCGATGCAAGGCACGTATATCTTCGCGCCGAGTGGCAAGCTGTTGGCTCGCAAGAACACGAACTCTCCCGACTCAATCCTAGAGATGCTTCGGGCAAGTTTGAAGGAATGGAAGGCGCTGCCTGCAGACGAGCTCAAGACCGTTGACGCCGCGGCGGTCAAGACAGGCTTCCGATGGGAGGACAGCTATCCTGCGAGTGGTTTGGTGTTGCGTCGCACCGGCCGCGACTTACCGATGCCGGGCCCACTGTCGGGTGTCTTTGATTCCAAGCCGGGAGTGCGTTTCAATCGAGACGCCGTGTGGTTTAGCGCCGAAGAGGCGCGTTCGATGCTGCCCGTGCGGCATGAGGTCGGCGAGCGAGCCCTGTTGCCCCCAGCGTTGACTGCGCGCTTGGCATGTCTCGTGTTTGTAGACAATGTGGGCGGGCAGACGGTTCCCTTTCATCCGTCGGAGACTGCGGGGTCCGAGCTGGAAGTCGTGCTCACAGCTGTCGATGCGGAACGTGTCACGATTCGCATCGAGGGTGTGACGGCAGCCAGTGGTGAGGGGGCGTGGTTCTACGAGGACGACAACTATTGGAAGCCTAAGCCCAAGCAGGAGCGCGCACGGTCGATCCGTACGCGCGTTCTCGGCTCTGCAGTATTCGATTTGCAAGCGGGCCGATTCGAGCACTTCGAACTCGTCGCGGTTGGTGCTCGCAGTGGGCGGACGGTTTTCGCGGGCAGGCGCAAGGGAGATCCCGGTTGGATCGGTTTTGTGTGCGAGCTCGCGCCACCCGCCTGGCGTGTGGCGCCGACCTTCGTCAACGTCTACCGTGTGAAATGGATCGCAACGCCCGATTAGGGAACAGTGAGAGGGCGCGATTCGCGCCGCCCAGTTGAAACGACGAGCTTGCCTTGCCGGCTGAGTGTCATCGAAGTGGCCACAGGCTTGGGCGCGAACTGCAGATCAATCAACGAGAGAGGGGAGAGCCAAAGCTCTCCCCTCTCTGGCTTCGTCTGATGGCAGCGATACTCTGTGACCACTGCTGCGCGTGCAGTGCTTACTTGTCGTTCATCATGGAGCGAATCGATTCGCTCAAGCGCTGCAGTTCTTTCTGCATGACTTCGATCTGCTGCATCATTTGGTGTAGTTCTTCGCGACCTTGTGCGCGCTCCTTCATCAGGCTCTGCAGCTCTTCATCGTCTTGCGCCTCTTGTGAGCGAACCTCGTCGCGTTGCACGTAGAAGTTGACGAGGTCCTGGACATCTTGTGCTCGTCCATCGCGACCCCATTTGCGGTAGAGATCCGAGGCATCCACCAACGCATCGATGACGCCTTCCATTGTTAATCCAGCAGCGGCTTCTGCAATGCGCTCGGGGTCTTGTTCGGCTAACTGCAATTCGCCGACGAGTACCGTCTGCTGCAGCATCTTGGCCTGCTCCGGGTGGCGAGCACGGCGATGTGCATCGTGACCCATGCGCAAGATTTCGACGCGCTCGGTGCGCGATTCAAGGTTGCGCTCGGCTTCCGGTTCGGCGGGGGCGAAGGCCTCCTCTTCAGCTTCGCCCTTGAGGCGCTGATTGTAGAAACGTGCCAGGCTGCTGACTGCCCCGGCATTCTCGCGCTCTCCGCGCTTAGCGAAGATCTCTGCGGCCATGCGCAAATGAGTGACGGTCTGTCCTAGCGACAAGCCTTCCATTGCTTGGGACAGCTCTTCCTCACCGGCACCCGCGCGTTGCATCTCTGCCACGCGAATCACACGTCCCATCATATGAGCCATGTCTTCACGCGCGCCGCTCGTCAGGCCTTCATGGGCGAGTTGCAGGATCTCGATGCGGCGGTCTAGGTCTTCCAGTGAGCTTTCGTCGTGATCGGGAGCGGGCTCTTCTTCCGGGTCATGTCCTGGCTCCTCACCGCGCGCACGCGCGGCATAAAACTCGGCCAGTCCGTTGCAAGCCTGTGCTTGCTCGACGCGGTCCCAACCTGCGTAGAAGCCAGAAGCTTTCTGCAGCAACTCGATCATGAGACCAAGTGACAGGCCCTTCCCTTCAAAGGCTTGCGTCAATGCCTCTGGGTCAGCGCCATCGCGTTGCATATGCGCTACGTGGAGGACTTGACTCATCTTATTGGCCAACTCCTCTTCGCCGGCACGAGCCAGTGCGCCATGAGCCATCTGCAGAATCTCGGTACGGTGGGCGAGACTGGCGATGTTGCCACTCGTTCCGCTTTCGATCTGGCGGCGACGGTCTTCCTCTGCGCGCTTATGCTCTTCTTCGACTCGCAAGCGCTCGTCAGCTGCTCGCAGCTGATCCGCGAGCGCAATGTCGGCTTGCTCGCCAAAGGTCTCCACCTGACCCGCGTAGTATTGCGCGAGTTGATGACATGCCGTTGCACGCTCAACCCGTCTCCACTCGCGATACTGACTCGACGCCTTGCGCAAGTAATCGATCAAGATCGGCTTGTTTGGAACCTTGGCAGCGGCTTGCGAGAGGGCTTCGTCGCTTCCCTTTCCGAGCGCAAGCTCTCCGTAGTGAATGGCGAGATTAAGTTGTTCTTTCGCTTCGAGATCGCCATTCCTGTCGAACGCGTCGCGCGCGTAGCGGATGATTTCGACGCGGCGACCGAGTGAGTTGAGGTCGATAGAGACGGCCTCGGGCTCGCCGTCTTGCTTGACTTCGGAGCGTACCCTCTGAAGCTCGAGCGTCGCGTTGTCTTGTTCGAGGGTCTCCAAGACCTTCGTGTTCTGGTCGATTTGTTCGACGAGCTGTGCAATTCGTGCAGCAATATCGGCTTCGCGCTGTGCCTCGGTCGTTTCCGATTGGGCGATGCTCAATTGGGCCGTGAGCAACACTGCGCCGATGGTGGCGAAGAGGTGGAATAGCCTTTGCAACTTCATTTCGATCTCCTGAGTTGAGGACGGCAGCACGAGAGCTCCGGGGGCGTACCATCTTAGCGGGCGCAACTGGCCGGTACCGTGATTCATCGCTGTGTTGTGTTTATCCTGTGTGCTATCCGCGATGCTTCCCCGCTGCCATTCTCCCGAGCGTGCAATCAGGTCGTCGTTGCAGTCTCGTCTTGCCGAGGCGCAGCCTCCTATCGTGGATGGCTTATCCCACTGATGTCGGGCGCGCGATCTCTCAATTCTGAATCTTATGACTCTTGAATTGCCTTGGGCTGATCCGACCTGGATTGTGCGCACGGATAGCGAGATCGATGCAGCTCTCGACCGACATGGACGTGTTCGTGCCGGCGCGATCGAGACGGTCAAAATGTGGGGGCGTGCATGCATCAAGCGGCTGCCTACTCTAGAGGGCGCAGTGTGGGTCAAGTTCGGCTACAGCCTGCCTCCGGGGGAGGAACTCATCTTGCCCGAGTTGGTGAAGCGCTCTCCCGCTCACTTGCCACGCGTCGTAGATACATGGCCCGGGGCAGTCATGATGGAAGAGATGAGTGGCGAGCTCATGCCCGAGGCCAGTTCACTTGAGCACTGGATTCTTGCTGCGAGCACTCTGGCCGAGATTCAGCTTCGTGAAGAAAAGCACGTCGAGCACTGGCTAAGCATCGGTGTTCGTGACCGGCGCGCGCTTGGCTTTGAAGCGAGTGTGCATGCACTACTCGCGAGCCCCGTGCTGCGCGGACTCTCCGCGCAGCACCAAGCGTCGCTCGCTCGCCATGCGCCGGACTGGATCGTCCGCTTCGCCGACGCCTTTCAGCATGCTCCGACCTTGGTTCATCAAGACGCGGGCTGTTGCAACATCATGATTGACGAAGGCCACTTGACGGTCTTCGACTGGACCGATGTCGTGATCGGGCATCCCGTCTTCAGCTGCGATCGTCTGCTGGATCAAGTGCCAAGGGAGCTGAAGCAGTCCGTGATCGACGCCTTCGTCGAAGCGCATGGATTCCCGCGTGCAGAGTTCGATGCAATTCGGAAGGCGAACGTGTTGCATGAGGTGTTGCGGTACCACGACGAGCTGGCTCATCTGCCCGGCAAGGATCCCTGCCATGTGTCCCTCTCTGGCTCGGTTCTCAGTCAATTACGCGTCTTGATCGAACACGAAGCCAAGCTCCGAGGGGATCGCTCCTGATCCTAGGGCCTGACCATCACGGGCCTCGGCCCCTGGCGCGCTCTCCTTTGCCGCGGTGCAGATTCAGATCCTTGAATGGACAGCCAATGGGGGCCGAGACGCGCTTTGATGTTTACACTGATGTGCTGCCTCTCTTGCTCCGAATGCCTCGGAGTTGACTCCTCCTCAATCCATCGATCCTCGCGCGCAGCGCAGAGCCATGAGCAGCCTCGAGACCGCAACTTCCGGACAGACTTCGTTCAGCGACATTCCGACAGGGCCGCAACACGCTCCGCGTGGAACCGAACTCAGCTGCAAGAGTTGGGCGGCCGAAGCGGCAATGCGCATGTTGATGAACAACCTCGACCCCGAAGTAGCCGAGCTTCCGGAAGAACTTGTTGTCTATGGCGGGACAGGAAAGGCGGCGCGTGATTGGCCCTCCTTCCAAGCCATCATTGCGACGCTCAAGCGCTTAGAACCGGACGAGACTTTGCTTGTTCAATCCGGCAAGCCGGTCGGCGTCTTTCGCACGACGACGGCTTCTCCGCGCGTGATGATCGCCAACTCGAACTTGGTTGGGAACTGGGCCAACTGGGATCACTTCCGCAAGTTGGAAGAGGCCGGCAAGATGATGTACGGCCAGATGACGGCCGGCTCTTGGATCTACATTGGCACGCAGGGGATTCTGCAAGGTACGTATGAGACCTTCGCGGCATCCGCGAAGCAGAACTTTGGTGGGACTCTCAAAGGCCGGCTTGTCGTCACCGCCGGCCTGGGTGGGATGGGTGGAGCGCAGCCGTTGGCCGCGACAATGAATGATGGCACTTGCCTCGTCGCCGATGTCGATCCAGCACGCATCGATTTTCGTTTGCGCACTCGCTATGTTGATGAGAAGGTCGATGGTGTTGACGCCGCGATCGACAAGGCGCTCGAGTACTGGCGCGATGGCATTGGAAAGTCGATCGCAGTTGAATGCAATGCAACTGAATTGTTGAGTCGCTTGATCGAGCGCAAGATCACGCCCGACATCTTGACCGATCAAACCAGCGCCCACGATCCGCTCGATGGTTATGTTCCGAACGGCATGAGCTTTGCCGAAGCCGAGGCCTTGCGTCAGTCCGATCCGAAGGGCTACGAGGCTCACTCCTTCCGCACGATGAAGGAGCACTGCGAGCTGATGATCGAGTTGCAGGCGCGCGGCGCTGATACCTTCGACTATGGCAACAATCTGCGTGGCCACGCGCAGGAAGCGGGGCTCGAGAATGCTTTCGACTTCGAAGGCTTCGTACCCAAGTACATCCGTCCGCTCTTCTGTGAAGGCAAGGGGCCGTTCCGTTGGGTGGCCTTGTCGGGCGACCCGGCCGATATTGCGGTGACCGATCGCATCATTTGTGAGCTGTTCCCCGAAGACGAAGCGCTGATGCGTTGGATCAAGTTGGCCGGCGAACGCATCGCGTTCCAAGGTTTGCCGGCACGTATTTGCTGGTTGGGTTATGGCGAGCGCGCACGCGCCGGCAAGGCCTTCAATGAGGCCGTCGCTCGCGGCGAGATCAAGGCGCCGATTGTCATCGGCCGCGACCACTTGGATTGCGGCTCGGTCGCTTCGCCGAACCGCGAGACCGAAGGGATGCTGGACGGCACGGATGCAGTCGCGGACTGGCCGCTGTTGAACCTGATGCTGAACACGGCATCGGGCGCATCTTGGGTCTCCTTCCACCATGGAGGAGGCGTCGGCATGGGCTACAGCCTGCACTCGGGGCAGGTGACCGTTGCCGATGGAACGCCAGAGGCCGGCGCTGCTTTGGAACGGGTGCTGACCAACGACCCCGGCACCGGTGTGATGCGCCACGTCGATGCTGGCTACGAGATCGCCGAGCGTTGTGCACGTGAGCGCGGCATCGATATTCCGCTGCTGGAGGACTGAGCGGTTGGCGGTGCTCGGGCCGCGTGGATTGGGCGAATTGGACTAGGCCAGGCACCCGCCAGGGGCGGCTGGGAACATAAATACGGGTCGGCTTGTCGTTTGGTCAAGCGCGATGGACCTAGTCAGGTAGGGTCGTCTCGCATGAGGTTGAGACTCCCCGATCTCACTCGTTCCCCTCACTGACCCTTCCCTGGAGCTCGCTGATGAAGGCATCTGGCGTCCCGACGACTCACTTCCCGTCATCGCACGGGTTTTGTGCCAATTCTCCTACCTTTCCGCGGAGTTGCGACAGCAGCGCGGCAGTGCGGCCTGCGTTTAGGAGGGGCTAGACCATGCCTGAGTTCCGCTCTCACAATCGTGACTTGCCGTCGTCGGCTCTGGAGGCTCTCGTCCGAGCGCACTGGAAGCCCTTGGTACGCATGGTTCGTTCGCGTCTCGGCAACTTCGATGGGCGCATCGGCGCGGAGGACGTATTGCAACGGGTCCTGCTGCGGGCCTTGCAGGGCAGGACGCGACCTCATGCGCTGGATCAGAGAGCCTTATACGCCTGGGCTCTAAGCATGGTCCGTTACGAAATCCTGCACGCGATCCGAGATGGTCGCCGGTGCGAGACGATGGGGGATATGCGATCCGATGGATCCAATCCGATCGACTTTCACGGCGCCAGTGAAGTTCGAGAGTCGGTGGATCCGCTGATGCCTTCGCTGCTGGAGCTTTGCTGTGACTTGGAAGACCTGCCCTGGGAGCAACGCATGCTGGTGGTCTCACGCGACTTCGCAGGCTGTGGCTGGGAGACCGCTGCCATGTTGTGTGATCGACCTTCGCTGCGGAGCCTGCGCTACATGCATCACAAAGGCATTCATGGGCTGCGTGCGATTCGAGAGCAGCGCTATCGCGATCCGATGGACGAGGCAAATTGCTGACGAGAATAGGCGGCGGCCTCGAATCCGAGTCTTCCTGTAACTGATCCGATCTCGCACGGGTCAAAGAAGGCTGAGCGCTCGACGAGCCTGCGACGGATAGAGAGTGAACCGGACCTGCACCATCGAAGCCTGCCAACACCCATGCCTGCCAACGACTCTTCTGCCTACAAGCTCGAAGCCAATACTCCTTCCCACACAACAACTGATGCGATCACCAACACAACTGCTGAGCTGCATGTGCGAACGGATTGGACCCGTGTCGCGGATCGTTGTTCAGCCTTCATGCGCGAGGAAGCTCTGTTGCTGGACACTCCCAAATTGATGTCCGCGCTCGCGGCAATTATCGCTTATCGCGGGCCTGTAGATCAGGCGATCGAGGAACTGGAGGCTCCGGTCTTTCGAGACGTAATGAGCGAGGCGAGTGAACTCGCGAATCTCGAGGACGAGAAGCAGCTCGAGGCTGGCTTTCATGGCTTGCCGCTCAGTTCGGATCGTGCCCGGATCCTGAGTCTCGACCTGGGGGTTCATCCGGATCGTGCGCGGCGCGTGTGCGTGCTGTTCAATGGGCTGCCGCCTAACAGGCGTCGCATTCTCTTTGCGTTGATGCTGGAGCGCATCGAGCCAGTCAAAGCTGTCGAGCGAGGCTTGGCCCCATCTCTTTCGATTCTGAAGCGTCATTTTAGGCAAGCAATGCAGACGCTCCATGGCGCCCTCGCTTGTGGGGAGTCTGCGCCGAACTTGGACCTGGGTGCGTTGGGCGGCGGAAGGGCGGGGAGTTCCTGATGAGTGGAAGTTTGCCGTCCGTTCGCGGGAGCTTGGTGCACTTGTTGAACAGCACAGCCTCCGATGGCTTGCTGCGACGCGAGTTGTTCGCTCGATTGGCACCAATAGGGGTCATGGGCTCGTCCGATTGGCTTCGTCCAAGCATGCCTGGTCTCGATTCGATCGAGCGCGAGGTGCTGAGCGTTCATCGGAACGAGATTGGTCACCTGCTGCTCGTCGCGGCGGCAGAGACGGCGTGGTTGAGCGCTCCGCACCCGTGGTTGCTAGCGCCCGAAGACCCCGAATGTCGTGGAGCGAGAATCTGCGGTGGATCCGAGTTGCACGCCGATGCTGAAGCGACGCAGGAGGCCAAAGCCGGAGTAGCCGAGGAGTGGAACACCCAACGAGCCGATGCCGGCCAGCTTCGCATTCGGACTCGACTGCTCGACCAGCGACTGGGTCGTTGGCCCGAACTGAACAGCGGCCAGCACAGTGCGACTCCGGCGCTGAACCTCTTGCAGCGCTGCTTCTCGCCGTCCACGGGTGGCTGGCCAACCGCGGTCGAGTTGTACTCCGCCTCGATGCGCCTCGAACCGCGTCGCGACGCTCGCATTGGCCTGGGCCTGTCACTCGGCCTCGAAGGAAAGTATGGCAATGCACGCGGACTCCTGAATTCGGCATTGCAGGGCTATCCCAGAGCGCTCCACAAGTCTCTCGCGTTGCAAAACCTGGGAGCAGTCCTGCGCTGGGCGGGGGACTGTGAAGCCTCGCTGATCGCGTGCCGCGCCGCAGTCGATGCGCCGATCGAGCGAGCGCAAGTCTTCGTCAATTGGCTGGACAGGACGTGCCTTGTCGGCCGCTACGGCGAGGCCCTGGACGCTGCGAATGCGTTGGACGCTTGTGTCACGATGAATCACCCTGCTGTGCTACGTAGCGCGATGGTGTTGAAGCGGCGACGCATCGAGGAGGGCTTGCCCGCGAGCCGACTCTCGACCCGCCGCGTTCGCGATCTCGCTGAAGTCATCGGACCTAACTCGAGGAAAATCGTCTTGGCGGCTTTCGCTGATGAGTGACTCAGATGTGTGAGCGGAGCGATCAACCTCGGAAGTAGACCTCAAGGCAGAGCACCATCATCGCCGTGGAGTACACGCGTCCGCCGATTAAACCACAGGCGCAATTCGGATCCCAGGATCCTGCGTGATGCCCGTCTTTGTGTCGAGAGAGCAACGCGGCAGGCTTCATCGCCTTATTCCAAGTGTCCCAGTAGACGCCACCCATTCGCTTCATGCCGCACGTTCCGTAGTACCAGTAGTACATGTCGGTCCCGAACTCGCGGACGTCCAGGATCGGCAGCTTCTTGCGCATCAGTTCGGCGTGTTTCTTGAGGATTGGTTCCTTACCGAGTTCCTCCTCCATCAAGAGCCGCGTGTATAGCGCAGCAGTTGTCATGGCTTCGCCTTTCTCAGGCGGATACTGGTCATTCTCGTCAGAGACACACGCACTCGGGTAGCCCATGTTCATGTACCCGACGCGATCAGTAGCAGGATCGGTCATCTCGTCCAGCTAGTTCGCTGCGCGGTGGTATGCCTCAATGTCGATGGAGATGCCCGCTCGGCGTGCGGCGAAGAGAGCTTGGATCATCCAGGCGGTGACGGATGTGTCGTTCTTTTCAATCGGAGGGTTGTCGTAGCGCCAGGCCGCGTACGGATTGCGTGCGCGTTCGATGAAGCGCACCGCCTTCTCCGCTAGCTCGCGTATGGCTGGCGACCTCGTGCTCTCGTAGGCTTCGCACATCACAATGGTTGCGGCAGCATGGCAGTAGGCCGAGTGGTGTGCCCATCCGCGCTTGTCGAAGCCGCCAGATTCAGGGTCCTGCTGCCTCGCGAGCCACGTGATTCCGCGTCGGACGGTCTCGGTGTACGGGCCGCTCTCGGGGCTATGGCCCGCACCCTGGAAGGCGAGTAATGCGAGGCCCGTCGTCCCGGTCGTGACGTGTTTGTGGCCAGGGCCCTGGCAGCCGCACTCGGCGTCAAAGCTTGCGGCAGATCACGCGCCTGAGGGGTCTTGATGCTAGGTCAGCCACATAAGCCCAGCTTCGATAGCTTCGTCAGCACCTTTTGAGCCGGTTGGCGCAGCGCTACATCCCAGACCAGATGACCGCCGCGCGAGATGCCCGGCATGGACACCCTGTTTTCGTCGACATTGATCCGTCGGCGCATCCAGCACAGCGCGAACAGTACAGCGGGTCGTTCGCGATGCGAGTATCCGTAGCCGGCGTTCGCGCCGGTGTCGCTTGGGGCTCAGACGAGCATGCCGAACTCGTCTGCGATCTCGCGCCAGATTTCACACATGCCACGGCCTGATCCTCCCGTCCCGTGGAACATCATCATCAAGTGGGCCGGCGTCGTTCCGTCATAGCCGGGCGGCGCATAGACATGCAGGTCGGTCTCGACGGGCAAGTCGTCTTCCGGCAACGCGACGACCTCGACTCGGCCTCTGACGTGCGTATCGGTGAACTCACCGAAGGAAGGTAGCCACTCGAGCCACTGTTCGATGCGCACGTCTTGCTTGCGGGCCAAGGCAATAGCTGCGGACTTTCGCTGCGGCTCACTCTGCATGTCCACAACCGAGGTGAGTTGAGCCATCCACTTGGCTCGCTCGCGTTGTGCGTCCTCCTCCGACTCCTGCGTTTGTGCGACGAGTGCAAGCAGGCAGCAAGCGATCGAAAGGGGAAGGAGGCGTAGGAGCGAGCGGCTATTCATGTCAGCACAAAGAAAGGCCGCTTCGAACGGGCGGCAAGGGTTCTGACCTTGCTACCCGTTCGAAGCGGCCAATCAACCGCTCCATCGCTGCTTTTTCTCTGAGCTTGACCAGAGAGCGCGTGTGAGCGCTTCGGTTCAGAAGGAAATACGCCAGGCGAGCCGTGCGATCATGTGTGTCGCGAGCTGCGGGCCGTCGAGCCACTCGTCAATCGGGACGCCGACTTCGAGGCCGAGGCGCTGGTCGCGATCGTAGTCGCCCAGGTCCCACTCGCCGCCGCCGAATAGGTCGATGCGCGTGCCGCCTTGAGCAAACTTGTCGTTCACCGGGCTGACAGTGGGGTCGAGGGTATCGGAGCGTCCGTGGTAGTCACCCCACCATGTGCCTTCGAGCCGAAGCGAACCTGCGATGGTCGGGGTAAACGAGCGAGTCCACCATCCGCCGAGGAAATAGGTGTCGGAGACACCGTAGTTGTCTTGGTTGCGGCCGACGTGCAGACGTGCCTCAGTGTTGAATCCCCACGAGGTATCCTCGCCTTGCCACATTTGCGTGATGCCAGGGAAAATATCGAGTGTTCCGGTGCCGAGCTGCATCGGATAGGGAAGGGGCGTATCGCTATCCGTCTCGTCGATGTTGCCGGTCGGGAAGCTGATCGCGAAGTGACTCATCATTTTCATGTAGTCGTCGGCTTTGACGATCGTCGTCGCACCGAGCCGCAGATCGCCAAGGCCACTGGATGTGAGACTCTTCGAGCCACCCGCGGCGAGGTCGATGTCCATATCTTTATCGATCACCGGAAGTGAAACCGAGACCGTCCAGTCATCACGGATGCCGTACAGCATCTGGAGGTCATGGGTGATCCAAGTCATCTCGGTCGGCGCGAAGGTCGCACCACCGTCGAAGATATCGCTCGAGCTAACGGTGTCGCGCGAGTCGCGCATGCCCTTGAAGCGTCGATACTCGAGCTGGTAGTCGAAGATGATCTGCTCGGGCCTAACCATGCGCGTGTTCTTGTACCCCATGGGCGGATAACGATCCGACCGGTTTTCTTCCCAGACAGGCAAGTCCGATTGCGGGGCATCGGGGGACGAAAGTGAAGTCGTGTACGAGCCGGCCGCCAAGGGACCCGCGGCGCTCAGCTGCTCGACAAACGAACGATCTTCGGTCAACGCATCGACATCCGGAAAGGCGCCGGTCTGGCCTGTCGCGAGTGCCGAGATTGAAGCGAGAGCGACGAGGGCGTCGATCGCATGCGGGCGGTGATGAGGCAGGGCGTTCATTAGGATTCTTGGCGTCGCGCGCCAGCAGGGGTTTCGCTCCGATTTGCTGCGACGAGGTCAGAGTCCCGTCTCGTCGGAGGTGCGGGATTCTAAACGCAGTGGGGAGCCGCACCCAAAGGCGCGACTCCCCACGTGGATCATTTTCCTTCTGGCGGGATCGCCGAAGGCTGATTTTTGCTCATCCGCACGCGCCCGGCCCGGCCGGATCGCCGCAGGTGCCGCAGCCACCAGGGCCCGCCATCGGGCTAGGCGGCGCCATTTCAGGACGCCGGTCTCCAACTGCGAAGGCGGACATCATCTTCTCGAGCTCCGAGCCGTGACAGCTTGGGCAAGTCGGCTTCTCGGAGCGCAAGACCAGTTCCTCGAAGCGATGATCGCAGCCGCTGCAGCAGTATTCGTAGACGGGCATGGTGTAATTGGCTTGCTGCTAGCGCCCGAATACCTCGGATTCGATCATGCCAGCTGAGACTTCCTGCTGCTGAAAAATACCGGCTCCGAGGCCACCGAGGAGTAGCAGTCCGAGCGGCGTGCCAGTCACGGCTCCGAACCCGCTAGTCAGGTTGACCAGCACCGAGCGATCACCACGAGTCTCTGCGACCCAGTCGTCTCCGTCGGCACGCGTCGCCGTAACAGTGGCGCGAGCACCCTTCACTAGCAGCGGGTAGGCAGGCAGGATCAGGCCTGCATCACGGCTCTCGTCCGTCCGTGAGCGCGTTCCGTTGCGCAAGGCGGACGCGACCAAGCTCATGACGCCGTAACCGTCGGCGAGCAAGCGCGGCGTGTCGATGAATTGCACGCTCATCAGGCCTTCAATCCCGCCGGCGAGTTGTTCGCGGAAGCGCGGGTGGTCGAGCAGGCTTTTGCCGCCACTCTTCTGTTGGTGCACGGCGGCCATCACAGCCTGAGGCGTCAAGCCCATGAAGGCGTAGCCATCGGACATTGTGCAGGTCAGCTCGAGCGGAACCGGAAGGCCGGGGAAAGTCAGGGTCGTGTAGTCGATGCCACTGCTCTCCCAATCGCGGAAGGCGACGTAGCCCATCGCTTGTTGGCCAGCGATGCCGTTGATCATTCCGATCAAGCGCTCGCTAGTGTCGGTCAGGCTCTCGCCATTCTTGACCTCCATGAACATCACCGCCGACATGAGGCCGCCGCCCCCCGTCGAATCCGATGTGTACAGTCCGAACGAGCTTCCCAAGTGGTCGATCAAATCGGTGCGCGGATGGATGCCTGTCATGCCGGCTGCCATCTCGAGCGGGTCTCCGCCCATGCCTGCATCGGCCATTGCCTGCTCGATGAAACCCATCATCATGTCGAGCGTTCCACCAATGTTCGCGGTGCTGACGGACGCAAAGTTCGCATCGACGGGGATCAGCGCGAGGTCTTTGCTTGAGAGCGCACGCTCGGGCATCAGGCCCTGCTCGCGCATCGAGGCCGCGTAGCCAGGCATGCGGAGTATCGAGTAGCTACGATCCTCATCATGGCCGGCGGCCATCTGGAGGCTGAGGTCGTACAGGCCCAAGCTCTCGTAGACCTGCAGCGCCTCCTGCATCTCGGCACCCTCACCGTACATCTCGGCCAGTTGTAAAATCGACTTCATCAACTTGCCGTACTCGATGCTGGCTGCCAGGGTCGGCTGAACACCATCGGGCAGGCCGGTGTAGCCGGGCTCGACGCGTCCGCCATCATCCATGCCGACGGCTAGCACGAAGCTGTTCCCCTCGGGTCCGTACCAGGCCGGGATCGGCAAGGGCAAGGTGACTTTGCCATCCGCATCGGCCTCAGCCGGCATACCTGCCATCGTCAGCAGGTTCGTCATGCGTGAGCTGAGCGCACTCGCCTCTTCCGCAGAGGCTTCCGGCAATGTCAGCTGCCCGTAGTACGGGACCATCATCGACGGATCGGGGCCGACGGTGCCGAGGCGGAAGGTCATCGGCCCGCTGAGCAAGCGTCCGAGCAACGGGATCGCGTCCGGGGGCAAGGGCGGGAAGTCCGGAATCTCAGCGGACAACTCGGGCAGGCGCTCGCCAATCAACTGGAGTGCCTTGAGCAAGGCTTGGTCCTTCGGGTCGGCGAAGCAAGCTTCGCCACCGGCGCTGTACATGACGATCAGGTCGGTGGCGCTGTCGTCCTGAGTGGGGATAGGTGTCGGCGAGAAGGCCGACGAGGTCGACAGGAGCGCAGTCGACAAAAGCAGGGGGGAAGTGAGGAGCATGTTTGCGTTCCTTTGCGGTGGGAGGCCCAGGTTGCGGGGCCACTAGTCAGAGGTTTGCTCAGTGGGTCCGGGGCGGATGATGCCCGGCCTCTTCGAGGCGATAGGTCGGTGGCTTTTGCCAACAGGCGGGTGTCCGCGCGGGAACCCTACGGAGTGGAGTGGGATTCATTCGATGCCCATTCCATTGCTTGTTTCGACCTCCTGAACCCGTCATGGTAGCGTCGAGCCACTCGGATACCCGTATTCGAGCCTCGCTTACGAATTGGATGCAATGGATTCGACGATATTCCGCGCCTCCGGTCACGATCCGACTCCTTACTACGAAGACCTAAACCTGTGGACCGCTCGGACGAACCCGTCAGCCCAAGTGTAGTGATGGGGCAACAGACGGCACTCGATCCCTCATTCGAGGATCGAGAGAGACTTCAGCGCCGTGACTCCGCGTCGCTCGAGTGGTTCTACTCCACCTACTTCGACCGTATCTATGGGTACGTCCGGCGGCTCCTCCGTGACGATCACCTCGCGGAGGATGTCACCCAGGACATTTTCATGCACATCCATCGTTCCTTACCCAGTTATGACCCGCAGCGTCAGTTGCGGCCCTGGGTCTTCACCATCGCGACCAATAAGGTGCGCGACTTCTGGCGCTCTCGGCGCCACAAGGATGGACAGCGTGAAGTCAGTGTCGAGGATCAAGAGGATTCCTATGCCGAGTCGGCTCATCAGGGACCTGTAGAAGAGCTGGAGTCGGGCGAGATGAGCACGATCGTCGGTGCGGCGATCGAGTCCCTTCCCGAAGGAATGCGGCAGACGCTGATACTGCGTTACTTCGAAGATCTGTCCTTTGCCGAAATCGGCAAGATCATCGATCGCAACGAAGCGGCTGTACGCAAACGCTATTCGCGCGCCTTGTCCGAGCTGCGCAAATTCCTGTGCGCCGTCCCTGGTTTCGAATTCTCGTCGAGCCCCTTGGGCAGCGACGGGGGGGATGCATAGACGTGAGCGAGCGGGATGACATGGATGGGCCGAACGAGCCTGGCGAGCTTGATCGCGAGCTGAAGGGAGGCTTGCGAGAGGTCGCGCCGATCCTGGATCAGGGATCAGCCCCGACTGCGCGAGCAGCATTCCGGTCGGATCTGCGTGCCAAGTTTCTCAGCGGAGACTTTGCTGCGGAGAGCTCCGAGGCTTCGTCGACTGATCGTGTCGCGGCTGCCTTGGATGGATCCGAACCTTGCGGTACCGAGACGGATCAAGGATTAGAGCCCGCCAGGGACCTACGCCTGCTGTTGGATAAATACGGGGTGCCGCGTGCGCGTATGATGTTCCGCCTCCGGCTCCAGCGTCAGTTCGCTGCGCAGGCTGGTGATGAGAACCTCCGCTCTACAGAGGAACCCAAGGCAAGAGCTCCGCGAACCCTCAAGCTTGCGAAGCCTGCTGCGCAACGCAGACCCAGGCGCGCTCGTGAGCAAGCGCCGCCGAAGCCGCGCGTGACGCGCCTGCAGCTTGTCGTGCCTTTGCTGGCTGCGGCCGCCGCGGTCGTGATGATGGTGTTCGGGCCCTTCGGATTGTTTGGCCCAACCGCCCCTGGATGGTGGGCGTGGACCAAGCAAGATCTGCAGCACCTTCGTATTGATGGACAATCCCTTGCCGGTCTCGACGCGAGTGAAGTCGCGGATCGATTGAGTTCGGCCGCGCGCGTCGAAGCGGTCGGTGGCGATGTCCGCATGGGATATGGGCGGCTCTTCGCCGTCGAGCTCGGCGACGGAAGCGTCATGGAGTTGAGCGCAATCGGCTCTGAGCCCGGCGACGCAATCGAGTTGGCTGGAACGCAGGGCGCGTTTCGTTTCGTGACCGGGCCTGACTTCAAGACGCAATCTCGCAAGCTGTTGTTTGCCGCGCCTGATGCTGTGGTCGAAGTCGTCGGGACCACATTCGGCGTCGATGTCTTCGATGGCGAGGGCAGCTGCATCTGCTGTGTCGAAGGTGAGATCGAGGTAAGTCCCTTTGACTCTGGTTCGCACAAGCACTTGGCTGCTCATCCGGTCCAAGCGGACAATATGTCGTTTGTGTTCACGGATCGCAGCAAGATGCCAATGGGGGGGGCGGTCATGGACGACCACCTCCCGGCAATCCAGTGTTTGGCTGACGACTGCGACGCCCTTTGGCGTTGAGGGCATTCCCAGGCCTAAACCTCCCGCGAGGAGCGATTTTGCGGTGCGAGCTGAGCGCAGCCCGTGATTGACATCTTTGGGTCACAGCACCGATAATTGGCCGCGATGCAGATACATATCCACAAACCTCATCTCGAAATTTCCGCCACTTTCGAATCGGATGCGAAGACGCGTATCGAAGACGTGCTCGCGCCTTTTGGAGACTGGTTGACACGAGTCGATGTTCATCTGAAGGACGAGAACGCACACAAAGGCGGAGTCGATACCCGGTGCGTGATCGAAGCTAGGCCGCGCGGTCTCTCGCCGGTAACCGCCGAGCACACAGGCGAGGGAATTCGAGATGCGTTCCATGAGGCGCTGGACAAGCTCTATCGAGTACTCGATCACCAAATCGGTCGTCTCTCGAAGAAGCGTCCTGATTAGTATGCTCCTCTTGCCGTCTGCCTTGCGGGGCTGTTCCTGCTGGGCGCTCACTCACTCCTGCCTCCCCCGGCTCGCCAGCCTCAACTACGCGAGCCAACGATTCTCATGAACAAGGGAATTATTGCCCTCCTCGCTTTGCTCGTGGTCATCACGATCCTGGGGTTTACTCTGCCGACCGAGTTCGACATCGAACGCAAGGTGCAGATCAATGCTCCCAAGGAGAAGATTCATGCGCTGGTGGGCGAACTAAAACAGTGGGACGAGTTCATGCCGTGGAAGGATGACGACCCCACGATGGAAGTGACCTTTGGTGACAAGACGACGGGGGTCGGCGCCATGCAAAAGTGGACAGGCAAAGATGGTGACGGCGAACTGACGTTTACGCGTTGCGATCCTGCGACCGGTATTGCGTACAAGATGTTCTTCATCAATGGTGAAGAGCGCATGCCCAGCACGGCCTCGATGAACTACACCGAGAAGAATGGTGGAGTCGAGGTCAGTTGGGTCATGAGCGGCAACCTCGACATGGCCTTTGGCGGTGGCTTCATCAAAATGCTGATGACCTCGTCGATCAACGATATGTTTGACACGGGCTTGGGTCGCTTGAAAGAGAAGGCCGAAGCCAACGGCTGACAGAGTCAGGTCGCAAGACCCGGTTGATCGCAATAACCAGTTCCCACACTCGCCCTTTGAGTCGTCACCGTTCCCCCGGTGAGTCTCGGAGGGCGTTCGTCGTTTCGCACGAGGCCTTCGCGCCGCGCAGACTGAGGTGCACGCATGACAGATAGACGTGAAGTCGAGTTCAAACTGCAACTCCGCGGAGAGTCTGATGTCCGCTCCTTGTTGGATTCGCTCGGAGTCTCCCACTGCGAGAGCGTCTTGCAGATCAATCACTTCTTCGACACCGAAGACGGTGCTCTAGCGAGTGGCCACTGGGCCATGCGTCTGCGCGAAGAAGGGCCGCGCACGGTGCTCACTGCCAAGGGGCCCGCGCGCGCCAGCAAGGATGCGGCCGTCTCGGATCGACCCGAGGAGGAGTGCGATGTCGATCTCGCGACGCGCGCCGGAATTTTGGAGGGGCGCCAGGATCCACTCGCTGCGTTGATGCAGTCAGTCTCCGAGGCATCAGAATTGCTGAGTCTTATGCGTGCTGCAAAAGGCGCGCAGGTGCTTAGCGAGGTGGGTTCGTTCGAGAATCAGCGCCGCAAGGTCGGTCCGATTGCTATTGCTCCCGGGGGCGATTCAATTGAACTCGTGCTTGAACTCGATCGCACCCAGTATCCGGGTGATCGCGTTTACTATGAACTCGAGGTCGAAGTCGAAAGAGCGCACGCAGAGAGAGTTGGAGGACAGCTGCGAGCACTCTTCACGGAGCTGGGGCTCGAGTGGCTGCACGCGCCGAACAAGGCGCAGCGCTTCCGCGCCGCCTTGCAAGGCCGTGACATCTGAGTGTGTGAGCAGGGTGACGCCCTCGTTCACGCGGTAGGAACATCCTGCGCCAGCTTCTCATTCAGGACTGATTGTCAATCCGTCGGAAGCGCGCAGCTCGACTTTGTAGCTTCCGCCAGGACGCAGCTCTGTGAATGGCGCCTCGCCGTGCATCGCGCGAACACCTTTCTTGGCCGCGGCGGCGGGATCGTTCGCATAGTCCCAGAAGCGCTCCCACAACTCTGCGTGCTCGGGACTAGGTCCGTCCTCGTCGCCATAGATGCGCGGCTTGGAGCCGACTGCATCGATCGTGGTACCCGATGCCGGCTCTTGTTGATCGCCGAACAACCTCTTGAACAAAACCAAGGAGGAGCCGCGCAGGTGGTCTCCTTGCTCGACGAACTCGTCTTCGAACTTGATCACCCACGATTCCACGTAGACGCGCGATCCTTCGATCGTCGTCTCGATCGATCCTTCCAGCGGAACATCGTCCGGGCCCAGCTCGCTGAAACGAATCTTCGTCTGCACGCGCGGCTCGCCATTTGCCGCCGTCTCGCCTTCGATCACTTGCTGATCTAGCACCACAATGCGTGCGACGCGGTGATTGACCTTCAACAGCGTCACCGACAAGTCGAGGCGCTCGATCTCCTGTGCCTTCTCAGAGATTTCGACGACTTGCTGCTCCACCGTCTCGTCCAGTTCGTCAATGCGGACCTCGCTGTCCTGCAGGTGGTTTGACAGCAGCTTGATCTCTTTGTCCCGCTCTTCGATCGCGACTTCGTGCCCGTGGACCTTGTCGCGCAGGAACATCGTCCACCAGCCTCCAATCGCGACGAGGAGCAACAGGCTGACGGTCCGCAAGATGGCGTTGATATTCTTGAACACTGCGACGGTCGAGCGTGAGCTCGCCTGAGATGGATCGAGAGGGGCCAGGTCGGGCAAAAGAATGGGGTCATGCAGCCTACAGATCGTGGTTGTGCACTCCTATGACGAGTTGCCGCCTTGGCGGCGGTAGCCTGGCTGCGGTTGCTTGATTGACGGCGCTGCTGCGCTCCTGGAGCCCCCCACGGGCTACGCTCAAGTGCCGGTCATTTCTCGCCGGCATGAACTTTACGCGCTGCGCTGCGTTGAGGTCTGGCGGCTACACCCGCCACGAGGCCACAATGCGCCTGACATCATGCTCACTGACTATTCATCCACTGCCCTACGTTCCTTCGGCGCACTATTCATCGGAATCGCCGCGCCGACGATGATCTTCTCGTGTCTCGGTGCCCCGCGCAGCGAGACCGTGCCCCCGGAAGCTTTGACCGGGCCTTCGACGGCCGCGGTCCTCCCGTCAGAGCCGACTCACGGTCTGGCAGATTCCGCGGCTCCCGCTGAGTCGCCCGTGCGCGGGCTGAACCAGGGACAGAAGCCGGGTCAGCAGGGCCCTCCGCTGCCCGAGGACGAAGCGCCGGCTGAGCCGGCCGATTCGGGGGCTGACCTGTCAGGTCTTCCGATGGGCGAGTTGTCTCGCCTCTTCGAGGGAGCTGGCGTTCACATCGATAGCGACGCGGGCTTGGTCTCGATCCCAGCAACAGTCGAAGTTCGAACGGAGCTGCTCGAGTACCTACTCGTGTCGCCGCATGGCGCTGCTCACGAAAGTCTGTTCCAGACGCCTGTCGATGTGCGCCTGTTGAACACCGCGCTGCTGACTTTGGGAGTGAAGCCTGGCAATAACGCGGTCTGGTTCCCGAAGGATCCGCAGCCTAGCGAGGAGGAGCTGCGCAACGGCGTCAATCCCTATCAGGTCGCGTTGCCGGAGGGTGATGCATTCTATTTGTATGCGGGTTGGCGTGAGGGCGATGAGACCTACTTCTATCGAGTCGAAGATATGTTGCGCCACCTTGGTGGTGGGCGCGGCATGCAGCGGCACGCTTGGGTCTATCTTGGATCCAAGATGGTCATACGAGGCACGAGCGAGGTCGAGCGCTTCGCAGCGGCGGCCGAAGGCAACTTGATCAACGTCGCATTCTTCTCTGCTGGAAACACCTTGTTGACGGCATCAGTCGAGAGTTGCGTAGATCAAACCGTTTGGATGGCGAATCCTTGGTTGCTGCCTCCCAGCCATTCGCAAGTGCGCTTTGTGTTCTCGCGCAACAAGCTCGATGCACCTTCAAAGGAGCTGCTGGAACGCTTGCCTGACATCAGTCTCAACCCGATTCAAACACCATCGTGGCAGGGCGGCGCCAGACGGTGAGGAGCGAGCGGGATGTAACAACCGAGGTCGCACCTCTCGTGATGCGCGCCTTGCGCCACGCGCAGCTAGCTCATTGTGGTGAAGCCTTCCTACTCGGCTCCGGCAGCTTGCTGATGACGCTCGCTACGGGGGTCGCATCAGGCGCGCCCATCGCAGCCCCGTACCTGTGGTGTTTGGCTGTGATTGCGGGTGTCACCGCCGGCGCCTTGCTGATGCGCGAGTGCCGACCCAACGGCAAGGAATTGGCGCAGCACATCGATGATGGTCTGCGTTTGTCCGGAGCGTTTGCGACGGCCTTCCAAGCAGAGTCGCAGCGACGTAAAACGGCGATATCGCGCATGCTCTCTGCACGCTTGCGGCGCGACCTCTCGCTCAGCGAATTGCGGCAAGTCGCGCGACCCGAACCGCTGCCGTACTTGGCCTTTCCACTTCTGGGCGCCGCATTGCTCGCGATCGGATTACGAGGAGTCGAGCGCGAGGGTTTGGACGCAGCCTGGATGGATCAACGCTTGGCGGCCTTGTCCGAGGAGTTTCGCGGAGTGGTCGCTGCCGGCGGAGATGCGCTCGAGAGCGGTGACATCAAAGCGCAAGACTTCAAAGACTTACGAGAACTAGCGCAGGCCTCGAGCGAACTATCGATGGCTTTCAAGCCTCAGGCGCGCGGAGTCGAAGCTCCCGAAAATGCCGAGGCTCCCAGCGACGAGTTGGAATCCTTGCGCGAGCGCGCCCAAGAAATCGCGAGCCAGCTGCGTCATGATTCGCAACTGCGAGCTTCGCTCGAGCGAGCCGTGATGGCGGCGGATGAGACCTTGATGGGCATGCCTTCCGAGGCCGATTCATCGGACGCCACGCAAGGAAATGCTCTGGCGCAGGAATCGGCGGCTGAAGAGTCCGCCTTGGGTGACGAGGTTGAGGCGCGCCAAATCGCTGACGGGCCGGCGCAGGTCGGCTCGAACACCAAAGCCTCACACGAGCCGGAGGGGAAGCTGGCAGAGGGGAGCGCCGGCGCCGGCAGCTCCGAAGCTCCTGCCACAAATGGTCCAGGCAACCCCGAAAAGCTCATTGGTAACCCCTCGAACTCCACTTTCAGGAGCGAGCCGCCTGCCGCGCCCGGTGCTGGAGAGCCAGGAATTGGGCCGCCTGTCGCGCTCCAACCGGGCCAGGAGCTGGAAGCAGCCGACTCTTCGCTGGCCAACGTGGCAGGGGACGGCACAATGAAGGGCTCCCCCAATGAGTCCGACAGCTCCACGAGCCCCCCGGGCGCCGATCCGACCGCCGTCGGTGGCGGCCTCGGAGCAGCTTGGTGGTCCGCGCGCAACGCGAGCCTGGCATCGAAGTGGTCCGAACACATTCGCCAAGGGCGCACCGAAGCTGCCCGTTAAATCAGAATCCACAGCGTCACGCCCTTGACCCCTCCCCCCAACAAGCCCACCGGCGCATCGGCTAAGAGCCGACGCACCGGCCTCTGGCTCATCGGCGCACGTGGATCTATCTCCACCTGCGTCGCCTACGGCACGGCCGGCCTGCAACGCGGCTCGATCGACCCTGTCGGAATCGCGACCGAGGTCGAGCCTCTGTCCGGCCTGGACCTGGTGTCCTTCGACAACCTTGTGTTGGGCGGCCACGACGTCTGTCGCCGTGACTTATCGCATTCGGCGGGCGAGTTGGTGCAGGCCGGAGTGCTGAGCGCCGACTTGGTGACTGGCGCTTCGGCGGAAGCGGCAGCTTTCGCAGCGCGCATCAAGCCCGGCTTGCTCGATGGGCCGGATGTTGGCTTCGCAGATCTTGACCCGCGTACGACCGCGCTCAGTGCGCTCTCGCCCCGCGAACAAGTCGCGCACCTGATTCGCGATTGGGAGAGCTTCGAAGAAGAGAACCAGCTCAAACGCACCGTCGTCGTCTACGTCGCCAGCACAGAAGCGGTGCGCGCTAGCGAACCCGAGTGGGAGCAGCTCGAACTGTTCGAAGAGGCGTTGGATCAGGGCAAGGCCATGCCGGCTTCGGTGCTGTACGCCTACGCTGCGATTTCCTCGGGTCGGCCGTTTGTCAACTTCACGCCGAGCCTGGGAGCGCGGCTGCCCGCCTTGCGTCAGCTCGCGATTCGTCAAGGCGTTCCGCACTGCGGCAACGACGGCAAAACGGGCGAGACATTAATGAAGACGGTGCTCGCGCCGATGTTCAAGCACCGTGCGTTGAAGGTGCTGAGCTGGCAGGGCTACAACATGCTCGGCAATCGCGACGGCGAAGTGTTGCGTAGTGAAGCCCATCGCCAAGCCAAGATCCAAAACAAGGATGAGTCTCTGCGCTCCATTCTTGGCGATCGCAGCGATTTGCACTCGATGGTCGGGATCGACTTCGTGCCTTCGCTAGGCGACTGGAAGACAGCTTGGGACTTCGTCCACTTCGAAGGCTTCCTGGGCGCGCGTATGACGTTGCAGTTCACTTGGAGCGGCAGCGACTCCGCGCTGGCGGCACCACTCGTGTTGGATTTGGTGCGCTTGACGGAATATGCGGCCATGAAGAAGGAGGTCGGCGAGATGTCGCACACGGCATGTTTCTTCAAGGATCCCATTGCGGGTGGCACGCACGACTTCCACAGGCAGTTCATGATGCTGGTCGAATATGCTGCTAGCCACGGCGCGCTGGGCTGAGTCGGTTACTCGGCAGCGAGTCTTGAGGCGCTGAGGGACTCATGACGACCTTGGGGTGAAGCCCGTGGAGTCATGCGCGAGGATTGCGGTCGAACGACCTGCTTACAACTCGTTGCTACACTCCGCTGCATGTAACGGGCCCACCGATTCGTCTGGCTGCGTTGCCAGAATCCAACCATCGCGTCCTCACATGTGCGGAAGCTGGCGCCTTGCCAGCCAATCCGCAGAACCCAATCCATGAACAGGCACTCATCAACGGGCCGTTAGACGCGATGTTGCTCGAAATCAAAGGCCTCCAAAAGAGCTATCGCGCGCCTGACGGCGCGTGGCAGCCAGTCATCGACATCGAAGATTTCTCGCTCGACGAAGGCGAGCAACTGGCGCTGCGCGGATCGAGTGGCTCGGGCAAGACGACCTTCTTGAATCTTATCGCCGGCATCCTGAAGGCCGATGCCGGAGAAGTCTGGCTGGGTGGCGTCGAGTTGAGTGCGCTGACCGAGAGCGAGCGCGATCGCGTACGTGCGAGCCAGTTGGGCTTTGTGTTCCAGTCTTTCCATCTGTTGGCTGGCTATACGGCGACCGAGAACGTTCAGCTCGGGATGTTGTTCAGTGGTGACGCGAGCCTGAAAGAAGGACGCCGTCACGCTCGCGAGTTGCTGTCGCGACTCGGTCTCGATGACCGGCTCGACTACAAACCTTCGCAGCTCTCCGTGGGGCAGCGTCAGCGTGTCGCCTTGGCGCGTGCACTCGCGAACCGTCCGCGCCTTGTCTTGGCCGACGAACCGACCGGCAATCTGGATGCACAGCGCGCTCAGGAATCGCTGACCTTGATGCGTACTATCTGTGCCGACGAAGGCGCGGCGCTGCTGCTCGTGAGTCATGACCCCGCGATCCTGGCGGAATTTGAACGCTCGCTCGACTTGAGTGAGATCAATCGGGCCAGTGCGGAGCGACGCTCATGAGCCTGTTCTCGAAGTTTGCCAACCTGCGCATCATCGTCGGCAAGAGTCTGCGCCAGCACGCGCTCTCGACCACGATCACCGTCATCTCGACCGCGTTGGGAGTTGGCCTAGTGATGGCGACCTTCAACGTCAGCACGCAGTCGCGCAACGCCTTCGCCGGTGGACCCGTTGGCTTCGACGCTGTGCTTGGCGCACGCGGCAGTCAGTTGCAGTTGGTGCTGAACACCGTCTTTCATCTCGAGACATCACCCGGCAATTTGCCTTGGTCTCTTTATGAGACGGTGCGCGAGCATCCGGGTGTCGAGCTCGCGATTCCTTATGTGGTGGGGGATAATTTTAACGGCTTCCGAATCGTCGGTACGACGGAGGAGCTGTTCACGGACTTCGAGTATCAAGCCGGTGAGAGTTTTCAACCCGAAGCAGGTGGACGCTTCTTCGATCCATTGCGGCGCGAGGCCGTGATCGGGGCCAGTGTCGCCAGTGCTACTGGACTCGGTCTGGGCGACCGCTTTTCTCCCTATCACGGCGTCCGCTTTCAACCGAACAAGCAGCACAAGGAGGAGTACGTGATTGTCGGTGTGCTCGAGCCGACGCGCTCGCCCTCCGATCGCGTGATTTGGATCCCGCTCGAAGGCTTGTTCCGCATGGGGGGGCACTTCTTACGCGGCGCCGGCGAAGAGTACGTAGCTCAAGCCGGAGTCCCTGTCCCAGACGAGCACAAGGAAGTCAGTGCGGTGATGCTGAAGTTTAAGCATCCGCAAGTCGGCTTCATGCTGGGCCAGACCATCAATTTTCAAGGTGATGTCGCGACGCTGGCCTTCCCGATAGCATCGGTGATGGCCGATCTGTTCGAGAAGCTGGGCTGGATGAGTCACGTGCTCGAACTGGTCGCCATCTTGGTCGTCGTCGTAGCGGTTGGGGCTATTTTGGCAAGCCTTTACAACACCATGAACGAGCGTCGCACGGAGTTCGCGATTCTGCGTGCGCTCGGCGCTAGGCGCTCGACTGTCTTTACCGTCATCCTGATGGAATCGAGTGCGATCGCGGCCTTGGGCAGTCTGGTGGGCTATATGTTCTATGCGGCCATCCTGGGCAGCGCTGCGTGGATCGTCCGGCGCCAGACTGGAGTCGTGCTCGACGTTTGGAGCTATCACCCCGTCCTGCTGTGGATGCCCGCCTGCATGGTATTTTGCGGCGCTTTGGCAGGACTGCTCCCAGCGCGAGAGGCCTACTCGACCGATGTCGCGGATACACTCTCCTAATCTCGATCTGCTCATGTCCCGGCTCACGAGTCTTGCCCCGCCCGCGTCTAGTCGAATGATGTTCGTCTCTCCTCGATCCACCCTCTCGCGCTTCGCCCTTCAACCGTTCATGGCGGCTTGCTTGTGTGCGGCAGGTCTCTCTGTTCTTACGGCATGCGGCAGTGACACGCCTGTAACTCCGCCTGCAGCACAGGAACAACAGCAAGAGCACGCACATGTGCATGTCGCGCCACGCGGCGGACTCTTGATCGCGGTCGAGGCCGAGTACGCGAACATCGAGTTCCTCGTAGATCCTACGACGGGCGAACTGGTGGCGTACCTATTGGATGGCCACGCGCAGAACGCGGTTCGCGTCGCACGTGAAGAGATCCAGGTATCGTTCGAGCCGGCGGCAGGCGGCGACAGCTTCGAGGTCACGTTGAAGGCCGTCAACAATCCACTGAGTGGCGACAAGCCCGGCGCTTGTTCGGAGTTCCGCGGATCGCATGGGTCTCTCTCGAAAGCGGGGGACTGGAAGCTGCTCATTCACGAGGTCGAGTTGCGCGGGCGCACCTATCGCGACGTTGCCTTCGAGCTGCAAACGGAGGGTTAGCATGCGCAAGAATCTCAAATGGATCGGTCTCCTTTCGCTCGTCGCCATTGGATGCAGTGAAGTCTTGACCGAAGCCGACCATGCGAAGCTGGCTTCGATTCAAGGTGATCCGATCGACTCTGCACCGGCTGCGCCCGTAGCGGTCGCTAGCGTGCCTGGCGGCGAAGATACGCTAGCCTCGACGCAGACGAATCCCGATGCAGCCCTGACCGACCTGGCGTACCTATCAGACGAGACGACCGATGTCGTCGTCACTCCGCTGAATGGCGAAGGCGAGTCAGCTAAGGCAGAGGAAGTTGTCATCGGGGGATTGGATACGCTCGATCCAAAGATGGCGGCGGCGCTTCCGAAGCTAGGCATGCACGCTCCCTCGGGCGACGAGAACTTGCTCGAGAAGGACATGTTGAACTTCTCGGACTTGGCCCTCGGAGACGATGCGGTCAATCAACTCCTCGATTCGTTGATGGCGCTGGATGATTTTCCGACGGAGGACTTCGAGTTCCCCGATCGCATCAAGGCAATCGACGGCGAAGAGATCTCGATTCTGGGTTACATGATCCCGACGCGTTGGGAAGGCGCAAAGGTGCAGAGCTTCATGCTGGTCGGCGACCTGCTCTCCTGCTGCTTTGGCAATAGCCCGCAGGCGGATCAATGGATGGATGTCTCGCTGGAAGGCGATGGCGTTAAGTATCTGCCGTACGTTCCGATCATCGTTACAGGCACATTCGGAATTACGAACGAGATGCCCGAGAGCGGGTATTTCATCGGCGTTTACAGCATGGAAGCGACCGAGGTCGAGACTCAAGATTGAGGATGGCCGGGTCGAAGGCCATTTAGGTGCTCTTGCTGCAGCCAGACTTGACGCCGGCGGCCGGCTACCCTCATCATGGAGCATCGCTCCTACCGCCGAGCGGTACACGCAATGACGATCCTTCAAAGCAAGCGATTCATTCTTCTGCCAGGCTTGTGTCTGGTTGCGCTCATGGCCACGGCGGCCAAGCCGGTGAGGCATGTCTCCAGTGAAGTGCAGCGAACGAGCTTGCGCGTGCTTCCGGATGATGTCGCTACGACGCTGCTCGATGATGAAGAGCCGATCGAAGTGACCCTGACCAAGCTTATTGCTGCGAAGTACGAGCCGGGCGAATCCTTGGACGAAGAGATCCAAGACTACGACGGCAAGAAGGTCACGATCACGGGACTGATGGCGCTCGGGACCTTGGAGGGTCAAGAGACTTTCGAGCTGACATCGGACGCCTGCGGCTGCGGCCAGTCGAAAGTGAATCACTTCGTCAAGGTGACGCTCGTCGACGAATACACCAGCTACACGCCGAGTGAGATCACGGTTACCGGCACCTTCGAGGCGAGCGAAGAAATCGTCGATGGCTTCGTCATCAGCGTGTACCGGATCACCGCCGACAAGATCGAGGAATGAGCTCACGCTTCGTCGATCCGAGTGTCGGCGTGGCTACGGATTGTTGGCCGTGCACGTGACTATGCGCTGGCCAGTCTGGACCGCAGGGCTTTGAAGCTCTACTGATCATTATGAGTTCGCGCCGACCTTTACTGGCACTCTTGATCTTCTGGCCGACGTTTGCGATCGGACCCTCGCTGTGTGCACATGCGGCTCCGTGGAGCGGCGAGGTGCAAGCCACAGCTACGGCGCCTGCTGCCACCAAAGACAAGACCGCCGCAAACATCGAGCGCATGCTGACATTCGCTCGCACCGGTTCGCCTGTCATCCGTCCGCAAGCCGCGAAGCGCCTCTTGGCCCTGGGTGCTCCTGCTGCGGAACGTCTGTGGAAGGAGTGCGGCGAAGATGTCTCTGGCTGCGCTGCCTTGGGACCGGAACTCGTCGCGATTATGGCTTCCTTTGGTGACGAGAGGCTGCGCTCACTGACGTGGCGCGCCTTATCGGATGCCGATTTCCCTTGGCGTCCAGCGGCAGCGAACAGCTTGGCGCAAAGTGCGTCAGCTGCGGGCGGTGTCAGCGAGGGCACAGCATTCTTGGCTTTGCTCGATGATCCGATCGTTCAAGTCAGACGTGCCGCGATCGAAGGCTTGGCCAAGCTTGGACGGCGGGAGAACGCTCGTGCTCTGAGCGCATGTTTGCAGGATGAGCGCGGCGAGGTACGACGAGTCGCAGCTAGCACGCTTGCCGAATGGGGTCAGCCCAGCGCGTTGTGGACTTTGGTCGACGAGTTGCAGCGGGCGGATCGCTTCTTCTCGATACCGATCGGCCGTAGTGCGCGGCATGAAGCGTGGAAATTGTTGGCGCCGCGACTCGGCGCTGAACTCGCGTTCGATCCCGAGCTAGACCCTGATCAGAATTTGCCGGCGCTGCGTGCGATCACGGCAGCCGTCAGCGCAGTCGCTGGCGACCGCTCGCAGGATTCCGAGCGTTCGAGTGCGAGCGAAGCGGGCAGCTCGAGCGCCTTCGAGCGCAAGCTCGGCCTGCCAAGTGACGCCCAAGTCGTCTTGGGACTTGAGTTGCGATCATGTCGTCGTGGCGAGTTCTTCCTGCGTTGGACAAAAGCGGATGAACTGTGGGTAGGGCTCGGCTGGCCTACACGCGTCGTGCTTGCACCCGGCACGGTCGCTAAGCTCGAGGCTCTCGCCGAGCAGCGCCTTGCGGCTCTGGGGCCGGAGCGCTTCTGGGGCACGCCGGGTTGTGACATCGAGCGGCTGCACTTGCCGCGTGTCGAAGGTCGTACCGAGGTGCTCTTGATCTCGAAGGGGCCCGATGCCGTCGAGGGTCTGCGACCCGATCCGCTTTCGGTTCTGGTCAACGCACTGCTCGCGACTCTCCCGAATGAAGCGATTGCTCTCATCGCGGCGGAATCGGATGCCACAGATGCGGCCTCGGTGCCGCGGTCGACGAATGCGAGCCGGCTCACCCAGCTTCGCGACCGTATCCGCGCTGCACTGACTGTGATTGGCGGGGATCCGCAACAGGTGAGCGATCGCTGATCCCGATGACCCCTCGGCCCGCGCCAGAAGCTACTCTCTGCTGATGCACATCAGCATTCGAATCGCTCCGGCCCTCGTTCTTTGGACTCTCGCCGCTTGCTCGAGTGGTGGCAGCGATGATGCGGATGGGCCGATCCCAGGCGGTGCCCCCAATGTGTTGTTGATCACCTTGGATACGACGCGCGCGGATCACTTGGGCTGCTACGGCCATGCAGGAGCGCGCACGCCCCGCATCGATGCGTTAGCGGAAGCCGGGGTGCGTTTCGAGCGAGCCTACTCTCAAGTCCCGCTGACCTTGGCGTCGCACGCGTCAATGTTGTCCGGCGTGCACCCATCTGGCACGGGGCTGCACGTGAACTTCCAAGGCGCGATCGCGAACGAAGTTCGTTTGCTGCCGGAGGTCTTTCGCGCATCCGGCTTCCGTACTGGCGCCTTTATCGCTGCTTGGGTGCTGAATAGTGAGTTCGGCTTGAGCCGCGGCTTCGATCACTACGACGACCTGAGTGATCAACGAGACCAGCGCGACCAGCAAGTCGAGCGGAGTGCGGATGTCATCGTCGATCGAGCTCTGGCTTGGTTGAAGCAGGACCCGAAGCAGCCCTTCTTTGGCTGGTTGCACTTCTTTGATGCGCACGATCCCTATGAGCCTCCGGCGGGTTACGACGAAGGCTTTGATCATGATTATGACGGTGAGTTGGCCTTCATCGACGCCCAACTTGGACGCGTGTTCGACTGGCTCAATCAAGCGGGACTTACGGACGACACGCTTGTCGTTATTACCGGCGATCACGGCGAGAGCCTAGGAGAGCACGGTGAGGGGACGCATGGTCTGTTGATATATGACTGGGCTATGCGCGTGCCGCTGATCGTGTTCGATCCACGCAACAGTGCGAACGCGCGCGTCGTATCAGATCCGGTCGGGCTGGTTGATCTACACACTACGATGGTCGAGTTGTGTGGAGGAACTGTCGACTGGGGGGTCGAGGGCGGAAGCCTACTGCCGGCGGTTCGGGGCGAGGCATTCGAGTCTCGGCCGATCTATTCCGAGAGCGAGTACGCGCTGCGTTCCTTCGGTTGGGCGCCGCTGCACTCGCTGGTGCATGGCGATTGGAAGTACATCGAAGCGCCCGAGCCCGAACTCTTCAACGTAGTCCTAGACCCGCAAGAGTTGGACAATCGCGCACAGCACGAGCCACGTGTCTTGGCTGAGATGCGCGCCGCCTTGGCCGAGCACCGTAGCGCGCAGAGCGTTCGGGATGTCGAGGACCTGCAACTCGCGTCGGGAGATGTAGAAGCCCTCAGTGCGCTTGGATACATGGACGGCGCGGTCGACATCGATACCAATGTCGACATCTCGGAACTGAAGAATCCGATGCGCATGACTCACATCGTGCGCGGCGTGATGCGCGCCAAGCACCTGGTCGAGAGCGAGAATTACGCTGCCGCTGTGGCCACGATCGCTCCCATGGTCGCAGAGAGTCCTGAGTCGGACGAAATCTGGAGCCTGTACGCAGAGGCTTTGCTCGAGACCAAGCAATACGCACAGGCTGTTGAAGCCGCGCGCAAATCGATGCGCGTCCAACCCGAGCACCCGGGCCGACTCGTCATCCTGGGCGATGCGCTGATGCGAGACGGGAAAATGGGTGAGGCGAGGAGCGTCTTGGAGCGCGCGCTGAAGGCCGACCCGAACAATGTCCAGGGTCACAGTCGCAAGGGCGTGTTGCACGCTTCGGCGAAAGAGTGGCCGCTGGCTCAACAGCACTTTCAACGCATGGTTGAGTTGGAGCCCGATTCCGCCAACGCTCGCACCAACCTGGCGAACGTGCTCTTCGCGACGGGCCGTTTTGACGATGGCTTGCGCGAATTGGATGCGGCTCTAAGGCACGAAGCAAATTGTGCACCGGCGCACCTCGGCCGTATTCGTGCTTTGGCAGCCTCCGGGCGTGGAGATCAGATCCCCGCTGCGGTACGCAACGCCCTGCAAGCCTTACCGACCGACGCGAACTTCGCGAGAACGCTGCTGCAGCTCATTCGTCAAATGCAGGCTGCGGAGCTCGTGCAAACGATCGAAGATCACCTGCGCCAACTGGGCGGCTGATCACTCCCACGCACTCTATGTCCTCCTTGCGCAAGTCCACTGCGGTGTTGTTGACACGTGGTGATTACGACGATTTGGAAGTCTTCGTCGTTCACCGCAATCCCAAGTTGGGCTTCTTCGGTGACTACTGGGCGCTGCCTGGTGGCGTCTTTGAAGAAGGGGACCGCATCGAGAGCGATTGGACTGACGATCGGGCGCATCAGAGTTGTGGGCTACGAGAGCTCTTCGAAGAGACGGGTGTCCTGCCGCGCGGACTGGCCGGACTGTGCAGCGAGGACCAACGTTCGGACCTGCGCGACGCCTTGCTTGCTGAGGAGAGCGGCGATGTTTGGGCTGATTTGCTGCGCCAATTTCCTGAGGCGGTCGGCGAGTTGCACCCACTTGGCTTGCTGACCACGCCACCCTTCGCGGCCAGGCGCTATCGAACGCACTTTCATCATTTGCAGCTGCCGCCGAAGGAGTTCCCGCGGATCATTCCGGGCGAACTGACGGTGGGGGAGTTCTGGAAGCCGGGGCAGCTGCTCAAACGTTGGAGGGCTGGCGAGTTGCTGATCGTTCCGCCCTTACTCGCGTTCCTTGACCTCTATAGCTGCGACGCTGGTTTGCACGCCTGGCGCCGTGCTCTGTTGGACCGGACGACGCGCAGTGAAGCGGGTTCGATCCATCGCATTAGGCATGTACCTGGCATCGATGTGCTGCCGTTGCGAACGCCGACCTTGCCGCCGGCCACGACAACCAATACCTATGTCGTAGGGCGCAAAAGGCTGTTCATCATCGATCCCGCGACGCCGTATGCGGACGAGCAGCAACGGCTGATCACCTTCTTGGATGAGCGTATCGTGCAAGGCTGCGAGCTGGCGGGAATCCTGGTTACGCACCATCATCACGATCACGTGGGCGCCGTCGCACTCATTGCCGAGCGCTATGACCTGGAGGTCTACGGCATGCGCGAGACACTCGAGCGGCTCCCGCAAGTGCCGTTGCGCCCACACGAGTTGTTCGATGGCGATCGGATCGAGCTGGGGCGCTCCGCCGACGGGCGCGAAGGCTGGCACTTGCAGGCAATCCACACGCCCGGCCATGATCGTGGGCACTTGGTCTTTCTCGACAGTCGCTACAACAGTCTGATCGCAGGTGACTTGATCTCGACCCTTTCGACCATCTTGATCGATCCACCGGAAGGGCACTTAGCGACTTACTTGGATAGCTTGCGGCGTGTGCTCGCGCTTGCGCCTGGCGTCATTCACCCAGCTCATGGAATGGCGACTGCCCAAGGAGAGGCGACCTTGCGCCGCTTCTTGTCGCACCGAGCGATGCGCGAGGCCGCTTTGGTGCGGGCGCTCGAATCAGGGCTGTGTCAGCTCGAAGACTTGGTCGCGCGCGTCTATCAGGAGGTCCCCGAGGACCTGTACCTTATCGCGCAACGCTCGCTCGCCGCCGGGCTGGAAAAGCTCGAAGAAGAAGCGCGCGTCGTACGACGCGCTGATGCATGGCATCTCGTGACCCCGAGCGCTTGAAGTTCGCTGCTTAGCGCGAGGCCCGGGCCAGCGAGCGAATGGCTGCAGGGCCCGCCCTAAAGTATTCGCTGACGAGGCCGACCCGCTTGGTGAAGCTCAGACGCGCCCGCGCTTGACCTGTGCCAGCTCGGTATCCACGTCGCCACCGGGGGCGCCATCGCTGCCAAAGCAGATCACGTTGTGAGCCTGCTCACCCTCGCCCGGGATGTACTTGCCGGGGACGTAACCATAGGCGTTACCCCAAGGGTCCGTCAGTGCTCCCTCGTCCAAGAACACGCGCCCACGGCCATCGGGCTTGGCCAGCGTCTCGATGTCTTGCGGGAAAACCCCGTTGCTCCTGACGTAGCGCGTCACCGCGTCATCGATCCTGCGTATCTCGGCTCGGATTTCTCCGGCCGCGAGCTCGGGGGGAACGGGCAGGCAAGATGTCGAAGCGAGCCCTGCGAGTGCACAGCTGAGGAGGACCAACTGGCCGCGCCGGCTTCGAATTTTGGCTCTTTGTTCGCGCTTGATAGTCATATCGCCCATTCCCTTGCCCGCCTACTGGCTCATCAGGAGCCAGACATCTGTCTGTTCAGTCGATTCGTTCGTGCCATCGATACGTCGAGGCAGCGACATGGACGGACGCGAAGTGCTCCCTATTCCTTTCATTCCGGCTTTTCGGTCGATTCGTCTCCTATCCCACTTTGGGCTCAGACGTCTCAGGGAAATTCAAAAAGCTGCGTTCGGTTCCGCCGAACACCAGGCTCTTCGAGGTACAGCTGAGAGCTGTGCTGGGGATCAGAGCGACCTGCCCGCGTCATGCGAGCGGGTCGTTCTATTTTGCTCGCCCAGGAGTGCCCAGGAGTGCCTAGCTGTGCACGGCAGTGGGCAGAGAGTGATAACTGTGCGCCTTTTCCCGGCAGACGCGTGTCAGGGGGTGTGCGGAGGCAGAAGCCGCCGCTTCCCATCGGATGACATCGCTATATCGTCACCGGTCGCACGCCCAGGATCCGGAGCATCGAAGTTTCGATCCCAGAGCCGACAGGTGACTTCCAAGTGGCGTTGGTCGAGCGCTTCGCAGTAGTTGGTGTACTCGCAGCGACGAACGTGCGCGCCCTCGCCTCGTTCCACTTTCAGCCACCAATCGGGATCGGCAAGCGATTGACGCGCGGCACCGACCAAGTCGCAGTCGCCTTCCAGCAGAGCCTGCTCGGCTTGCGTGAACTCTCCGATTCCGCCCGCACCTACGATGGGTGTCGTGAATCCATCCGCGCGAACTGCGGCGCGAATGCGGTGAGACAGGCCCAAGTTACGACCAAAGGGGCCCGGCGCCGAAGCGTAGATCGTCGGCATGCACTCGTGCCCACTCGGGCCGGTGTAGGGATAGGCGGCTTGCCCTACGCGCGGTTGCGCCGCGTCTTCGAACTTGCCGCCCTTGGAGACGGACAAGAAGTCCATCCCGGCCGCGGCAAACGCACGGGCGTAGGCGACCGCATCGTCAATGCGCGATCCGGCATCGATCACTTCATCACCGAGGAAGCGACAACCGACACAGAAGTCCGATCCAACGCGCTCGCGCACCGCGTGAAAGACTTCGAGGGGCAAGCGCAGGCGACCCGTTTGGTCGCTTCCATAGCCATCGTCGCGTGTGTTCCTGCGCGAGAGGAAGGAGGCCATGGTGTAGGCGTGTGCATAGTGCAGCTCGACGCCATCGAAGCCGGCGCGGCGCGCACGCTGGGCGGCATTTGCGAACAGCTCTGGCAGCTCTTGGGGCAGGCTTGCGATGTGGGGCACGTTCAAATCCCACGCGCGTTCGCGAGCTCCGTATTCGAGCGCCTCTCGCTGCTGCTCGTTAAGCGCAAGCAGCAACTCCTCGTGTGGGAGAGCGATCAAGGCCTCACGCAAGTCGGCCTCGGCTAGGGTCGCGAGCTCCGTTGTCGTTGGCCCCTTCGCAAGCGATTCGCGCAGTTGCTCGTCGACAGTCAAGAAGCGTCGTAGGAAGGCTTCCTTCTCGGGTCGACGACGAATGCGAAGGAAGTCGATGATCTGGATCATCAGGCGCGTCTGGCCACCCGATCGTTCGCGCACGACACGAACGAGCTCAGCGAGCCCCGGCAGGTAACGGTCGTGTCCGATTCGCAGCAGTGGACCGCTGGGGACATCGCGAATGCCGGTCGCTTCGACGACAAGCACCCCTGGCCGGCCATCCGCAAAGCGGCCATACCAATCGAGTACGGCAGGCGTCACCTCTCCATCTTCGTTGGAGCGCCACGGCACCATGGCCGGCACCCAGCAGCGAGTGCGACTTTCGATCGGTCCGATCGCGATCGGACTGAACAGCTGACTCGCGCGAGCGTCCGGGCCGTCAGGCCAGTGCGGCTCGGGTAGCGAGTGGCGAACGCGGCTCTTGGAGCGACTCACAGCAGGACTCGCTCACGCCTGCGGCGCGTCAATGCGCGGGAAGAGCGCGACCTTGACGACGCTGCCGCCGACCGGCAGCCCGCCCCACTGCGCGAGCTCGGCAAGCTTGCCGTCGCGCGGGTTCATTTCGAGGCCGAACACGTCCCAGAGCTGCTCCATCTTGTGATTCAGTGTGGGCCACAGCAGCAGCGAAGCGATCCGAATAGCTTCGAGGCACTGATAGAGGATCGCGCCCAACTCGTCGCGGCGCCCATCGTCCTTGGCCAGCTTGAAAGGAGCGGTGGTCTGGATGAAGCCGTCCACCTTGCGGATCAAATTCATGCCGGATGCCGTGGCCGCGACCAGGTCGAAGTTGTCCATTGCATTGACGGCAGTCTCAGTCGAGGCAGCCGTGATCGTTGGCCAATCGTGGTCGCCGCAAAGCAGGCGCTCTCCAGCGGGTGCCTCCGTCGGCACGACGCCGTCGAAGTATTTGCCGACCATCGCGGTCACACGGCTCGCGCAGTTCCCTACCGTGTTGACGAGGTCTGATTCATAGACTTCGTGGAAGTGCCCCGCAACGAAGTCCGCATCGGTCGCGCCGAGTGGTCCTTGCGTCGTTAGGTAGTAACGCCACATGTCCGCGCCATAGGTGTCGATGTAACCCTGAATGCGTTCGAGGTCGATGAAGTTGCCGAGCGACTTGCTCATCTTCGTACCTTCGGCAATCCAGAAGCTGTGCGCGTACACACACTTCGGCAACGGTAGCTTCAATGCCATCAGGATGGCCGGCCAGATCACCGCGTGGAACCACAGGATCTCTTTTCCGATCACATGGTAGTCGGCGGGCCAGTACTTGATGCGCTCTTTGCATACCTCCGAGTCAGGCTCGGCCATTCCCAAGCCCGTCGCGTAGTTTAGTAACGCGTCGATCCAGACGTAAATGACGTGCTCCGGATCGCCGGGCATGCCGATGCCCCACGTGAAGTTTGAACGACTGATCGGGACATCGTTCAAGCCTTCGCGCAACCGACCCAGTACCTCGTTGCGGCGAGCGGCGGGGCGCACGAAGTTGGGCTGCTCTTCGAATAACTTCTCCAGCGGCTCCTGGAAGGCACTGAGCCGGAAGTAGTAGTTCTTCTCGGTGGCACGCACGAGCGCTCTTCCGGTTACTGCACTCTTGAACTCGTTGTCGCGCGCCTTCGTCTCGGTGATGTATTCCTCTTCACCTTCGTCGTACCAGCCCTCGAACTCGCCCGGGTAGACCGCGTCCGCCGCCTGAAGCATCTCGACGAAGGACTTGACCTGGCGCATGTGGCTGTCGCTCGTGGTTCGAATGAAGTCGTCATTCGTCACCTCGAACATCCTCATGATGCGTTGGAATTCAGCCGCGTTTTCGTCTGCTAGCGCGTGCGGACTGATTCCGCGTGCCTTGGCCGAGTTCTCGACTTTGACGCCGTGCTCGTCCGTGCCGGTCAGAAAGAAGACATCATCGCCCGAGAAACGCATGAATCTGGCCCAGACATCACAAAGCGTACTCGTGTACACATGTCCGATGTGGGGCCGATCGTTGACGTAGTAGATCGGGGTCGTGATGTAACGGCAGGGCTTCGTCATGGCGGGAATCTACCACAGGCCAGGAGCCCTCGCGTCCCAAAGTCCGCGTGTGCATGGCTGATCGGGCGCGGGATGGTTACTCTTCCTGGAGATCTCGCCCGGAGATAGGCGATTCGTTGGAGATCGCCGCGGACGTGCGAGCTACTCATTAGCACATTGACACAAGCCAACCCGAATCCTGATGCTGTTTCCGCCAGGCGTCCGATCACTTTGGTGACCGGCGCGACTGGTGGCATTGGTCGCGCGATTTGCCTGCGCGCCATTCGCGCGGGGCGGCCGTTGATTCCGTGTGGCCGCGACCGCGAAGCTCTCGACGAGCTCGTCGTGGAATTGACGGCTGCGCGTTCGGATGCCGGCGATGGAAGCGCGCCTGCTATCGTGCCGCTCGCCTTCGATGTGACCGACGAAGAA
>JBLFWN010000039.1:0-54926 GCA_047611405.1 Planctomycetota bacterium | reverse complement strand
ATCGATCAGCAAGAAGTCGCGCCCATTCCGTGCAGCAGCTTCACCGGTCGTCCCACTGCCCGCAAAGAAGTCCACGACTCGGTCGCCCGGCTCGGAGTGCACTTTGACGACGCGTTCCAGTACGCCGAGCGGCTTCTGTGTCGCGTACCCGGTGCGTTCCTTTGCTTGCGGCGCGACAATCGTGTGCCACCAGACATCGGTCGGCGTCTTGCCGCGCGCAGCCTTCTCGGGGCCGACCAGACCTGGCGCCATGTACGGGATGCGGTCCATCTCGTCGTAGTTGAAGACGTAGTTCTTCGGGTCGACCGAGTACCAAAGCATGGTGTCGTGCTTGGCCGGCCAGCGTTTCTTCGTGCGACCGCCATAGTCGTAGGCCCAGATGATCTCATTCTGGAATGACTTGCGGCCGAAGATCGAGTCGCACAGCACCTTGCAGTAGTGCACTTCGCGATAGTCGACGTGCAGGAAGAAGCTGCCATCCGCGGTCAGGATGCGGCGTGCCTCTTCGATGCGTGGTGCCAAGAAGCCCAAATAGTCGTCGAAGGCATCGTTGAAGGCCGTGCGCAGGATCTCTTCGGTGCGATAGCGATTGCCGCCATAGCCAGTACGGTCTCCGTCATCATCGCGCACAGTCTTCAGTTTTCGACCAACTTGACGAGTGCCTGTGTTGAAGGGCGGATCGATGTAGACCAAGCGGCAGCACGCGTCCTTGAGTTCGCGCAAGTGCCCTAGGTTGTCACCGTGCAGGATGCGGCCCATCGGCTCCTCCCATTAGTCCTCTGCTTAGCGTCTCGAAGACCGCACGGTTTCCGCTTGGCGTGTAGTGCCGGCGGCTCGGTCCGTTCTCGACGAAGTGAGACCACAAGTTTTGATTGTCGTTCGCCAAGGATTGCTTCAGGTCGGCCTTCGACCCGACATAGCGGATTCCACGCTTGTCTAGTTCGGACAAGAGGAAGGGCTCACGCCAATCCGCAGCGACAGCAACTCGGTCGTCCGCTCGGAAGTGTTTTAGCCCGTGAAACACCAGCACGAACCACTCTAGACCGCGGCCATCCAACTCGGTCTGTAAATCGTCGAGCAGCGATCTCGTCAACGACTCGACACGTGTGCGATGGGCGTTCTCTCCAGACAAGGCATCGACCCAAGAACCGGGCAGCAGCCCACTGCCGTTCACAAACCAGTTCCACGCGAAGCTCGTGACACCGATGCCATTCGCAGCGATCCATTCGTCATTGCCCTTGATGATCGGAGCCTCGTACTGCGCATGCCCATCGGCAGCGATGGTCCAGTCGGGTTTGGGCCACGAGAAGAAAGGCAAGGCGGCTCGATCTAAGTCCGCATCCACCAAGAGGCTAACGACGACGACTGGGTCATTGCCTTGCCACAACTCAAGCGTGTCGTGCACAAGCAAGCAGGTTTGATCAAAGCCATAGCCGCCGACGCCATAGTTCATCAGGCAGAATTCAGCGGAGAGCTCGGACTCGGCGACGAGTCCTTGCCAACAGTCCTTGGGCTCCGTAACACAGGCCGCGAAGGAGTCGCCATAGAACAGGACCGGGCGCCTCTGACCAAGGCGGTCGCGATTCGGGTGATCGTAGGTCTTGCTGTCGAAGCGCTGGTGGGTCCAACCCAAGTTCGGGTCATAGCGGGTTGGCCTGCGCTTCTCCGGATCGGTCAGTACATGCTTCAGCGTGAAGTACTCGCGACTCGTGCGCCGCGCGTAGAGGTGAGCCTGACGCAGGCTGTCGAAGCTCTCGCCTACCTCCGATCGGAACAACACGACCCGTAGCCCCGCTTCGAACAAGCCGAAGGTTACGAGCAACATCAGCGTGATCTTCAGCTTCAGCCGCTTACGTTTGGGGGCGGGGGCCGGATCGATCATGAAGGGAGGATACGGAGCTTGCAGCCCATTGAAAAACTCCGATCCATGTCTCGGGTCCTCCGAATCGTCTAGCTACTTTGCCAGAACCCACGAACAGCATCGAACTATTCGCGAAAGCTTGGCGTCTAGCCAATCAATCCGGAGAACCCCATCCATGAGCTGGCCTTCTTAGGGCGCGCTGCTTGGGGATCACTCACCCTTCTTTCCTGAGCGGCTCTGTCAGGTTTTTGCAGCACGGCTGCCAGCGAACAGGCGAGTGACGGGAGTCCTGTTCGCAGCCTCGCGAAAAGCTGGCGCTGGGGCAACCGAGGCTGGCTGCCAGTGCTTCATTGATCCAGGCCCTTCCGCCTCACGTCCCGGCGCAGTAGTTTGCGCTCGATGCAGAGCGAAGCTCGCACTCCTCGCCGATCCGATTCGGCCCTAGCGCTGCTAGGCCTGGCCTTGCTCGTCGCGTTCGGGACGTGGGTGCGTACGTCTGTTGCGACGCGCGACGCCGGCTTCGATCTCGAGCAACCGACCGCGTTATTCAAGAGCGATCCGGGGCTGCTGTACTACCTGACGCAACGCGTCGATCAAGCCGGCGGTCATATGCCCGCTGACTTCGCGGCGGACGAGCGCATTGCGCATCCCGAGCTGACCGATGTGCCCGCGACCTACACCATCGGCCAAGAATTTCTGGTCGCGTGGGCCCACCGCTACCTCGCCCCAGACGCGCCTTTGCAGGCGGTCTGTTATTGGACTTCAGCCATCACGGCGAGCTTTGTCGTGGTCGGCATCTTCCTGCTTGGCTTCGCTCTGACGCGCAGCCTTCGCTATGGACTTGCCGCGGCGCTGCTCTTCGCACTATCCCCTGCGGCCTATCGAACGATCGGGTTCTTGTGCATACGAGAAGACCTCAGTCTGCCGCTCTACGCCCTGCACTTGGGCTGCACCGCCATGCTCTGCCGCGGCGGCAGCTGGCGCTGGGCGTTGGCTGCAGGATTCGCAGGCGCGGCGGCATGGTCGACCTGGCTCGCGAGCGGAATTGTGTTGAGTGCGGAGTTCGCTGTCTTGGCGCTCGTCTGTTTGTGTCGCCGAGAATCTTTCAGCCGCCGAGACGCCTTGGCCGTGGCCATGCCTCTGCTTGTTGCCAGCCTGCTCGTGCCCGCACTCGCGGCGCGCTCGTCGTGGCTATCGGTGACGACAATCATTGCGGCAGCTCTGATCCTCTCGAACGAGTCGAAGGCCAAGGGCAAGCTGTTCGAGTGCCTCTCCTTTGCAATGGTGATTGCCGCAGGAGCGGGGTTGCGCCTGTGGTTCGGCAGTGACGACCTTAGCCACGTCAGTGACTTGATGTTTGCGAAACTCGCGCATCTGGGCAGCATGCCGGCCACCCTGTCGTTCGAGTCGCGCATGCTGTGGCAGGGGCCCTTCGCCAATGCCGGCCTTGGCCAGTTGGCAACGGGCTTAGGTGTGGTGTTGCCGGTGGCATTGATCGCGCTTGCGCTTGGATGGCGGCGCAGGGCTAAGGCGCGAGACTCTCTCGCACTCACGATCGCTCTTGGTGTGGCGCTGCTCGCTGGATGGCAAGTCGCACGCCTATTGGCACTGCCTGCTCTGGTGGCTTGTGGAGTATGTGTCTGGGCGTTCGCTCGATCAGGCGACGCTTCTAAGGATACAAGAAAGGGCTCTGGATCCCTGGCCGCGCTGGTGCTCTTCGTTCAAGCAATCCTCTTCACGGTCTGGACACAGTCGTTCCAGAATCATTGGTATCGGCCCTTGGTGCGCCAGCAAGAGTTGAGCGCGCTGACGCTTGCAATCCCCCAGCACGTACCTGAAGGCGATGCGGTCTTGGCGGATTTCATGAACTCGAGCGCGATCTTGGCCCACACGGGTCGTCCCGCGATTCTGCAAGCCAAGTGGGAGACGCGCGAGGCGCGCGAGCGCGTACAAGCGTTCTGGCGTTTGTTCTATCACGAAGATCCCGACGCGTTGCACGAGTGGTGCACCGAGGAATTCCAATGCCGGTGGCTACTCGTCGACCGCTTCACCTTGGGAGTGCTCCACGCCTCGCGCGCATTGGCCGGCTTGGGACCGCGCGATCCTTGGCGCACAGGTAGCTCGGCTGAGGTCATGCTGAGTCGTGACGAGGATGTTCTGTCGGGCGTCCCAGGCTTCGAACTGGTCTGGCGCAGCCCGGGCTCGATCAGACAGTCTAATGGGCAGTCCTCGGACTTCTATCGTTTGTACAAACTTGTCGACTAGTACCAGGGTAAGCCAGCGCGGCCCTGCGCTAGCCTTGGCGGGGTGGCAACGGGCTGCTAGCTCAGTATCTCGCGCACGCGCTGCTGAATGGTGTGTTTCTCACGGACAGCTCGCATCCCACAATCCGCAATAGCTCGCGCCGCGTCGGGATGCCTCAAGTAATAGCCCACCTTCTCCTCGAGCTCGTCCAAAGTCGCGTAGGACTCAAGCTCGACGCCCAATTCGAATAGTTCAGCCAAGCCTTCGTTGCGTTCAGCAATCAGAAAGCCACCACAAGCGAGGATGTCAAACACGCGCATCGTGACGATGTCCAGCTGGTAGAGACGACCGATGTCGACGTTGATCGTACTCGCATTGTAGATGCGATTGAGTTGGCGGTGGTGACCGGCTTGGCCGCGATACTGGCCACCAGCAGGAACCTTGCCGACCCAGCCATCATCTCCCCAGACATCGAGTCCGTAGGGTGCGAGGCGCGCGATCGCTTGCTGCCGACGAACCGATGATGCGCTTTCAGCGATCAACGCCACAGGATCGATCTTTTGCGAAGTGTTGCGTACGGCCTGCAGGAACGACCCGAAGGCTTCCTGAGCCAACTCGGGTAGCACGTAGCGATCGGGGGACTGTTCTTGCGCGGCGAGAATGCGATCCAGTGTCCGCCGGCCGCGTGCACCTTTGGCGTGCCACATCGAGTGCAGTTGCTCGAAATCGGCACGCAGTTGTTGGCCCTCGGCTAGTAGGCTCGAACCGACAAAGGAGACTGCGGCTGAGTACTCTTTCAACTCTTCAGCGCTCAGTTCTAGCGGTCGACGTTTGTCCGTGTCACTCGCGAGAGGCAGGTACTCGACATTGTCAAAACCAGCCTTGCGGTATTCTTCGACATTGGCTTTACGCCAGGTGTGGATGCGAATGTGCTTGCTACTCGTCGTAAGGGTCTGCAGTTGATCGGTGGTAGGGTCAATCTCCCATACCCGCAACGCGCGCCCACGCTCTTCGCAGAATTCCGCGAGCCCGTGCGTGTAGTTGATGACGGCGATCAACTCGGGGTCGAAGCGTTCGATCGCATAGTCGGCTTCTTCAACCGCTAAGCCCTCGAAATCGATCGGTAACACGGTGAATTCTTCGCTTCGCAACGCGACCGCCAAGTCGTCGACAAACAAGCGACCCGTGCCTACACATGCGCGCTTCAGACCGATCTCTTGACCGAGCCAGGCGAACTCATGCCAATAGATGTGCGACAAGAGCGGGTGCCGCAGCACGCTAGCGTGCTCGAGCTCGTCGAGCAAGTCGACCCCCAGTGCGAATCGCAGTCGGCCTTCACGGATCGCTTCGGCCCCATCCACGCGGCACAACGTCTCGATCATCAACGCGGGGTCACGATCCCAAGCCACAATGGATAGCTCGGGTCGCAAGCGAAGCGTGCACTCCAAAATCTCGCCTAAGCCGAGACCAAAAATCAGAGCGGGGCCCTCATCGGGTAGGGCACGGACAGCTTCTTCCAAGCCTTCCCACTCCACTGCGAGCGGTCGCTCGCTCAAGGCCGCCATGTAGCCGGTCACGACCCCTTCTTCGTCACGAATAAGGTGCTTGTCACCGAACGGCCAAGACAGTCGAGTCGAGATGGCGGGATCCGTCTCTGACAGAGCCGTGTAGTTTCGTTCGAGTACGGTTGGGGAGGGGAGTCGGGTCGTTGCGTTCATGATCGAGGACACTTCGCGAGAGGTGCTGGCCCATGGATCGACCGAGGGGGGGCAATCCATGAGAGATCCTTGCCGCCGGCGACGCTGCTTCGGCCCCCGGCCAGCTTCATGGCCCCGCGCCTTCCCGTAGATGGGGGAGTTGGCGTACTCTGCGGCCTAAACATGAAGTACTCGACTCAATGTGCCCTGGCCCTCACTCTCCTCGTATCCGCTTGCATGACGACGATTTCCGATTCGGAAGACGCCGGTGAAGGCGGCGGACAGGGTGCAAAAGCGCTGCCCTCGATCGCCGACAAGACAAAGGGTTTGCAGCTGTTGCCAGGCTTCTACGATCTCTACGCGAACAAGCGTGAAGGTAAGGTCTATCTGCACTTGCCGCCTGCCGGTCCCGCGCAGCATGGACGCGTGATGTCGGCTTGCCTTTATGTGGAAGGGCTGACGACGGGACTCGGTTCTAATGATGTTGGTTTGGATCGTGGCCAGCTGGGTGACGCGCGCGTCATCACCTTTCGGCGTTTCGGCGATCGCGTTTTGATGGAGCAACCCAACCTCGACTACCGCGCGGCTAGCGCGAATATGGACGAGGTAAATGCTGCACGTGACTCCTTCGCGACCTCGGTCTTATGGGCCGGGGACATCGAAGCGCAAGACAGTGATGGCAGTGCGTTGATCGACTTGACGCCCTTTCTCGTTCGAGACGCACACGGCAGCGCGCGCAAGCTTGCCGGTTCAGGTGAAGGCAACTGGCGCCTGGACGCCAAGCGTAGCTCGCTCGATGTGGCAGCGACTCTGGCCTTTCCCGACAACCTCGAGCTCGAGGCCTTGTTGACCTTCGCCGGTGACCGCCCGGGCAAGTACGCGCGCGGGCACGCGCCGACCTCCGACACGATCAGCCTGGTGCAGCATCACTCCTTTGTGCGCCTGCCCGACAATGGTTACGAGCTGCGCCCGTACGATCATCGAATGGGGCACTTCGGTAAGTCTTACTTGGACTATGGTTCGCGCATCGACGAGCCCATGCAAGTTCGCCTGGCTTCGCGCCACCGCTTGCAGCGTCAGGATCCGAGTGCAGCGAGCTCGCCCGCGGTCGAGCCGATCGTGTATTACGTCGATCGCGGGGCTCCGGAGCCTGTGCGTAGTGCGCTAATCGAGGGCGCGTCTTGGTGGGCTGAAGCCTTCGAAGCGGCCGGCTTTCAGGATGCGTTTCAAGTCGAACTGTTGCCGGAAGGGGCCCATCCACTGGATGTTCGCTACAACGTGATCCAGTGGGTTCACCGTTCGACGCGCGGCTGGTCGTATGGCGGCGGTGTCGTGGATCCACGCACGGGCGAGTTCATTAAGGGACATGTCTCGCTTGGTTCGCTTCGAGTTCGCCAGGATCGTTTGCTGTTCGAAGGCCTGCTCGGAACTTCGGCAACGGGCAGCGGGGCACCCAATGACCCGGTCGAGCTGGCACTCGCGCGTATCCGTCAGCTCGCTGCTCACGAAGTCGGTCATACATTAGGCCTAAGTCATAACTTCAGCGGTAGCACCTATGCGGGGCGCGCGTCCGTCATGGATTACCCCGCGCCCCTCGTGAAGTTTGTGCCCGGCGGCGAATTCGATGTTTCGTCGGCGTACGGCATTGGCATCGGCGAATGGGATAAGTTCGCGATCCGCTATTTGTACGGTGATTGGTCCACGCAGGCAGATCCGAAAGCAGCCGTCGAAGCCTTAGCGCGTGAAGCTTCGGAGCGAGGCTTGATCTATCACTCCGATTCCGACGCACGTTCTGCAGGCGCAGCCATGCCGCTGGCTAACTTGTGGGACAACGGCGAGGATCCGATCAGTGCTCTCGACGAAATCATGGCTATTCGCCGGCTGGCGATGCTGCGTTTCGGCGAACAAAATTTGGCGGCCGGTCAGCCGCGCGGCTGGATCGAAGAGGTCTTCGCCCCCGTCTACTTCCATCATCGCTATCAGCTAGAGGCCGCCATCAAGTCGGTCGGTGGTGTCGTTTACCACCACGGAATGGTCGGCGATTCCACTCCGGTCATGAAGCCCGTGTCGTCTTTGGACCAGCGACGGGCGCTCAGTTCAGTCTTGAACGCATTGTCACCGTCCGCCCTCGATGTTTCGGAGCGCGTGTTGCAGCTGTTGGTACCGCATCATCCAGGTGATTCCGGCAGCCGTGAACGTTTCCAAGGCGCAACCGCTCCGCTCTTCGATCCGCTGTCAGCCGCATCGACAGCAGCCGGCTTGGTTGTGGATGGTCTCTTGCAGCGCGAGCGTTGCGCGCGCCTTGTCGATCAACACAGGCGCGCGGACGATATGCCTGGCTTGGAAGCCGTGCTTGAAGGCTTGCTCCGCGCCTGCCTCCCGGACCAGCCTGCGCTGAATGAGCGCGAGGAAGAACTCGTTCATGCCATCCAACGCGTCGTGATCGACGGCATGCTTCGTCTGGCAAACGACCGACGCGCAGCGCCTTGGGTGCGCGAGCGCGTCGAAGGTCGCTTGCGGCTCTTGGCACGCAAGGAACTGGCACTGCGTGCGGCTGTCGATACCGCTCACTACGAAGAACTGATCGGGCGCATCAACAGATTTTTGTCGCGCTCACTTGTCGAAGCTCAGGCGCAAGACAGTCCGCAGGAGGTGCCGCCGGGTAGCCCAATTGGTTCAGGTGGCAGCGGTCTGCCCGATGCCTTGGGTTGTTGCTCTTTTGGGGGCTGACATTCGCGTGTGAGTCACGCTGACTTACACGCGCTGATCCTAAGAAGGTCCGGCTCGAAGTCTCTCCAGCAGCGATCTGAGCGGGGAGCGTGGGATTCGTTCTTGGCCCCTAATGGTTCACCCTAGGTGATCTGCGTTTGGATTGCGTAGTCGGAGATCTACGGCAAGCATTCCCGGCTTAGGATGTGCGTCCTCATCAGCCGTACTGCCAATGGCCCCGATGAGGGCGCGACTCAGGGCCCGCACGGCCATTGCGGAGCGTCGGTCCCTAAGCGGCAGGCCGTGAGCAGCCGGACAATGTAGTTCCAGTGACGCACCAGCACGTGCACAGACTCGGGTGTCCTTCACGCCTTCGATGATCGATTAAGCGCCTCGCGACGAGGCGTGATTCACCAGCTCTCCTCATAGAATCATGTTCCAACGTCTACGCACCGTTACTCCGGCCCTGCTGTTCGCGTGTGTCACAGCTCAGTTGCACGCGCAGCCCACAGTGCTCGTCCTCGAAGACGAGCGCGCCGAAGTTCAGGTTGAGTCAGCCGCATTGATCCGCGCTCTCGACTCCATCAATCCGACCCGCATCTCCGCCGACTTGCATTTTATCGCTTGTGACGAGATGGCCGGTCGCGATTCCCCTTCGAAAGAGCAGCGCATCGCGGCACGCTTCATTCGCCATCGCTTGCAACGCCTGGGCTGGCTGCCGGGTGCGGAATCGGGTTATTTGCACGAGTACGGGCAAGCCTTGCGCGTCTTGGATGTCGAGCGCACAAAGTTGACGGCGTCAGTGAATGGAGAGATTCGTACGCTTCCCCTCGGTGATGCTTATGCCTTCCACCCGATGACACTGGCGGACTTGTCGGTCACGGGCGGCGTCGTCTTCGTGGGTGAGTTCGATGAAGAGAGCCTCGCCGGCTACGACATGAAGGGCAAGTGGGCCCTCTCGCACTCCGGCAGCATGAGTTGGGGCAAGCGCACGCGGCTTCTCAAGGAAGCCGGCGCTTGTGGCGTCTTGGTCACGAGTCCACTCGCGGGAGAAGACGAGATGGGCGAGCGCTGTGGTGGTTACGCGAAAGACCTAAGCACGCCGCGTCTGAGTCGCGGGAGCAGCAGTAGCGCAGCCTACCCGTACGTGTACATGTCGCATGCCGGTCAGCGCGCGATGCTCGAACTCGCCGGCCTGGAGCAAATGCCTGCGCTCGGCGCCGAGATCGGAATCCAACTCAACGAAGAGCGCTACGCCGATGGCGAAGCCGAAGCCAAGCTCGAGAATGTGTGCGGCTTCTGGCCGGGATCGGATCCCGAGCTGTCCGAAGAAGTGATCATCGTTTCCGCGCACTACGATCACGTGGGCATCGTCAAAGAGACCGGAGATGTTTTTAACGGTGCCGACGATAACGGTTCGGGAACGGTCGGCATGCTCGCGTTGGCGGAAGCCTTGGTCGAGTACGGGCCGATGCGACGCTCGGTCATGTTGATCTGGGTGTCGGCAGAGGAAAAGGGCCTGCTCGGATCCGCAGCCTGGACCAAGGACCCGTGGCTTCCCGAAGGCAAGCGCCCGATCCTGAACCTGAACTTGGACATGATCGGCCGCAACGCGCCGGACCAATTGTTGATCACGCCTACAAAGGATCACGAAGCCTATGACTTCTTGACTCAGTTGGCCGAAGCTCACGCGCCGACCGAAGGCTTCACGGACTTGGGTTCCGCGGATGAGTACTGGAGTCGTTCCGACCATCGCAACTTCTATCGCAACCTCGACATCCCGGTCTGCTTCCTGTTCACAGACGTGCACGAGGACTACCACAAGCCCACGGATACGCCGGACAAGATCGACTACGATAAGCTGCACCGCGTGACGCGCTTGATCTTGCGCATGCTGGATGGCTTGCAAGGCGACACTCTGCCCAGCGCAGCCGACTGAAACCAAAGGTGCGCGAGCCATTCCCTCCTTCTTTCGGGAAGGTGGCTCGCGCGCTGACGATTCTTTGCTGATTCCGCGAAAGGCTGCCGATCCCAGCGCGCAAGCTCGTGCCTCAGATGAGGCTTCGGCCGGACGCACCACGACACGAGATCATGAATCACCTACGAATCGCATCCATGCGCAGCCTCGCCCTCGGCTGTGCGCTCCTGTTCTCTTCCCTGAGTTTCGCGCAGAGCACTCAAGCGACTTCGGCGCTGAACGAAACCAGCCGCAGTGAGATCATTGATGCGGTGTTGAAGGCCTTGAACGACAACTACGTCTTCCCAAAAGTCGCCAAGAAGATGGAGGCGGCCGTGCGCGAGAAGGCTAAATCCGGCCGCTACGACCAGCAGACTGACGGACGCCGCTTGACAGACTTGCTGCAATCCGACCTGCGTGACATCTGTCAGGACAAGCACCTGACGATTCACTACTCGGACACGCCGATGCCCATGCAGCACGAAGAGGCGGCACCCGAGACGGATGATCCGAATGCGCCTCCGCTCGACCAGTGGGCCCAGCGCCTGCGACGCCAGAACTGGGGCTTCCGCAAAGTCGAGATCCTTGACGGCAACATCGGCTACCTCGACTTGCGAGCCTTTGCGCCGGTGAACAAAGAATCCTCACAGGTCGCGGCAGGGGCGATGAGCTTCCTGGCCAGCTCGGACGCATTGATTGTCGACCTGCGACAAAACGGCGGTGGCGCGCCGGCCATGGTCGCCTTTTTGACGACCTATCTATTTGGCGAAGAACCGGTGCACTTGAACAGCCTCGAGGAACCTCGGCGCGGAACGAGTCACCAGTGGTGGACCTTACCCATCGTCCCCGGCCTGCGCTTCGGCCCTGACAAGCCGGTCTTCATTTTGACGAGTCGCTTCACCTTCTCGGCCGCCGAGGAGTACTCGTACAACCTTTTGAATCTGGAGCGCGCGACTCTGATCGGCGAGACGACGGGCGGTGGTGCGCACCCTGTCGAATCCGTTATCGTTCATCCGCACGTCTCCGTCGGATTGCCTTTCGCGCGGGCGGTCAATCCGATCTCCGGCACGAACTGGGAAGGCACCGGGGTCGAGCCGCACATCAGCATCGATGCCAATGATGCACTGGGCGAAGCGCACCTGAACGCTCTCGATGGCCTGATCGATGCAGCGGGTGATTCGCCAGAGCGCGACGCACTGCTCCAAGTCGCCAAGCGGCTCGAATCGAGTTTCTAGGGGCTAGAGGGCCATGAGCGGGCGCCCCTCGGCGGCGTGCTGGCCAGTTCGGATCCGTTCGAAGGGCTGTTCGCCGCTTCGACCCGGGCCTCGCGAGGGCCAGCGTCCCTGTGGAAACGAGTGCGAGCGGTGTTTGGCCGCAAGGGCCCTGCAGATGTGCCTCTCGAGGCCAACAGGCGCGCTCGAATCCGTATCATGGGCCCGAATCCTTCCAGGAGGAAAGACTGAACGCCTTCCCGCGTAAGCTCCCATCGTGCCCAAAGCTCTCGAAAACAACCTGCGCTTGCTCCAGCGGCGCGAGCGCCTCGCGACCTTCCTTGGCGTATTTTCGAAGCATCTCGCGCTGGCGTTGTGCGTCGGGGGATCCATCGCGCTGATCCTGCGCTTGGGCGCTGGCTTATCGCCGGCCGAAGCAGCCTGGGCTTTGGCGGTTGCTGCCATCGCACCCTTCAGCGCCTATTGGGTCGCTCGTCAACGCTTCCTCTCTCCTGAGTCTGTGGCTGCTTGGCTCGATCTTCGTACCGGCGCCACGGGGCTGGTAGTCACCGAGCTCGAAGCCCACGACGAGCGCTGGCAAGCACGAAGCGAGTCCGTGATCGCTCAAATGGAAGAGCTGCCGCGTATGCATCTGCGCCCGGCGGCCACGCGCTCCTTCGCGAGCTTGGGCTTTGCCGCCTTGGCTTTGCTGGTCGATGTCTCGGGCGGCTTGAACTCGGTCGTCCCGCCGGCCGTGTACCAACCGACGATCGAAGAGCTGCGAGAGAAACTCGAAGCTTTGGAAGAGACGGTCGGGATGGAGGAAGAGCGCGCGCAGGAGCTCGACGATCGCATGGAGGCCTTGGAAAAAGAGGCCCAGGATTCGACCAATCCCGAGGCGACCTTCGAAGCGCTCGACCAACTCGGCAAGGAACTCGAACGCGACAGCGAAGAGGCGAAGGAGCGCGCAATCGAGGCATTCGAAGCCTTGGACGCCGCTGCCGAAGCATCCGAGATTGATCCCGAGGCGGCGCAGGCGGCCATTGATCAAGCCGCGAGCGAGCTGTCTGAGTTGGAGCTCTCGAAAGAACTCGCGAACGAGCTTGGCGGCGATCTCTTACCCGAAAACTTCGAGCTGACCGATGCGCTGAAGCTCGATCCCGCGGCATTGCAGGAACTTTCTGCTGCGATGCAGGAGCTGTTGCAAAAGAACATGGACAAGCTCGCTAAGGCCGGCTTGTTCGAAGGCGTCAAGCTCAGCAGTCTCGCTCACCTAGGCGAAGGAGGTACGCCGGGTGACCTGGCGAAGTTCGAACTGCACGAGTGTGACGAGAACTGCGAGAAGCCGGGTGGGACCTGAAAAGGTGGCTCGGGCGCAGTTGGCGCCCATGCAGTTACCGGTATGCCTGGCGCCGGTGGCGTTAATCGTGGCCGAGCTGATGCCGAGATGAGCTGGGGAGCGGAAAGCCAAGGGCGCAGCGAAGACTTCGATGTGAAGCGGTTGACTCCGGCACAGCTCGAGGACCTCGACAGCTCGCAACTGCTTGGTCTCGGTGCTGCTGTACCTACCGTTGAAGCAGCAGGTGAATCGGTCGGTGTTGGTGAGATCAGCGGATCGACTGGAAAGGCAGCGTGGAAACGCCGACTCTCGCCTCGCCACAGGCGCGCAGTCGGTACCTTCTTTGCACCTGGAAGCAGCGCCTCCAAAGGAGGCGCCGACAATGAGTGAGCTCGCCACTGGGACCGAGACGACTATGACCGATTCCGCCTTGCTGTCGCCCGAAGCCGTCGAGAGTGCACGTGCTCGCGCGCAAACGATTCTCGATGGGCTCGACCAAGTTCTGCTGGGTCAACAAGAGTTGACACGCATGATGCTCGTCGCTTGTCTCGCTCGTGGCCATGTGCTGCTCGAAGGCCTGCCCGGACTGGGCAAGACCGAGCTGGTCAAAGGGCTCTCGAGACTCCTGGACATCAGTCATAGCCGCTTGCAGTTCACGCCCGACTTGCTGCCGGGCGATGTGACAGGCGGGCATATTTTGGAAGAGACTGAGGGCGGCGGGCGCTCGCTCGTCTTCCACCCTGGACCCGTGTTCACGAATGTGCTGCTCGCGGACGAGATCAATCGCGCGTCCCCAAAAACTCAATCAGCCCTGTTAGAAGCGATGCAGGAGCGCTCGGTGACTGTGGTTGGCGAGACTCGCATGCTGCCGGCACCCTTCTATGTGCTCGCGACCCAGAACCCGATCGAGCTCGAGGGCACCTATCCCTTGCCCGAAGCCCAGCTCGATCGATTCCTGTTCAAGCTCAATGTCTATGGCGTAAAACGCGACACGCTCGAGCAAATCATCACTGAACGGCGCGGCGGCAGACCGCCCGAACTCGAAGCTGTCGTCAGCGAAGAACAGTTGAACGAGCTGTTCGCCACCGTCGACGCAATCTTCCTGCCCCAGGCGGTTGCGGCCTATATCGCGCGCATCGTCGACGGCTCGCACACGACCTCGGATCTGGCGCCCAAAGTCGTTAAGGACTATGTGCGTTACGGCGCGTCCCCGCGTGCAGCGATCGCGATTGCAGAGAGCGCTCGTGGGCATGCGCTGTTGTCCGGAAAGCCCAATGTTGGCTTCGACGATGTGCGTGCCGTCGCAGGCGCGGCGATGGGGCATCGAATCGTGCTCGACTATCGAGCGCGTCTGGATGGAGTGAATGGCTCGGACATCGTCGCAGCAATCCTGGATGGTGTCGGGGAATTGCGCGAGTCACTGCCGCCCGAAATTGCCGGATGATCGGCGAACAATGAAGGCACATTGGATGGGCGTTCTTCGCCGTTCTCTCGCCGGTTCCTGGCGATTGGTCTCTTGCTTGCTGCCGCTCGCGATCTTGAGCCTGATGGCTCTACCAGCGCAGGCGCAGCTGATCCAGCAGGAGGATGTCAGCGTCGAGTTTGATTACTTCTGGCCGAAGAGCATCAACAAGGGTTACTTCCCGATCCGCGTTTACGTTGAGAGCCAAAGCGAGGACGAGACGGAAGTCCAAATCAGTGTCTCCGCCGACAACTGGCGTGGCCCGGCTTACTGTGAATCGACTCGCACGATTGCGATTGAAGCAGGCGGCAAGCAGAGCTTCGAGCTGCTGGTGCCTGGCTTCTTGCAGGGCACCTCAAGTTCTAACTTTACGGCGCACGTCCGGGTAGAGGGTGAGCATCAATCAAAGGTGCTCGACGTGTCCTCGAACTCCCAAAATTCGAGCATCGGGACGCTGCTCATCATCACGAATAAGCGCAATGCACCGGGTCTGGAGGATGTCCTCGCAGAGCAGATGAAGACCGAGGACGTACAAGTGTCCCGCTTCACTTCAGGCGCTACCAAGCCGAACGTCCAAGTCAGCTTCCTGGCGATGGACTCGATCCCAACGCGCTACGAGTGCTTCACCTCGATCGATGGGGTGATTGTCGACTTGCGCCACGGTTACGAACCGGAGCAGCTGGGCTCGCTCCTTGCGTGGGCGCGGCTTGGTGGACGCATCGTGCTGATCGGGAAGCAGGAGTTGTTCGAGTTCGAGAAGGTCCCCGGTTTGGAAGGGGCCTTCGAAGAACGGTTCAGGATCGAGCAACCGACTGCCATGGGGGACTCGGACTACACCTACCGCTATGGCACGGGTTGGATCATTCCCGCGTTACGGCTCGATGAATCCTTGGAGGGGGCGCGCTTGACGGGCGTTACCCAACGCTTGCTCTTCGCCGATCACCCCGAGGATTTGACCAGCTGGGTGCCGCGCCGCGGGACTTGGCGTCTGGCTGCCGAGACGTGGCAGATCCCTGGCATCGGTGAAGTGCCGCTGCGCACCTTCTTGTTCGTGCTGTTTCTGTTTGGCGTGCTGATCGGTCCGGTCAATTTTATCTTCGTCCGCAATGCCAACCGGCCCGCCTTGTTCTTAATCACGGTTCCCCTTCTGTCGTTGATTGCGTCCTTGGGGGTGCTCGCCTATGGCATCCTGCACCAAGGAGTCGACACCAAGACTTCGTCTCAGACGCTCACGTGGCTCGATCAGCGCACCCGCCGAGCATCCACGGTGGAAGCCAGAACGATCTATGTCGGCATGTCTCAGGCAGAGGGGCTCACTCCCGGCTCGGGCACCTGCGTCTTACCAGCGCTGGAACGCGGCGATGACGCGTCTTACATCGTTGATTCGACCGAGTCACATGTATTCGAGGGCAGCTTCCTCCCGGTTCGGGAACCCGTCGGTCAAATGTTGCTGTCTGATACGCCGGCACGCTTGCGATTGCATGCCAAGAAAAATGGCAACAGGATCGAGATCGAGAACGGCCTCGCACAGGCGATGAATGGAATTCTTCTGCGCGGTGATCATGGCGGCTGGTATCACAGTGCCGAGCGTATTGAAGCCGGCGAGAAGGCTACGCTCGCTCGGCTGCCCGATGAGGACCTATTCGTTCCCGTGCAGGAATTGATGAGCGGGCTGGAGGCAGAGGGCTTTCTTTTGTGGCGCGGCAGAAGGCTTGCACGCTCGAGCTTCGTCACACGTCTCGATAGCGCTCCCTTTGCGGACGCCTGTGGTCTCGAAGTGAACGAGTTGCAAGGCACGCATCTGTTGGTAGGCGTGCTAAACGAAGCCGCGGAGGACTGGGAATGAGCAACGCGCTCGAAGTGCGCGGTATCTCGTTGGCCTTTGGTTCGCTGAAGGCCGTCGATGATGTCAGCTTCTCGATTCCGTCCGGAATGGTGTATGGCTTCATCGGTCCCAATGGAGCCGGCAAGACCACGACAATGCGCATCTGCGCGACCTTGCAGTTGCCCGATGAGGGCGATGTGTTGATCGACGGCTACTCCGTGCTGGATGAGCCGCGCTTGGTGCGCGAATGCTTGGGCTTCATGCCCGACCAGTACGGGGCCTATTCGTCCACGACCGTGTTCGACTACCTCGACTTCTTCGCTCGCGCTTATGGCCTGAAGGGCAAGCAGCGGCGCACAGCCTTGAGCGAAGTGATGGACTTCACATCGTTGGGCCCGCTGGGCGAGAAGATGACCAACGCCCTGTCCAAGGGCATGCGTCAACGCTTGTGTTTGGCGAAGACTCTGCTGCACGACCCTTCGGTGCTGATCTTGGACGAGCCGGCCGCCGGCCTCGATCCGCGCGCTCGCATTGAGCTGCGTGAACTGCTGCGCGCGCTGGCGGAGATGGGCAAGGCCGTGTTGATCTCTTCACACATTCTGACGGAGCTCTCCGAGGTTTGTGATGGTGTCGCCATCATCGAGGCCGGCCGCATTCAAGCGACCGGGTCGGTGGAGGACATCGTCAAAGGCGTGCGGCCGCACAACGAAATCTACGTGCGCTGCTTAGAGCCTGAAGAGGTTGTCGAGCGGGCTCTGTTGGAAATGCCTGGTGTGGGCCAGATTCGTCCGATCCGTGGCGGTCTGGCTTTTGACTTCATGGGCACGCAAGGAGAGCAAGCCGGCTTGCTCGAGCATCTGATGCAGTTGCGGCTACGGCCCGTCGAATTCGCTAGCCAAGAGACGGACCTGGAAGACCTCTTCCTGCATCTGACGGAAGGGAAGGTGCAGTGATATGAGCGACGGCCGTGAGAGCTCCTCCTTCTTGAGCTTCGAGTTCTTGGACGATTTCTGGAACCCGATTCTGGTCAAAGAAGTCCGCCAAGCGCTGCGTGGGCGCTTCTTCCGCGTCTCATTCGTGTTGGTGCTGGCAGCGCTACTGATCGCCTGTGCAGCCATGATCATCGACATGGGCACAACGGTGTCGAGCCACGAGGGGCGCGACTTCTTCTTCGGGATCTTCGTGTGTCTCTCGGCGGCGGTGATGGGGCTCGTGCCCTTCGCGGCTTTCAACTCGATGGGTGCCGAGTGGGAAGAGAACACCTTCGAATTGCTGGTGATCTCGAACTTGAGGCCGAACAGAATTCTGATCGGGAAGCTGTTGTCTGCTTGGACGCAAAGCCTGCTGTACTTCTCGGCCTTCACGCCCTTCCTGGTATTCGCTTTCCTGCTGCGAGGCATCGACCTGGGCGTCGTCGGCGTGATGTTGATCACCGCACAAGTCGGCTCGGTCGCGCTGTCGATTCTTGCGATCTTCCTTTCGACGCTCAGCAAGCAGCGCTTCGTCCGCATCGTGTTGATGGCGATTCTCTCGGGCGCGCTGATTTTGGCTGTCATCGGCGTCAGTGTCATGACCGAGGGCCTGCTGCGCAGACCGGGTGAGTTGCGTGATCGCGACTTCTGGTTGGGCTGTGGCGCTTCCATGATCGCAATTGGCACGGTCGCATCTTTTTGCTTCTTGGCGGCCTGCAACATGCTGGCCCACTCGGAAGAGAACCGCTCCACAGGGCTGCGAATTCTGAGCTGCGTCGTGCTGCTGATCATGATGGTCTTCGTCGGCTTGATGATGAATCTGCGCGCCGATCGAAGCGCTTTGTCCGGCACTTCGATCATGATGATCGTCTGCATGTTGGTGCCTGGCACCTTCTTCGCGACCGAGGCCGAACGCCTGGGCCGACGTGTCCGGCCTCGCATTCCACGTACCCAGCTGATTTCGACCTTGGTCGCACCCTGGTTACCGGGCGGTTCACGCGGTTTGATCTTGTTCTCGGGACAGCTGCTCTTGATCGTGTTGTTCAGTTCAGCCGGGCATTTATTGTTGTTGGGCCCGGCGGACCGATGGGCAGATGAAGGCTGCTTAGGAGTGATCTTGGCCGCGCTTTATGCCTTCTTTTATGTCGCTCTACCGTCCGGCTTGTGCTCGAAAAATACCGGCAGTCTTAGGCTGCGTTCCATGGTGCGGGCGTCCGTGCCTTTCTTGATCATGGCCTTGGCATTCGGTCCGGCGCTGCTCGGATTTTTTGTCAAGGACGTCGATTTGATGAACATGGAGCATCCGGGCAATCCCTTCTACTTCATCAGTGAGACCTTTGATCACAACGGGCGTTGGATGATCACGGTCGCGCTTGTGCTGGGGATTCCGGCCGCGCTGACGCTCATTGCCAACTTGCCACGCATCTCGCGTGGCTTCCGCGAGATTGCGGACGCGCGTTTGGCCCGCTTGGCCCACGAGGCAGCTACCGAGCCTGAAACCTATGGTGCTTCCGAATCCTGAATCCCGCGCGCAGGCTGCGCTCTATCGGCTTAGCTTGACGGAACATTCGCCGCGCGGTGTCGCAGGTGAACGTCTGGGCAAAGGGACGGGCAGCTCGCTCGAGTTCCAGGAGCGCCGCAGCTATGTGGCGGGTGACGACGTGCGGCACTTGGATTGGAAGGCGTACGCACGCACGGATCAGTTGATGGTGCGCATGTATCGCGAAGAGATCTTGCCGCGCATCGATCTGGTGATCGACAACTCGCGTTCCATAGCGACTGAGCCAGCCAAGGCTCAGTTGGTAACAGACTTGGCGCTGTTCTTCTGTGAGGTTGGTCGGCGCAGCGGTTTCGACGTGCGCCCAATCGCACTCGGTGATCGCCCCGAGCGGCTCGAGTTGGCGCGACTCGAGCGTGAAGGCTTGCAGTTCGATGGCAGACGATCGCTGCCCGAGTCGTTGCAGGAAGCGTCGGCTCTGCTACGTCCCGGCACGCTGCGTCTGGTCTTGTCTGACTTCCTATTCCCCGCGGATCCTGCTGCCTTGACGCGTTCGCTGGCGATGCGCGCAAGCGGCATGTGCATGATTCAGGTGCTGGGTCAGATGGACAGGCAGCCCGAGGCCGGAGAGGCCTTACAACTGACCGACGCCGAGACAGGCGAGGTGCTCGACTTGGTCTTGGATGATCATGCCGTGCGCTCTTACTTGGAACGCCTGAAGCGACTGACGGACGGCTTGAGCACCGAGTGCCGACGGCTCTCCGGGATGTTCATCGGCCTTAGCAGTACGCCGGAATTGGCGCAGCATTGCCGAACGACGCTCTGTCGCGCTGGCGTGATCGCGCCTGCGTGACGACTGGAAGAGGCCAGCAGGCTTCCTCGTTCGCCGGTGGGCCTCCATGGAAGCACAGGCAGGGTCGGCAGCCTCCAACTCTGATCCAAGACTGTTGGCGAGTGATTCGCGTCTCTAGCGTTGAGGCAGCATGGCTGGGAATCGGGCGATAGGAGTCGGTTGGCACTCCTCGTCCCTAGCCGAGCAGATGGAGGCGCTATCGTTCTCACTTCAGTTTGCTAGCGGCCCCCGCACCTCAAAACAGGGTAGGGTTAAGCGCTATTCCCCCTGATCCGCGTCTGTGATAGCCCTATGAATCGACTGTCCCTCTCCGCTTTCGCTCTGGGCTTATGCCTGCTCCCCTGCACGATCTTGGCTGCTGCGCAGCAGCCCCAAGAGCCCGAGGGCGAGTTCTTTCGCCGCGCAGGGCTGTGGGTTCAGCGCGATGCCGCGGGTTACGTATGGACTCTTGAGCAGCACGTGATCAGCGTGCGTTGGAAGGGTGGTGTGCAGAGTCTCGACTCACTGCGGCGTCAGCTGTCCGCACAAGATCGGGCCATGCTCGAAGGTTGTGTGGTCTTGCGTGAGAACGCACTTGGCATCGCCGACCTGCGATTGGCTGAGAGCAAGAACCCGATCGAAGTGAGCCATAAGTTGGAAGCCAGCGGCCTGCTCGAGTTTGCCGAGACGAACACTCGCGGCGAGTGGTTGGCGGTTCCTAACGATCCGAGCTACAGCACGCAGTGGGCGCTGAACAACATCGGCCAAACCGGCGGAACTCCCGGTGCTGACATCAATATCGAAGGTGCCTGGGATATCACCACGGGCGACCCTTCGGTCATGATCGCCGTGATCGATAGTGGCACGAATATCACGCACCCGGACCTGGCTCCGAATCTGTATCACAACCCTATCGATGTCGCGAATGGTGTCGACGACGACAACAACGGGCTGGTCGATGACCTGCATGGTTGGGACTTCAATAACAACAACAACGATGTCACCTCGCAGGTCGGCCACGGCAGTCAGGTGGCTGGCATTGTCAGTGCACGGTCGGACAATGGCCTAGGAATCGCGGGCGTCGCCGGTGGTTTCGGAGCCACCAATGGCTGCACCTATGTCGTCTGCCAGATCGGGGATTCCTTTCCTGTCGGTTCGGCAATCGATGACGCGATCATCTACGCGGCCGATCAAGGTGCGCGCGTGATCACGATGAGTCTGGGTGTGGGCGGTTCCCTGGCGATCACCAACGCTCTGGACTATGCGGCGAACACGAAGGGTGTGTTCATCAATTGCGCCAGCGGCAACACTCCCGGCAACAATAACATCAGCTACCCGGCACGTAACCCGAATGTCGTCGCAGTCGGAGCCACTGGAAACACGGATGCGGTCTGGGCCAACTCGAGCGGTGGGCCACAGATGTGGATCGTCGCTCCGGGCGAATTGATTCTGAGTACCACCCTCTTCAGTAACTACGGGCTCGGCACCGGAACATCCTTTGCTTCTCCCCAGATCGCGGGCATTGCAGCCTTGATGTTCTCCATCAATCCGGCACTGACGCGCACGCAGGTGGCCGACATTATCAAGGACACGGCCGTCGATGTCGGCGCGGGTGGATTCGATAACAGAGCAGGTTGGGGGCGCGTGGACGCTGCCGCCGCGGTCGGTCAAGCAGGGTCTATGTGTGGCATCGCCAACCATTGCGTGTCTTCCGCGAACTCGACCGGTTCTGCAGTCGTGCTGCAGGCGACTGGATCATCGAGCGTCGCGGTGAACAACTTGGTGTTGAGCGCGGACAACTTGCCGCTGAACGAGAACGGGTTGTTCTTCTACGGACCCGGCGAACGACAGGCTCCCTTTGGCCCGGGTCACGTCTGTGTGCAGGGACCGCTGCAACGCCTCTCGCTTCTGAACAGTGGTGCTGCAGGATTCGTCAGTCATGCACTCGATCTGACCTCGCCGCGCCAGCCTTCGGGACAGATCAGCGCCGGAACCAACTGGAGTTTCCAGCTTTACTACCGTGACGCCGCAGCCGGTGGCGCCGCCTTCAATACGAGCGACGGACTGACAGTTAACTTCTGCCCGTAGGCAGTACCGGGTACTGCTAACGGTCGTTCGGCCGGCGGCCCAGCTTGCGGTCGGCCGCTTCTCTTGCTCGGCTCAGGGCCGAGCCCAAGCGCGGGCTGTCGGGTTCCTCTGCCGAATCCGGTCGAGCTTGCGCGCGCCCTTCATCAGCTTGCGTAGGAGTTGCCGTGGTCGTCGAAGGCGTGCCTGCGCTTGGCGTTGATTCGGCTCGCTTTGTCTTGGCGGGCACGCGCTCCGCCTTCGCTTGCGCAGCAGCGCGACGCTGCTCGAGTTTGCCCTGAAGAGCTTCGCGCGCACTATGCAGCGCCTGTGGAGTTCGCAGGCTCGTCAGGAGCGACAAGCGCCGCACGGCGATTTCGATCAGCAGCATCACGATGCTGAAGATCATCAGCTCGCGTGTGACCAGGCGCCAGACGCGGCCTCCGCGCTCGCCGCGGAACAGGGAAGCTGCGGTGACACCGACTTCGCCACCGGACTCGCGCGCGAGTCGGCGCAACAGTCGCCTGCCGTGTTCGGGATCGGGCGAACGCTCGAACTCGGGCGAGTAGGGCAGGCTGATCGGTGGCAAGCTGACGAAGCGCTCGTCGTCCAGCTGGACACTGCCTAGCAAGACACCTTCGCTGCCGAGGCGGTGGCGTGCCTCGAACTCGAACTCGCCCGTACGTTCCAAGACAAGCTCACGCCGGCCTGTACTCGGATCGGTCAAGCGAGCGAGCAGTTGGGTCGTATCGGGTGGGAAGGCTGCCTCGGGATCGATCTCGACGCGGATCACCGCATCTTGTCCTTCGCGCCGGACGGTCGTGAAGAACTCATCCGGCTCTTCGTTGCCGAGGATCCAACGAGTGACGGTGACGAAGAAGGAAGCGAAGCCATCCCAGTCCGTCAACGGAGCGCCATAGGTGCCGCCGACCTGTCCCGTGTAGGCGGCTGTCCGTCCAAGGCCTTGGAAACTGAACGAGAGCAAAGGCGCACGATACTCGTCCTTGGTGATTGCGCCTGCTTGTGCACCTTGACGCAGGTACGTCAGATTATATCCGCCGATACTGGGGAACTCCGCTGCCGGAAGGGCTCCGAGGCCGAGCAAGTCTGGTAACAGCTCGACTGCGCTGGGCTGATCGACGAAGGTCGAGCGCGCGGCGGTCATCGTGTCGAGTGCGAACAGGCGCGGTAGTTCTGCAGGGTCCGTGGTGAAGTACACCTCGCCGCCGCCGTTGGCCGCGAGCTCTTTCAGGAAGTCAGCGTCGACATCGGTTTCCGTGCCCAGTGCGATGACTGACAAGGTGATGCCAAGCTTCGTCAGCTCGGGTAGGACTTCGCGGGAGCGCTCTTGTTCTTCGGAGTCCGCTGCATCGGAGAACAGAATGATGTGGCGGTTGAGTTGCTCTGCATTCTCGAGTTCACGCCCCGCAGCGATCAGCGCAACAGCGCAGAAAATGCCGCCGCCACCGGCTTGGATCGAGCGCACGCGATTCGTGATGGCCTGGACATCCTTGACCGGCGTCAGCTCCTGGATGATGTGATGCGCGGAGTCGACCGCGATGACGGCAACCGAGTCCATCGGCGAGAGCAGCTCAATAGCAGAAGCCGTACCCAGGTTGGCCAAGTCCATCTTGGTCATGCCGCCACCGGCGGGCGCGCCCATCGAGCCTGATCGGTCCAGTGCGATCGCCATCGCTACGGCCAGCTTGCGGTGCTCTTGGCGCATCTCCATCGAGACCGGCAAGATCTGGTCGATGGGGGACAAGTGGTAGCCACCGATGCCGAAGGCGGCTTGGCCACCGGTCATCATCAAGCCGCCGCCGCGGTCGACGACGAACTCACGCAGCTGCTTCAGGTCGCCACGTGAAAAGCGAGCGGCCGCGACGTTTTCGATGATGACGCCGCGGAAACGGCTCAGTCCGACCGGGTCGAGACGGGCTTCCTCGGGAGTGCTGACGGCGACAGGGATACGGGCAATACGCAAAGCGCGCACGAGTGAGTCCTCGCTGCCGTCTTCGTTCAGCACCAGCGTGTGGCGCGCACCGCGCGCCATCACCGCGCCCAGGCCGCGGTCGTTCTCGGGAACACGATCGTCGTCCGATTTCAGCTGAACGCGGTACTCGCTGACGCCGACCTCGGACAAGACATCGCGCAGCACGATGCGGTTCTGACCGGCTTCGAAGACGCGCTTGCCCGATGCCAACACGCGCCCCTCACGCGTCAATTCGAAGTCGGCTTCGACGCGCCGATCGGAGTGCACCCAGACGTTGAACTGGAAAGCTTCTCCGACGGCGACATCGCCGGGTAGCTCGATGCGATCGACCGATAGATCGCTGCGGACGGGGCGATCGAAGGAGCGCGAGTCGATGCGCAGCCTGCGTCCGAAAGCGCGTCGCGCGACCGTTACCGGATCGCGGCCGTTACTCTCGCCATCGGAGAGCAACAAGATCGAACCCTGCCTGCCATCCGGGATCAGGTTCAGTGCAGTCTCGAGTGCCGCGCCCAGATCGGATCCATCCGCATCGACCTCGCGCTCGAAGTGTTGGAAGTTATCGCGTTCGTTGGGGACCAATTCGACCTGTGGCCTGCCGCCAAAACTGACGACGCCGATGCGGTCGCCCGAGGTGCGTTCTGCTTCTGCCAACGCGATCAGTTCACGCGCGTCAGTCTCCGAGTCGAGCGGCATCGAGTGCGATCTGTCGACGACGATGATCAGATCGCGCCCCGAAGAATCGGCCTTCATGTACGGGCCGCAGATGGCGAGCGAGAGGGCGAGGACGATCAAGATGCGGTTGATGTTCGTCAGGCGCCGTGCGTCGCGCTTGGCCCACCACAACGCGAGTGCGGGCAGCGCAAGCAGCAGGAGTTCCGGGTGCAACAAGCCCATCAGATGGTGACTCCGGCTTCTTGAGCTTGTGCGCTAGTCGCTGCCGGCCGAATTCCCGATCCGCGCAAGACGGCGAAGTCGAGCAGTACCAGCGCGAGGCCACCAGCCAGCAGAACCATCTCGAGCCACGTGAACTCATCCAGCACGCTGGCGCTGCCGATCGATGCTTCGCGCACGCCCTCGGACAGGTCTCGCAGGTCAGACTCGGCCGCATCGACGAAGCTGGCAGCCAGTTCGGTCAGCAGTTGCTTCTGCCCTGCGTCACCAACTGCCTGGCGCGACAAGCTCCAGATGCCGGGCCGACTGAAATCGTCAATCGTGAGCACGCCGCGCGCTTCCATCACGCGAGTTGCTTGCGGGTCGTGGGCCGGTCCGCTCAACTCGTAGGTCGCAGCTCGGCGGTCGCGGTAGTTCATGGCTTCGCCCAAAGCGAAGGATGTGCGATCGGGACCAGGCAGCTCTCGGCGGCGCGCTTCGGTCAGGTTCGCGAGCAAGATAGGCCAGTCCGGTGAGCGGTGCAGGGAAGAGGACCTCGGTTCGTAGTGCATCCGGATGATGCGTCGGTTCTGGTCTTCCTCTTCCGTCAACAGAGGCAGATCGCCGGCCGACACGATTGGAACTCCGCTTAGCTGCGACTCGGTCGAACTCCAGACAATGCCCTCCAAGGTCAAACCTTCCATCAGCGGATGGCGGCGGTCGATCAGGAAGGGTCCGATCAAGTACCTGCGTTCACTGTCCTCGCTTGGTGGTTCGATCGACAGGCACCAACTTGTCGTCGAACCGGTGGGTGCTTCGCTGAAGATCAAGTGAGCGCCGGCAGGATCGCCTGCTTCGATCGAGCGCGGGATCAGCTCGAGCAATCGATCGATGTTCGAGACTCCCGCTTCTTCGTCGAGCGTGGATGTCAGCCCAAGGTGGAGGGCGAGCTCTCGCGGAAGGGTCGAAGCGATCGCGAGCGTGCGTGGGGGAGAAGCAACCAGATAGGCGCGATCGTCCAAAGCCAACGCGTCCAGTGCTGTGCCGTTCAGTGACCGCAAGCTCAGCTCGATGGGTGGACAACTCTTCGGCAACGCGAAGCGCAGCGGTGTTCGAGAGCCTGCCTCGATCGAGGCACGCTTGCGCAGGATTACGCGTTGATCGACAGCGACCGCTTCGGCTGCGGCTCCAGCGATGGATAGCAGGACTTCGAGCTCGCGCCTCTGCACATCGAAGTTCTGAAGCGTGATCAGGACTTCCTCACCATCCGCGCCATCCGCTCGAGTGCGACGCGTCGCCGTCGCGATCGCGATGTTGCCCGCCGGTGCACCGACAGCGACGAGCTCGACATTGGCCGGCACCTTGTCTGGCTCGAAGTGATCGGTGACAAGCATCAACCGCCCTTCTGCGGCCAACTGCGCACCCATCGCGATCGCAGGCTCCAGGTCGTGTCGACCGGTGCTGGCTTCGAAATCGTTCAGCGCCGAGAGCAGCGCTTCTGTGAAAGCGGCCGGCCCGGCCAAGATGCGCGGGCGATGCCCACTCGCGATCAGCGTCGCTCGCGAGCCGCGCGGCAGAGCCTCGAGCCTATCCTCGATTTTCTGTCGAGCGCGATCGATAGCGGACTCACCCTCGATTGTGGCCGCCATGGAAGCTGAGGCATCCAAGACGACGACCAAGTGTTGCGCCTCACCAACTCCGCAACCACGCGGGCCCGCGACGGCTAGACCGAGCAGCAAGGCGGCGAAGAGTTCGCACCAGAATGATGCACTGCGGTGCAGCGGCTCGCGCTTGCGGCCGGCGACAGCCGCGCGATCCAACGTATCCCATAGGAAGACGGCGCTGACGACCCGCGGCTGGAAGCGTCGGCGAAACAAGTGCAGCCCGACCACCGCAGGAACGGCGAGCAGCGCGAGGAGTCCGAAGGGATGCAGGAACAAGGGAACGACGAGATTCTAGTGGGAGGAGTCCGGAAGTCGTGCGATTTGTCCGGCTCCGTGGCCCGGTTAGCCCGGCAACTGTCCGGCGGGTTAGGCGGCTCGCATCGGACTGGCCTGGGCGTTGTGCGCGCAAACGATGCTACGCGCCTGCAGCCGTGGCAAGCGGATGCTGTTCGCCTGTGAGCACTCATTCGAATGGAGTGTGATTAGCTTTCGTGCGACTTCGGCTTTCTCGCCTCGGCCGAGAAAGGCTCGCGCCCGCCCGCCGGGTTGCCGGCGGCCCTGATCGAGCCCGCGCCCCTTCGGATCTCTGCCGCCTCAGCTCTTCGCGGCCTCGGCCATCAACAGGCTGCGCTGCAGACGGCTCGCCACATCGGCGCATTGCATCAAGAAGATCGAGAACATGCGGTCGCCGCGCAGGTCCTCCAACGTCAGATCTTGCGGCGCCTGCAGCTTGATGTTCTTCACCTCGCTCAGGCACTCCTGCAGTTCCTCGCGACTGCTCGCTTCAGCCAGGCGTTGCTCGATCGCCATCGTTCGCTCGAGGAGCTCATCCAGGTGATCCAGCACGATGCGCGTGCTGGCGCGCATGCCCGAGCCGTTCAGGCCCAACGCGAACGGCTGCCCTTTGATCTCTCGGATGCTACTGACCGGCGCGTCACGCCGCGTGATCACATGCACTACCTCGGGGTACAGAGGTGCGAGGATCGACAGGTCTTCGAGCTAAGCACAGGCTGCTTGCAGGATCGCGAGTTCAGCCGTTCCGTTATCCAAGTAATTTTGGTTCTCGATCGAACCTGCCGTTCCGATCGAATCGACCACACGGCCCGTGCGCTCTTCGATATGAGTCTTCAGTTCTTCCGGGAAGGCGTCGTACAGCCCACCTTGCACCGCAGTCGCAATCCGGATCTTGTCCGGCAAGCGCTCACGCGTATCGATCCAGACGCCGACCGACGCGACTGCGAATGCCAACACGGCAAGCGCGACTAAGCGATGTGCATTCCAGGATCTCATGCATGCACCATGAACTTCCTGATGCGTGCGGCAAGGGCTTGCGTGATTGCCGAGAGGCGCGAGCCGCCCTGCACCCGCCTTAGCGGCGGGACAAAACGCACGCGAGCTGCCGCCTGGTCGGGCGCCAGCTCGCTGCGGTGACTGCGAAGAGCGGTAGTTGCCTAGCGCCCTATGGCGACATGGCTTAGGGGCAGAACTCGGCCTTGAGCCCATCACTCAAATTGAAATTAGCCCCGCCGCCAGCTGGATCGCGATACCAGAACTGGAAGTACTTTGTATCGCCGACCAAGATCGAATTGCCGCCCGGGAGATTAGTGAGGTCGATCGCTAGCGTCGCTTGGCCCGAGCCGGTGGTCGTTTGCGGTGGCATGCGAACCGCCGTCCCGCCTGCGCAACGAATGCCGTTTCCAAACGGGAGGTTGGCTGACGCTGAGCCGTAGTAGTAGATACCGGGCTGGTTCGCCGGGCAGCCGGTCGTGTCTAGCACGAGGTCGTTCGAGGCAACGCTCGTGCTTCCACTAGCACTGATTTGAGCGCCAGCACCGACCGAGTTGGGACTGCTCGTGCAGTAGATCGAAGAGCCTCCGCAGATGCCCCAGAAGGCGACACGCGTGCGCCACCCAGCGTTGAGGCGGTACTGATGAAAGCTCCAGAAGCCGGCGCTGACCGGATCATCGACTGTTGACGAATAGTCTCCCCAGCGACCGTTACTGATAGGCGCGGTGCTGGTTTGAACGCTCACTCCAGGTCGAGTTGTTCCGAGCGGGTCGCCGGCTGCGCGCCACGTTCGTTCCATCGAAATGAATTCGTCAGGCGCCGAGCGCGCATAGGTCAACGCCATATTCTGGTTCTCGTCGACCCAGATGCTGCCGAAGAAGGTTCGGATCGGACTGCCGAGATTGAGCGTTCCGGACTGCACAAGGCTCGGCGTGCCGCCCGAGGGCCAATCGTTCATCGCAATCTGATACCAACGCTGCCGGACGCGGGATGAGTTGATGTGATGCGTGGCCCACAAGAAACCGTCGCGATAGACCGCGCTCCAGAAGCGTGGTTCGAAGGTTTCTGGCCGGTTCGTGGAGCCTAGCTGGGGCGGGTCTTCTGGATTGGTGTAGCTGGGGACTGCCAAGAAGGTCGTCGTGATTGTCGGGGCGGTCAGTTGGTTCTGAATCGCATAGAGCTTGAGTTGGCTCGAGCCGCCGAACAGACCCTCGATCATGTAGTGCGCCGGCACATTGGTATCGAAGGTGACCGGCATGCCCATCGACTGCGTGCCGAAGACCACGGTGCTCGTCGCGTTGATCGAACCGCCGGATAGCACGGGTGCCTTCTCGATCATGTAGATCAGGAATTTGTCTGGCTGAAAAAAGTCGGCCGTCAGATAGATCACATCCTCGTCGACCGAAATGTTCGGGGAGTCGATGTCCGTGTCGCCAGCAGCAGTTTGTACGTCGATGCGGTACTTGTGCCACGAACCCTGCGGGTCGTCGTCGTCCGAGATGGCGAGCAAGAAGTAGGGGCGCCCGTTCGAAGCGCGCTCATTCGCCATGGCCATGAAGCGCTGCGAGTGCGGGTCGAAAATGACTTCGGGGTCGAAGACGAAGCTGGTCGCACCTTGCGAACCCCAAAAGCCGGTGCTGTCTTCGATCTCGTCCTGGAATAGGAAGGTGCCGTCCTTCTGGAACCAAGCGATTGCGCCGTTGGTCATCAAGACGACGTGGTTGGGTCCGACCGCCATCTCTGGATCCGGCGGAGCCCAGCCGGTGTTGGTGATGCCCAAGAAGTCGAAGTCGGCACCGGGGCCGTGAAAGGACGGTTCGGTGATTCTCTTTTCAGCTGCCCGTGGATCGTACGTCGGAAGATCATGAGGGGCGGGCTCGCCCTCGGACAAAGTGGCGGACGTACTTGCCGGCTCTTGGTCGTTGGCTTCGGTGCTTGGCGCCTCAAGGATCGCGGCATCGAACTCGAATTCGGAGTCATCGATCAAGCCCGCGGTTCGCGCATCGATACCCACTGGCTCGAGGCGCGTCAGATGGGCACCTGTCGTATCACCGAGCTCAGCGTTCCCGCTCCAGGCGAGGTGAACGACACCGAGTGCGTCGACTCGCATGCGTTTCGGTCCGCTCGCCGTGCGCAGCCTTTGACTGCCGGTGCAGGTGCGGCTGACGCGCATGATCGGATCCGTGTCGCCGTCGAGCTGAAAGCGCTGGGCAAATAGCGCGGCTTCACGTGCGGGGCCATCAGCGAAGCGGCTCCAACACACGAGTGCCTCCTCCTCGCCGATCCACTCGACAGCGACGCCGCTGACATAGCCGGGTCCGTCAGCATCGACATCGAAGACTTCGGAGAACTCGTGGACACCCCGTTCAGGATCGATGCGAGCGAAGCGTAAGTGAGGGCGATAGCCGGTCTCGTAGGCTTCACACCACGTCAGCGCGATGCGTCCATCGTCCGCGGTGGCGAAGGAGGGCTCGATCGCGTGTCCGTCGGCGCGCGACTCGATGCTTTTGGCTTCGCCAACGCGCACTCCATTGGGCGTGATCGTTTGCAGAAGGATGCCCGCAGGTTTGCCGACAGCATGGGTCGTTGGGTACGCGACCAGTAAGAGTTCGGGGGACACGATATCGACGGTCGGCATACCTTCGTCGAGGCCACTGTCCTTCGTCAGACGACTCGCGCTTCCAAGCGGTGTCGTATCGGCGGCGAGTGTGCGAGAGCGCAAGTGCTGGCGTCCGCTCGCGTCATGATCGCTGGTCCAGATCACGAGCGCGCTTCCATCCCCGAGGCCTTGGATGACGGAGTTGTCTTGATGGCCCGTAGACACTTCATTGACGACGACTTCGCGGGAGGCCGTCTGCAGCGTCGGATCGAAGCGCCGTGCGACGATCGTTCCTTGGTCACCGTCCTGCCCGAAGGATGTCCAGCTGATCCACACGCCGCCTTTGCCATCGACGGAAACAGACGGGCGCGTCTGCATGTTGCGCGTCGTGCTGTTCACATGGACTTCGGGCCCGATTGCATGGCCCTCATCGTCGAAGCGGCGGGCGTAGATGCCATAGGTGCCGCTCTCCTGCCGCCGGCTCTGCCAGGCCAGCACAGTCCCGCCCGTTGTAGTCGTGTCTAGACAGACCGCGTCCTGTGTACTTGCCGTGAATTCGTTCGCTCGCGAATCGACGAAGCGCCAAGGCTCGAGTTCCCACTCGGCCATGCTGTCGTGCCGGATGGAGCGCGTCGGCTCTGCTTGAACATCGCTTGCCGTGTCCGCCCGCTGCGGAGCTTGGATTGCCAGGCCAGACAGGCTGGAGCAGGAGAGGAAGAGTGCTGTGTGCGTGAGGGTGCGATGGAGAATCATCCGTGCCTCTGAGTGTCGAGAGTGAGTGCGGGAGGTGGCGGCGCGCAATCGGGCACCGTAGAGCCTGCGGCCTTCACCATGCCTATCAGCTGCTCGAACAGGGGATGCAGTCGCGCGAGAGAATCCTCGCGGGTAGGTTCTGGAGTGGCTGGAACTTGTCCCAACTGTACCTCGATTCGCCCAGAATTGACGGTTAGAGCGCCCGCGAGGGGTTAGCTACTCCTGCGCGCCAGCCTTCTTGACCGGCTGATTCTGCGCCAGGGACTCGACATCTTCCGGCCAGCGTGTCTCCAGGTCCCACGACGCAGCTTTCGACAGCTGATTGGCCGTTAGGTTGGGCTGCGCGCGCAAGTCGGCACGCGACAGTTTGGCCTCGTCAAATTCGGCCATGAACAGATTGGCTTGGACGAGGCTCGCACCCTCCAAGTTGGCGGACGCTAAAGAGCTCCAGCTCAGGTCGGCACCATCCCAATTCGATGCGCGCAAATCGGCCATGTCCAGGTTGGCTCGACTCGCCTGTACTCCTTGCAAGTCGGCTCCACGGAGCTTGCAGGCGCGCAACTTCACGGTCATCAAGTCGAGACCAGCCAGCAGGCAATCGCTCATGTCGGCAGCGCGGCAATCCGCACCGCTCATCTTCGTTCTGCGCAGATCGCATCCGTTCAGCAATGCGCCTTGCAGGTTCGTTCCCTCAAGCCAGGCCTGATCCAGCTTCGCTCCACGCAAGTCGGCGCCTGCCAAGCTGGCGTTGCGCAGATCTGCGCCCGTCAAATCGACGCCAGCCAGCTGAGCATTCGTCAGATCGGCGCCGGACAAGTCGGCGTGATTCAAGTCGAAGCGCCGTAGGTCCGAGCCGGTGAGCGTCAGCGGTAGGTCGTGCACACTAAGGCGCGTGGCCGTTGCCAAAGGATTGTCGTTCGGGTGCTCGCTGATTACGACGTCTGCCGGCGCGTTGCAGCCGAAGATGGGCAGCACGGTGGCAAGCAAAGCGCAACGCATGGAGAGGCGCGGAGAGGACTGCGCGCGTGCGCTCGGTGTCGTGTCGATCTCAACCATGATTCTGAAGGGGTGTCCGTGTGCGGCGCAGACTCGTTTGAGGGGCGCAAACAGAGTACCGCAGAATCGCTCCAATGATGAACCCCCGCTGCCTAAGGGTAAGGCAACGGGGGCTACTCGCTTTGGTGCCCTTGGGGAGGCTCCTCTTACGGTCGCGGCCTAGAAGGCTTCGTTGAAGCTGACCTGGCCACTGACGGCGACTTGATAGGCGGAGACGCGTCGCTCGAAGAAGTTCGACAGTTCTTGCACGTCCTGCAGCTCCATGAAGGCCAGCGGGTTGCGCGTGTGGAAACGTGCCGGCATGCCCAGGTTCGCGAGCCGTTGGTCCGCGACAAACTCGAGGTATTTGCGCATGTCGCCGATCGAGAGGCCGGAGACGCCGCCTTCCAGCAGGTCTTCTGCGAACTGCGTCTCGCACTCGACCGCCTCTTCCATCATTTCGAGCACCTTGGCCTGCAGCTCGTCGTCGAAGAGGTCGGGTTCTTCCTTGCGAACGGTCTCGATCACTTCGAAGGCGAATGCCATGTGGCAGCTCTCGTCGCGGAAGACCCAGTTCGTGCCGGCGGCCAAGCCGTTCAGCAAGCCCTTGTTGCGCAAGAAGTAGACGTAGGCGAAGGCCGCGAAGAAGAACAAACCCTCGATGCAGCACGCGAAGCAGATCAAGTTCAGCAGGAAGCCCTGACGCTCCTCGCGCGTCTCGATTCGATCGAGCTTGTTGATCGAGTCCATCCACTTGAAGCAGAACTCACCCTTGCGCGCGATCGACGGGATGCTCTCGATGGCCTTGAAGGCCTGCTCGCGCTCCTCCTCATCCGGAATGTAGGTGTCGAGCAGCGTCAGATAGAACTGCACGTGCAGCGCCTCCTCGTACAACTGACGCGACAAGTACATACGTGCCTCGGGCGAGTTCACGTGCTTGTACAGGTTCAGCACCAGGTTGTTCGACACGATCGAGTCACCCGTCGCAAAGAAAGCGACGAGCCGACTGATCAGGTGCTGCTCGGCCGGCAACATGCGCTTACGCAGGTCGACAACATCCGTCGAAAAGTCGACCTCTTCGACGGTCCATGTGTTCTTGATGGCATCCCGGTACATGTCATAAAAGACAGGGTACTTCATCGGGCGTAGCGTCAGGTCGAATCCGGGATCGAGCAGCATGGTCGTCTTCGAGTGGGGCGCGCGAGAAGCGCACTGACAAAAGTTCGAGAAGGTAAGTGAGTCGAGTGCGATCCGTGGACAAGCCCCGAGCACCTGAGGGTGCTCAAAGGCTTTGGGGAGAGCTACTCAAGTTCACTCACAGGCTTCGCAGCTCTCCGGATTTTCCAACGAGCAGGCCACATCCGCGGTGGCCTTGTCGGAGCTCGTTTGGCGAATGCGTGTCGCCGGACGGGAGCGAAGGTAGTAGGACGTCTTTAGTCCCGACTTCCATAGATAGTTGTGCATCGACGAGAGCTTGCCGATCGTCGGTGAAGCCATGAATAGGTTCAGCGACTGGCTTTGATCGATGTACGGGCCGCGGGCCGCGGCGAGGTCGATCAATGCCTTCTGCGGAAGCTCCCACGCTGTGCGGTACAGCTGCTTCAGGTCGTCCGGGATCTCTTCGACATCCTGGATCGATCCTTCGGCGCGCTTGATCTTGGCGCGCACAGACTCGGTCCAAAGACCGCGCTCCTTCAGGTCGTCCACTAGGTAGTGATTGATCTGCAGGAAGTCTCCGGAGAGCGTCTCGCGCTTGAACAAGTTGGAGACCTGCGGCTCGATGCACTCGTAGCAACCGGCGATGCTGGCGATGGTCGCGGTCGGTGCAATCGCGATCAAGAGCGAGTTGCGCAGCCCGTGCTGCGCGATGCGTGCCTTCAACTCGGTCCAACGCTCCATGTCGCTCGGCTCAACGTTCCACAGATCGAACTGCAATTGTCCGGCTGCGGCGCGCGTCTCAGAAAAGCCCGCGTGCGGACCGTTCGCTTCGGCGAGCTCGCAGGAAGCTTGCAGCGAGTGGAAGTAGATCTCTTCTTGAATGCGTGCAGTCAGCGCTTTTGCTTCTGTCGAGTCGAACTGGTAGCGCAGTTTGAAGAAGGCATCTTGCAGACCCATCGTTCCCAGGCCAACCGGACGCCACTTGTCATTTGACGTGCTGGCTTCGTCAGTCGGGTAGTAGTTGATGTCGATCACGCGGTCCAAGTAGCGGACGGCGGTGCGAACGATCTCGCCCAAGCGTTCGAAGTCGAAGTGCAGCTCTTGCTGAGCTTGCCCCTCGGCGTCGTTCTCGACGGCGCGCGGAATCACGAGCTTGCCGAGGTTGACCGAACCCAGGTTGCAGACGGCGGTCTCCTCTTGTGACGTGACTTCGAGGATCTCGGTGCACAGGTTTGACAGGTGCACGACGTTGCCCGGCTTCGCCGTTTGGTTGCACTTCAAGTTGCTGGTGTCCTTATAGGTCATCCAGCCATTCCCGGTGTGCGCCAGGGTGCGCATCATGCGTCCGTACAGATCGCGCGCCGGCAGGGTGCGCACGGCCAAGCCTTGTTCTTCGGCATCGTGGTAGGCCTTCTCGAACTCTTCACCGTACGTGTCGGTGAAGTGCGGGACTTCGCTCGGGTCGAAGAGCGACCAGTCCGCGCCCTCCTCCACACGACGCATGAAGATGTCCGGAATCCAGTTCGCCAGATTCAAGTTGTGCGTGCGGCGCGCCTCGTCACCCGTGTTGTCGCGCAGCTCGAGGAACTCCTCGATGTCGGCGTGCCACGTCTCGAGGTACACACAAGCCGCACCCTTGCGGCGCCCACCTTGGTTGACGGCGGCGACCGACGAGTCGAGCGTCTTCAGCCACGGCACGACACCGTTCGACTGACCATTGGTGCCGCGGATCAACGAGCCGCGCGAACGAATGCGCGAGTACGCGAGACCGATGCCACCCGCGAACTTCGACAGCTGCGCGATATCGCTGTAGCGGTCATAGATGGCCTGCAGATCATCCTTCGGCGAGTCCAGCAGGTAGCACGAAGACAGCTGTGTGTGGCGCGTGCCCGAGTTGAACAGCGTCGGCGAGCTCGGCAGATACGTCAGCGAGGAGATCAAGCGATAGAAATCGCGCGCCTCTGCCGGTGTATCGGACAATCCACATGCGACCCGCATAAAGAAGAATTGCGGCGTCTCGATCACGTCGCGCGACTGCGGATCACGCAAAAGGTAGCGGTCATACACCGTTCGCAGACCGAAGTACTCGAACAGGTGGTTCCGAGCAGGGTCGATGGTGTGGTTCAGCTTGCGGCTGTTGTCGACCACGAAGGCGTGAGTGCTGTCACTGATCAGCCCTAGCTCGTGACCGCGGCGCACGGCCTGCGAGAAGGAGAAGATCTCCTGGTTTGTTACTTCCTTCTCGATGAAGGTCCCCAGCAGGCGCGCGCCGAGGCGCGAATACTGCGGCTCTTCCGCCATTAGCGAGGCGGCGGTCGAAATCGAGAGCTGGTCCAGTTCCGCAGTCGTCGCCCCGTCATACAGGCCACTGATCGTGCGCGTCGCGACACGCAAGGTGTCGACCTGGTTCAGGCCATCGGCGCAGCGTTGGATCGCGCGCACAATTTTGTTCAGGTCGACCGGTTCCAGGTCCCCGCTTCGCTTGCGTACCTTCATCCCGGAGCCGCTTCCGGAATCAGATCCGGTCTCCGGCCCTGAATCAGAGCCAGAAACAGAGCCAGAAACGCCTCCAGAGGCGTCATGGGGAGTCTCTGTACTCGTCAAAGTGGTGGTCGCAGTGGAAGGGGAGAATCCGGAATCAGTCCTGGAGTCGGCCATTTCGCGTTGGGGGAGGGATCGAGGCTTGGACGGGCGGTGAAGTTGACGTAGAGCGGTAGTGAAACGCCCCGAACACACACTATATAGGAGGGGTCGGGCGGCTCCAACGCTAAATGTAGTAGGTGACCGCCAATCTTCGTGCTCCCGCTGCAGCCGATCTTTTAGCCCATGAGAACGGCCCCAGAGGCGCATTCGCGTCCCTGGGGCCGTCTCTGATTCCAATATCTCGCCCCGTGCGAGTTCAGGCTGCGGGGCTAAGCCGCGCGCTGCAGCTCGCGCACGCTGGCCTTGGCTTTCTCGATCGCTTCCTGAGGTGCTCGGCGGAGTCTCCGGGTCACATTTACGTGAGACATTGTCCACACGAACCACTTGGTGGGGTCGAAGTGGAACCAGCGAACGCCATTGCGATAGTCGGCTTGGAAGCGGTGGTGGAAGTTGTGGTAGCCCTCGCCCATCGTGATCAGCGCCGTGATCCAGCTGTCCCGAGCAGAGTTGTCGAGGGAGTACGGGCGCGACCCGATCCAGTGCGCGACCGAGTTGATCGCGAAGGTCGCGTGCCACTGAATTACCAGGCGCAAGAAACCGGCGACGAGCATCGCGCCGATCGCGTCGCCCCACAGCATGCCGAGCAGTGCCGGCACGATCGCCGCCATGACGAGGGCAATCGGGATCCAGTACTTGTGTTGCCACATGACCAACGGGTCACGCGCGAGGTCCTTGACGCGCTTCGTCTCCAAGCCTCTCCCCGACTTGTAAACGACCCATCCGATGTGCGCCCACCAGAAGCCCTGCGTGATGTCGTAAGGATCGTTTTCCGTATCGACATCCGAGTGATGCACGCGGTGGTCCGATGACCACTTCAACGCCGAATTCTGCACGGAAGCAGCGCCAAACAGCAAATAGAACAACTTCAGTGGCTTCGTAGCTTCGTAGGTCGCGTGCGCAAACAAGCGGTGGTAACCACCGGTGATTGCAAGGCCACAACAGACGAAGTACAGGACGCCTAGTCCGACTGACCACCAGTTGAACTCAACCATAGCCAGGTACACAACCGCTGCGACTGCGAGCAGGTGTGCGACGAGGATGAAGGTGAAGTTCAGTCCGTCGAGTCTGACTTTCTTCATGGGCAAATGGGTGTGGGGTCGGGCTCCGTTCCGGAGCTCTCTAATCCGTGTCGTCTCTTGCGTTCTAATCGTCCACTATTCCAGTGCGCTTTGCGCGCCAGCGGAGAAAGTGGGCCAGACTCAGAATCAGGAGGGACTGGGGATGCTTTCGGGAGTAATAATAAGAAATGGGCCGACAGCATGCGGCGAACTCGCCTCTACGTCCGCGCGAGAGCCGGAAAAGATCCTAAAAAAGTGCCTGATCCTGCGTGATGGATGCCCAGAGACCCCCCTCACTGCCCGGCGAGCCGTAGACTGTGCCGCCGACCGGACCCTCTGCATTCTTGGCCCGAGCCGGCACTCTTGACCTCGCTCTGGTGACGCGTGCCACTTTAGGGCCCGCGCTGACGGATGTAGCGACGATCGATCGGCCTGCAGACGGCATGCCATCGCCACGGTCCGAAGCCAAGAGGAATAGATGACGCGAGTAACCAATACGACGGGCAGACGGCCCTCCCAACATCCCATGCGGCGGACAGCAGTCCTCTCACTCCTTGCGCTGATTTTTGCGTCTTGTGCGGCTGCTCCTGAGCGACGCGGAATGCAGAACATCCCCTCGGCCGGCGGCCGGAATGCAGATGCTCTCACTGCCGCTTTCCTCCTGGGCCTGCGAACACTCGACGATCCCGGCTGGGAGATCGTCAACGATCAAACGAACTTGGGACTCGAGGTCGATTGGTGGCAACCGAGCAAGAGTGGAGTCGGCTACGAGTTCGGCATCTACCGCTCGGCGGCTAGCGAAGACAACAGCAAGTTCGATATCGAAGCCGAAGGGAGCATCGTCGAGTACGCGATCGGTACGCGCTATACGGTCGAGACACGCACCCTCAGCGGATACCCCTACATGGGCGTAGGCCTGTCGTACTTGGAAGGCACGTTGGATCTAGAATCCGGAACGACGACCACTGCCGAAGACACTGCCTTCGGTGCCTATGTGCACGCCGGCATGCGTTGGAAGATCACTGGTGAGACGAGCTTCGGCTTCGACTATCGCCGATTGATCGGCATCGACTCTTTCGAGTTTGACGGCGGCGGCGATCTCAACCCGGACTATCACCAGCTCAGCATCCTTCTGGGCCTCTCCTTCTAGAAAGGGTCGAACGATGCACTGCAATAGAATAAGTACGATGAAGGTCTTGGCTTCGGTTGCGTTGATTTCGCTCGCGTCATGCGCGGCGACCGGCGCAGGTGAACACGCGCATGCGCGTCAACCGTACGCGCCGAGTTGGCAGTCGGATGACAGCTACCAAGATGCGGGTCGCACTCGGCTCAATCAAACCGTCGCGCTCTCCTTCGGCGGGCGCACATTGGATTCGGACGCGATCGCGAGTGATGTCGACTCGCAAGGCGTGTTCGGCATCTCGATCGATAGCTACCGGCGCGGCGAGCCCTTCGGTTACGAGGTCACTTTGAGTCGCTCGTCCGCCAGCGAAGATGTCGGCGCCTCCGAGATCTCGGCCACCTTGACCGAGATCTCGTTCGGCTTCCGCGGACACTTCGAGACTGGTACGTCTGTCATCGCCTATGTCGGCGGCGGCTTGGCCGGCGTCTTCGCGAAGACCGAGACGCTCAGCGCCGGCTCTTTCGCATCGGATGACGCGTTCAGCCCTGGCTTCTACGCGCACGTCGGCGCTTTCTATCCTTTCCCGAACCAGAGCATTCGCATCGGGGTCGACTACAGGCAGATGATGTTCACCGATGTCGAGTTCGACGCCGGCGATGAAACCATCAGCGGTGATGTCGACTACGGTCAGCTCATGGGTTTCATCGGCTGGACGTTTTGATGCTGAAGCAAGTACGCAGGCCGGTGTTGATCCCCGCCCTTGTGCTTGCGTTGTGCACTGCATGCACGATCACGAATACGCGGTCGCTGGTTGATTCCGCCGGCAGCGAGCAGATTCTGGATCGCGCGTATAGGCAGTTTCAAGCCGGGCAGTACTTGCAGGCACTGGAGGGCTACAAGGTCGCGGCCGCAGCGGCATCGACCGAAGGCAATGACGAGAACTTCGTCATCGCGCTCGCGCAAACGGCGCACGTTCACGTGCTGGCCGGTCACGCCGAGCCCGGGCGCGAGTGGTTGATTCGTGCACAAGAAGCTGCCACTGAATCAGACGAAGAAGCCTGGGCGACTTTCCTGTTGGCTCGCGGCGTCTATGAGCGCCACGATCAGATGATCGAGATCGCGCGCCAGACCTTCAAGACGATGTATTACTTCGCGATGGAGAACGAATTGTACGCTCAGGCGTGGCAAGCCGCTCACATGGGGACCTTGGTGAACACCGGTGAAGCACAAATCGCATGGGGCCGGCGTGGCTTGGATGCGGCAGAAGCCGAGAATAATCCGATCTGGATCGCCCACCAGTGGAGCTCGGTCGCCTCGATCTTCGAGGATCAAGGGAAGTTTGAACTAGCCCTACGTGCCTTCGAGGCTGCGCGCAGCCTGACGCAATCGCATGGCGACTTTAGCAGCAAGCTGAAGTCCGATTGGGAAGTCGGTCACGCGCTGCGCCTGGTCGGGCGCAACGCCGATGCGACCCTGTGGATGCAGGGCGTGCTGAAGCGCGCGGAAGAGAAGTACATGCTGTCGCGTGCCGAATCGGATGCGTACTGGCTTGGCCTCGCACAGCAAGAGATGGGCGAGCTGGCTGCCGCAGCGGGCAGGCAGTCACGCGCCGTCGGCTGGTTGCGCCATGCTAGGAAGTACTTCGTCGAGGCCGGGATATCTGACAAGACACCCGACACGATGGCCCAGCTCGATCGCCGCATCCACGAGCTGAACGCCGGAGCCAAGCGCGAAGAGCGCTAAGGACTGGTTCATGTCGCGACAGAAGCTGATGCGGGTGGCCTCCGTGCTGCTCTTGCTGGCCTGTGCGGCCCACGTCGGTTACGCGGCAGCGCTCACGACGCAAGCATCTGAATCGACCAATGCCGCGCGTCCCAACGTGTTGTTGATCCTGACCGACGATCAACGCTTCGACAGCCTCTCGATCACAGGCAACGCATGGATTGAGACACCTAACCTGGATCGCATCGCGCGCGAGGGCTGCTTATTCACACGTGCTTACGCTTCCACGTCGCGTTGCGCGCCGGCCCGCGCGAGCTTGTTGACCGGCAAGCACGCTCCAGCGCACAACATCTGGGGCAACCGCAGCGACATCGAGTTTCCGGGCAAGCACGAGACTTTTGTCGAACGCTTCGACGCAGCCGGCTACTTGACCGCTTGGATCGGGAAGTGGCATTTGCCCGGGTTGGGTGACGGGATTGTGCCCGGCTTCGATCACTTCGCGGGTTTCGATGGCCCCGGCAAGCACTACGGGCAGAGCTTCCAGATCGATGGCGTCGAGCGAAAGACCAAGGGCTATTTGGCGGACGAATCGACCGAGATCGCGTTGCAGTTCTTGGATCATCCAGAGCTGCAAGAGGGAGCACCCTTCCTGCTGTGCCTCTCGCTCAAGAATCCGCACGTGCCGCTGACGCCGGCCCTACGCCACGCCGGTGTCTTAGACGAGACCGAGATCACGCTGCCAGCGAGCGCCACGGATCCCGCGAGTTCATTGCCCGTGAGTTACAGGGCCATGCGGAGCGAGGGCAGCCGCCACGCGGCTGCCGCTGCGGACAAGCAGCGCGATGACATCCGCCGCTATCACGAGATGATCCTCTCGGTCGATGATAACGTCGGCCGCGTATTGGCCAAGCTACAGAAGCGGAAGCAACTGCAGCACACGATCGTTATTTTTACGAGCGACAATGGCCAGCTACTGGGCGAGCATGGCATGACGCAGAAGGGCGTCTCCTATGAACCCTCGATTCGCGTTCCGCTCGCTGTCCGCTATCCCGCGAAGATCGCTGCAGGGACGCGGTTGACATCGCTCGTGTTGAACGTCGACTTGGCACCGAGTCTGCTCGAGCTGTGCGACTTGCCGGCGCTGACTCATGCACAAGGCGCGAGCTGGGTTCCGCTGCTCAGCGATCCGAAGGCTGACTGGAGAGACCGCTTCTTGTACATGGCACCCAAGGTCGGAACAACGAGCGGCCCGATCGAGCGGGCGGTCATCAGCAAGCGCTGGAAGTACATCATCTTTCGAGACGGTCCACGCCTCGAAGAACTTCTGATCGACTTGAAGGCAGACCCCGACGAGCGGATTCTCATCCCGCGCAGCAGGCAGAACGCGGCACTGATGAACGAGATGCGCGCGTGGATGGAGGGCGAGTACCTCCGGCTTAGTCGTTGAAGGCGTGTGTGTCTGCGATACCTCGGCGCAGTCAGGTCGCGTTCCGTCGTTCGCTCAAGGCGCCGTCGTCAACCGAAGATGCGTGGCACCATTCAGCGGAGTTGGAAGTTGCGCAGTACCCGCGACGACTTCGATCACACGTTCCGGGCGAGTGAGTTCCAAGAAAGCGTCGACACTGTAGGGCGCAAGCACGGCTGCGCTGCGAATCCCTCGCGCACCTTCGGGTGGGGCTAGCACCGGAACCCAGCGATTCAGCAGCAAGTCGCCGCCGTCAGGATGCTCGTCGATTCGCTCGGTGGCGCGCGATAGGAAGCTCTCGGTCAACGTGCTTGCCAAGGGCCAGCGTTCGTCACGACCCAGCGTCGAGATCGGGTTGAGCGGCGAGTTTAGCAGCAGTGAGAGTGCAGCTGCAGCCGGCGCAAGAGCTGCGCTTGGAGCGAGCCACTTGTCGCCGCGGCGAAAGGCAATGACGGCCAACTCGGTCGCGCCCCCGATGCAAAGCGCTGCGGGCGCGGCAAACATCATTGCGTACCAGTCATGCACGCGACCGGAGAGGCTCGAGATTGCGAGCAGAAGCAGAGTCCAGCAAGCGAGCCAAGCGAAAGAGTGCATCGACGATGAGCCATCCGTGCGCACGGGAACATAGCCAGCATCGCCTGCAAGCGGCTGAGTTGCTTGCTTGGCGCTCGTGTGCCTCCCGCTCGACACTGCTTGCTGCGTGCTCGGCTTTCTTGCTGCATCGTGGCGCCAAGCCAGCAGGGCTGCACTGATCACGACGCTCGCAGCGACGCCCAACACCGCTATGCGCGCCGCTTGATCGATGCCCGCGAACGGCTGCGGGTAGAACACCCGGATGACATACGGCTCGATCAATCCAAAGCTGCCAGCCAATCCGCTCAAGGAAGATTCCTCGTGTCCACCTAAGCCTCCGAGCACCGAAGAGCGCAGCAGCACGAAGACGGCGACTCCGATCCAGGCCGGTGTTGCAGAGACTGCGACGCATCTCCATGCAGCGGGCTGGTCTTGGGAGCGCTGCAGCACGAGCCAAGCTGTCAGCAAAGGCGCGACGATCGCGCCTGTCTCTTTCGAGCCCGCGGCTGCGAACGCAAACAGGCCGACCAAAACCTGGCGTGCCGGGGTCGCGCGATGACGCGTGATGCAAATCGCAAGCAGCGTGAAGGTCAGGCACAGTGCGTCAGCGCGACGCGGCGTGACCGGTAGCAACTCGAGCTGAATGGGGTGCAACACGAAGATCACCAGCGCGACAATCGCGGCGATACGTCCGCCGACCTCGCCACCGACTCCCACGCCCTGCGTGATCTGTCGCGTATACAGCTTGCGTCCGATCAGCCCGAGCAAGACCGCATTCGCGATCAGAATCAGTACGTCGCTGGCGTGGTAGCCGTTCGGAGCGAGGCCCCACAGCATGTGGTCGAAGGCTAGCGTCAGATTGGTGATGGGGCGATAGAAGTGACCGTCCGGATAGCGGCCGTCCATCAGCTCTTCGGTGAAGATGCCGACGAAGTCCGCCACATTGGAGACCTTCGCGGACGCGATCATTGGATAGGCGTCCCAGCCAAGCAGCGTCAATCCGAAGATGCCGTGATAGGCGACGCCTGCAAGAAGCGTGGCCAGCAGCAGCAGGAAGGCTAGGAGTGCGCGCGGGGACTTCATCAATCCACGTAACCGAGGCTCTTCAAGCGGTTTTGAACCTCTTCTTGAGAAGCCGGGTCGTAAGGGTCGAGGTCATCGATTGCGCCGAGTGCAGCGTCATCTCTGATGGAGAGCGCGGCTGGAAGATTGGCTGCCGAGCGCATCCAAACATGCTGCGACTGGCCTTGCATCTCGGTGTAGGCCGGCTGATTCAGCAGATTCAGCACCGTCGGCGCGACATCGAGAATCGAGGTGTCGCTGCGCTCAGACGCTTGCAAAATTCCCGGTCCCGACAGGATCCAGATCCCGGCGCGAGCATGGTCCGGCCAAGCTTTGTCGTGGGCCGAGAAGACCGGTCCGCGCGTCGTCGAAACGACATGGAACCGCTCGTCCACTTCGAACAGCACATCGGGGACGACATGCTCCGAGTAGGGCCCGGGATAGAGCTCGGCGCCGCGCCAGCGATTCACAATCAGAGGCTCGTCCGTGCCCTCTATCTTCAATTGATCGAGCGCATGTTCGAGCACCTTCGTGCGTGCCTCGCGCTCTTCTTTGGTGATCACACCCATCGGCTCACGCCCTTGCAGGTTCAAACGGATCCCGCCGAAGTTGCCTTCGCTGGTCGTTGCAAAGGCGCGCGTCTTGTCCATTGCGAGCTCGTCGATGCGACGCTTTTCTTCCGCGGCACGCGCTTGATCCAGCGGACCACCGATGGCCGCCACTTCGCTCACTCCTGGCATCTCGATCGAGTATCCTTTTTCGATCAACCAGCTGTGCAGGTTGAATTGCCATGGATAGGTCGCGAAGCCGTGATCCGAGAGCAGCAAGACGTTCGTGTCGGGGCCGGCGGCCGTGATCAGACGACCCAGGATCGCGTCGAGCTTGCCCAAGAGGCCAGCGACTTGCGTCTCCGTCAGTCCGTCATAGACGCGATGGCTCAAGACATCGAGGCTCTTGAAGACGACCATCGAGAAGTCCCAGTCGGCCTGCAGGAGTCGCTTCGTTAGCGCCGCCTCTTTCAGCTGGAGCTGCTCGTCGATGCCTTCCAGAGTCAGCTGCTGTTGTTCGCGCCAGATGCCTAGGTCGGGCACGAAGCCAGTCTGGCGTAGCTCTTGTGTGTATTCCGGCGGCCACGCATAGTCGGCCTCGAACGGGCTTAACATGCCGGCGACCATCGTGCCGTTCACGGGTTCGGGCGGATAGGTGACTGGCACACCGAAGATGTTCACGTTCAATCCGCGTGCGCTCAGGATGCGCCAAATCGGGAGCGCTTGGTTCGAGCGCGAGCTGATCAAGCGCACGTCGTAGTTGTCTTCGACCGGCTCGAAGAAGGAGTACACATCCGTCTCGCCGGGCCCCATTCCTGTTGCCGCGCCGATCCAGGCCGAGCTCGAGATCGGAACGATCGTCGACTGCAGCGTCGCGGAGGCGCCCGTTTGCATCAGCGCCGCGACGGTCGGCAGCTTGCCGGCGCGAACCAACGGATCGATCAGGTCGAAGCTGGCTCCATCCCAGCCGACGATGAGCAAGCGCTGCTCGGGTTGGCGCGGGCGAGCGGGATCCGTCTTCGACGATCCGCAGGATGCGGTCGCGCACAGCAGCGCGCAGGCCCAGGCTAAGGGCCAGGCTAAGGGCCAGGCTAAGGGCTTCGGGGCGAGCATGGTCGAGATACGAACGGAAGCGAGCATCGTGAGGAAACACATTGTGCGTCTCCTCTCACAACAAGCCAGCTTGTGCCGTAATTCGACGCGAAGCTAGGCTTCGCTTGCAGCCGTTGGGCTCTAGCAGGCATTCGCGTTCTAGCAGAGGAGTTCTAAACTCGAAGAGGGTGCGCGTGACGCAGGCTTGAAGAGCGTCGAGCACTTTGAGCGGACACCGCCCCGACTCGCTACTCTTGATCCTATGCATCCCCGACCCGACGACGGCCCGAAGAAAGACCCTCTGCTGACGCGGGCAGTGAGCACCCTGGCCGTATGCCTTGCCAGCGCAGCCTGTGGTGGGAGCAGCACGCCTCCACACGTGATCCTGATCACGATGGACACGCTGCGCGCGGATGCTTTGGGCTGTTATGGCGCGGATGGCGCTGCCAGCCTGAGCATCGATCGCTTCGCAGCCTTCGCGACTCGTTATGAGCAGTGCGTGTCGACGGCTCCGTGGACAGTGCCGAGCCACGCCTCCCTGTTCACCGGACGTTTCCCGTTCGAGCATGGGGCCATCTCTTTTGATGTCGATCACATGGCCGACAATGTCACGCCTCTTTCCGATGAACACTGGACGCTAGCTGAGGCTCTGCAAGCTGAGGGCTATCGCACAGGGGGCTTTGTCGCGAATGCGGTCTACTTGAATCCACGCTACGGCCTGTCGCAGGGTTTCGATGAATGGGACGTCACGCGTGAGCCGGGCCGGAAGTTGAATCAGCGTGCTTTGCGTTGGCTCGACAACGAGCTGAAGCAGGATCCAGAACGTCCGTGCATGCTGTTCATCAACTACTTGGACGCACATCGGCCCTACAACGTCGAAGCTGTCGAGGGAGAGAGTGAGTACCCCTCGACCGAGCAGCCCGTCGTGCTACTCGACCGCTTGATCGACACCGTGATGGTGCGCGGAGAGACCGATGCGGGACTCGAAGCAAAAGTACGCGAGCAGTACGCACGCTCTGTGCGCAACCTCGACCGGGCGGTGGGGGAGTTGCTTAGCGGACTGCGCGATCGTGGCCTGTACGATGACTGTGTAATCGTGTTGACCAGTGACCATGGCGAGTACTTCGGAGAGCACGGCCTTGTCGAGCATTCGAAAGATGTCTACGAGGAGGCGCTCTCCATTCCGCTAATTGTGCGTTCACCGGCGCAGAGTGCAGGCCAGACATCCGCTGAGCTAGCGAGCCTCGTTGACGTTCCAGGTCTAATTCTGGACTGCCTGCCAGACAGTGTGAGTGAGCCTCATGCCGAGCGCTTTCTTCGGCGCCCAGGCGGCCACTTGGTCTTCGCTGAGAACCACTTCAGTCGCCCGCGAGATTTGTTGCGCCCGGAGTATAAGGGGCGCTTCAAGCGCGAACGCACGGCGCTCTATACAGATGAGTACAAGTACATTCACTCGTCGGATGGCCAGCACGAGTTGTTTCGGCGCGCACAAGGCGAAGGCGAGAACTTGCTGAGTGCGGAACCCGAGGTCGCCGCGCAGATGGCGGAGCGCTTGCAGCTTGTTGTCGCAGCGGACCGTTGGAATGGCACCCCGCAGGAAGCCGGCCCGCTCGATGCAGCGCATCAGGAAGCGATGCGCGGGCTCGGTTACCTGGGCAGTGAGGATGAGGGCGAATAAGACGGCTTCAGCGCAACGAGCCCACGATTGGGCTCGGTCGCAGTGCCGTTAACCTTCGACGCCCAAATTGGGTCGTAAGTCCGTACGCGCTGGCCCTCGAAATCGAATCCACACGAGAAGGCAAATCGCGACGATCGCGAGGCCCAGCGCCAAGCCCCACCAGATGCCGGCCAAGCCCATATCCCAGCGGAAGGCCATCCACCACGCAAAAGGCAGCGCCAGCACCCAATAGCCGACCAGGTTCATGGCCGCTGCCGGTAGCGTGCTGCCTTGTCCACGCAGGATGCCCGAGCCGACGACTTGGATGCCGTCAAAAATCTGGAAGGCCGCAGCAATCGGCAGCGCGATCGCGGACAGCTCGCGCACGTTGATATCCGAGGGTTGCGTGTACATACGCGGCAACTCGTGACGAAACAGCGCGAAGATCAGTGCCGAGATCGCCATGAAGCCCGCGCCCATCAGGATCGAACACCAGGCCGATGTTTGCGCCTGCACGGCCTTGCCTGCGCCGATTAAATTACCAACGCGCGTCGTCGCTGCCGCCGAGACGCCGAGCGGGACCATGAACGACATGCTGGCCAAGTTGATCACGATCGCGTGCGCAGCGATCTCGTCCTTACCCAGATGACCCGCCATCAAGGCTGCGGCACCGAAGGCCCACATCTCGAGCGATGTCTGTATGCCGGACGGAATGCCGAGGCGTAGCAGTTCGCGAATGCCGCTCCAACGGAGCGCGGCTCGGCTCCAGCGAACCCAAGCTCCATGATGCAGCTTTCCCGAGCGGATGATGACGATCAACACGATCGGCATCATGCAGCGCGTGAGCATCGTCGCCAGCCCGGCACCCTGCACACCCAGTTCGGGGCAGCCGAGGTTGCCGTAGATGAACATCCAGTTCAGCAACGCGTTCGAGACGTTAGCGACCAATACGACCCAGACGATCGGGCGTAGGATCTCTCGGCCCTGCAGGTATTGCCTGAGCGCGCTATAGATCAAGAAGGCCGGCGCGGATGGCAGCTGCACCAAGGTATAGCGACCCGCGATCGCCGCCAGTTCCGGGTCTTGTCCCGCCATCAGCAGGAAGGGCTCGGTCCCGCACCACAAGGCGCCGATGACCACCCCGCAAGCGACAGCCAAGACGAGCCCGCGCTGCAAGGCAAGTGCGAGCCGCTCACCATTGCGTGCGCCGTGTGCCTGCGTGACGATTGGGTCCATACCCATCACGATCCCGACCCCGAGGAATAGTGTTCCCGAGATCCACGTCGCCGCCAGCGCGACGGCGGCGAGTGCCTCATCCGAATAGCGACCGACCATCAAGGTGTCGACGAATTGAATCGCCATCCAGCCGAGGTTGGCGCTGATAATCGGCAGCGCGAGGCGCGTCAGAGTTCGGAATTCGGAGCGGATCGGCATGGGGAACCGGGGGAAGCTACACGCTGCCCAGCCCCAGTTCCGCCCCCACGCCGGAAACCGAACGGATTGCACTGGAATCCGGGGACCAACGATCCGGCCTGCGAGTCGTACAGTGGAAGAGCTTCATTCCAGGGCCCGTTTTGGGTCGCCGCTGAGCCCTCAGGAGAATTCATGTCAGACCAATCGCCGGCTCCGGTCCATTCGAACCATTCCCCGGGCATGAGTTCCTTGGCGTTTGCGGCGTTGATTTTCTTCTGCACGACGACGGTCGCGCTGATTTGGATCCTGCTGCAGCAGGTCACTCCAGCTCCGTTGGAGCAAGCGGCGCTAGACCATTCCTCGGTGAGTGGACCCACCGGAATTCCGCTGGTGGATCAGCCGCGAGAGGCTAGTGAAGGACCCGAATATCGGTCTCCGCGTGACATCGCTCCGAGCCGCGGCTACTTGCCCGATGAAGAGCTTCTGATCGATCTGTACAAGAATGCGAAACGCTCGGTCGTTCACGTGTCGACCCAGATCGCTGCCCAGTCGCACATGCGCGCTTCAGGCAGCGGGTCAGGATTCATCTGGGACGAGAACGGATACATCATCACGAGCCTGCACTTGGTCACTGGCAAGGTACGCAGCGTTTTTGTCACGACCTCGGATGGCCAACACTATCCGGCCGCCTTCGTAGGTCTACATGAGGCTTATGACTTGGCGGTGCTGTTCATTCAGGCACCGCGCGAAGTCTTGAAACCAATTGCTCTCGGAACTTCGTCTGGCTTGCAAGTTGGCCAGCGCGTGCTCGCGATTGGAAATCCCTTCGGTTTGGACCAGACCTTGGCGACGGGGATCATCAGCGGTCTCGACCGAAGCAATCGGGCGCGACCCGATAGCGTCGTCACTGGATTGATTCAAATCGATGCGACCATCAATCCTGGCAACTCTGGTGGCCCGTTGCTTGACAGCTCGGGCCGCTTGATCGGGGTCAATACCTACATCCCTGCGGCCTCTCCAACGAGCACTGGCGTTGGCTTCGCCGTTCCAGTGGATGTGATCAACATTCTGGTCCCCGACATCATCCAAGAAGGCCGTATTCCTTGGCCGGTACTAGGTGCGGCTCTGGCGACGGACCCTGAGGTCAAGCTAATTGGTCTCGACAGGCCAGGCGTGTTGGTCATCGAGGTCGCGGACGAGAGTCCCGCGCAGGCCGGTGGTTTGCGGACGTGCATGTTTCGCGGTACGCGAGACTTGGCAATTTACGATCTAATCGTCGGAATAGATGGCGTGGAAGTTACATGCCGCGATGACTTCGACTCCGTGATGCTCAAGCGTCGCCCGGGTGATCAGGTCGTGTTGGACATCTACCGCGAAGACGATAACGTGACGCGCGTATTTGTCACATTAGGTTCGACGCAGCCGCAGCGCTTACCCGAGTTGCGCTAGCTGTTCTTTGCCGACTCTCTTTACACGCGATCGTAACGGGCTGCACGCGGCCCGTAGAAAGAGAGCGCATGGCGCAGCGCCGGCCATCGAATGCAGATCAAGGCGCATCGAGTTCCTTGTGGTTTCTCAGCCCCCGAAGGCAGGGCATTCGCGGTCTTGGTGCAAGGCAGAGCTGCGTTGGAGGATCGCTGTCTTTCGGGCGGGGCTGCTCGATCGTGAACTCGTGATCTAATTAGCGTGCGATCCGTCGATCCATCAAGCGGCTCACGACTAGTTCCGCGGGCATCAATCGAGTCTGCCCATGCAGCACATGCGCCGTTGCTGACTTATCCAACGCCAGTCGAAAGACGCGCGTGCCTGCAGGTAGAGCTCGAAGTTCGCGTCCGAAGGATTAGCCCCTATCTATTGCCCTAAGTTGAGCAGGAGTGTGTGTCTCAGTCATCACTCGCGCCGCCGTACCCGAGCGTTCGTAGGCCGGCCGCATCTTCCGGGTCGATCGGAATCGTCTTGCCCGCGCCGAAGGCTGCACCGCGTTCTTGTTGAGATTCGACCAGTGACATCGTTTGCCGGCGCATGCGCGACAGGATGTCGGGGCGCTGGCCAGTCATGTCCGAGAGCTCGTGCGGATCGTTGAGCAGATCGTACAGGCGCTCATGACCCGAGGCTGTGATGATCGACTTCCAACGACCCGTCGTTAGGCTGTACGTCAGTTCGTTACCGAAGCGTTGTTGGCGCTCCGAGCTCTGGCTCATGACTGCACGTGGCTCGAAGTCAGCGGCCAAGACATCGACGCCGCTGGCTTGGGATAGGAAGCGTTCGATAGGCCGCAGCTCCAAGCGGCGCAACAAGGTTGGGAACAGATCGACGACGGAGATCAGGCTCGGAAAACGCACGGGCTCAACGCCGGGCAGCTTCAAAAGGCACGGCACATGCACCTGCTCATCCCAGTTCAGGCCGTGCCCCGGCGCATCGTGTTGGTTCAGACCCTCGCCATGATCGGCAAGCAGCAGCACGATCGTGTCGTCCCAACGCCCCAGTTCACGTAAGCGCTGAATGAGGCGTTCGAGCTGAGAGTCCGCGTAGCGGATCTCGGCGTCGTAGCTGTTGATGCCGGGACGCAGCACGCCCTCTTTGCCATTAGGTCGCACTGCTGTTTCGGCGAACTCTCTGGCTTGGATGTAGGCCTCGAGTTCTGGAGAGTCCTGATACATGGACGCATAGGGCTCCGGCGCTTCGTACGGGCTATGCGGATCGAAGTAGTGAACCCAGAGGAAGAATGGCTTCTCCGTCATCGTGTCGATCCACGCCAATGCCGAATCCGTCGTCGGCTCGGCAGGGCATGAGATGGTGCCCGGAACCTCGTAGACGCTAAAGCCCTGCACCAATCCGCACAGGCGTTTCAAGGGCAACGCGCTGATGAAGGCCGCGGTTTGATAGCGAGCACCTTGGAAGAGTTCTGCGGCGCGCGACAAACCGCTGGCGAGTTTGTGACGCTCACGACCCTCGCGCAAATTGGCGAGGACACCGTGTTCGATGGGCCAAACCCCTGTGAATAGCGATGCATGCACCGGAAGGGTGGTCGCCATTGGCGCGATGCAACGCTCAAACAGAATCGACTCGGCGGCCAGGGCGTCGATGGTGGGTGAGGTGTCCCGAAAGTATCCGTAGCAGCCCAGATGGTCGGCACGCAGCGTGTCGATCGTCACGATCAGGATGTCGGGGCGCGTTGTGTAGGGCGTGGGGAGTTCGACGCGAACAGTGGTGTCCCCGGCTCCGGTCGCATCCGAATCAGCGCCACCACATGCAGAGGCAACTGCCGCCAGCAGACACGCACGCAGCGCCGGCGCGATCCGTGCGGCTCGCAGCGATGTTCGTTCTCGATCGATGGAGAGGGCTTGCGTCATGGGTGCGGAAATCGGTGCAGCTCGCCGGAGCACGCGCACGCGGCTGTTCCCGCTTTATGTGCTGCGTCGTAGTCCAATCAGAATCGCCTCGCCGTGCTGCCCCCATTGTAGGAGCAGCCGGCGAGGCGATCTTGGGGCAGCTTCGATCCCTTACGACTTGCCTGAGTCGCCAGCGGAGGCCGAGGCTTCCACGAACTGCGGCAGCTCGTTGAAGTTCAGATAGCGGTAGACTTCGTCCACTTTTGGGTCGAGCTTGGCCATGAACTCGCGGTACTCCTCGATGCTGGGCAGCTTGCCCAGGATCGACGCGATGACGGCCAGCTCAGCGGAGGACAAGTACACATCCGCGTCCTTGCCGAGTCGGTTGGGGAAGTTGCGAGTTGAGGTCGAGACGACCGTCGAGTTCTCGGCGACGCGTGCCTGGTTGCCCATGCACAAAGAACAGCCCGGCAGCTCGGTGCGTGCGCCGCTGCCCGCGAACAGGCTGTAGTAGCCTTCCGACTTCAGCTGTTCCGCGTCCATCTTCGTCGGAGGCGCAATCCACAGACGCGTCGGCACCGGTCCGCCGAAGCTCTCCAGCAAGCGACCGGCGGCACGGAAGTGGCCGATGTTGGTCATGCAGGAACCGATGAAGACTTCGTCGATCTTCGTTCCGGCGACATCCGACAGAGTCTTCACGTCATCGGGGTCGTTGGGGCACGCAAGGAGCGGCTCGTTGATCGTGCTCAAGTCGATCTCGATCACCTTGAAGTAGTCCGCGTTGTCATCCGGCTGCATCAACTGCGGGTTCGCGATCCACTCCTCCATCGCTTTCGCGCGGCGCTCGAGCGTGCGCGAGTCGCCATAGCCTTCCGCAATCATCCAGCGCAGCATCACGACGTTCGACTTCAGGTACTCGATGATCGGCGCTTCGCCCAAACGAATGGTGCAACCCCCGGCCGAGCGCTCGGCGGTCGCGTCGGAAAGCTCGAAGGCCTGTTCCACTTTCAGGTCCGGCAGGCCCTCGATCTCGATAATGCGGCCCGAGAAGATGTTCTTCTTGCCCTTCTTCGCAACGGTCAAATCGCCGGTCTGGATCGCGGCATAAGGAATCGCGTTGACCAGATCGCGCAAGGTGATTCCGGGCTGCATCTCGCCGGTGAAGCGAACCAGCACAGACTCCGGCATGTCGAGTGGCATCACGCCCAAGGCGGCCGCGAAGGCCACCAAGCCCGAACCTGCTGGGAAGGAGATGCCCAAAGGGAAACGCGTGTGCGAATCGCCGCCCGTGCCGACTTGATCCGGCAGCAGCATGCGGTTCAGCCACGAGTGAATGATGCCGTCACCCGGGCGCAGCGAAACGCCGCCGCGGTCTTGGATGAAGTCCGGCAGCGTGTGGTGTGTCTCGATATCGACCGGCTTGGGGTAGGCCGCGGTGTGGCAGAAGGACTGCAGCACCAAGTCGGCCGAGAAGCCGAGGCACGCGAGTTCCTTCAGCTCGTCGCGCGTCATCGGTCCGGTCGTGTCTTGCGAACCGACTGTCGACATGCGCGGCTCGCAATAGGTGCCGGGACGAATGCCATTCGTGCCACACGCGCGTCCGACAACCTTCTGCGCCAGTGTGAAGCCCCTGTCCGAATGTTCGGCGGGCGCCGGCAACCGGAATGCTGTGGAGGGCTCGAGTCCCAGACTCTCGCGTGCACGCGCCGTCAGGCTGCGGCCAATGATGAGCGGGATGCGGCCGCCGGCTTGGACTTCGTCCAGTATGACTTCAGTCTTCAATGCGAAGGTTGAGACGATCGCGCCATCGCCGTTCTCGATCCGGCCTTCATACGGGAAGACCGTGATCACATCGCCCGTCGACAAGCCGTCAACATCGCATTCGATTGGCAATGCGCCCGAGTCCTCCATCGTGTTGAAGAAGATCGGCGCGATCTTGCCGCCCAGGCACAAGCCGCCGCTGCGCTTGTTCGGGATGAAGGGGATGTCGTCGCCCATGTGCCACAACACGGAGTTCGTGGCCGACTTGCGCGACGAACCGGTGCCGACCACATCGCCGACGTAGGCGAGCGGGTGACCTTTTTTCTCGAGTTCTTCGATCTGCTCGATCGCACTCGTGATGCCCTCGCGCGGGTTCTTCAACATCGCCAGCGCATGTAACGGAATGTCAGGTCGCGACCACGCGTCGACGGCGGGTGATAGGTCGTCGGTGTTCGTCTCACCCACCACCTTGAACACGGTGACCGTCATCTTCTCGGGCAGCTTGGGCTTGCTCGTGAACCACTCGGCATCGGCCCAGGACTGAACCACCGCTTTTGCGTTTGCGTTGCCGGCCTTGGCCTTGTCCGAGATGTCGTGGAAGGCGTCGAAGATCAGCAGCGTCTTCGAGAGTTGCTCGCCCGCCAGCTTGCCCAGCTCGGCATCGTCCAACAGTTCGACCAGAGTCGCCACGTTGTAACCACCGAGCATCGTGCCCAGAATCTCCAGCGCACGCTTGGCATCGATCAAGCTGCAGCTGTCTTCACCCTTGGCGATTGCACTCAGGTAGCCTGCTTTCACGTACGCTGCTTTGTCGACTCCCGGCGGGATTCTGTTCACGAAGAGGTCCATCAAGAACTCTTCTTCGCCCGCGGGCGGAGCTTTCAAGAGCTCGACCAGTTGCGCGGTCTGCTCAGCGTTGAGCGGAAGCGGAGGGATACCTTGCGCGGCGCGCTCAGTGACGTGTGTTCGGTATTGGTCCAGCATGTGTCGTTCAGATTGAGATTACGAGGCTCGGTAGCGTCCGAGCGGTCCATCGATGATCGAGGCTTGTCTTTGGCGCGTTCCGGGTCAGAGGATCAGTTTGAGCAGTGGAGGGAAGCGCGAGTTGTGAGTGGCGGGCCGCTGATAGCTTGAGTCACGCGGTGAGTGCTCGAACCGGCCTTTGGGCGGCGCGGCAGGAGCGATAGGCTCCCGGATGAGAAGCCGCGCTCGGGGTGAGAGCGCGGTGACCGAGTCTCGTCCCGGGTGGTAGGCGTTCTACCAGATCTCTCGGTCGGCACGATCCTCGCAAGTAATATAGACTCTTTGCGCATCATGCAGGAAATCGATAATATGCATCGTAGACATGAATCTAATGCATGGATGACCTCGAGCTAATTCACTCTTTTCTGGAAGTCGCAGAAACGGGATCGGTGACTCAGGCCGCGCGGCGGCTGAACGTGACCCAGCCAGCCCTCTCGCGCCGCCTGCACCGGCTGGAGAGTGCATTAGGCGCGGAACTGTTCGAGCGCTCGCGCAGCGGCGTCGCGTTGACCGAACAAGGTCGTTTCGTGCAACGCGAGGGCCACGCGATTGTTCAGCACTGGTCACGAATGAAGGACGGTGTCGCAGCATTGACCGGCCTCGAGGCCGGAACAATTCGCATCGGGGGCGGTGCGACCGCGGCCTCTTTCATCTTGCCCGGAGCCATCGCCGAGTTTCAAGGGGATCATCCGGGTGTGCTCTTCCACGTGAAAGAGGCCGGTAGCCGTGACATCGAACATGAGGTCGCCGCCGAGAGGCTCGACCTCGGGATCGTGACGCTGCCCGTTCACTCTGAAGAGTTCGAACTGCGACGACTACGGACCGATCGCATCGTGCTCGTCGGCTCGGCCGATCATCCACTAGCCAAGCGCTCGCGCATCCCGGTGTCGGCCTTGGACGGGCAGGAACTAGTTGGCTTCGAGTCGCCCAGCGCAATCCGGCAACTCATCGATGGCGCGCTGCGCGACGCAGGTGTGCAGGTCAAGGTCGTGATGGAGCTGCGCTCGATCCCAGCCATTCTGCGAATGGTAGCAGCCACGCATTGCCTGGCCTTCGTCAGCCAAATGGGCGTCGGAAGTGGTGTCGAGGCGCAGGACTTACGCGTGCTGAGCGTCAGTGGGCTGAAGATCACGCGCGGCTTGGCTGTGATTCGCAAGCGGAATCGTCCGATGTCGCCGGCGGCGGAGTCCTTTGCGCGGCGGTTGCGGTTGGGTCGAGGCTAGCAGCCCGTTGATAAACAGCGATTCATGTCTCGGCCCCCTCGAACCGCCTGTCCGCGTTGCCAGAACCTACGAATAGCGCGCAACTATGCGTAGAACCTGGCGCCTTGTCAGTCGATTCGAGGGAACCAATCCATGAATCGCT
>JBLFWN010000038.1:0-55880 GCA_047611405.1 Planctomycetota bacterium | reverse complement strand
TGATGCTGTTCGCGACGCTCAAATGGCGTCGCGTGCTGACGAAGCCGATCGTGTTCATTGCCACGATGGGGCTGGGCGTTGCCTTCTTCGTCTTCGCTTGGGATGACAAGAACTTCAACACGATCATTACCAAGCCGGACAACGTTCCGATCATCATCCTGCTCGCGTCAGTCATGTTCTTCACATGGCTCGCGATCCGCAGGGCGGTGCTGAACGACGATCGCATTCGCTCGGGCCGTCCGCCGCTTGAGGGTGAACTCGGTAAGAAGAAGGTCTTCACCTGGCCGGATCTGGTCTATACCGAGCTGATCTGCATGGTCCTGTTCATGGCTGCTCTGATCATTTGGAGCATCATGATTCAGGCTCCGATCGAAGAGCCAGCTTCTCAGGCGCGGACGCCGAACCCCTCGAAGGCCCCGTGGTACTTCCTGGGACTGCAAGAGCTGCTCGTGTACTTCGATCCGTGGATCGCTGGCGTGCTGCTCCCGAGCTTCATCGTTGTCGGTTTGTGCGCCATCCCGTACCTCGACAACAACCCCAAGGGCAACGGCTACTACACCTTCGAGGAGCGTCCGTTCGCGATCAGCTTCTTCATGGTTGGCTTCCTCCTGCTTTGGGTGTCGCTCGTCATCATGGGCACCTTCCTGCGCGGCCCGAACTGGTCCTTCTTTGGACCCTTCGAGTACTGGGATCCGCACAAGTTGGAAGGGGCGCTGAACGTCGACTTATCCGGATACTTCTGGGTCAAGATGCTCGGCATGCCCAGACCCGAGAGCCCACTTATCCGTGAGGCTCCAGGAATCATGGCGCTCCTCGGCTACTTCCTGGTCTTGCCACCTCTTCTCGGCAAGACGCTGTTCCGGAAGATGGCGACCTCGCTTGGTCCCATCCGCTACAACGTGATGATGCACCTGTTCCTGTGGACAGCGCTCGTCCCGATAAAGATGGGCCTGCGTTGGACCGTCTCCTTGAAATATATCGTCGGCATCCCAGAGTGGTTCTTGAACATCTGACGCCGATCTGAACTCTCCGAACTTTTCCAGCGAAGAGTTCCGGCCGCGTGCCGGAACGCCTTCCTCTCGTACGACCAGCCCCAGGTCCACCCGCACACCGTAAGCCTCGAGACATGGCCGATCGCGGAGATACTCACTACAACGTTCCCAACCTCAACCAGTGGTTTTTCTGGTCGAGTCTGCTCCTCCTTATCTCGATCGTCTGGACGGTGATCGACGACTGGAACGCAGAATGGAAAACGTACCAGCGGACATACCAAACGCACCTGCTTGCGAAGGCTCAAGAGGCACTCACCGGTCTCGAGGAGGCCGGGGTCGTGTCGAATGCCGAGGAGCTAGCTGCCGCCGTCGAGGCGGCGAATGCCGCGCTTTCGTCGCGTCGTCAAGAGCTGTCGGATGCCGAAACCGCAGCCTACGAAGCCAAGGAAGAGCGCTTTCGCATAGAGCAGATCTTCAAGGGCAAGAAGGGCGAGGACGCGTGGGAGCGGCTGATGAAGGAGGACAAGATCCTCTATGAAGGCCACGACCCGCTCGAGGAAGCGGCCGCTTACGAGGCCATGCTGGTCGAGACTTTTGATTTCGAACTCGACTATCAGGATCAGGACAAGGTCTATCAGGATGCGCGGAGGGTCGTGGCAGACATCCGCTCCGATGTGAGCGCAGCCGAAGCCGCGCTGTCAGCCGCGACGCGCGATCTGACGCGCGTCAATAAGGTAATCGATACGTACGACCCGTCTGACATTGCAGTGCAGGCGGCCAACATCGTGCGCGACTTCCCGGGCTTGGACTTCATTGGCCCGGACTTGATTGTGTCGAAGCAGGTTCTTACCAACCTGACATTCGAGCTCAACTTCACGAAGAAGACGCGCATCGACATGTGCACGACATGTCACCAGGGAATCGAAAATGAAGAGATGGTGGATGCGCCACAGCCGTACACGACGCACCCGCGCCTCGATCTCTTCCTGACTTCGAAGTCCCCGCACGCGCTCAGCGATATCGGCTGCACGATCTGCCACCGCGGCAGCGGTGAGTCGCTTAGCTTTCAGCATGCGGATCACCGCCCGAGTGACGCGGAAGAGTCCGCGCAGTGGGACGAGGAGCACCACTGGCACAAGCAGCATCACTGGGACTACCCGATGCTGGACGACAGCTACACCGAAGCGGGTTGTGTGCAATGTCACACGAACTCGATGGAGCTGATCGCGGAGGACGCACCGCGCGTCACCGAAGGTATGCACCTCTTCGAGGAGAAGGGCTGCTACGCCTGCCACAAAGTCGATTGGTTCCCTACCAAGCGTAAGCCGGGTCCGACGCTCAAGAGCCTCTCGACCAAGCTGCAGCAGGACTTCGTCGAGTCGTGGATTGCGAACCCGAAGGGCTTCCGTCCGCGTTCGAACATGCCGCAGGTCTTCCACTTGGAAAACTACCCCCCTGATGAAGTGGTCGTCCTGTCGAAATTCGGCAAGGGCGAGGCGATCATGGGGCAAGAGTGGAACGAGGCGGCCGTCTCCTCGATTTCGCACTACTTGTTCGCGAAAGATTCACCGCAGACGCTCGAGCCCATGCCCGTTGAGGGTGACGCGAATCGTGGTCGTGAAGTCTTCCGCCTGGCAGGTTGCTTGGCTTGCCACAACCTCGAAGAGCACGACGGTGACGAGTTGGCGATCATCGATCCGGCTCAGGAGCCGAACGAATACAACACGATGGGTCCTAACCTGCGTGGTGTCGCGACCAAGGTGACCAAGGATTGGTTGTACCACTGGATCAAGGACCCGACCCGCTATTGGAAAGAGACGCGCATGCCGAACCTGCGCCTCTCCGACCAAGATGCCGCTGATATCACGGCATACATGATCGAGGACCCGGATGGGACCTTCCACGACACGCCGGACGGCTGGGAGCCCAAAGAGGAAGAGGTCAGCATCGCTGTCCTGCAAGAGCAGTCGCGCTGGTTCTACGGCAAGCTGGGCCGTCGCGAGCTAGAGCGACGAATCGCGGGCGAGACGCCCGAGCACCGCTGGGATCAAGAAGAACCGCTGAAGGCAGCGGTCGGTGAGGCCTGGGTTCGCCACCAAGGGTGCTTCTCGTGTCACTTGGTCTCCGGCATGGAGAACGATATGCCGATTGGTGCCGAGCTGACCAACTGGGGCTCGAAGACGGTCGACAAGCTCGACTTCGGCATGACCCATTTGAAAGAGGTCGCCGGACTTCCGAAGCTAGATCACCACTACCGCGAGGGCTGGCTCGAGCGCAAGTTGCAGCGCCCGCGCGTGTACGACATCGACAAGATCAAGAACCCGAAGGAAAAGCTTCGGATGCCGTTCTTCGATCTGACCGAAGACGAGGCGCAAGCCATCGCAACCTTCGTAGTCGGTCTCGTCGACGACGAGGTCTCGCGAGCGCGTATGAACCCGACGCCGGAGAAGGCTGCGGCGGACATGGGTATGCGAGTGGTGCGTCAGAAGAACTGCATGGCCTGCCATGTGGTCGATCCGGCCGAGATCACCTATCGCAACGACGACAATCAGCTGATGACTATTCAAGGGCAAATGCTGCCGCTCGATGGTCACACACAGCCGCTCCAACTCACGGACCTGCCCCAGCTCGAAGCTGATTTGACGGCCTGGGCCGAGGAGATGGACGAGGATTATCCCGAGGACATCACGATCCAACTGCTCGGCATCAATCCTGATGTGGGCGTGCCGGGCGACAAGGTCTTCATCCTGCCCGAGAACTTGGTCGCGATCAGCCCGGTCAAGGGCGGCGCCTTCGTCGGCAAGATCACTGACTACTACTACCACGGAACGGAAGTTCCCGACCCGGACGATTCGTCGACCGGTGTGCCGTGGACTATTGGCTTTGATCAGAACACGAACGCGAACCTGATCGAGGACAACGACGGGCAGCAGCGTGCCTACGCCAACGAACCCTACGACCGCATCCGCTGGGCTTTCGCTCCGCCTGTGCTCTGGAACGAGGGTCACAAGCTGCAGCGCGAGTGGTTCTATTCATTCCTGAAGGACCCTTCTCCGATTCGCCCTCAGCTGCGAGTCAAGATGCCGACCTTCCAGTATGCGCCCGGCGAAGCGGAAGCGGTTGCAGACTACTTCGCCACGAAGGCGCGCAAAGAGTGGTACCAACGTTTCGCGAAGAGCGCGCGCTGGTCGCAAGGACGGACCGCGATGGGCGCCCTCGCGGACGCGAGTGCGCACAAGTGGTCACCGCATCAACTCACGGAATGGCCGACGGGTGTGCTGACAACGGAAATCGGCCCCGGCATGAGCGCCGAAGACTTCGCGGCTGCAACAGGTATGAAGGCCTCGACCATCAGAGCGATCGAGAGTGGCGTCGAAGTCGACACTATCGCCAAGTTCAGCACCTTGTTCGACAAGGCGCGCGAGCTGGGCTTCGGTATGGTCGGCATCCCGAGTCAGTCCTACGAGGCCGTCGGGCGTCGTCAGCCGACTGCCCGCGCGGCGTCTGCTGGAGCTCCTGCTCAAGGTCACAGGCTCGCGGTTGGCGGCGAAGGTGCCGTCGATTGCTTCAAGTGTCACCAAAATGGGGATGCCTTCCCAGCGACGCCCGTCAGCTGGGCGCCGAGCCTGGAAAACGTGCGCTCTCGTTTGCGTGAGGACTGGGTCTACGAGTGGCTTTGGAATCCCGCTCTGGTCTATCCCGGCACCGCGATGCTTGCGAACTTCCAGCCCCACATGCCGGATTGGCAAGCGGTGTATCCGGACTCCACGAATGCCGAGCAGGTCGAAGTCGTTCTGCAGTGGCTGTTCAACATGGACGAGATCCCGGCCGCATCGAACTAAAGGCCCACGAGATAGGGGCTGTAGGTCGGGTGGGATCGAGCTCATATTGTGAGCCACGAGCCACCCCGCATCGGGCCTAACATCACGCGACAGTATTCGTAGGCGGGACGTTCGATTGAACGACCCGCCTACGCTGTATTTGCGCTTATCATCGGGCCACACATCAGGACGCAATCATGACTCTGACATCGACACTCGGCTTCGGCCTCGCAGCGCTCATCACCTTCTCTCTGGCAAGTGGCACCTCTCAGGAGCCCACTGCACAACAAGAGCAGGCCACCACGGCCAGCGACTCGGGGGGGCCGGTCAGCAAACTCGTCACGGGCAAGATTGCTGGCAAAGTGTCCTTCGTCGGTGACATCGTGAAGACACAGTCATTGGTCGTCCCGGCACAGCAAGCAAAAGGTTGCTGCGCTGAAGGTGTTGCGGTCGACGATCAGGATCTCAGTCTGATGATCGACGAGTCGGGGGGCGTGGCTAACGCCGTCATCTCGATCAAGATCGAGGGGCGCAAGCCGAAGATCCCGACCAAGCCTGCCGTCATCGACCAGAAGGGCTGTCGCTTCCTTCCGCACCTGACCGTGCTGCCAGCTGGCGGAACTGTCGAGTTCAAGAACTCTGATAAGGCAGTGCACAACATCCACACCTACCCGTTCAAGAACGGCCAGATCAATCGTGCCGTCCTCGGGGACACTTCGCTCACCCAGAAGTACAAGTACGCAGAGGCGATCAAGATCGGTTGCGACATGCACACATGGATGTCGTGCTATGTGTATGTCACGGATGCATCAGTCTGGGCAGTGACGGCTAAGGATGGCTCGTTCACCTTGCCTGAGCTGCCGGCCGGCGAATACAAGCTGAAGATCTGGCACGAGAAGCTGGGCAAGTCGGAGGCAACCGCGACCATTGCAGCTGATGGCAGCTGCCACGCCGTTGAAGTTCTGATGACCCCGAAGAAGACAAAGCGCCGTCGCCGTCGCTGAGCGCCGTTGCTGCGGCCAAGCGCCGTCGCGCTTGAGCGGACATTGTCCCCAAGACGCTCGACCCGACGAAGTGAGCGTCAGCGGGGTCGACGTGGCCTCCGGTTGACTCTTTGCTGACCAAGCGGGCGGGGAGTGGCACGTGCGAACGGGCACCGGCGGAGTAGGCGCTGCAGATTTGCCGCATCGACATAGTCGCAGCTTCGCTCCCAGCCAAGGGATGAGGCGGGGACGGGCTCAGAGCCGCGGGTGTCAGCGGAGTCACACTGCGATCTTGCCGGTCCGACGGGCTCTTAGCGGAGCGCCGCGTTAGCAAGTGCGTGGTGCGGCCGACCCCCAAACGCCAGTGAATCTCACGCTGCCGGCCTGCTGCGGTTCGGGCCGGCATGTAACGACCGCGAACTCTCCCGCTCCATGCTTGATCCCGACCATGACTTCCGCTGACCGAGCGGTGTGGGATCGAAGGGCATGCGCTCGAAGCGGCATCTAGCACCCAGTCCGCCCGGGTGCAGAGTCGCGGCGCTTCCGGGCTCGAACCTCTGGCGGCGCTGCCAGCTTCATGCCGATATGGGGACCTTGGCTCTCATTGCGTCGGATCTCTCGAGTCTGTCGCACATGATCTGATGACTCTACGCAAGGATTACTGGAAAGTCGCTTTCAGCCGCCAACCATAGGGGGCATCCCGCGTAGGCGGCAAACCATCGGGTTCTATATCACGGCGCTCTGCGACAGCACGAGCCCCAAGCACAACGCCTTCGGAGGCACTTCATGCGAACGATAGTTCTGTCCCTCACACCCCTGATCCTCGCTCTTGGACTTGCGTCCAGCGCGCTGGCTCAGGATGCAGCCACGTCTTGCTCTCAGTCCAAGAAGGCCTGTACGGTCACCTTCAATTCGGGCGAGAGTACAGCCCCGGAATGTGAGGCGGTCGTCGCCGTGAGCGCGCTCGCCGCGCCGACCCGCACGGTCTCCGCCAACGTGATCGCGACCCGCACGATTTCGGCTCCCGTCCGCGTCAACGTCATTGCATGTTGCGATGACAAGCCCGCTGCTCGCACCCAAGTCATCTTGGCCGGCAGCACAAGCGCGCCCGACTGCGTCGCGCTCGCCCCGTCGTGCGCGCAAGTTGTTCAGGTATGTCCCGAGGCCTCCACTGCTTGTAGCAGCGAAGTTGTCCTCGTCGGGCTCACCGGCGATGCGTGTTGCCTGGAAGCTGCCGAGTGCTGCCCCGCAGCCGGCCAGGAGAAGGCGTGCTGCGATGCGCAAACCGTCGCCTTGACTGTCAGCCCCGAGGCATGCTCGCAGACTCTCGTCCTGCGCGCTGCCCAAGCGGCGCAAGAATGCTCAGTCGCTTCCGAGCAATGCTGCGAAGCTGCCCAACAATGCGCTTCTGCTGACGCGTCTTGCTCGGCCTCTTTGCAGAAGGCCGCGACCGTTGTCGCGCAGCCCATCGACGAAGAAGCACACGCTATCTTGAGCGCTCTCGGTTACGCGGACAGCCCCGTTGCCGTGCGCTGGTTGCCCGGTGCCGTGGATGGCCAGAAAGGCTTCTTGGGCGTCTCTTTCGAGATGAACGATGGCAAGGCCACCGTCCAAACGGTGTACGAGGACAGCGCGGCCGAGAAGGCTGGTTTGAAGACCGGTGACCGCGTCTGGGTCAAGGGTAACAGTGATTTCCTTGCCGCCGTGCAAGGTATGGACGCCGGCGAGTCCTTGAAGCTACAAGTCGAGCGCGACGGTTGGACCAAGTCGATGAAGATCGAACTCGGAACACGTCCGGGCGACGTCTTGGGTTTCGAAGAAGCCCCCGACAGCGACAACGAGGGTGAGCATCGGTTGCGCATCCGCTCGGAAGGTCGCGAGAATGCGAAGCAGACTCTGATCCAAGCCTTCGGTGAGCGCGGCGCAGAAGCCAAGAAGCGTCAGAAAAAAGAAGTGATCACGTTCAAGAAGAAGGCCGCCGCAGTAAAGAAGTACAAGACGCAGGGCGGAAGCGTCTTCTTGATCAACCCGGAAGGCGGCGACGGCCCGGTGCAGCTCAAGATCCAAGGCAACCTCGATAAGCTGAAGCACCTCGAAGGCATCGAGGGACTCCACGAGCACCTGCTCAAGTTCGTCGATGGCGGTGACCACGAGATCCAAATTCACGTCGACGTGGATGGTGATTTCAGCGAATTGAAGAACCTGAAGGCTTTGGAAAGACTCAAAGGACTGAAGGGACTGAAGGGACTGAAGAGCGTGCAACTCGGCGAACTCGGGGAAATCGGTGTCGACCTGCGCGGCCTCGAGTCCTTGGGCATCGATCTCAAGGACCTCGGTGACAACGTCAAGATCGGCGGCATGATGATGATCGGCAGCGATGGCGAGGCGCATGATCTGCTGATGCAAGCGCATGGCGCGCACGGGATTCACAAGGCGCACGGCGAGGGCGAGCCGCATGGCGTTTTCGTGTTCAAGTCAGACGGCGAAGGCAACGACTTCACCTTCGACACAGAAGAAGAGCATGTGATCAGTGACGGCAAGCGCGTCAGAGTCTTCAAGTCGAAGGGCGGAGAAGGCCACGAGGTGCACTTCGGAACCTTGGATGCGCAGGTTCCTCACGAAGCGCACGATGGTGGGGGACACGAAACATTTCGCTTCAAGAGCGATGATGGCGGGGAGCACGAGGCCGAGATTGAGGTTCACTTTGAGCATTCCGGTGGCGATGGGCACGGAGCCATCGGCGAGTGGCTGGATGCCAGCGGTGACGGCCATTCCATTCGATGGATCGGCGGCGACGATGGTGAGCACAGTCATGACCACGACGGGCAGGCCCACGGTGGTCACGACAACGACGGTTCACCCAGAAAGAGCATCGAGCGGGATATCCGCCTGCAGCTCGGCGCCGGCGAATCGAGGATGATTCACCTCAGCCCCGATGGTCATGGCCTCAAGGGTCTCTTCGGTGCTTCGCCCGAGGGCAAGCAGATCCGCGTGCAACTTGGCAACGGTGATGCGCAGGTTTTCCACCTGGGCGCTGATGCTCATGAAGGGCATGACGGCGAGCACACCTTCTCGTGGAGCAGCGATGCCGGTGATGCATTCGGCAGCGAAGTCCACATCAACACGGGCTTCGTTATTGACGATGCAGGCGAGACCGGAATCGCTTGGGTCACCGATGTCGAAGCTGATGCTCCGGTCAAGATCGAGTTTGCCGAGAATGAAGACGGCGATCACGGTCACGCTCACGACGCCCACTCGGACCACGACAACGACGCGCACGGGTCGGCTCCGATTCAGTGGAATCACCCGAACTCTAACGTGATGAACGAGATCGAGTCGCTGCGCCTTGAGATCGACAAGCTGCGTTCCGAACTCGACAAGCTGCGTTCGTTGCGTGAGGAGTTGCAGGGTCTCGATGAGCTTCGTCAAGAAATTCGCTCGACCCTCAAGCGCACCGGCGAAGGCCGCGGTCGTCGCGGTTAGACACACGGGCAGCGAGGACTAGACGCCTCTCCACCCTCCTCGATCTAGCGGAGACGGACCCCCCCGAAAACGAGCGACCGTTCGATGCATGCACCGAACGGTCGCTGTCTTTTTACTGAGGTCAGCGAGTAGCTAGGGGGGGGAACTACTCTGCTGTCAGCGGGCCGGGATCGAAGCCGTCGGGGAATAGGTTGGGCAGAATGGACCCGAGCTTCATGACCTTCCCGGAGGGCGACCACTTGTCGAGGACCTGTGCTACTGAGATCAGCACTTCCTCGTCGAGGTCTTTGAATAGCCTTTCGGGGTTGGAAGTTTGGGTAGCGGAATTACGTCGCGCCAGGTTGCCTTCCACAAGCGTCAGAAGTCGATCTCGGACTTCCTGAGGGGCCTCGAGGGCCCGCTTGACGAGGGGGAGGAGACGTGCGGCCTCCGAGAATTGGAGGCCGTGCCTAGTGCACATACGTTGAAGAAGTCGGACAGGATCCATGGGCAAAATCTCGGTGCTGGGACCCCAAAATGTATCCCACCCAACAGCCGGACGCAGGAATCAGGCGAGAACCGACGCTGCGACTCTCGCATGCCGGCCGCTTAGCCGCTGAGGGGCGTGCGAGGAGATCGTAAGAGGCGCTTGGCCTCGAGCCTCGAATCTAATCCCCTCCTCGCCGGAGCCTGGGCAGTGACTTTGGCCGGGTCGACCTTCAGCTTCGGGCGGCAGGGCTCGCTCGCCCGTCGGTGGCCGCTCGGCCACCGGTGCCCGATTGCAGTTGTCGGCAGCGGTTGCTCGCGTGTCCGGCCTACCGGTTTACCGACATGCTTACAGGCGTCGGCCTCTGTCGCCGTCCGGGCGACAGGCAATGCTGGTGTAGTGCGAGCGCGCGGGATGTACTTGCTGATTCCGTCATTCTGCGCGGGACGGCGAGCCGTGTCGCGTCAGATCGAGATCTGAGTCGAATCGGCCGCGTACTGGACGATCTCGTCAACCTGCGTCGGACGCAGCCCGAGGAACTCGGTAGTCTCGGCATCCAAGACTGCCCTCGCGGCCGCGATCTGTCCCGCGGCGACACGGTGAACGATCAGGTTGCAATTGGCGACGAGTGCGACGACCGGGTTCTTAACGATCTCTTCGCGTGGACCGTGGTGGAATTGAATTGCATCGGAGACTGCATCGGGCAAACCCCAGCGTGCTGCTACGAATGCACCTACATCCGTGTGATTAAAGCCCAACTGTTTCTGCTCGACGATGTGCAGGGGAAGCTGATGATGATTCGCCGTATCGTAAACCGTCGTGTACTTCTTGCCCAAGCCGTCGAGCATCACGATCTTGCCAATATCGTGCAATAGGCCGCAGACGTAGTACTCGTCCGGAGTCAGGTCTTGCGCTTTGCTGGCGCGCCTTCCCATGAAGGCACAGACTTGGGCTGTGTTGATGGCGTGCTCCCATAGAGCACTGACATCGAAGGATCCCATCTCGTCGAGGTGATCGAACTGTTTGATCACCGCGACTTGCGTGACTATGTTCTTGAGCACCTTCACACCCAGTACGGTACTGGCCTGTGCCGTCGATACACATTGGCCCGAAAGCCCGTAGTACGCACTGTTGGCTACACGCAGCACTTTCGCAGCCAAGGGAGCGTCCTCGGCGACGATGGCTCCGATCTCTGCGGTGCCCGAGTCCGGATCCTCAAGCAACGTGTTGATTCGCATCACGATCTCTGGAATCGTCGGGATGGTGAGGTTGTTGGAGATTAGGTCGCGGATTGCGTTCGAACTGCTCATGACGGAGTGGGGGCTCTTCGCTGCGTTTGCAGAAGGGGGCTCTGAATCGCTATCGAACCAAACCGGCATGTCTCCTTTAGCTCGCCTGCGTAAGTTGGCTTGTGGCGTGTCATGAACTTGTAGCGCGAAACACGCTTCAAACATCACCGCGGAAATCGCACGTACTTGCAGTCCTCTGTTAACGATGTGCGTAGACAGCCGCGTTCACTCAAGACTGCCACTCGCTCGCATCGATGATGACAACAACCCCCTCGGAAAAACTATGCGCTGGTACGTCATCCTCGTTGCCCTTGTGGCACTCTCGCGGTCGATCCACGAATCGACGGCACCAAACTTCGCCGTCAACGCAAGTACGGCCGTCCCCGTCGAAGTCGAAGACCTGGTTGCGAATGCGGCCCTCCTGCTAGAAGCAAAGATCACTTCGGCCCGCTGTATCGCTGGCGTCGGCGGATGTGTCGACACCGAGTACTCTCTCGCCGTTGCCAGGACATTCTGGGGAGAGCATGCGCCTGTGCAGGTGCTGCGTCTGCCTGGTGGTGTCTTGCCTGATGGCCGTGGCATGGTCTTGCCCGGAGTTCCGCACTTCTCCCTTGGAGAGGATGTCGTTCTTGCACTATCCGAGGCCAACGATGATGGACTGCGCATGCCAATCGGACTCGACCAGGGTTGCTACAGGCTCCGCGTCGAGGCTAATGGCGATCGCTTTGCTTGGCGTGTGCCTGCGGCATCCGCACGCATCGACATGGCTACTGGGCGAATCCACTCCGGTGGCGCGGCTTGGGGAGCTCCCTACGGCCAACTCGTCGCTCGAATGACAGCCGCGGTGGCAGCACGCCGCAGTGGTGTGATTGGTCCTAGCGAGGTGGGGCGTTGATTCACTTCTCCTCATTGGCGGCTCGCTTCCGTCGCTCCTTGATTCTGGTGGGTGCCATAGCACTCGGAGCTTGGGGCGCGGCCCACGTGCACCTCATGAATCCATCCAATGGCGCCGAGCTCACGTGGAGTGAGTCCGAAGTCAGCGTCGTTATCCAAGCGGATGGTTCGGATGACATCGACGACTCCATTCACTTCCCAGCTCTGCGCGGTGCCATCGATGCGTGGAATGGAGCTAGTGGCAACAGCATCGCATTGGTGGAGGACGATTCGCCCACGGAGCAAGCCCGGACCGACTGGGAGAGCTCGAGCGTTCACTTGCTGCAGTTCGATGAGTCCAACGCATCGGGGTACTTCCCAACTGGATCGGGCGTGGTCGCCGTCACGCCGATATTCTTCACGAGCTCGGGTCGTATCGTCGATGCGGATGTGTTGTTCAACGGGCGTGGATTCCGATTCACGACCTCCGGAGCCTCAGGGGCTTTTGACATTGCTGATGTCGCGACGCACGAGCTCGGCCACCTGCTGGGTTTGGATCACAGCGGTTGGGCGGGAGCGACCATGTATCCTTATGTCGACCCGCGCGTGATCTTGCACCGCAGCCTCTCGCTCGATGATGTCCACGGCTTACGCGACGCCTACCCGCAAGGCTCGTCAGCCAGCATTCGCGGCCGCGTACTGCTCGCTGACGAAGAGACATCCGTCGCAGGCGCGCATGTCGTCGCGCGCAACTCGGCTGGGCGACCTGTCGCTAGCGTACTGACAAGTTCGGGAGGAGTGTTCGTCATCAGGGGACTCGACGCGGATACATACGAGGTCTACGCCTCACCGATCGGCGAACCCGTGTCGGCTGCGAACTTCGGCGGCGGTTGGAGCATAGACTCCGATTTTCAATCAACGATCCTGGGTTCAGCCACGATTACCGACTCGCAACTAGACATGGAAGATGTCTTCGTCGATTCCGATACCAGCGTCAGCCTGGGACGAGCCAGCGATGACTATCCCTTGCGAGCCAACTTGGGCGAGGTCACAGCGCTTAGCATTCGCGGTACGAGCTTGAGCTCCGGTGGAAGCATTACGTGCAGCGACCCAGACATCGATGTCTCGCTGCTGACCGAGCTCGGCATCTTGATTCAGCTGACGTTGGATGTGCCGAGCAACGAAGTGCCTGGCCACGTCGACTTGATGTATACCTCCGTTGGCGGGGATCGTTCGATTTTGACGGCAGGCATCGAGTTGACGCCGCGGGATCCCAACGTGACCATTGTCTCGCCTGCCACTGGAAGCAATGACGGCGAGACGAATCTGACCATCGCCGGAACAGGTTTCCGCGCCGGAGTGCGCATCGTGATCGGCGATACAATCTATGAAGACGGCGTCGCCGGCTGTGATCGCATCGATTCGGAAACGATCACATTGACGACCGTTGCGATGGTCGGCGGGCTACACGATGTCGTTGCCATCGATCCGACCGGCGTGGAAGGCCGTTTGTCGAGCGGCTTCCAAGCGACTGCGACCCCGATTCTTTCGGTCGTCTTCCCGAGTGTCGGCTCGAGTGAGGGGGCTACTCTCGTTCATCTGAACGGCGATGACTTTGTCGATGGCATGACGGCCACGATCAACGGAGTCGCCCAGTCCAGCGTGAGCTTACTCAGCGATAGCGAGGCAACCTTCCAAACAGTGGCTGCCAGCCCGGGCGGCCCGCACGTGCTCGTTGTCCGTAATCCGGCAGGCGCCGAGTCCTCGGCCGCCTTCACCTTCCTGAGTAGCCCCGACCCGCTTTTGACGGGCGTCTCACCCAGCAGGGGCTCGCACAGTGGTGGCACAGAAGTGACGCTGACGGGTTCGGACTTCAGCGAGGCCAGCAGGGTGATTTTCGGTGCCGACGCGATGACGGGCGAAGGCGGTAAGGCGGCCGATGTCGTCTTTGTCGATTCCACGACACTGACAGCGACCAGTCCATCCGGTTCGGCTGGCGTCGTCGATGTCGTCGTACGCGACCCGGATACGAGCCAGGCCTCATCACTCGTGAGTGCGTTTGAATACGAAGGCTCGAGCAGTTCGGGCGGTGGGAGCGACTCGATTTTCGGCGGTTGTGCAAGCATTGCGCCAACGATCGAAATGAGCGCCCTTGATTCGTGGATCGCGTCGAGTTGGCTTTGGATTGCACTGAGTCTGGCCTTGTTGCGCTGGCAGTCCTCTCTACGCAGGCCGCGCATCATTCCGCAGACGGTCGAGTAGCAGCTTGGTGAAAATCAGCGATCCGCACATCAGCGCTCCTTGAACGCAGTTCCGCCTTGCACCAAGGCGCCAATGGCCTGTCTTTGGGGCGCGGAAAGCACTAGGGGCTGATGCGGCTTGATCTGCATTCGAGGACAGGTCATGAGCGAAGCGCTGAACCTCAACGGACTTGCATTCCGTTGCGCGTGGGTTCTGTGCGCGGGGCCCCTCCGCTTCGCGCGGCTGCTATCATGTCGCGATGTCTAGTTCCACGTCACCCAGCTCGGACGAGCGCCAGGCTACGCTCGTCTTCGACATTGAAGTTGCCGGATTTCCTTGGGAAGAGGTCGACGAGGCCACGCGCGGGTACCTGCTCGCGCGCGAGAAGCGACAGGATCGGCGCGAAGCGATTCCGGATCGCACCGCGCTCTATCCCGGCTTGGGAAAGGTAATCACGATTGCGTTCTGGTACCTCGAGACCGAAAAGGGACTTGTCTTGTTGGAAGGTCCGCCGGCAGACAAGCAAGTCTGGGAGAAGGTGGGCGACTCCGAGATTACTCGCGGTGACGAAGTCGATTTGCTCACACACTTCTGGGAGGTCGTCAGCAAGAAGGATGGTCGTGGCCGTCTGCCGCGACTGGTCACCTACAATGGTCGTGGCTACGACGGGCCGATCTTAATGACGCGCTCGGCGCAACTCGGTGTGCAGCCGACGCGGCAGCTGGTTCCATATCGCTACGACTTGAGTGAACACTGCGACCTGATGGATGTGTTTAGCTACCAAGGCGCGACGCGTGATCGCTTCTCCCTCGACTACTGGTGCCGGCGCTTCGATGTCGAGAGTCCCAAAGGATCGATCGATGGAAGCCAGGTTGGTCGCGCCTATCGCGAGGGGCGCATCGAGGAAATTGGCGAGTACTGCTTACGTGACGTGCGGGCGACTGCCGAGCTCTATCGCAAGGTCGAGACGACATTAATCCCGCTGTTCCTCAGGGGCGACAGCTAAGGATCGCGCGCCCCGCGGGACAAAGAACAGTGGCTCATGAGCGATGAGTCGCAGAGGCGGTCCAGTTGCTCGGCACGGATTAGGAAAAGTGCGTCAGCCGAGCGTGAATTACGTCCGACACAGCCTTATTAGAAGCGATCCCCACAAGTCCACTTCGGATGCGTACTTCCCAGCTCCCTCGCATCGCGCTCCTCCACCTTGGGGGTAGGATCTCTAGGCTATGACTGCGTTCCATCGACTAGCTCTATTACTCTCGTTGCCCCTGTCAGGGCTGCTGGCTTGCTCATGCGGCAGCAGCGAGTCCACCGAACCCGTGCCCGACCAGGCTGACCCGGCAGCGATTGCCGAGCAGGCACATGCTCCGACGATGATCGATGTGCCTACACCTGGCGCGCCGATCTCTGACTTGGAGGCGGTCGAGAACCTGACAGAGGAAGTGGCCGATTGGCTGCTGACGCTGAGCGATAAGTTTCGCAAGCGCGAGTTCTCTGCGGCCGAGGCATGGTTCGGGGATGATTTCTGGGGGCACGACATCGGTGAACTTGCACTAGCGCAGACGACAACCGATCACCTGGACCTCGAGCAACGCAGCTACGATGCGAGTGCCGCGAATATCGTCAACCGGCCTGCATTCATGAACGGTTGGCGCGATCGAATCGGTGCGTGGGGGCGCGTCGATTCAATGATCTGGAAGGTCAAGGGCGCGAACTTCCAAGCGGGTCGTGGAACAAGGTGGGGCAGGATCAAGCTCCTCGTTCACGCGACCGGCGAATTGAATGGTGGCAACATCGCGTTGAACAGTTGGGGCTGGCTGCGCGTCGAGAAGCCACCCGGCCAAAAGAGTTGGAGCATCAAACGCTTCCAACTCACCTCCTTGGACGAACAGTTCCGGAAGGCTCAGCTGTTCACGGATGTGTCGACCTCGACTGGTATTGCACACACAGGCATTCGCTTCGGTAAGCCCGGGAACCAGAGCTTCTCTTGGAACGGAGCGGCTGCCGGCGACGTGAACGGCGATGGCATGTGGGATCTGTTCGTGCCCTCGGACGGGCGCAACTACTTCTACTTGGCACAAGCGGATGGCACCTATTCTGAACAAGCCGAGGCGCGTGGCATGGCTCAGCCAGCGATGGGCACAGGTGCGGTCTTCTTCGACTTCGACAACGACCGCGACCAAGACCTGGCCGTCGGGCATGAAGGTTGGCGCGATGCTGATGGTCGGCTGTTTGGGCACACGATCCAGCTTTACGAGAACGATGGAGAGGGCAACTTCAGCGAACGTTCCGAGTCTCTCGGCTTCGTCGAGGGACTATCCGCCTTCTCGCTGACGGTGCTGGACTACGACGCGGATGGCTGGCTCGACCTCTTCGTCTGTGGTTATGGACGCGTTGCCGTCGAGCACAACAACTCTTGGATCGAAGCCACGAACGGAGACGTCAACGCGCTCTACCACAACGTGGAAGGCAAGCGCTTCAAGGAAGTGGCCGAGGAAGCCGGCATCGCCGGGAACTCGTGGTCCTATGCCTCGATCTCAGCCGACTTAGACCGTGACGGACACATGGACCTGTACGTGGCCAACGACTATGGCTCGAACCAGGTCTGGCTCGGTGATGGCAAGGGCAGCTTCCGCAATGGCGCGCACGAACTTGGGTTGACCGATCGTGGCAACGGTATGGGCATCAACTTGGGAGACCTCGACGGTGATGCCAAGCTCGATGTCTACGTCTCGAACATGTCGTCGACAGCCGGCAACCGCATCCTCTCGCGCTTGACCGAGGAAATCGACGAAGAGGTCCATGCGCAGCTCAAGAAGTTAGCGGCTGGCAACTCGATCTTTCTGCGACGCGATGAAAAGTTTGAGCGAGTTCCAAAGGCGGCCGGCGGCATCGGAGCCAACTGGGCTTGGTCCACGGCCTTGGCCGACTTCGACTTGGATGGCCGGCTGGATGTCTACTGCGCGAACGGCTATGTCACGGGGGACTTGCCCTTCGACACATGAAGCACTTACTGGCGCCACGTGGTGGCGTCCTCAACCGGGACTGATACGAACTGCTTCTCCCAGCAACAAGTTGGAGACACAGGTTACTTGGCTCGCCACAGCGGTCAGATGTTTGAAGAGGGCCGCTCCTTCTCGGGCAATGAACGCAACAAGCTGTGGTTCAACCGCGGCGACGAGACCTTCGCTGATTTGTCGGACCTCTCTGGTTGTGATTCGCCCAACGATGGTCGGGCCGTGATCGCGGCCGACTTGGACGACGATGGCGATGTCGACCTATTCGTGCATAACATTCAGCGCGAACGTCACTCGATGTATCGCAACGACCTGGGTACAGGCCAAGGCTTCGTGAAGATTCAGCTGATGGCGACGCACGGCCAGTACGAAGCCATCGGTGCTGAAGTTATTGTGCACGGGCCGGGTGGCTCGGTCGCTCAGTTGATGGCGCGTGGCGCCGGCTTCGTGACCTGCCAAGCTCCCGAGTTGATTTTTGGCTTGGGTGATCAAGCCGCTGCGCTCGTCGAAGTGCGTTGGCCCGGTGGAACGGTCGAATCCTTCGGCGATCTGCAAGCTGGCTCACGTGCGCTTCTGGTCGAGGGCGAGGGCAAGCCGCAATCCTTTGAGGCGCACCCGCGTCCCTTCCCCGATCCGCTACCGGCTGGTCTGCGTGTTTCGATCGGCGAGAAGCTTGGCAAGCTGGCCGTCGGTTCCAGCGACGGACAACCGGCCGTGCTTGACCTGGTGGCGCTCGCTGACGGGAAGCCCTTGTACCTAAACTTCTGGGCGACTTATTGTGCGTCTTGCGTGAAGGAACTGCCGGATCTCGAGCGCTTGCATGGCGCGGGAGAGGCGACGGTCTGTCTGCTCAGCATGGATGCATCGGACGATCTCGCGCAGGCTGTCGACCTGTTGCGGCGTCGTGGTATGACGACGCCTGCGTACTACTTACTCGAGCCGACAGCGGAACCCTCGGCCGGTGTTAGACGGGTGACTGACATCATCGACTTGGAGCGCCTCGCTATTCCGACCACGCTGGTGCTCTCGCCGGAAGGTGTGTTGGAACGCGTGATTCGCGGGGTCTTGCCCGAGGGCGAGTAAGACTCAGGCGTTCGCAGAAGTTGGCTCGTCGTCTTCGTCGAAGGCGGCGACGAGCGCCGGCAGCATGATTAAGTCGCCGATCAACGCACCGACTAAGCCCAGCGTGCAGAGCCAAGCGAACAGGCGCGAGGTCGGAATCGCGGACAGTCCAATCACGCCGAAGCCAGCCAGCAAGACGAGCGTCGTCACGATGAGCGCACTGCCGACTCCGATCACGGCGCGTACGACCGCTTCATCTTTCGATTGACCTTCCGCGCGCTCACGTCGATAGCGCGCCAGGAAGTGAATCGTGTCATCGACCGCGATGCCAAGGCAGACAGTGAATGCAATCGCGCTGGCGACTTGCAGTTCGAGTCCCATCAACACGAGTGATGCCGCCGCCATGACCAGCGGGAACGCATTGGGCAGGATCGCGAGTAAGCCCAGGCGCCAGGACTTCAATGCGATCGTCAACACGATCCAGATGATGCCCGCCGCCATCGCAAGACCGATCACGAAGTCTTCGATGATCACATTGATGTTGCGCCGCGCCACAAAGGATGTGCCCGTCAGCGTTGCGCTATGACCCGGGTAGCGCGAGACGATCTCGCGCAAGCCGTCGTCGAGCTCGAGCTCCGCTGCCGCGGCTTCCCTTGCGGTCAGATCCGGAATCAAGGACGTTACCAGTGCGCGCCGTTTATCGGCCCGCAAGAAGCGGCGCGTCAGCTCGACCGGCAGACGAGCGACATCAGCCAGTCCGGCTTCTCCTGGCAATAATTTGGCCAGGCTCAAAGCAGACAGCGGTGAGTGCGTGTAGGGATGCTCATCGAGCATGGCCTGGATCTCGGCGATAAAGTTCGATAGCTCGGGCGAGTCGATGCTGACCGACTCGGGCCACTCGCACAGCACGATGCCGGGCAAGCCTCCACCGAAGCCACGTTCGAGAGCGGCAAGGGCGGCCACAGCCTCTGACCCATCGGGCGTCGCCTCCGTCAGACGGTTGTCGGGCACGAGCTGCATCGCTACTGCGAGCAAGGCCAGCGTCGTCGTGATCCCAATCACCGAGACAAGCTTTGCGTGGCGCACCACCCAGCGAATAAATGCTTCGACTGGTACGCGCACACTCGCGCCGCGCGGGACGCGACAAGCGGCTTTGCCAGCCAGCAAGATGCCTGACAACAAAGGCACTGCGGTCAGAACGATTAAGAATGTCATCGCGACCGCCAGCGCAAAGCCGATTCCGAAACGGCTGATCACATCGACGCGACTGATGCCTAGAGACGCGAAGCCGACCGCCGTCGTCAACGAGGTCAAAGCACACGGAACCGTCAGGTGGCGAACTGCTGAGTGCGTGGCGGGGCCAATTTCGAGGCCGTTGCGGCGCGAATTCAGGATGTCGATCAACAGATGCATGCCATCTGTCAACGCGATGACCATGACCAGCATCGGCATCGAGGAGTTCATCAGGTTGACACCCTCGCCGGCGAGTCCCATTCCACCGAACGCGATCAGGCCAGCCAACCCGGAAGCCCCGCTGGCGACCAGCATCGGAGCGAAGCGCCGGAACATGATCAAGCCGACCAAGATGCCCAGCACGGCGCCGAGTGCAGTGAAGACTTTTTGCTCCTCGCCGATGGTCTGGAAGATCTCGACGCGCAAGGGCGGAACGCCGGTTAAGCGCGCATGTACGTCCACGCCGAGCGCGGCCTGGCGCTCGACCTCGGCCCGCATGCACTTTTTGATCGCATTAACGCGTGGAGCCAGCTCGGAGAGAGGCAGGTTTTCGCCGAGCAGGCGCGCCACGATCAGAGTCGTGCGTCCGTCTTCGGAGAGCAGTTGGCCCTCGACGAGCGGATGCGCGCGACCTCGTTCTCTAGCCTCCTCGAACGCGCTCTGTGGCGCCGTCTCGGCTGGTAACAACGCTTTCGGCAACGGCGTCCAGCGCACGATGTCCGCCAAGCAATCCACGCGCTCGATGCCATCGAGCGCGGCCAAGCTGGCATCGAGAGCTCGCAGCAGGCCGGCGCCTTGCGGCGTCATGAAATCGATGCCTTCCAGTACGACCAGGCAGTCGTTGTCGTCACCGCCGAAATCCTGGAAGACCTGTTCGAGTTGCGCGAACTCGGCGTCTTCGGATTTGAAGATCGAGCGCGGGATATCGTCGACTTCGATCTGTGTCGCCCCGTAGAGCGCCACGATGGTCACGGCGCCCAGCAGAACGGCGACGAGCCGCCGATATCGCACGAGCCATTCTCCGAGGCCTTGCAGCAGCGCGTCCATTGGCGCGGGATTCTAACCGAGTCGGAAGTCGTGTCTGCGCCCGGTCGTACGCTTCCTTTGGAATGGACATGCCATGAAGGCGTAAAGCTGGATGGCCCTTCGAACCGTAGAATAGCTAGGGCTCGGACTTTCTTCGCCCGAGCCACGCCTCTCGCAGCATGTCTATCAACCTCAGAATCAACACCTGCCTGGCCCTTCTGCTGGGGCTGAGTGGATGCCTTGCGCCTGGCTACGGCTCCTCAGGGGCCATTGCACCTACCCCAGTTCATCAGCAGATGAACCTGCTCGAGACATCGCTGCGCCCGCTGCGAGACGGATTCAATGCCGCGTCCGATCGAGCGCGCGTGATCGCACTCGTCTCGCCCACCTGCCAAACCTGTGCATTCGGCGCGCAGGCAATCCGCGAGGTGATCCTGGACACCTATCCAGATGCGCGTCTGCGCGTGTTTGTCGTCTGGATCAATGTCAGCAGGGAGGATAATCGCGATGGTGCGCTCACGAGTGCTGCCTGCATTGATGATCCGCGTGTGCGCCACTATCACGATCCTGGGCAGCGTGCGGGGCGGGCCTTTGCCGAGGGCCTGTTGCCGACTGGATTCGCGTGGGACACCTACTTGTTCTATAGCCCGGGAGCCGTCTGGGACGACTTGCCGCCGCGACCGCGGTCATGGGCTTCCCAGCTGGGACGCATTGCCGGCGATAATTTTCATCCGCGAGAGAAGCTGGCGCTCGAGTTCGAGCGCGCGGGCGCAGATCTCCTAGGGCCACGCTGACGGGGGGCTCCTGCCCACGGGGTGTGGGCTGGGAGCCAGCGGACTCGGTCCAGCTGCAACCGATAACAGGGTGCAAAGGGCGGACGCCGGGCCCAGACTGGCCCACTCGGGGACACGATTGGAGCGCTGGCGCAAGGCGAAAGGGCTTCCCGATGGGGCTTCTGCCTGCGGGCAAGGGCGCGCCGGCGATGCGCCATTGGTCGGTCTCCCAGCCGCTCGGCCTTGCTCGAGGCCTCCGCATATTGAATGCGATTTAGGAGTCCGCAGCGAAGTTGCCGCAATCGCGGTGAACTGTCCCGGTGTGCCGATTAGAATTATCGCCCGCCCGCGGCGCAGGATGCCGGAAGCATCTGCCTGCTCCCCCGCGTGGCGTAGCAAACCCTACGGGGAAACGCTGAACGCTCGGCCTCGACAACGAGGCCCTGTTCATACGTATCCCGACGATTCAACGCTCAGCACACTCCATATAGTGACCGACGCTCTCCCTAGCATCCTCCGGCCGACGGACTCTTTCCTTCCTCGACACATCGGACCGAACTCGGCTGATGTCGAATCGATGCTCGCACGCATCGGGTATGCGTCGCTAGATGACCTAGTCTCGGCGGCAATCCCCGATTCGATTCGGATGGACGGCGATTTGGCCATGGACAACTCGCGCGGTGAGCGTGAGACCTTGGTCGAGTTGGAAGAGATCGCGAAGCGCAACCAAGTCTTCCGCTCCTTCTTGGGCATGGGCTATTCGGACTGCGTCGTGCCTCCTGTCATTCAGCGCAACGTGTTCGAGAACCCGTCGTGGTACACGCAATACACGCCTTATCAGGCCGAGATTGCACAAGGCCGGCTCGAGGCGCTGCTGAATTACCAGACGATGGTGTCGGATCTGACCGGCTTGCCCATGGCGAATGCATCGCTGCTGGACGAGGGCACGGCAGCGGCTGAAGCCATGGCGATGGCGTGGGCTGTCGTACGAAAGAAGAAAAATCGCTTCTTCGCATCTGACGAGTGCCATCCCGCGACGCTGGCCGTGCTTGCGACACGAGCTAAAGCGGTGGGCATCGAGCTGGTCATCGGTAGCTTCGAAGATGCCGACGTGAGCAATTGCTGTGGTGCACTGGTGCAGTACCCGGCCAGTTGCGGACAGGTGCACGACTATGCGCCATTCGCCGAGCGCGTACACGCCGCAGGCGGCATTCTGATTGTCGCGGCCGACCTGCTGTCCTTGACGATGTTGCGTCCGCCGGCCGAGTTCGGCGCCGACGTGGCCATTGGAAACTCGCAACGCTTCGGAGTTCCGCTGGGCTTCGGTGGTCCGCACGCGGCCTTCTTTGCGACCAGCGATACCTACAAGCGGCAAGTGCCGGGACGCATCATCGGTGTCTCGCGCGACGCGCGCGGAGAACGCGCCCTGCGCATGGCGTTGCAGACGCGCGAGCAACACATTCGACGCGACAAGGCCACTAGTAATATCTGCACCGCGCAGGTGTTGCTTGCGATCATGGCTGGCTTCTATGCGGTCTATCACGGACCCGACGGATTGCGCCGCATTGCCGAGAAGACGCACGCTCTGGCGGAGGGCTTGCGCCTCGGCTTGCGCGAGTTGGGCTATCAGGTGGCCGAGGAACCGATCTTTGACACTGTCTGCGTTACGCTCGAGCCGAGTCGCGGTGAAGAGGTGTACTCGAACGGTTTGTTGCGCGGCATGAATTTGCGCTCGATGAGCTTCTGCGATCCCGATCAGCGTCGCTCGGACAAGGTCGTTTCGATCTCTTTCGACGAGACCAAGGATGCGCGCGATGTAGCCGATATCTTGGAGATCTTCTCGGGCGGGACTGTCAGCGATGCTGATGTGCACCAGCTCGTGTCGCGCGCCCAGCAGGACTATGCCGCGCCGCACGCGCGCACCAGCGACTACCTCGAGCACCCGGTCTTCCAGAACTATCGCTCCGAGTCCGAGATGCTGCGCTACATCCACAGGTTGGCTGCGCGCGACCTCTCGCTGACGACCTCGATGATCCCGCTCGGCTCCTGCACGATGAAGCTGAACGGCACCTCCGAGATGTTGCCAGTCGTATGGGCCGAATTTGGCCGAATGCACCCCTTCGTGCCGCTGGGCCAGTGTCGCGGCTACATGGAGTTGATCAAACGACTCGAGGCGATGCTTGGTGAGATCACCGGCTTCAGCGCCGTTTCGCTGCAGCCCAATGCCGGCTCGCAGGGCGAGTTTGCCGGCATGCTGGTCATTCGTGCTTGGCATGAGAGCCGCGGCGAAGGCGATCGTGATGTCTGCCTGATTCCGATCTCGGCGCACGGTACGAACCCGGCCAGTGCGGTTATGGCGGGCATGCGCGTTGTCGTCGTGGGCTGTGACAAGCACGGCAACATTGATGTCAACGATCTGCGCGAGAAGGCGGCCAAGCATGCCGACAGGCTCTCGGCCCTGATGATCACCTATCCGTCGACGCACGGCGTGTTCGAGTCTTCGATCACCGAAGTGTGCGAGATCATTCATGAGCACGGTGGCCAGGTCTACCTCGACGGCGCGAACATGAACGCGCAGGTCGGTCTGTGTCGGCCCGGCGACTATGGCGCCGATGTCTGCCACTTGAATCTACACAAGACCTTCGCGATCCCGCACGGCGGTGGGGGACCGGGTGTTGGTCCTATCGGCGTCGGCGAGCACCTCGCTCCCTTCCTGATGAAGCACCCGTTGATCGAAGTCGGCGGAGAACAGGGCTTGGGTCCGGTGGCTTCCGCACCTTGGGGCAGCGCCGGCGTGTTGCCCATCTCCTACGTCTACATCGCGTTGATGGGTGCCGAGGGGCTGAAGCGCGCGAGCGAGGTCGCGATCCTGTCCGCCAACTACATGGCGGCGCGCCTGTCTGAACACTACACGCTGTTGTACAAAGGCGAGTCGGGCTGTGTAGCGCACGAGTTCATCATCGACTTGCGCCCCTTCGAAAAGACGGCCGGTATCGTGGCCGAGGATGTCGCCAAGCGCTTGATGGACTATGGCTTCCACGCGCCGACGATGTCTTTTCCGGTGGTCGGCACTTTGATGATCGAGCCGACTGAGTCTGAGTCACTGGCTGAACTCGATCGCTTCTGCGATTCAATGATTTGCATTCGGAACGAGATCCGGGCGATCGAAGAGGAGCGTCTGCCGCAGGATGACAACATGCTCAAGAACGCCCCGCACCCGGCCATGATGGTTGTCTGCGGCGATTGGGATCATCCCTATACGCGTGAAGAGGCCGCCTTCCCCGCGCCTTGGGTCAAAGCCAATAAGTTCTGGCCGGCGGTTGCTCGCATCGACAATGGTTTCGGCGATCGCAACCTGATCTGCACTTGCCCGCCGGTCTCTGATTTCGCTGAGGCGGACGAAGTGATCGAGCCGGCTGCGCGTAGCGGCAGTTCTTCTCCTGCTGATACGGGGGTGACTCATGAGTCTGGCCGAGCTGTTTCTGAGCGATAGCTGCACCTACTTGCGGGAGACCTATCCGGGGCGTCTCGAACGTGCCCTTGAGGTCCTGCCGCCGGCTGACTTGTGGTGGCGACCGCATTTCGACTGCATCAGCTTCGGGACGATTCTGACTCACCTCGAGGGCAACGTTCGTCAGTGGATCCTCTCCGGACTCGGTGGCGAAAGCGATCGGCGTGAGCGTGAGCTAGAGTTCAGTGCTACGACAGGTCCGGATGGTACCGACTTGATGCAACGTCTGCGCTCGACGGCCGAGGCAGCCAGTGACGTGATCGCTGTGCTGGACGAAGTGCAATTGGCGCGCCCGATCACGATCCAAGGCTTCCAGACGACAGTGCTCGCGGCAGTGATGCATGTCGTCGAGCACTTCTCTTGGCACACCGGACAAGCCGTCTGGATTGCGAAAATGCGCGCAGGGGCAGGGCACGAGATGGCGTTCTTTGACGAAGATGCCGTGAACTCGGCGCGCAACGCAGGCGAGTGATTCCTTCTTGAGCGGTCAGCCGTCCGTTGAAGAACGGCGTTCCGTGCTGCACCTATCTTCGATGGAAGTTCAGCATTGCGCCGTGGCGTATCTTGACGCCGTTTCGCGCTGGGCTGAGCACTCGGAGCTTGGCGGCTTTCATCTGCATGCAATGGATGACCCTGCGTGAAGCGTTTGGGTTCAGCCGTCTGCAGACTCCGCTGCGACCTGTCCGTGAGGGTCAGGCAAGCGAGAGTTCGGGCGCACATCGGAGCCTTCTCGACCTCATGGATGGGCCCCATCCGTTCTTCACTTGGAATTTCGTCGGGAGTTGCCCCTTTGAGCGAGCCCCCCCCGGAAGTAACAAGTGGATCGCGCGGGGTCAGCCACGGCAGCGCAGTTCCGCGGGACCAACGCTCGAAGACGAGCTGGAATCCGGACGATCAAGCCCCCCCGGGTGTGGGCGGGTCGGCGCGACGGCGCCGGCCTGCTCCTTTTCCCGGCCCGGATCGCCCCATCCGCGTGCCTGCATGCCTCAGCGCCACTTCAAGCGACCCAGATGCACTAGAACCAGTACGACGAAGCCGACGGCAGGGCTGCGAAGTTGACTAATGACCCAGGAGTATGCCCTCGATACTTGGAGGTCCCAGGAAGTCGCACTCGATGCTATTTTAGATCGTGTCCGCATTCGGCCCCTAGACCTCAGCCCAAAGGACCTGCCGTGATTCGTAACACACTATTCGCCTTTGCCTTCCTGACTTTCGGATCAGTCGCCCACGCCCAAGTGGCCTCTATTCCCCAGTTCGGAGGTCAGGCTAGCGATGGGTTCGAGACTCAAGCCGCTCTTGGCATGAGTGGCTTCCAGCCCTGCTTGATTGGGCGTGCCTTCAGTGACTTTGCCGATGTTTGCACGCCTATCAGCGACTCGGTCCACCTGACCAGTGGTTGGAGCTACGGGTGTCAGCTTCAGGAGTACGCCGGCGCGAGCTTTCTAGGTAGCACCGGCGGCGGCTACATGGATTGGGTGTTCGACAGCACGATCACTCGCTTCGGTGGCTTCTTCGCGACGAATACGCCCGACCCCGGAGTCGTGACGATTCGCTTCTATGGAGCTTCGAGCAATTTGCTCGCGACCGAACTCGTCGACGTGACCAATGACTGCCTGTGGGTCTGGAACGGATGGGAAACGACTGGCGAGGCGATCAAGTCGATTCAGGTCCAAAACTCGATCAACAACGGTGGCTTCGTGATGTTCGATGACATGCAGATCGACATCGGACCGACCGCACTCGGCACGAACTACTGTCAGTCCGCGGCCAACTCGATGGACGCGAACGGCGCGACAATCTCGGCGACCGGGAGCACGAGCCTGGCCGCTGCCAATCTGGAACTCATCACCGCTCCGGTGCCCGACCAGCCTTTCGCCTACATGTACGGTCCGACGCAAGTCAACCTGCCCTTCGGCAACGGCTTCCGCTGCGTCGACGGCGGCATCGTCACAATGCCTGTCGACTTCGGCCTAGCCGGCGAGATGCGCAGCGTAATCGACTTCGGCGCCCACGGCGCGAACCTGGCCAGCATGGGTACGGTTTGCTTCCAGTGCTGGTACCGCGACCCGCTCGGTGGCGGCGCTTATTACAACTTGTCTGACGGCCTAGAGATCATCTTCACACCCTGATCCGGCGTCCGGCGTCATCCGGCACCTTCCTCCGGTTTCGACAGCCCCTGAAAGTTCCAACCGGAGGAAGGTGTCTGACGCCGTATGCCGGATGGCCGCGTCGGGCGGTCAATCGGCGCGCGGCAATTCCATTAGGTCGAGCACGCGCTCTTTGACCGATTCCATCGCGACGACACCATCCTGCTGCGGGTCTCCGCCGCACTCATCAAACGGCTGCGAACATAGGAATACGGGGCCATCCAAAGGGTCTTCCGGCAAGCGGCCATGGCTGCCGCGCACGAGGCTGGCGTCCGTTGGGATGACATCCATCAAGTAGCGCATGCCGCTGAACTTCTGGGCAAGCCGGCGGGCGACGCGCAGCTTCGGGAAGCGCAGTTCGGGGTTCAAGAACATCTCGCACGGGTCGTAGCCGGGCTTGCGATGGATGTCGACCGTGGGGGCGAAGTCGGGCTGCGCAGCATCTCCGCGCCAGTAGTAGTACGAGAACCAGGCATTCTTCGAAGCGATCGCGATCAGGTCACCCGCGCGTTCGTTTGCAAGCCCTGCGCGTGCGCGCTCGTCGCCTTGTAACAAGGCATCCACACCATCTAGCGCGGACAAGGCTTCGGTCGCCCGCGCCCGCGCAGCATCGGTCTTGCAGTACACGTGCGCGAGCTGGTGGTCGACAACGGCAAAGGCGTCACTGCCAAAGGGGTCGAGCACTTCCCCATTCGGCGTCTCGCGTATCTGCAGCAAGCCTGCGTCACGCAACGCCAAGTTGATCGCAACCGGTTTGTCGACCGGCATGATGCCGTACTCGCTGACGACAACTGTTTCAGCACCGACTTCATCCGCTGCGGCAATCATGTCGCCGATCACGACATCGATGTCCGCCAAGGCTTTACGCGACCTCGCGTCATGCGGTCCGAAGCGTTGCTGGTCGTAGTCGAGATGAGGCAAGTACGCCATCGTCAACGTCGGCCGTTGCGTGCGCAGCGTGCGAATCGCTGCGTCTGCAATCCAGCGGCTCGAGGGCAGCCCGGCTTTGGGTCCCCAGAAGTCGAAGAAGGGGAATTTACCGAGCGAGTCCTCCATCTCGCTGCCGTAGCTGCTTGGCCACGCATAGACCGCCGGGATCTTGCGCCCATCGGCAGGGTAGTACGGACGCGGCGTGATCGACCAGTCGACCTGCGCGCCCAAATTCCACCACCAGAACAACTTTGAACACGTGAAGCTCGCGTCGCGCTTGCGAGCCGCTTCATAGATCTTCTCGCCGCTGACCAGGTGGTTGGCTTGACGCCACAACGCGATCTCGCGCGTTTTGGGATCGAGCCAGCCGTTGCCCACAGCGCCATGTTCAGCCGGGCTAAGGCCGGTCAGCATCGTGGCCTGGGCACTGCAGGTCACGGCGGGTAGGACCGTCGTCATGGGCGCGCCAGCGCCCCGCATGGCCAGGGCCCTCAGGTTCGGACTGTCTTCGCCAATCTGGCGCTGGGTCAGTCCGACCACGTCGATAAGCAGCACACTTCGCATCTACGCATCTTGGCAGCCCGGAAGTCGTTCCGCACGAGGGAACTGCTCCGCTATCATGCGCGCATGTTGAAGCGGATCATGCGCCTGATTCGGGGCAAGCCTCCGATCGAAATCCCGGATAGCGCGGGCCTGGCCGAAGGCGAGGCCCGCACGGTCACTTTGGGGGATCCGATGAACGATGGACTCCAGGTCCTGTTGTGTCGCCTCAATGGTGAAATCCACGCCCTCGACACGCTGTGCCCGCATGGTGAGGGGGGACGCCTGATCCGTGGTCCGCTCATGGATGGGGAGCACGCGTATTGCCCGCTGCACCATTATCGTTTCGATCCAAAAACTGGCGACGCAGTCGGTGTGAGCTGCCGCAGTGCGAAGAAGTTTCGGGTCGAGGAGCGCGACGGGAAATTTTTTCTATGGGCCTGAAATATCCCGCTCAGGGATGCCTCGGGCACGAACAGTGAAGATGTGGGCCCAGCGAATGGGTTTGAGCATAAATCCGCGCATTTGAAGCGGATTTTTTGGACGCCACGAAACAGACCGCGCGTGCGCGGCGTATCCGCGTTCGGACACCGAATCGATCAACCGATTGGCACAGCCGGTCGGAAAACGCCCCCCAGCGGAAACCCTCGATGAACCGAATCATTCTAGCCCTTCCTATCCTGCCGGCTCTCGCCGGCGCGATGATCGCCGACCTGGCTCAGGCCGGCGAGCTTGAGCCGCGCATGTTGCCCGAGAAGACCCGTTTCGTCGCGCATGTCGACTTCGAGGCATTGGTCCGAATGAAAGCGTTCCGCGCCATCGAAGAGCACGTGCTCGAAGATCTGGATGCGGACGAGGAGTTCATGCAAGAGATGACTCGCCTCGGCATCGACTTCCGTAAGGATCTGAAGTCCGCCACGGTCTTCGGTGAAGACGAAGAACACGGCACGGTCGTCTTCGTGACCAGTGACAAACTCGACACTGCGCTCGATCGCGCTCGTGATGAAGTTCAGTTCCACAAGCACTCGGTCGATGGCCTCGAGTTGATCTCGGTCGATGACGCTGACGACGGCTTCATGTATGTGATGTCGCGCAACGAAGGCAGCGAGCGTGTCGTGTTCGCATCCGACAACGCTCGCTCGGTTGTGCAGGCTGTGCGCGTGTACCAAGGCAAGGCTCGTAGCTTGGCCGACGCCAGCGAGCCGGCGATCAGCGCGAATCCTGCGAAGAACTCGGTGCTCTTCGTCAGTGCGGGTGGCCTCGACAGTTTGTCGGATCTTGGCCCTGCATCTCATATCGCGAGCAAGGCCAGCAGCTTCGTGTTGGACTTGGGCGAACGTTCCGCATTGATGTTCCTGCGCCTGAGTGCACAGACGAACTCGCCCAAAGATGCAAAGGACTTGAAGGCTATCGTCGACGGACTGCGCGCGATCATGACGCTCACTGGCGGCGACGACTTGCCCGAGTTCGTGATGGAGCTGATGAACAGCGTGCAGCTGGAAGTACTTGGCAGCGAGGTCATCTTGTCTATCGAACTCGATGTGACAGACATGTTGGAGCAGATCGAAGACCTGCAAGAGTTCTAGCGGCCCGTGCAAAAATTCGGAGCCATGTAACGGATCCTCCGAACGAGCAAGCCGCATTGCCAGAGCCCACAAAGAGCGTCCGCCAATGCGCGGAAGCTGGCGCCTAGCCAGCTAGTCCTGAGAGCCCAATCCATGAACCGGAACTCTTCAACGGGATGCTAGCGTGAGCGCGAACGAACAGTCGAAAGAAAACGGCGGCGGCACGAGACTCGACGAGTCTCGTGCTGCCGCCGTACTTTCGGCGCGCGAATGGGTGACGCGCGCGCAAGCGGGCTGCAGCGTGTCCTTCGACGCATTGTTTCGGCACTACAACACCTCGCTCTACCGCTTCCTGCATGTGCGTACCGGCAACTCAGCCGACGCAGAAGAGCTTTGCCAAGAGAGCTGGTTGCGGGCATGGCAGAAGCTCGGCACCTATGACGCGAGCTGGAAGTTCTCTACTTGGTTGTTCACGCTCGCGGCACGCTTGACCATCAGCCGCAATCGTCGCGCAACCTTGAACTCGAGCCCGATTCATCTGACGGGTAGCGAAGAGATCGAAGCGGGACCGGATGTGGATCCGCATCAATGTGCAACGCGCGAAGAAGATCGGCACAACTTGTGGGCGATCGCGACCGAGATCCTGGGCGAGGATCAGCGCATGGGCTTGTGGTTGCGCTACGGAGAGGACCTTTCGGGCCGGGAGATCGCCCAAGTATTGGGTCGCCCTGAAAGTAGCGTGCGCGTGATTTTGTTCCGCGCGCGCGAGCGTCTGGCCGCACGGCTGATGCAGGATGAAGTTCGTGCCAATAGAAAACGTTCCAGCGCCCGATCCAATAAGGCTGGCGTAGAGCGTGAACGGACAACGGAATCAGTCGAGGAATTGCCGCTCGAGCCGGCTTCGTCACGCTTTGGCCTGATGACAGTTCAGCGACCCGAGCCCACAGTGACTCCCGAGGAGAAGCGAGCGTGAAGAATCCTCCCCAAAATAAGGGCATCGAGCGCGACGGAACTCTGCTCAATGAAGCCGAGATGGCATGGCTCTTACGAAATGACGCCTCGAGTTGGCCGCCGCCGCCGAGCGCGGAGGCTGTCGAACGCATGCATTCGGAATGGCCTGTACGTGAGGTTGAGACTCACGTACTCGCCCATGAAGCGAGTGGGAACACGGCTACCGCTGAACGGGTCGCGGGGCGAGCTCCCTTACGCTTGCAGTTCGCGCGCAAGGCTGCCGCGGCCATTCTGCTGATCGTCGCAGCAGGATTCGGGTGGCGGGCAGTCTCTCCTGTTGTGGGTTTGGCTGCGCCAGAAACACTCGAACAAACCGCTAGCCTGGCTGCACCGAGCGGGGGCAGTCGCATTGCGGTTGCGATCCCGGGATTCGCAAAGCGTGTCAGCGGGCTCTTGCATCGCGGCGGGAGTTGGACGCTCGGAATGCTCGATTCTGAACTGCAACTGAAGTTGGGGAGTGAGTGGAACGCGGTGCGCTCGGACGCCGGCCGCGCCGCAGGATGCGTGATCAATGACGCGCTTCAGCCGTGGTCCAGGCTCAGCGGAATCGCCGACTGAAGAAAGCTAGCAGAATGGCGAAGGGATAGGCTCTGTCGACGCACTGAGGTCGACCTAGCGAGTCTGTCACCCATGATCGAAGTCCAACAGCTACGAAAACAGTACGGCGACCTGGTCGCCGTCGAAGATGTCTCCTTCGAAGCCGCCGCCGGCGAGATCTTTGGCTTGCTGGGCCCGAATGGTGCAGGCAAGTCGACGACGATTGGCTGCATCAGTGGCCTGTTGACACCGACCAGTGGTCAAGTGCGCGTCATGGGGCACGATGTCGTTCGCGATGGGAAGAAGGCCAAGCGCACGCTCGGGATCGTCCCGCAAGAACTGGCGCTGTACGAAGACCTGTCTGCGACCGACAATCTGCGCTTCTGGGGCGCTGCCTACGGTTTGAAAGGCGCACACCTCGAAGCGCGTGTGCGTGATGTGCTCGATGGTGTAGGCCTTGCTGACCGCGGCAAGGAAGCGGTGAAAGGCTACAGCGGTGGCATGAAACGTCGCTTGAATTTCGCCTGTGGCATCGTGCACGAGCCCAAGGTGTTGCTGCTCGACGAACCGACTGTCGGAGTCGATCCGCAGAGTCGCGTGCGCTTGCTCGAGCTGGTGCGCATGCAGGCAGAAGCCGGTACCTGTGTGCTGTACACAACGCACTATATGGAAGAGGCGCAGGAACTCTGCGATCGACTCGCGATCGTCGATAATGGTGAGATCAAGGCCAAGGGATCACTCGATGAGTTGCGTGCCTTGATCGGAGATCGCGACCTCGTACGCCTGACCGGAAGCTTCTCAGAGCAAGCCTGCCGTACCGCGCTGGCGGGGCTCGATCGCTCGGAAGTGGTCAGTGTCGAGGATTCATCTCTGATCGTAGCACTTGAAGGCGCATCGCGTCGCTTGCCCGAGCTCTTCGCCGCACTGAGTGAAGCCGGTGCCGACGTGCACGAAACGAGCGTGCGACGGCCCAATCTGGAAGCTGTGTTCATTCAGTTGACCGGACGTGAGCTGAGGGAGTAGCGCGATGTACTTCTGGCAATCGATCGTCAAAGAGCTGAAGCGTCGTGCGGCGGATCCTGCAGCCTTGGTGCTATGGATTGGGATTCCCTTGTTGATCGGCGGCTTGATGAGCTTGATCAGCAGTGGGCCTGGTGAGGAGCCGATAGCGAAGCTGCTGGTCGTTGACGCGGATGACTCCTTTCTGTCGGGGCTCTTGCTGCAAGCGGCCAATGGTGCACCCGTCGTCGAAGTTATCGAGATTAGTGACGCAGAAGAGGGTCGCGCGCGCATCGATTCGGGCGAAGGGTCTGCGCTGCTCTTGATTCCCGCGGGATTCGGCGAGGCCGTCTTCGATCGCACTCCGATCGAGCTGACTTTGGTCAAGAATCCAGCGCAACGCATCCTGCCCGGAATCATCGAAGAGGCGCTCGACATGACAGTCGAGGCTTCGTTTTACGTCCAACGCTTGTTCGGGAAACAACTCGACATGTTGTCGGAGGGGCCGCCCGCCGGCGCGAACTTCTTCGACAATGTCGAGATTGCTCAGCTGTCGATCGACATCAACGATCGCATGCAGCGCTTGGAGACGACCTTGTTTCCGCCCGTGCTGAAGCTCGAGTTCGTCAAGTCGGAGGAAGACTCTGGTGCTGGCTTCAACATCGGACAAATGCTTTTCCCTGGCATGCTTTTCATGAGCCTGCTCTTCATCGCGATGGGCATCAGCGATGATTTGTGGGCGGAACGCATGGCTGGAACCTTGCGCCGCATGCGCGCTGCGCCCGCAGGTCTGTGGGTGTTTCTGGCGAGCAAGATCATTGCGGGTTGTGTCGTGGTTGCCGGAGTGACCGTCGTCGGCCTGTTACTCGGCACCGTCCTGTGGGAGTTTCCGATCAGCCGGCTCCCACTGGCCCTGGTGTGGTCAGTCTTCGGTGGCGGCTCGCTGCTGACGTTGTTCTTTTTGCTGCAGACCTTGGCTTCGAACCAGCGCGGCGGCAATGTGATCGCGACGATGGTCGTTTTCCCGCTGATGATGGTGGGTGGATCCTTTTTCCCCTACGAGGCTATGCCGCCTTGGATGGTCTCGATCGGATCGCTGACACCCAACGGACAAGCCGTGCAGCGTTTGAAAGAGATATTGAGTCCGGGCGAGCTCGACATGGCTGCGCTCGCCTTCTCTAGCATGATTCTGCTCGGTGTTGGAGTCGTCTGCTTCATGCTCGGACTCCTGCGTTTGCGAAAGGTGGCCTGAGTCATGAATGCAGTGAACTTCATCACGCGGCAACACCTGTGGACGATGCTGCGGCAGAAGGAAACCCTGATGTGGACCTTCCTGATGCCGCTCGTGTTCTTCTACTTCATCGGTACAGTCACCGGTGGATCGGCGATCACTGGGCAGAGCACCAAGTCTGACTCGCTCAGTCTTGTAGGCGCCGAGGACGGTGGCTTTCTCGTCGATCAGTTGCGCGAACGACTCGAAGCACAGAACTATGTAGTCACGCTGCGTACGCTCGATGATCCCGAGTTAGCGCAGGCAAGCCGCCGACTTGTCTTGCCGGCTCCAGCCGCTGGTTTCGTGACCTTGACCGATTCGGTCCTAGACGGGAACGTCGCTGAGCTCGCGTTCGAGCGCGATGGTGAAGGAGCGAGCGCGTCCTTCGACCAAGTTCGCATCGGCCGCGCGGTCTACGGCTTGCTGGCCGACATGGTCGTGGCCGGCGAAGATGGCGAGATCATTGCCGAGAGCCTGGCGGCTGTCGCAGCAGAGACGCGCCCCCTGACTTTGAAGGTCGAGCACGCGGGACATCGCAACCACATTCCTAACGGCTTCGAGCAGACCATTCCCGGCACAACGGTCATGTTCACCATGATGATCCTGTTGACAGGCGGCGCGATCTTGCTGGTCATTGAACGTCAACAGGGCTTGTTCCGGCGCCTGGCGTCGACGCCGATCACGCGTGCACAACTGGTCGGAGGCAAGTGGCTTGGGATGTGCGCTTTGGCTTGTATTCAAGTCGGCTTCGCCATGCTCGCGGGCGTGCTCTTCTTCGACATGGACTGGGGACCGAACGTCGGCATGGTCGTGCTCGTGATGTTCGTTTGGGCGGCCTTCAACTCTTCGCTGGCTATGTTCTTGGCTGGCTTCGCACGCAGCGAGGCGCAGATGTCGGCCATCGGGGTCATGGGTACAATGGCACTTGCGGCGCTCGGCGGCTGTTGGTGGCCAATCGAAGTCACGCCGAGCTGGATGCAGTCTCTAGCGATCTGCCTACCCACGGGCTGGGCAATGGATGCAATGCATCACCTGGTCAGCTTTGGGGACGGTCCGGCATCGGTGCTGCCGCATTTAGCGATGTTGAGCGCCTCGGCGCTCATCCTGGGACTACTCGCCGTCAAGAAGTTCCGGTATCAATAGGGGATGCCCGAACTCCCCGAAGTCGAAACCGTCGCGCGACTGATCGAACCCGATGTGCTGCGGCGGCGTATCGAAGCCGTGACGGTCGACTGGGAGCGGAGCCTGGGCGGACTCTCCGTGCGCGAGTTTTCGCACGCAGTAGTCGGTACGAGAATCGTGCGCGTCTGGCGGCGCGCTAAGCACATCGTGCTCGACTTGAAGCGCGGCCGCGAAGCCGCCGGCCACTTGCTCGTGCACCTGCGCATGAGCGGTCGTTTGCAGGTCTGCCCGAAGAAGGATGAGGTCAGTCCCTACACGCGCATCTTCCTGCAACTCGATCGCGGTCGCCTGGAGTTTGTCGATGTGCGCAAGTTCGGCCGCTTCTTGTTTCGGATTGACCCGAGCGATGTGCTGGGCGACCTTGGGCCCGAGCCACTATCCGAGGACTTCTCGGATGCCTGGTTTCACGAGGCGCTGAGCTCTCGCAAACGAATCCTGAAGTCGCTTCTGCTCGACCAGACCTTCCTGGCCGGCCTCGGCAATATATATGTCGACGAGGCGCTGCACCGCGCGCGCTTGCACCCGCTGACGACCTCGGATCGAATTTCCAAGGCCGTCGCCGCACGCCTGGCGGGCGAAATCCGGGCCACTTTGGCCGAGGCGATCGAGCGCGAGGGATCCAGCTTCGACACCTTCTATCGCACTCCCGAGGGCCAGCCCGGCAGCTATCAGCACCAATTCCAGGTCTATGGACGCCAGGGCCAGGACTGCTTGGCGTGCGGAGAAATGATCGAGAAGACCGTTGTCGGACAGAGGGGGACCCACTTCTGTCCGCGCTGTCAGCGGCGCCCTCGGCCGCAGCGCAGCGGGGGCTGAGGGCGCGGATGGTTCCAGCGCCGAGGTTGGCCGACTTGGCAAGAGGGCTCAGAGTCCGAAGATCCAGCCTACTCTCTCCGCTCGCTGCCAGTAGAATGCTCGCGCCATGATCGAAACTAGCTCATTCAAGCGGGGCGTTTGCCTTCAATTCAAAGGTGCACCGATGATCATCGTCGGTGTGAATTACAGTACACCGACAGCTCGCGCGTCGAACACTATCTGCAAGACGAAGATGAGGAATCTGCTGACCGGGCAGCTCATCAACGAGTCGATTCGCAGTGGCGAAAAGTTCGAAGAGGTCGACCTGGAGCGCCACAAGGCCAGCTATCTCTACAACGATGGCTCGACCTGGTACTTCATGGACGACTCGAACTTCGAGCAGTTCGAGTTCGCGAAGGATGCGTTGGGCGATTCTGCGCTCTACTTCTGCGATGGCATCGAAGGTTGCCAGGCGATGTTGATCGACGGCAATATTGTCAGCATCGAGTTGCCGATGACGGTCGACATGCAGGTCGTCGAGACCGAGCCTTCGATCAAGGGCGCGACCGCGCAGGCGCAGCTGAAGCCAGCCACGACCGACACCGGCCTCGTCGTACAAGTGCCTTCCTACTTGTCAGTCGACGAGCGCATTCGTATCGACACGCGTGACGGACGCTTTGTCGAGCGCGTCAAAGGGTGAGAGCTCGCGGCCTCTGGCTCTTGGCCCTGCTTCCCGCGCTCGCGTCCTGTCCTAGTGAGGTCGAGAGTGCGAGCGACAAGAATGCGAAGCAGGCTGAGGATGACACGAGTTCCGTTGCGAAGAGCGAGGAAGCGTCCTGGGTCTGTCCGCCTTGCGGAATGAGCATGTCCTCGGATAGCGAGCTGACCGAGGTCGCAGGGCATCAGTGGGCCTTCTGCAATCCGCGTTGCGCCGACCTAGTGTCTAGGAGTCCTGAGACTTTCCTGAAGCACGCAGTCTCCAAGGTCGAAGCGGCCGGCGAGTAGCGGCCGGCAGTTCAGCGACGGCAGCCCAGTGACTGTAGCCCAGTGACTGTAGCCCAGTGACTGTAGCCCAGTGACTGTAGCCCAGTGACTGTAGCCCAGTCCCGGCTGACAAGCCGGGGCCGCTCAACTTGCTGCATCTCCCGCGCTTACGTCTTCGGACGCGCTATCGTCCCGACGCAGCGAGGATGTCCTAATCGCGACGCGCGAATCAGACGCGCATGCGCCACATCGAATCGAGCTCGGGCACTTGCGGCCACTGTTCGGCGCACAAGGCCAAGTACAAGGTGACATCGCTCGCGTCGAAGCTCTCGTCGAGAGTCTTGATCGCCTCCCCCAACTTGGCGACATCGGGCTTGGCTTCGTCGATGTTCTGGATCATGCAGTCGTCGTGCTCGACGCCAGTCGCATCCAGGAATCCAGAGACCAGACCCTTGTGCTGCGAGATCAGATAGCTACCGAAGATCTCATAGGTCATCTCGGAATTGTTGGAACGCAGCAAGATCGAGCGTGCTCGTTTGGCGCGCTGATCCATCGCCAACTTGCGGATCGCCTGCGGGCGAAACTTCATCGCCTTGGCGACCTCGCCGTCCATCGGGCCGAAGCCTTGCTGGGCGAGGGAGTCGTAGATCTTGTGAAACGTTTCGTCGCTCAGGGATTTGAGCTGCTCGAGGACCTGCATATTCGGGGGGCTATAGGCGCTTCGGGGCCGATTCGAAGCAAGATCTTAGCTAGAGGGCGGGCCGAATGAGGAGGGACTCCTGGCGCTTTCCAGGCCGCAGGTCAGAATGACGTGCAGCATGGGCGTAGAAAGTACTTCCGGGGCCGGTAGAGGCAATATGGCTTGGCGCAGAGAGGCGACTTTCACCTTCTGCGCGGCACTCTTCGTCGTGGTGCTCGTGCTGACGAACATCATCGGCACCAAGCTCTTCGTGCTGTTCGAGGCCGGCGGACCGAGCTGGTTGATGGGGGGCGGGTCGTGGACACTGACGAGCGGCATCATCACCTATCCGTTGACCTTCTTGCTGACCGATCTGGTGTCTGAGGTCTGGGGCCGCAAGCGCGCCAACTTCATGGTCGTCTCTGGCTTCGTGATGAGCCTTTTGATGCTCGGAATCTTGCAGCTAGCGATCGCGCTGCCGCCATCGGACTTCTGGGTACTCAAGGCCTTCGGCATCGACACTTCCAACAAGATGCAGACGGCCTTCCACGCGACTTTCAGTGCGCCCGGCATGCTGTTGATGGCGTCGATGACGGCCTACCTGGTCGCGCAGTTGCTGGACGTGAAGCTGTACCACTATTGGTGGAAGCTGACCGGCGGTGCTCACATGTGGTTGCGTAACAATGGTTCGACGATCATCAGCCAACTTGTGGACACGGTCATCGTCAACGCGATCTTCCTGCGTTGGGGCTTGGACATGAAGTGGGATGCGATTGGTGATGTCATCATTGCGGTCTACCTGTGCAAGATTGTGCTGGCTGCGATCGATACGCCGCTGATCTACCTTGGGCGTCACTGGCTCGAGCGTTGGCTGGGAATCGAGCCGAACTCGAGGCGTTCCGGTGCTCCGCTTGCGTAGTGGCGGGAATCGGTAAGCTCGATGGCGCAGCAGGCCTCTTCACCCGAGCCGCTGCTGCGAGTAAGAATGAGTGAGTCGGCTGCAGCTATCGAAAAGAGCACAGCAGCCATGTCCGCCTGGGAAATCTACAAGCCTGGCGCGCAGTCCGCTTGGCACTCGAGCATGCGATGATTACGCCCGCGGATCACTCGTCGTCGCCCCACTCATCCTCTTCCTCATCGTTTTCGGATTGGCGTAAGGCGTCGGGGAGTTCACGTGCCGGCCGGCCGTGATCGCGGAAGACGGTCATCCAATGGCGCATATCCTGTGTCAACGCACCGGCTTGACCGAAGAAAGGTGTGACCTGGCGGATGACGTTGCACGAGTCGACGAAGAACAGCCAGTTGCGGCCGCGATCCGGAAGCAAGTGGCTACCGGTCGCTAGCCTCCCATCGAAGCGGTGCGTCTGAATCGTCACCGGCACGAGGAATTGCCCTTGGATCTCTTTCGCAAAAGCCTCGCGCTTGGCAACTGGGAATTGTTCCGGGAAGAGCACGAGCAAAGGTTGGGGGAAGGTGTCTCGATCGATGAGGCGCGCGATCTTCTGCATGCTCTTGCGCGTCTTGCTGAGCATGCTCTCGATGTCCATCTCGTCCGCTGCACCTTCGGGGCGCCCGATCCAGAACACGAGCCGGCCGTTGCTTGCCTCGGGCAGGCCATAGATCACTCGATTCGGGAGCTCAGCGAAGGGCGGCGCTACCGGAGATGTGATGTCCAATCCGATCGGGGCGTTGTTCGCGATCCCCAAGATGCGTGATCGTTCGAGGCGTTGGACGAGGGGCTCTTGGACACGGATCGAGCCCATCGAGAGAGCGAATCCAATGCGGCCTTCGATAGCAACGCCATCCGGGCTCGTGTAGGTCGCTACAGATTTTCCGTCGATGAAGGCGCGCACGCTGGCGCCGTCGACGGCCAATTCCAAGTCGAAGGCGGTTCGCTCGCGACCAAAGTCATGCGTGCCGCCCGTAGCGGTGCCATGCAGCCCGCCCTCGCGATCGAAGAGCCCGTGCAGGCCCCAATTGACGTGCTCGAAGGCAGGCACTTCGTCGCTCTCGCCGATCGCGTACATGAAATCACCGCTGCTGAAGTCGAAGCGGATGTTGCGATCGCGGCGTGTGTATCCAATCACGACGGCGCCACTGACATAAGCGGTCGTGGCTTGCACACGGGTCTTGAAGCGCCAAGCGCCAGGCAGAATGTAACGCTCACCGATCACGAAGGCGTCGCGCTGGTGGGCGCGCGGGTCGAGCTTGCCCGTGCCTTTGCGCGGCTCTTTGCGGCCGACGTGCAGGTCGCCGTTGTCGGCCGAGTACCACAATCCCTCTTTGCGTCGTTCCTCGAAGCCTGTCAGGCCTTCCTCGCCCCAGCCGTCTGTGGCCAGCCAGCGAGCCGATTCATCGACGCGCGGCGCTTCGGATTCCTGAAGGGCAGCCAGCACTGGCGCGGAGATTGGCAGGCTCTCAGAACCGAGCCATATAGCTAAACGCTCGTGCCTCGCGCGTACGCTTGCCGCTGCCTTGAAGGAACGCGCGCCCTCGTACTCTTGTGCTGCCTCGGCGAACTGTGCAAGCAGGGCGCGACACTTGGGCAACTGCCCAATGAAGGGTGCCTTGATCCGTTCGGGCTGAGCGACAGTTGCCGGCAGATCACTGCGCAAGATCCATGCGGCGTCGCTCCGCTTTTGATGCTCGAGCAGGGCGGCAAGCGGCGTCTCCGACTTGGGTCGTCTGCCGTCGCAAGCGAGCGACCAGATGTAGGCCGTGAGGGCATCTTTGCGATTGCCCAGATCGTTGAACAGCTCTGCAGCGAGGCGCGCTTGTTCGTCACCGAAGTAGGGTTCGGCGCGCCGACGCGTCCAGACCCAGGTGGGTTCGTCATAAACGAAACCGCCACCGTCTCCGCCCGGAGGACTGCCCTTGAACCAGTTCTTCCAAGGCTTCTCCGACTTCCAGTGGAAGCCCACTATGAACTCCCCGAAGAGCCTAGCAAAGGCTCCAAAGTCAGCGGGTCGATCCTTCTTTCCGTCGGCGAAGTATTCGACGAAGACTTCGCGTGGCTTGCCCCGGAAGCTCACGAGGGAGCGCATGTACTTCTCGAGCCTCTCTCGGAAGATCAGCGCGCCATCCGCCTTGCCGTCCTTGCGCCACTGGTTCAAGAAAACATAGAGCGCGTGACCGACTGGGTAGTTGTCGCGGTACTCCTTGGTCGTGCCGTCGATCAGTTCACCCAGCTTCTCCTCGCCGCCATAGCCTTTGGTCAAGGCCGTGACCATCGAGCCTGCGCTGGCATAGTCGGACGAGAACATGGTGTCGCTTGAGTGACCGTAGGCGCCAGCGGTCCAGGTTGCTTTGCCTTCACTCAGCCATGCGGGTTGGCCCGGGAAGATCGCACCATCGAAGCGGTGCGTTAGCTCATGCGTCAGCGTGTGACCCAGGCCTTCGATCGTGCCAACCGAGAAGCGAACGGTCGTTGTATTGCCGCCTTGGAATCCGCCGACCCACCAAAAACCAGCGCCCTCGGCCTCGAGTCCGCTGGCTTCCGGCACCACACGAACCGTGCCTTGGATATCGACGAATGGGTCCTGGCCGTACCAATTGACCAAGCGTGTGTGGTGGTCTTCGATTGTGGCTGTAACCCCGGCGAGAGTCTCGAGACCACAATCGGTTTCGATGCGATACCAGTCACGCGGGGAAAGCGCCAAGCCGGGCGCGGCGAAGTTGTCGTGACCGCGCGTGAAGCTCTCGCTCTCTTCTTGCGACAACCATTCGAGGTCATCCAACGTCCATGGCGTCTCGCCGCGCGACTTCTGTGCCTTGCGGGCGCGCGCGAGACCAGCGGCGGCTGCGCCACCAACACTGTTCATGCCCTTGGGGGCTTCGCCTTGCAAGTCTTGAAAGTCCGCTTGCGCAGCCATACCGCGCAGGATGCGTGCTGCGCGAATAGCCTCGTCGATGCGGCCGCCCGCGAGTGCGGCCTTCATGACCCGTTCGAGATCCTTGCTCACCTTGCGCCAAGGCGTCCCGAGTTTTTCGACATCGGGAGGGCCCGCATTCGTCGCGATGCTGGCAAGTGCCGGCGATTCGCGCGCCAGTTCGCGCGCCAAGCGCCTGGACCAACGAGCGAGGAGCTCGTCATCCGGCTTGCTGCGTGCACTCTTGTGTTTGTCCGCCGTGCTGCGCAGTAGTTCCTGCACGGCATCCCCGGTCGCGGCGCACAGCTTCTCAGGTTGCGGCGAGGGAGAGAGCAACGAACGCACGGCTCCGCGTGCATCCGTTCGTCCCCGCTCGTCGCAAGTCGCGAGATGCCAAACCTCTGACCAGAACAAGCCCGCGTCCGGATCCTTGGCCGATGCCTTCAGCAGCAACGAGATCAACTCCGGATCTGCGGGGCGCATTTCGAGGGCCCGCTCGAAGTGATGTGCCGCCGTTGCGAGATCGCCCTTCTCCAACGCGTTCTCTCCGGCCTCTTGCGCGACATCGCCGACGTCGCGCAGTGGCGAGAACGTCCGGGCGACGGAGCCCATGGCCGACGAGGCAACTGAGGTGACCGTGGCAGCTGTGGCCAAGCCGCAGGCAACGAGCGACCATGCCAAGCCGTGGCCGCCACTGCATCTTGACCCGCGCGAGGCGCGTGCGGTCGGCGTTTGGCTCGGCATATTAATGGTGCGCTTTGGGAGAGAGCGGAGAGGAATTCGCAGGATCTGACGCGAATGGCTGACTGGAGAACGGCCAAACCGGCGCGTCTACTTTTCTTCTTTTTCCTCTTCACCTTCACGCACGGCCAAGACCTTGACCTTGAAGGTCACTGCCTTGCTGGCGAGGGGATGATTGGCATCGAGCACGACGCCATCGGGGCCGACCTCCATGATCCGCATCTCGATCTCGTCTTCATCTTCATCATCGGCGCCTTCCTCGGTTTCGTGTTCCTCAAGCTGGAACACGACCACTTCGCCCTTCTTGAGCTCGGCGTCTTCCGGGAACTCATCACGCGGCACGGTGATGAGGCCTTCAGGGCTGTACTCACCAAAAGCATGACCGGGCGCACAGGTCACCTCGGTGGATTCGCCCGCACTAAGGCCTTCAAGCTTGCGCTCGAGGTCTTCGGGCAGATCGCCACTACCTTGAATGTAGACAAGGGGGCCGCCCTCTTCGCTACTCTCGTGTAGGTCACCCTTGTCATCGAGGATCTGGTACTCGAGCTCTACCAACAGGCCTGATTGAATCTTCACTAACGGTGTCTTTCGGGTTGGTGCGCTCGGGAGGATTCGATCCCGGGCGAGTCAAATAGGTATAGCCGCGGAGGCCTTCTTCGTAACGGCGCCACAGTAGCGCCGATTCTTGGTAATCGATCCTGCCCTCGTCCAGTGCGCTCTCGATTTCGCTTCGCAAGCGGTTCAAGAGCCTGTCTTCGTCGTATTCGACGTAGGCCAAGACATCCTTGACGCGTTCGCCGCGCAGGATGTGGGTCAGTTGAGGGCGGGTGTTTGTGGATTCTGTGCTCTCCGACAAGAGCGAGTCTGCACCCTCGGCGATGACACTCGGTCGCACTTCACTTGGCATGTGCTTCAGGTCGACGTGGATGATGTTCGTGTCGCCGAAGAGGTTGTGCAGGTCGCCCAGGATCTCTTGATAGGCGCCGACCAAGAAGAAGCCCAAATAGTAGGGTTCCTGCGCATCGACGGAGTGAAGCTCGAGCGTGTGTTTGCTGCCATGCAAGGAGACGAAGCGATCTACCTTGCCGTCGGAGTCACAGGTCATGTCCGCAAGCACGGCATGCCGGTCGGGGCGCTCGAGGTGACGGTGGATTGGGAGGACCGGGAACAGCTGATTGATCGCCCACGAGTCTGGCACAGACTGGAACAACGAAAAGTTCAGGAAGTAGGTGTCCGCTAGCGAGCGTTCAAGCAGCTCGAATTCCTCGGGTACATAGTCGAGTTCACGCGTGACCTCGAGGATCCGATTCAGGGCGCGCCAGTAGTGCTCTTCGATCTCAGCCTTCTGCCGCAGCGAGAGTTGCTTGGCGGAATACAGCAGCAGCGACTCTTCACGCAAATGCTTAGCGTCGTGGTAGCACTCCTGATAATTGTGTGCCGTCACCATCGGTAGCAGTTCGGCCAGGTCGCGCGCCTGTTGGGACTCGACGCGCGGCGCGACGATGGGGGAACCCGGTGAGATGCGGCTCGACACACCGATGACCTCGGTCACGAGCACGGCATGGTGTGCGACCAGGGCTCGACCGGACTCGGTCACGATCGTCGGAGGATTGATGCCGGCGGAGAGGCAGGCTTGTCCAAGCGAGTAGACAATGTCGCTTGCGTACTCTTGAACGCTGTAGTTCCTAGATGAATCGATGTCTGTGCGCGTTCCGTCATAGTCGACACCCAAGCCACCACCTGCATCGAAGTAGCGGATGTCGACGCCCATCGCACTCATTTCGAGCAGAGTGCACGTTGCCTCACGCATCGCGTTCTTGACCGAACGGATATGCGACACCTGGCTGCCGATATGGAAGTGCAGCAGCGTCAAGCAGTCGAGCATCTCCAAATCGCGAAGGCGATCGATGGTGGCCACGAGTTCAGCCGCCGTCAGTCCGAACTTGGAACGATCACCTGTCGAACTCTGCCAACGACCCGTGCCCTCGGTGTTCAGCTTCGTGCGAACGCCGATGGTGGGGCGGATACCAAGTACGCGTGAGGCGCGCAGGATTGTCTCAAGCTCGCTGTACTTCTCGATCACTAGCACGGGCCGGATACTTACCTTGCTGGCGAGCAGAGCCATCTCGACGTACTCGGCATCCTTATACCCGTTGCAGATCATCAAGGTGTCACGGCCGGCCTCGAGCGAGATGCCTGCGAACAACTCGGGCTTGGACCCGACTTCGAGTCCCATGCCGTGCGAACGACCCTCTTCCATTAGGACTTCGACGACGTGGCGCTCTTGATTGACCTTGATCGGATAGACGCCGCAATAGGGGCCGGCATAGTCGAACTCCTCTCGAGCATGATCAAAGGCTTCGTTCAAGCCACGCACGCGGTCGCGCAGGATTCCCTCGAAACGAAACAGGATCGGGGCCGCGTATCCGCGCGCACGAACCTGGCGCGTCAGTTCGTACAAATCGATACGACCAGAGACTGGCTCTTGCTCGAGATTCTGGCGCTTTGCCGTAGCTCGCACTTCGACATTGCCTTGCGAATTGATGCCAAAAGTACCCTCGCCCCACGAGGGCAACAGATAGATTTCTTCGCTGTCACTCGGTGTCCAACTCATGCAGTGGTCTCGCTCAAGATCGGTATGACTCTCGCGTAGGAACCGAAGCAGTATAGGACCGCCCAGATCTTCAGGGCATACTGCGGGCCTGATGACTCGACTACGCTACGCCAAGACCATCCCGTCCCTACTCAAGGGCGCGGAAACTTTACTCCTACTGGCCCCAAACCGCATCCTGGACGACGGTAGTTTCTTGCAGGAACTACCTGAAGAATTGATGCGCCTCGCACTCGAATTGCAGCAGGACGCCTCGCCAGGCCGTTCGGGCTGCGTCGGCAGCACTTTGACTGGAACGGAGCCGCGCCGTTTGAGCTTGGGGACGCTGCCGGATGAGCGCTCACGCCACAACAGTCCGGCGCGACCCACGGCGATTCGTCGGGCAGTCTCGCAGTCACGTATCGGCTCCAGCCCGGCAGGAGCGATCCTGCTGGTGCTCGAGGACGAAGCGCACTTTTTGCCCGCAGCGAACGCGATAGCCCGAGCGCTACCGACCTTTGATGGGCGTGGCACGAAACCCAGCAAGCGAACGATCACCATCGCGGCCTACGTGCCCGAAAAAGGCATGTTGACGGCTGACAAAGCGCTGAAGATTACGCTCGAAGCGTCGCGCGATGCCGCGCACATGGTCGACATGCCGGCGGCCGACTTGACGCCGGCCAGCTTTCACAAGCAAGCCTGGGCCTGGCTCAAGGACGAGCGCGTCAAGAAGAAGGTCATCACAGGTGACGCCTTATTGCGCGCCGGCCTGGGCGGCGTGCATGCAGTGGGGCGTACAGCTCCAGTCGCACCGCGCATGTTGATCGCGACCTACACACCCGCCAAGAAGAGCTCTCAGCACATCGCGCTCGTCGGCAAGGGTGTGACCTATGACACCGGCGGTTTGAGCCTCAAGGGGCGCACCGGTATGTGTGGCATGAAGTCCGACATGGGCGGTGCCGCCGCAGTGCTGGGTGCGATGCGTGTACTGGTCGAATGCAAGACCAAGATGAAGGTCAGTATGGTCATTCCGCTGGCCGAGAACTCGATTGGATCGAACGCCTATCGGCCCGATGACATCTTGACGATGCATTCGGGTTTGACGGTCGAGATCAACAATACCGATGCAGAGGGGCGTTTGTTGCTTGCCGATGGAGTTAGCTATGCGGGCCGCGTGCTCGGCTGCGACACGATCATTGATGCAGCGACGCTGACCGGTGCGCAATTGGTTGCGACGGGCAAGGGGCATGCTGCTGTTATTTCGAACGACGCGGAGCTCGAGCAAACGGTGGTGGCATCAGGCTTGCGCAGCGGGGACTTGAGTTTCCCTCTGCCCTTCGCACCCGAGTTCTACCGCTCTGAGTTCCGCTCGAAGGTCGCGCACATGAAGAACTCGGTCGCGGATCGAGCCAATGCACAGGCCTCCTGTGCGGCCGAATTCGTGCACTGGCACTTGGATGGCGTCGATGCGAAGTGGGCCCATGTCGACCTTGCTGGTCCGGCCTTCAACGAAGGGCGTGGGACTGGTTTTGGCGTCGCCTTGTTGGCGGAAGCGGTCCGCTCGATTTGACCGTAAATTCTCAATTCGTTGCCTATTCGGCGAACTGAGACTATGGGCGCGCTTGTGCGATGTGCTGAAAGGCACGATCGGACAGAGTCGCACGGCGCGCCACTGCTGAAGAAACCTACGGCTGTGCGATCTCGTCGACCATCTGCAACAGCTCTTCGGATGACTTGATTCTCATCCAACGCAACCGTTCTGCATCGTCGGTGAACAGACCGCCAGCAGTCCAGTATTTGACGAGCTGCTTGACGCGCGACGCCGCTGCGCGCAGCGTGGCTCCGCCGTCGACGAGAGACTGCGCGTACTCTTGCAGGAAGCGTCCCGCTTCGTGTCGCTCGACTTCGACTCCGCTGAAGATCCACGGGTCGGCCAAGGAAGCGCGTCCGACCATCACGTAGGCGCAACCCGTTTCGTCGCGCATGCGTTGCAGGTCGGCGTGCGTCTTGATTGAGCCATTGCCACAGACAGGAATCGTGACTGCGTTGACCGCGCGAGTGATGCGATCCCAGTAGACTTGGTCCTGATAACCCTCGGCGCGTGTTCGGCAGTGAATTGTCAACATCGCGGCGCCAGCGTCTTGGGCGGCGGCCGCTAGTTCTTCGACTCGATCGGCATCGTCATATCCCGCGCGAATCTTGGCGGTAACTGGGATTCTTCCGTCGACCGCGCGCACGCATACTTCGACGATCGCGTGCAACATGCCCGGGTCTTTCAGCACAGCTGATCCGGCGCATCCACGCAGCGCACCCTTGGCGGGGCAGCCGAAGTTCAAGTCCAGAATCGGCGCGTCAGTCTCCAGCAACTCGCGCGCGCTCTCTGCCAACATCTCAAGGTTGCTGCCCATGAGCTGCAGCCCGATCGGTGCATCGAAGCGCTTCGGTCCCAGCTGGCGCCGCATGACCCGAGCCGGGATCTTATGACCGCCCACACGTACAAACTCGGTGAAGGCGCCACCGAGATGCTGCGCCGAGTTGCGGCCGAGCACGATTTCGCGAAAGACCGGGTCCGTGACACCGTCCATCGGCGCCAGCAGCCACGGTGCCGTGAAGGGCAGATCGTGGTTGGGGCTCGAGGGCAATTGCACGCCCGTGGAGGTCGTGCTGGACTGCGGGTCTGAATTCGGAGACGAAATCTGCATGGGCGAGACCCCATTTGTAGCGCAAACGAGCGCGTAGGGAGTGCCGCCCCCAGCACATCTTTCTGCGCTGGTCCGTCAGCTTCTCCGAACTGGCGATTTTGTGTCATTGCTAAGGGGCCATTGGCACGGAGTCTGCAAAGAGCAGCAACCCTAGCCCTAGTCCGCCTGCGACAGAGGTTCCTGCCTCCCTTGGGCGCTACGATAGGCATCTTCCCGCTGCTCGTATCCTTTCGAGGCGAGCCCGGGTACCCACACTTCGATGAGCTACACCTATCACGCCGTGCAGATCGACCCCAGCCGTCCACGGGCCTGGGATCGAGACTGGTCTCGCTTCGATTCGATCGACTTCCAAGCTGCGGCTGCGGCTCTGGAGGGCGTGCTTCGGCGAACTCCCCTGCTGCCATTCGATGCGCCGGATACTCGCATCGAGCTGCGCCTCAAGCTCGAGAACCAGCAAGAGACGGGTGCTTTCAAGGCGCGTGGGGCTTGGAATCAAGTGTCTCAGCTGACCGAGGCGGAGCGCACGGCCGGGGTGGTGGCGACCAGCTCCGGTAATCATGGCAAGGCTCTTAGCTGGGCGGCGCAGCGTGCGGGCGTGCCCGCGACTATCGTGATGCCGGCCGACGCTTACCCCAACAAGATCGAGGCCTGCCGCGAGTTCGGCGCCAATGTCGTGTTGGCTCCAACGCGCTCCGAAGCCGAGCGCGTGTGTGCTGGACTCGTGGCTGAGGGCGCGACGCTGATTCATCCCTACGATGCAGAGCGCACAGTGCAGGGCGCGGGCACCGTCGGTCTCGAGATTGCTCAGGACTGGCCCGAAGTCGAAGTCGTGATCTTTCCAGTTGGTGGGGGAGGCCTGTCGGCTGGCTCTTCATTGGCATTGCGTCGTGAGCTAGGTGAGAGAGTGCGGCTGGTCGCCGTCGAACCTGCAGGTGCGGCCACGCTGACGCGCGGCATCGAAGCGCAAGTGGCGGTGACGCTCGAAGAGATCACGACCGAGGTGCAAGGCTTGTGCCCGTTGAACTCGGGCCATCTGAACATCGCGATCTGCGGCCGGACTTTGGACGGAACGATCGAGTTAGACGATGATTCGATTCATGCAGCGCAGCGGCAGCTCGTGCACGCAGGAGAAGTCGTTGAGCCAGCAGGCGCGGCTACCTTTGCGGCTGTGTCAGAGGGCGCATTGCCCGAGGCGTGGTTTGCGGGGCGTGATGCATCCAATCCGTTGCGCGTTTGCGCAGTCGTGTCCGGCGGAAACCCGGCCCCCGATCAGCTCGCTGCCTTACGAGGTGAAGTGTGAAGTTTCGCTTGCAGACCCACTTGTTCGTCGGTTGCCTGAGTGTCGCGATCTTCGCCGCCTCATGTGGCGATTCCGAACCCGAACCGGAGCTACCGCCGCCCGCACCGACCGGGCAGGTCTTGGATTCGACTCGCACCGTCATCGTCGTGGTGGTCGACGGCGTAAGTGCGAAAGAGGTCACTCCGTACGGCTGTGCGCATGACACCACTCCTGCCTTGGCTCGCATCGCTCAAGAGAGTGTCGTCTTTGGTGATCACATCGCCGTCAGCCTTGGGACGAACGCATCATTGGCAGCGGTTCTGACGGGCGGCTTATCGCAACAGACCGGCGTAGGCTCGATGCAAGATCAGGGACAACAGAAGCTCGGCCAAGGGCAGGAGACCCTCGCTGAACGCTTCGAATTAGCCGATTGGCGCCGATTCGGTTCAGTGTCCATACCGCAGCTAGGTGCTGCGATGAGTGGACTCGACCAAGGCTTCGAGCGCTACGATGCTCCAGCGGTCGAGGAGGTTCATTACCGCAATGCGCAACAGGTCCTGTATCGGCTGTACAGCTTGATGGAGAACGCGCTCGACGAAGAGGCCCCGATCTTCGCGTTGTTGCACTTTGCCGATGCGCGGCGCGGTGAAGCCGCCCCGGCCGCAGCGGGCGTGTCCTTTCTCGAGACTCACCTGGCACCCTTTCGCGAGTCCATGCCGCTCGTTGCTGCAGCTCTCGATCGCGCCGAGCAAGACCCACATGCCTGTCACGAAGACTTGCGCAAGGTTATCGGGCGGAGCCGTGGGTCGGCCGCGCATACAGCGTGGCGCACCGCGATCCACGAAGGGCAGCTGGCTTTCATTGACGAACAGCTCGCGGACTTACGCAAGAAGCTCGAGGCTTCCGGGCGCTGGGAAGATTGCATGTTGATCGTCACGGGCACATCGGGGCTGACCGTGCTTAAGGAAGAGCACGAAGGCGGGCCGCTATTTGCCGAAGAAATGATGCACATCCCCCTCGTCGCACGCTTTCCGGGTGGTGGTATGCAGGGCCGCATGCCTGTGCTGACGCAGCCCATCGACATTGCGACGACGATTAGCAGCTACGTTGGTCTGGAGTCGAAGCCGACCTTCGGGCTTGATCTTGGAGTGGATCTGCTCGACTTGATTCGTGATGGCGTCACTATCAGCCCGCGCATTGGTGTCTGTGAATCAGCTGGTTTGGATCATCGCGCGGTGATCGACTCGGGCTATACCCTGGAGCCGCACGCGCGCGAGGGAACGATTTTCAGTCAGCGCCCATACGGTATGCCGATTTTGAAGGGGCAACTCGATGCTGAGTCGTCGGGACGTCGCTCGTCATTGGTCCATGCTCTGGAGCAGAAGACACCGGCCGAGCGCTGGGAAGTGAGTTACGGAGCGCAAGCTGATTCGGAGCTAACCGTCGTCTGGCGTTATTTGCGCGGTTTCGCAGTGCGCCGTGAAGAGAGCGGTGGAGTGTCGACCAAGCGTCGCGGCTTGCCGACAACTGTTAGCGGTCAAGCGACCTTGACCAAGCCATCACCTACGCTGGACCTGATCGGGAATCGACGCGACCTTCCGTTGCGTCTCGATTTGACTGCGACTGGCGACACGCCCTTGTCGAGCGAGCTGATCATGCTTGGCGACGCGACCTTAGCGACAGTCCCGATACCTCGCTTGGCGGACGAGAAAGCTGGTGATTGGCCGAGTGACGCGTCTGGCGAGCCCATGCCTTGGTCCGCGGAACTAGCGCAAAACGAGCACTTTTGGTGGCGCTTGGATGTCGGAGGGACCGCTCTCGATGCTGGTGCCGATGTTGAAGTGATCGCGGCCATCTATCCTCCTGGAAACCTCGACGAAGAGCTCGAATGGGATGCCGAGTATGGTGTCGAAGTCGAGGTCGTGCCCGGCCGACTCGACGCCGTTCGCATCACTGGAAAGACCCCGCTCGATGTGCTGCTGCGCCGACTTCCGCGGCGCCAGATCGCGTTCGCCGTACGTGTCGATGGGAAGGTATTGGACAACGATCAATTGCGCTATCAGGGCAAGCTATTCAGTGCACCGAAGCAGTACCGGCTGTACCTCCCGGACTGGATGCAGGGGGTGACGGATGAACTGGATCGACCTGCGGATCGCAGCTCGGAGGTCTTGCCGCCGCACGCACTACGCATCTCACGCTCCGGTAGCGGGATCCCGTTCAACGAACGTGAGCCCTTGCCAGAGGGGACGCTGCGTTTCGTTCGTCGACTGGGGGGTGCGGAATGAGACGTGTCGTGCTTTGTCGCCCGGAAGGGCCGCGCAATGTCGGAACAGCGTTGCGCATCACGCGCAATTTCGGTCCGTGTGAATTGGTTCTGGTCGCTCCGGAGAGGGCGTCCCTGCTCATTCATCCCGAGTTTGAGCAAATGTCTCACGGCGTCGAAGGCCGCCGCGAAGCTGTTCGCGTAGTCGACACGTTGGAAGAAGCACTCGCCGATTGCACGCGCGTCGTAGGCTTCACAGCCCGCGTTCGCGGCGGGCGCGTGCGACGTGACTGGCGCCTGTTGGCACCCGAGTTGGTCGGCGACGGGGTGTCATCAGATCGGCAGTTAGCGCTCGTCTTCGGCAACGAGGTCAGCGGCATGACAATCGAGGAGACCAACTTGTGTCACGACTTGACGCATGTACGCACCTCGGACGAGCACACGTCATTGAATCTAGCAGTGACTGTCGCCGTCGCACTCTCCGCCATCTTTGGAGAGGAAGGCGTGTGCCCGCACGAGCCAGGTGGACACCCTTTGAATGGTGCGGGACGTGAGTTCTTGAAATCGCGCATGAAAGAGATCTTCTCTGGTCGCATCGCACAAACACCGGCCGCATCGCTGGATATCGCGGAATCGATCGACCGTGTATTCTCTCGCGCGCCTCTCGAGAACAAGGACGCCCGCGCTTGGCACTTGATGTTGAAAGCACTGGGATCAAAAGCGAGTCCGACGGATATGGGCCTCTATCCGAACGTCAAAGGCGGTCGGCGCATTGAAGCCTTGTCGCGCCGCGAAGTGCAAGGTCCGGAAGAGGATGCGCTTGAGAGCAAAGACGAGGCGAGCGATTGAACTTAGTGCTGCGTGGCCAGCAGCTTGATCAATGAGCCCGCTGTCACGGCTTCTGCCGTTGACGTGACCGGCCTATCCGCGGCGATTCACGCGGATCGTCACCTTCCGGCCGATCATCACTCACGTGTCACGCGCTCTCACTGACGCTGAATGCCCTCGGACCAAGGATCCGGGCTCCTATGCCAGCAGATTCCCACCTCCGGGCGGGTGCTGCTTCCACCTACCCATGCATCCGTGTAACTTGCCTGGCCACTGAACTCCGAATGAGCGGCAACTGACCGCCCGGCGAGAGCTCACTTCCACTCATGCGACTAGGAATACCTAACGAAGCAGCCAGCGGCGAGACGCGCGTGGCTGTGGCGCCGGACGTCCTGCCGAAGCTTCAGAAGCTCGACTTGGAGGTCCGGATCGAACGCGGTGCCGGCGAAGCCAGTGGCTTCACGGACGCAAATTACGAAGCGAAGGGAGCGACCATGGTCGACCGAGCCGGTGTGCTCGAGTGTGAAATGATCGCGTCTCTCTCTCCGCCGGATCCCGATTCGATGCGCGATAAGCAGATTCTGGTCTGCATGCCAGATCCGCTGGGTCAGGCCGCGCGCATCAATCAGCTGAAGGAAAAGGGAGTCAGCTGCATCGCGCTCGAGTTGATGCCGCGCATCAGTCGTGCCCAAGCGATGGATGTGTTGTCGTCGATGGCCAACGTGGCGGGCTATAAAGCTGTGCTGGTCGCCGCGGCGCGTTCGCCCAAGCTGTTCCCGATGATGATGACGGCTGCGGGAACTGTGCGACCGGCGAAGTGCTTCGTACTCGGAGCGGGTGTCGCTGGCTTGCAGGCGATCGCGACAGCCAGGCGCCTGGGCGCGGTGGTGGAGGCCTACGACATTCGGGCCGAGACCCAAGAACAGGTCGAGAGCCTCGGCGCGCGTTTTGTGAAGTTCGACCTGGGCACAGGCGATCAGCAAGACGCGGGCGGCTATGCCAAAGAGCTGACCGCCGAACAAAAGAAGCGCCAATCCTTGTTAATGGCAGAGGTCATCCAAGCCGCGGACATCGTGATCACTACGGCGCAAGTGCCGGGTCGTCGCGCTCCGCGCTTGATCACCGAAGATGTCGTCGACGGCATGAAGCCCGGCGCGGTCGTGGTCGATATGGCGGCGGACTCCGGTGGTAACTGCGCGTACTCGCAGCCCGGCGAAGAGGTCATGCGCGGTGGCGTGCTGATTCTCGGACCCACCAATCTGCCGGGCCAAGCAGCGACGACCAGCAGTCAGCTGTACTCGAACAATGTGTTGAACTTCCTGAGCCACTTCTTGGAAGAGGGCAAGCCGAAGTTTGACTTGGAAGACGAAGTGATCGCCGGCCCGCTGGTGTGCCACGAGGGCCGCATCACGAACGAACGGGTTGAGAAGGCCTTGGCCGCGACCGAAGGAGCCGGATCGTGATCGAATTGACCGCAGGCGAATTGTTCGCCTCCATAACGGTGCTCGTGCTCTCCATCTTTTTGGGGTTCGAGCTCATTTCCAAGGTGCCGCCGACGCTGCACACGCCGCTGATGTCGGGCGCGAACGCGATCTCGGGCATCACGATCGTGGGCGCCTTGATGGCTTCGAATGCTGAGCTCAGTGGCGGCAGCGCTCAACTCGCCGGCATTTTGGGCTTCCTCGCCTTGGTGCTCGCCACGATCAATTGCGTGGGCGGCTTCATGGTTACAGATCGCATGCTTCGCATGTTCAAGCGCAAGGACTAGCCGTGGGAACACATCTACTCGAAATCGGCTACCTGGTTTCCGCGGTACTCTTCATCTTCGGACTGAAGTACCTAGGCTCGCCCAAGACGGCGCCGCGCGGTAATCAATTCGGCTCGCTCGGCATGCTGCTCGCCGTGGTTGTGACCCTGCTCAAGATGGGCATGGGCCATGGCATCCTCGGTTGGGAGCTGATCATCGGCGGCCTAGTTGTGGGATCTGTCATTGGCGCAGTGATGGCGATCCGCGTCCAGATGACTGGCATGCCGGAGATGGTCGCGCTCTTCAATGGCTTCGGTGGCGGTGCATCCGCTCTCGTGGCGTTGTCGGAAATTGTCGGCGCGGACTTTTTGCCTAATGGCGAGACGGCGCTAGGACAGAACGTCTTCCTAGTCGCGATCTCGGCCTCGACCTTGATCGGTTGGGCGACCTTGACCGGCAGTTTGATGGCGATGTTCAAGCTGAACGGCCTGATGCGAAAGAACATCGTTCTGCCCGCGCAGACGCTGATCAAAGGCGGATTGCTGCTGCTGTGCGCCTTCTTGACGTACATGTTGATCGACGACCCTACACGCGTTTCGATCGTCTACATCTTGGTAGCGATCTCGTGCGTCTGGGGCGTGCTGCTGGTCATCCCGATTGGCGGCGCGGATATGCCCGTCGTGATCTCGTTCCTGAACTCGCTCTCCGGCCTCGCTGCCTGCGCGACGGGCTTTGTGGTGAACAACAATGCGTTGATCATCTCGGGCGCATTGGTCGGGGCGGCTGGACTGATCCTGACGGGAATCATGTGCAAGGCGATGAACCGCGCCTTCCTGGACGTGATACTGAAGTCCTATGGCGATGAGGACACGGGCAGTACCGGTGAGAAGCGCACGGTCAAGGGCTTCGAGGCCGACGAGGCCGCGATGGTGTTCGACGGCGCGCGCAGTGTGATTGTCGTGCCTGGCTATGGCATGGCCGTCAGCCAGGCGCAACACGTCGTTCGTGAGCTGGGTGAAGAGTTGGAGTCGCGCGGAATCGACGTGCGCTATGCCATCCACCCTGTCGCCGGTCGCATGCCGGGCCACATGAACGTGCTGCTGGCTGAGGCGAATGTGCCCTACGAGCAGCTGTACGAGTTGGACGACATCAACTCGAGCTTCTCCGACTGCGATGTCTGCTTGGTTGTGGGGGCGAACGACACGATCAACCCCGCAGCGCACGAGGGCACTGGGCCGCTGGCCGGAATGCCGGTCTTGGATGCCGAGAAGGCGCGCACGACGATCATTGTCAAGCGCTCGCTCTCACCCGGATATGCAGGGGTCGACAACGATTTGTTCTATCGACCCTCGACCATGATGCTCTTCGGAGACGGCAAGAAGATGCTGACGCAGCTGTTGGCTTCGGTCAAAGAGCTCTAGGCGCCGCGGTCCGTGAATAAGTACTAGAGGGCGGCCGATGGCCGCCCTCTAACTATTTATGGCGCCTTTCCGCGGCGGGCTAAGCGATTGCGTGCCCATGAAGCCGGCGTCGCGGAGGAAAGTCTCAGATCGCAGCGGGAGAGTGGAGGGCGAAGCACGATTGCTCGGTCTCGCTTCCAGGATCCCTTCGTTCACCTGCTGGTCAGACACCACCAGCCGCCTTATCATCGTCCCCGGAGCAGGCATCCGAGGCCTGCTTCCCCAATGAAGCAGTTCAACATCACCGTCACCGCGAATGGCGAGACCGCCTTCGACGGCCTGGCGACACCGGGTATGACCTTCGGCCGGCGTCCCACGAATGACTGCACGATTCCCGAGCGTTCCGTTTCTGGAACGCATGCGCGGCTGGTGGCCGTGGGGGGAGAACTCCACATCGAAGACCTGGGCAGCGGTAACAAGACCCGCATCCAGAACGGTGTCACGCTCGGTGAAGGCGAACAGGCCATGCTCGTGCACGGCATGGTGATCGCGATGGGGCGCGCTCGAGTAGAGGTTTCGATTGTGGGGAAGGATGCAGAGGATCCCGAGCAAACGCTTCTGCAAACGGATGACCTCGCGCCGCCCGCGCCCCCTCGAAGCGAACCCAAGCAACAGAATCCGCCGACGCAGGAGCTGCCGTTGCCGGCTCTGCGGACAGTAAAGAGCCCGATCTACGACAGCGAGAGCATCGAGACCAAAGTTGGACCGGAACCTGTGATCAGCGCTGCGCGCGAGTCCGGTATATCAACCAAACCGACGGATCGCGGACAGGGCATGGCAGCAAGTGAGCCTGCGCCGTCTGTACCCAGCGGCTCGAGCGTTCGCACAATTGGCTATCAAACCGGTCACTCCGAAGAAGTCGCTGAGAAGACGAGTGCGGCGGGCCTCGAGTTGTTGCGATCGATGAGGCCGCGTCTTGTGTTCGACGACGACGCGATGCGCGAGATCGTTTCGATCGATACGGTCGAAATCATGATCGGGCGTTCGCG
>JBLFWN010000037.1:0-56568 GCA_047611405.1 Planctomycetota bacterium | reverse complement strand
CAGTTGCGAGCAAACGCCAACTCGATCAACCCAAGCGCGGCGCGATCGATACGCGTGCGGAGCGACCCAGCCAGGCCGGAACTCGACGCTCTGCTTTAGCTCCTCTCGCAAGCGCGCGCCCTGCCGCTTTTCAACCGAAGGAGGACGAGAGTCAGCGCACTCCCCCCGAACCAGAGACCGTTGCAAGTCTCATCAGTTCCACGCCCAAGCGCGCTGCCGCCCCAGAGAGTGCCTCGGCGAGCTTGGGAGCCTGGCTGTTAGGCGTCTATCTGCTGGGAGTCTTGTTCTATGGACTGCGCCTAGCTTTGCGCATGACGCAAACCTTGCGACTGATTCAGCGAGCGCGTCCTGTTACCGAGCCCGTCCTGTCGGAGCTGTGGGACCGCGTCCGCACGCAAGCCCCGGGGCGGGCTCGCCTGCTCATGACAGACGAGCTGGCCGCACCAGTCTGTTTCGGCTTCTTACGCCCCGTCGTGCTGATTCCCAGCGCAGTCGCAGAACAGGTCGCAGACGGGCAAGAACACGAGCTGACGCGCTACGCGTTGGCGCACGAATGCATCCACCTGCGACGCTATGACGGCGCGAGCCTCGTGCTGCAGGAAGTTTTTTACATCGCCTGGTGGTTCCACCCGGCGGCTTGGTGGCTGTGCCGCCAACTGAACATGCTGCGCGAATTGTCGTGCGACCTCGAAGTCGTCGAATCGACGGGCGGTCGCAAACGCTACGCGCGTGCACTCCTTGAATACGCCGAGCGAATGACGGGTCCCATCGACCGGCAACGTCCCTCTCCCTCGCCTGCCCTACTTTCGTGGGCAGGTTCATCGAGTTCCCTTCACAGGAGGATACACATGCTCGTCGACCGCACTTCGCCCCTATCCACACCGCTTCGCGTTGGCCTCTCGTCTCTTTCCCTGCTGTGCGTAGTTCCGCTTTGGAGCGGACAGATTGCATTCGCCGATGCTCTTGCGACGGATGACCCCGTAACGACCGACGCACAGGCCGGTACGCAAGACACGCAGCATTCCTGGTGGAACCGTGCGCAGGCCTCGGACACGCAGAAAGCTGCGGCGCGCGAGGGTGCGCAACGCAGCCAAAGAGCGAGCAACAACAAGAGCTCCGCCCAGGCTGCCGCCCAAGAGTTCCGTATTGGCATCCAAATATCTAAAGACCCGTCGCTGGCGGACAAGCTGGGGCTGCCTAAAGACAAGCTCTATTCCATCGTGCGCGTCATCCCCGACTCGATCGCTGCACACAGCGGGTTGCGCGCGAAAGATGTGTTCGCGGTAGTCGCTGGGAAGCCGGGTTGCGACGATCAACGCATCGGAACGATCAAGGAGCAGTTGCTTGCGGGGGATGCCGTTACTGTGCATGTCGTGCGCGGCAACGACTTGGTCGAAGTCACAATGAAACATGAGCCGCAGAGGACCGACGCTTCGGTCGCTGAAGTCGCTGATGCATTCCTTCAGTCGGAGTCCACTTCCCAAGACGTAAGCAACTGGCTACGTTTGCTCTCGCGCTATCAAGACGCATCGAGTGAGAGTGGCATCAAAGAAGACATGGCGTGGGCACGCGGCCTAATGGAGAAGGGCGAGTTCAAGCGTGCACTCGAGATGTACAGCGCAGTTGCCGGTGGAAACTTTCAGTCCGCCAAGGACATGCTCGAACGTGGCGCCCTTGTCGCACGTTCGATGGATCGCCAGCAACTTATCGATTTGTTCAGCGAGCAGATGCAGCACGTCGATCCGAAGGCCTTGGCCGAGATCTGGACACGCCTGAACGCGAGAGTCGGCGCGGAGACGACCGATTTACTTGGGCAACTCGCTCAAGTCGGAGACACGGCCGAAGCCCACGACCTATTGGCCCAAGCCAAACGCTACCTCGAGTCTGCGAAGAACGGTGATGTCGCGAGCGACATGGGCTATGCCCTCTCCCTGTTGCGTGGCTTCGAAGTCAGCGAGGAGCTCGGCCTCGATGGACGACGATTGCAGAAGCTCAAGGACATGATCGGGAACCAGGACCCCGAGCAGTTGCTGGCTTTGTCGCGCGTGGCTATCTCCGCCCTCGGTGACGAAGAGATTGTCAGTCGATTGCAAGAGGCACTTGGAAGCTTGGATGGCTCAAGCCGTGAACGCCTGGTCACAGGAATCATGGATCGCTTTGCGACGGAGCAAGACGTTCAATCAGATGAAGGTGTGGACGAGCTGCGACGACATATTGGCGAGCAGTTCGGCCAAGCACGCGCTGGCGCGCAACGGACTCGCGACGCAAGCGGCGACGCGCGCGATAGTCAAAAAGCGCAAGATCGTGCTGACGATCGCGAGCGTTCGGACGATCGCGACCGGGCCGACCGTTCGGACGCCCGCCAGCGCGTCGAGCGGTCAGCCACTCGCGAATCGGCGGAAGCGCGTGACCGTGCAGATCAAACCGACGCCCGCTACGTTCGAGGTGAGCTTATCCAGAGAGGTCGCCGCGGTGGCGCAGAGACGGATGCAACGGTGGATCCGCGCAACGCACGCATTCGTGATCTGGAAGCCAAGCTCGATGCGCAAGCCAAGGAGCTGAGTGAACTACGCCGCCAGATGGAGCGCATGAACGCACTGGCAGAGAAACTGCTCGGCGACAAGTAAGCGATCCGGCAATACGGTGTGCGACACCGTATTGCGCTTCGGCGATCCATCCCGGGCGTTGCTACACTGCCCGCATGGATCCCCTGCGTATCAGTCGCGAGCTCAGTCGCGAAGTGGACAAGCTCGAGTTCGCGGACCCTGTCACAAACGTCTACAACCCGTTGGACTACGCGGGCCAACCTTGGCGTACGTACTTGAAGCGTTTCGCTCGGCCTGGCGTCGAAGGCTTACTGCTCGGTATGAACCCCGGCCCCTTCGGCATGGCGCAGACCGGCGTCCCCTTTGGCGAAGTCGAAGCAGTCCGTGACTGGCTCGGCATCGAAGGCAAAGTCGGCCGCCCCGCCGATGAACATCCGAAGCGTCCTATCCAAGGCTTCGACTGCACACGCAGTGAAGTCAGCGGCAGACGCCTGTGGGGTTGGGCACAAGAGCGCTTCGATAGCCCTGAAGCTTTCTTCGATCGCTTCTTCGTGTGGAACTTCTGTCCACTGATCTTCTTGGAAGAGAGCGGCCGCAACCGCACACCCGACAAGCTCTCTGCAGAAGAGCGTAGCTCTCTGTACGCGATCTGCGATCTTGCCCTGCGCCGCATCGTCGACTTCATCAAGCCCGAGCGCGTAATTGGAATCGGCAAATTCGCGGAGAAGCGCGCCGCCATCGCACTCGGCGATAATGCGCCGACGATCACTACGATTTTGCATCCGAGTCCTGCCAGCCCGATCGCAAACCGCGGCTGGGCTCCCCAGGCCGAGAAGCAACTGCTCGCGATGGGGATCACGTTCGATTGATGCGCTATGCGCAAGCCAAGGTTGATCGAACCCGAGACGCCGCACGACTCATTCTCCCGCTACATCCCGCGCCCCCTAGATCCCGAGTAGCTGGCCACAAATTATCGGTTGAATCGCTCGTACGTGTAACCCACGCGGGCGCCGCCCCTAAGCCCTTCCCCGGCGTGCCGGGAGGACGAGCAGAGCTCGAACAAGCGGATGCCACCTGACCGTCGTCTAGTCAGTGGCCGGGACCCGAGCAATCGGATCCGTCGGCCTGCGCCGCTTGCCTCTGCTCCCCTCCCAACCTTCTCTCCCCTACGGAACTCACAACGAAGAGCCATGGACAACACTCGCGATCTCGTCAACCGTATCGAGCAGCTCGAAACCCAAGACCGCCGCACCAAGAGAGCCTTCCGCGGAGTGCTCGCCGTCGGCGCGGTTGCACTGGCCATGAGCATGGCAGCCCCGCGCGTCTGCAAGACAGTCTGGGGCGAGCGCTTCGTACTAAAAGACGGCAGCATGCGTGAGCGCATGGTGCTCGACGCCTACGGCACCAAGCACCCGACACTGACCTTCAAAGACAAAGAAGGCGGTCGCGTCGCTGAACTACAGGTCGGCGCCGAAGGCGAAATGAGCATGAAGGTCTTCCGCGACGGCAAGCCCACGAACGCATTCTTTGAGCTCGTCGCCGAAGACGACGAGAGCAGCTCAGTCCGCTGATCCGAAGAGCAATCCGGCAATAGGGTATCTCACACCTTGTTGCTGATCGCTGAACGAAACGTACCGCACAAGAGCCAGGTCCCGAAGGGATCTGGATTTGTGCGGTACGTTTCGTTCAGCGATCAGCAACAAGGTGTGAGATACCCTATTGCCGCGATTAGCTGGTCTGCAGCAGACCAGCTTCGCGCAAACGTTGCTCCATCAGCTCGCCGAGGCGGGCGGGACTGGGGCTCATCAACACGCCAGCGTCTTCGAGCGCAGCGACCTTCTCGGCCGCGGTGCCTTTGCCGCCTGCGATGATCGCACCGGCGTGGCCCATGCGCTTGCCTGGCGGCGCGGTTGCGCCGGCGATGAAGCCGACCATCGGCTTCTTCACGTTGGCTTTGATGTAGTCGGCGGCCGCTTCTTCCGCGGTGCCACCGATCTCGCCGATCATGATGATCGCGTCGGTCTCGTCGTCGGCGTTGAAGGCTTCAATGCAGTCGATGAAGTTCGTGCCGTTGACCGGGTCGCCGCCGATGCCGATGCAAGTCGACTGGCCAATTCCGCGCGACGTCAACTGCCACACGGCTTCATAGGTCAAGGTGCCGGAGCGCGAGATCACGCCAACGCGACCGGGCTTGTGAATGTAGCCGGGCATGATGCCGATCTTGCACTGGTCCGGAGTGATGACTCCGGGGCAGTTAGGACCGAGCAGGCGTGACTTCGAGCCCTCGAGGGCCTCGACGACGCGCACCATGTCCAGCACGGGAACGCCCTCAGTGATCGTCACGATCAGCTCCATCTCGGCCTCGATCGCTTCGATGATCGCATCGGCGGTGAAGGGCGGCGGCACGTACAACACGCTTGCGTCGGCGCCGGTTGCTTCGCGCGCCTCGCGCACGGTTCCGAAAACCGGCAAGCCGAGATGTTCGGTGCCCGGCTTGCGCGGGTTGACGCCACCCACCATCTGGGTGCCGTACTCCATCGCTTGCTGGGAGTGGAAGGTGCCAGTCTTGCCGGTGAAGCCCTGGCAAATAACCTTGGTGTTCTTATCTACGAAGATACTCATTGGATTCGTCCTTTGGCCAAACAGCTCAGGCGGTTTCGAGGGCCGCGCAGATCTTCTTCGCAGCGTCGTCTAGGTCCCCGGCGGGAATGATCGGAAGGCCGGAGTTCGCAAGGATCTCGCGACCCTTCTCGACATTCGTACCTTCGAGGCGAACGACCAACGGCACGTTCAGTTCGATTTGCTTGACGGCTTCAACAACACCATTGGCGATCACATCGCACTTCATGATGCCGCCGAAGATGTTGATCAACACGCCCTTCACTTGTGCATCAGAAAGCAAGATGCGGAAGGCCGCAGTCACGTTCTCGGTTGTGGCTCCACCACCGACATCCAGGAAGTTGGCCGGCGAACCGCCGTACAACTGAATCACGTCCATGGTCGACATTGCGAGTCCCGCGCCGTTGACCATGCAGCCGATGTTGCCGTCGAGCGAGATGTAAGAGAGGTCCCACTTGCTGGCCTCGATCTCCTTGTCATCTTCTTCGTGCAGGTCACGCAGCTCGAGCAACTCTTGATGACGGAACAAGCCGTTCGAGTCGAAGTTGACCTTGCCGTCCAGCGCCATGACCTTGCCATCCTTGGTCGTGACCAGAGGATTGATCTCCGCGATGGCGCAATCGAGTTCACAGAACATCTTGGACAAGCCGACGAGGAACTCGACAGCCTTGTCGGCTAGCTCTGCCGGAACGCCAATGCCACTCGCCAAACGCCGTGCGTCCGCCTCACCCAAGCCATCGGCAGGTGAGAAGGCAGCCTTCAGAATCTTCTCGGGGTTGCTCTCGGCAACTTCCTCGATCTCCATGCCGCCTTCAGAAGACGCCATCATCACGGGACGCTGTAGCTCGCGATCGATCGCAATACCGATGTAGTACTCCTTGTCGATCGCGGAGCCTTCCTCGACCCACAAGCGACGCACGAGTTGCCCTTCGGGGCCTGTCTGGGGTGTGACCAGAATGGCTCCGAGGATCTCGTCGGCTGCCGCGCGCGCCTCTTCAGCGCTGCGAACCAGCTTGACACCGCCCGCCTTGCCGCGACCGCCCGCGTGGATCTGGGCCTTGACGACGCAGAGATCGGTGCTGAGCTCTTCGTAGGCTTTGACGGCCTCATCGACACTCGTGCATTCGCGCCCGGTGGGCACGTCGAGGCCGTACTTGGCCAAGAGTTGCTTGGCTTGGAATTCGTGAATCTTCATGAATAGGGTGGCCCGCGGAGGTGCCAGCGAGAATTCGAGGCGGAGAGTGTAGCGGCGCACCGGGGCCCGGCCAATCGCGAGATGCTGTTGCGGACCGAGCTCGTGAAGATCCTTGGGCGAGACGACTCCCGACTCCTCGCTGGCTGATGCTCCCAATCGCTTCGTCCACCCACGACCCGGCGCTTCCGTGGCGGCCCAATCCGCCCGCGGGTGACCACAACGGCCGTCCCGCTTGCAGAGCGGGCGGGCTGGCGGCTCCTGCGCAGCACGAAGCAAGCGCAGCCGAGCAAGCCCTCCGGCGCAGAAGTCTTCAGGACCGAGTGAGGATCCGAGCCACTAGCCTTGCCGTACGCCCTACTCGCCGCAGGATAGCCGCATGTCCAACGACGCTATCCTTGTTGATCACGAGCTCGAGAGCCTGATCGGCACAGTCCTGTGTCCAAGTGACGAGGCACCTGCGATCCAGAGCGCTCAGGTCCAGCCCGCGAGCCTCGACCTTCGACTGGGTTCGATCGCGTATCGGATTCGCGCCAGCTTCCTGCCTGCAGGCCGCCCGATCGAGGATCGGCTCGCTGAGCTCTCGACCGGATCGATCTCGCTCGAAGGAGAAGGCGGCGTTCTGGAGCGCGGCCTGGTCTACCTGGTCCCGCTCGAAGAGTCGCTCGACCTTCCGCATGATTTGGTCTGCCGCTTCAACCCTCGCAGCTCGGCCGGACGTTGCGACCTGTTCACCCGAGTGCTGTGCCCTGGGCACTCGCGTTTCGACGAAGCACCGGCCGGCTACCGCGGTCGGCTATGGCTCGAGATTGCGCCGCTGTCTTTTCCTGTCCGCTTGCAGCGCGGCGATCGCTTATGCCAGTTGCGTTTGCAACGAGGACAAGCCGCACTGAACGACGACGAATTACGCGCGCTCTATCAAGAGAGCCCGCTCGCCTTCGATGGCGATCGAGCCCTTGCGATGGACGAGGTTCGCTTCGATGGAAGTGGCGGACTCGAGCTAACGCTCGGACTCAAGGGACGCGATCCAGTCGGCTGGCGCGCGGCCGCCTTTACGGATGTCGTCGAATTCTCGCGTGAAGGTGCGCACGATCCCGCCGACTACTTCGAACCCGTGCACGCGCGTCGCGGTCAATGCATCTTGGCGCCCGGCTACTTCTACATTTTCGCCAGCCGCGAACGCTTGCGTGTTCCGCCCGAGTACGCGGCCGAGATGTTGCCGGTCGATGTCGGCATCGGAGAGCTGCGCAACAACTATGCAGGCTTCTTCGACAACGGCTTCGGATGGGAAGAGAACGAAGCGGGAGAGGCTTTGGGGTGCGGCACTCCGGCAGTGTTGGAAGTGCGCGCGCACGATGTTCCCTTCCTGGTCGAAGACGGGCAGGTGTTCTTCCGGCTGCGCTATTACCGTGCATCGGGCCGCCCGCGTCGGATCTACGCACAGGACCGCGGTGGTGGTTCCTATCAAGGTCAAGACCTGACCTTGGCGCGCGCTTTCAGGAAGCCTTAGGCCCGCATCTAACGCCGTATGCCGAATTGACACGCGCGAACAAACATGAGCGAGCCGGCACTCCACGAATGGAGTGCCGGCTCGCTCATACTTGTTCACTATCCGCTACGTGCCTCAAGGCACATAGCTAACAATTCAGCGATCCGTCAGGCGCTCGATGCCTTTGATGACATCACGCTCGACCGCCGTGCCGGGGAAGTCTTTAGAGATCTTCTTCAGCTTGTCTTTGATGGCCGGGATCTCTTTTTTCTTGATCTTGGCCGAGAGGATCTTCTTGACCTTCTTCTGAGCCTTCAAGATGCCTTGCGCTTCCTTGTCACCTTTGAGGGCGGCCAGGATCACTTCGACTTCGCCGGCTTGCTCCATGCCTTTGAGCATGCCCGCGATGTCCTTACCCTTATCGTCGATCGTCAGCCAATCGCCTTCTTCTTGAGCGGAGGACATCAGAGCGACACGCCCATTCGCAAGTGCGTTGACGATGTCGGCGTAGCCTTGTCCCGACTCACCCATCTTGTTCGCGGCTTCGAGTGCCTTCGCAAACTTGCGCGATGAGAGCGCCTTCGCGACGTCCTTCGCCTCGGAGGGGAACTCCCACAGCGGCGTCGGGATCGTTCCCTCGAGCGCCTTCGAAACCGTGGCGTCCTTCAAGCTACCCGGGTGGCCACGCCAAATGACTGTGCCGTTTGCATCAACGAGGATCGCGTGCGGGATGCCGCCGACGCCGAAGAATCGGCTCAGCTTGCTGCCCTTGTCATACGCGTACGCGAACTCCGCGCCGTTCTTCTCGATCCACTTCTCCGTCATACCACTGCCTTCGCTGGTCACGCCAACGATGGTCAGTCCCTTGTCCCCCATCGAGCTTTGAAGCTCGTTGAGGTGCGGGACTGACGAAGCGCAGGGGCCTCACCAGTAAGCGAAGAACTCGAATAGAACCGCACGGCCAAACAAGTCGTCGTAGGACTTCGCCTTGGTCTGGGTGAAGTCTTCGAGTTCTACTTGGGGGATGTTGGTTCCAACACCCTGGGCCAATAGCGGCGCCGGTACGGCGACAGCCAGGGCCGAGAGGAGAGCGAGGCTCCTCAAACGCTGTCTTGTCTTCATGATCATCACGGTCGGGGTTTGTCTCTGGGCTGGGGGGGCCAGGATGAGGCACGAGGTGCGCTCCCAGACGCAGCTCAGCATAGCGCTCATACAATAATTCTGCACCGGTGGTGTAGGCTCTGGGCATGTCGAAACCCGAGTCGTTGGCGGGAGGACAGGCGAAAGTTCCCGGTCAATTGGCCGGAGAGCGCCTTTCCGAGGTGCTCTGCCAATTGTTCGAGGGGCGTACAAGGTCCCAACTCGAACGCCTGGTCAGGCGCGGTCGCGTCCGCCTTAACGGGGAGCGCGTGCTGCGCTCCAACGTGCACATGAATAAGGGCGACGTGATTCAGATCTCCGAGCCGGGCCCGAGTGGCAAGCCGGAGCCCGACCTGAACCCCCTCTTCGAAGACGAAGACTTGCTCGTGTTCGACAAGCCGGCCGGCTTGTTGACGCACTCGACCAGGCGACACCCCGGCGCGTTGCATCTGTCCACGATCGCCAATCAACGCTACGGACCGCTACCTGTCTTAGCCGGTAAGGAACGCCCCGGCATTGTGCATAGGCTGGACCGTGAAACGAGTGGCTTGATCGTGGTCGCGCGCACCGAGCAAGCCTTCACGAGTTTGAAGCGACAGTTCCGAGAGCGAAGCGTGCATAAGTGCTACTTGGCGCTCGTGCATCTGCCGAAGGACGAACGCGCGGAACAGAGCTTTGCCATCGATCGACGCATGGGCCCGCAAGACGACCATCCGGATCGACAGCAGCTGACCGAAGGCGAAGACGGCAAGGAAGCGCTGACGGAGTTCGAGTTGCGCGATGAATGGTCGGGCTTCGCGTTGTACGAATGCAGGCCAGCCTCGGGTCGACGACACCAGATACGCGTGCACTTATCCGCTCGTCGCTATCAGCTCGTGGGCGAGAAGATGTATCGCGTGCGCGGCGTAACGCAGTGGCCGCTAACAGCGCCCAAGACCAAGCGACATGCGTTGCACGCGACGTCGCTTTCCTTCGCACACCCCGGCGATGGTCGCAAGCTTACGTTCGAGGCACCGCTGCCAGAAGACATCGGCGGCTGGATCTCGAGTCTGTGAGTCGCGAGCCGTCCGCGGCTTAGCCGCAGGTATCGAGCTCGAGCCCGTCGGGATAGAGCGGGTTCGGAGCTTGCGCGTCCTTAGCAACGAGACGTTGTGCCTTCGACGATTCGCGACTGCGTCCACGCCCCTTAGCGCTTGCGCCACATGAGCTGCTCGCTCTTCGAGCTACACCCTCGAAGCGCTTGAGCAAGTCTTTGCGACCCGCCTGCGTCAGGCGCCTCGAGGACTAACTTTCGTGACTCCTGCGCCTTCCAACGCACGAGCGTTTTTTGCATGCGCCGTTCACACCTGCCACGCGGCACGTACAGCTCTTCGCCCGTCAGCGGATCTTGTCCGGTGACGTACTGAATGCATGTACGCGTCATCGGCAGCGGGATGAACTCCTGCACCTGCTCGGATGAATAGTTGCGGTCGAGCAGATCTTCGAACAACTCGATCGCCGCTTCCAAGGCCATGCCGGGGTGCCCGTCGATGATCTCGTTGACCAGGTGCTGATCGCGACCGAGCTCTTCGCACTCGGAATCATGATCCGCTTCGTAGTCATCGTAGACACCGACGCAACGCTTGCGCTTCGCAGCCGTGTAGCCCGTGGCTATCGAATCGATCGTGCCAGCCGTGACTCCGGCCAAGGTACGCGCCGATGGAAGTCGTCTCCAGCCGTCGCCCCTGCTCTCGCCCGGACACAACAAGTCTGACACATCGAGCATGTCTGCCTTCTAGCCCTGCACCTCGAGCACGCGGCCACTTATGGCGGCGCCATGAGGACGGGAGATCGATGTAGCCGTCAACCGTGACGCGCACAATGTCCCAATGACTCCACCCGCGCGCAGTCATTTGCTCGCGGGTGCGGGGAAGACATTAGGCCGAGGCGGCAATGTCAGACATGGTTGCCAGACGTAGTGCCAGGAGTGATTCCCGGGCAGGCCAAGAGGGCTATCCCCTGTCTTAAAGGGATGCCCATGATCCGAAGTAAACGGATGCGCCTCAATCTCGGAGACCCTGTCGCGAACCCCAGCCCAATCCTAAGAAAGAGGAGTGGACTGGCTGACGCGCCGGGGTCGAGTCGACCTAGAAGCTACCGTGGCGAGCGCGGTGACGTTTGTTGATCTTACGGCCGCCCACGGACTTCTGGCGCGTGAGGAAACCGGTCTTCTTGCGGCGCTTGGCCGCACTGTTACGAATCTTGAGCTTCATGAGAGTTGTTCTGCTGGAACCGAGCCGCGGAGTCTATCTCGATCAATGCTCGGGAGGTCTACCCTTTTTGAATGAATCGGTGGCAAAGAAGGCCTTTTGGCACCCAGGACGCCCCTTCTAGCCCCTTCTAGCCGATGCCGGACCAGGTCATGGGGCCCCAGGCACTCGATCGGAAGCAGGATCAGGCACATGAATCCTGAGCAACATGGCTCGAGATCAGCGGCTCAGGCTCGCATACAGCAGATCGATGAAGCGATCCGCACCGATGAATCCCAAGGCCCAGTCCTTGGCGTAGTCGTCGACCAGACCAGCATCACGCATCTCGAGCGCTTCCTTGCCGTCGGCGATCGCGCGTTCCACGCGCCCCTTGCAGTCCTTCAGCATGGCTAAGTAGGTCTCCAAGTCAGCCCTCGTCGCGAGTGGTCCATGGCCGGGAATAATCTTCATCTCCCCTACTTCTTTCAGGATCGACTCGACCGCATCGATCACGCCCTGCACCCCGCCGCCGGACTGCACATCGATGAACGGGAAGAGACCGTTGAAGAAAAGATCGCCCATGTGAACGACGCCTGAAGTCTTGAAGAAGACCACCGAATCGCCATCGGTGTGCACACTCGCGTAGTGCCGCACTTCAATCTCTTCACCATCCAAGTGCAACGCGATCGAATCGTCGTAGGTCAAGTGCGGCCAGGCTCCGGGAGGTGCATTTCCACCGACGCGGCCGCCAATGGTCGAATCGCATACCAAACGCCTGCGAACATTCGTATGAGACAAGACCGGCACATCACCCGCGATCTGCAGGTTGTTGCTCACGTGATCGCCGTGCCAATGCGTGTTGATCAGATAACGCACCTGGCCTTCGCCAGATTCAAGAACGCCACTCACGACATCCTCGCGCGAACCAGGCAGTTGCGAATCACCGACCAAGCAGCCCGAGTCACCGTTCCACAGACCGGTGTTTCCGCCAGTTCCTTCGAAGTACGCGACCCGGCTTCGAGAATGACAGCGCGACTAAAGTTGCGCCGAAATCGAGCGCGAGGACCGGACGTGTGGGAAATGAATTCATGGCCCGGGGCCAGTGTTCGAGAGGGGGTGCGGAATGAAGGGTAGCGCTGCACAGGCTCGAGCCGACACCTTGTGAACATCACCAGAGACCGCGCGTCGCATATGATTGATGCAGCTCAAGTCGAAGGTGCGCCGCTACGACCCGCACAGCTATTTCATCAGGGCCGCGAACATCGACCTCGAGATCAAAGTCCCGGAGCACCCGAGAGGAGGCTTCCACAGGCGGACGAACTCGCTCGGCTTGCGCAACAACGAAGAGACGCGTGAAGATTTTGGCCTGCGCGTGCTTATCGCGGGCGACTCTCATGTCGATGGGGTCTGCGGCGACTCAGAGAATCTGTGCGCACACCTCGAACACGGACTGTGCGAAGCCGGGCACGACGCTCACCTATTGAATGCTGGTATGGGCGCGTACTCGATGTACCACTACCTCGGAACGCTCGAACGCTTCCCTCATTTGGAGCTCACACCCGACTTGTTCATCGTTGTGATGTTCGGTGGCAATGATTTAGGCGCAGTACCGGCGCTCTACCAAATATTCGATCAGCAGGAGCCACCACGTCCTTCGAAGACGCTACGCAAGCTGGACAACAAGTCGCGGCCAAGCTACCCGGCCGAGTACGGGCAAGGATTCAATCCATACTGCCTATTCCGAGCACTGCCGTCCGAGATCGATGTGGCGCGCAAGGTCTTCGAAGGTGGGCTGATCGATATACAGGATCTGTGTGAGCAACACGATATTCAGTTGCTGCTCGCTTACCTGCAAGCACCGGTCGAGGTGCGTGAGCGATTGCTCACGGACCGGACGGAGGAGCTGATGCAGAAGCTCGCGAAGCCGGCGAGTGAGTTGGAACCTATGCCGGCACTCTCCGACGAAGTCCTCGACTTCGCGCGGACTGCGGGCATCGAGGTCCACGACTTACGCCCCGGCTTCACTGCGTCAAACGAAGTGCTGTACTGGTCACACGACTTGCACTTGAACATCACGGGTCACAGGCTCGCCGCAAACGAATGACTGCCGCATGCGATTGAACTTGTAGACGCTCGCGAATAACCCGACTCGGCATGCAGATAAGCGGCCGTGTCAGGACGAACGCGATCAGCGAGCGCTCGTCACCTCGACATCCGGGTGTGGCACACCGGGAAGTCCGAGACCAAGTCCACCACTCACGGGTAGCACAGCTCCCGTAATAAAGGCTGAGCGCGGAGAGGCGAGGAAGGATGCGGCATGCGCCACTTCTTCGGGCCGGCCGGCGCGCCCAATAGGAGCCGCTTCTTCGAGTTGATCGAAGACACCGGAGTGCAGACCCTCGCGCGTGCGCTCGGTCTCAATCAGGCCCAGCTCCAACAAATTGCTCGTGATCCCAAAACGCGCACCCTCGACCGCGAGGGAGCGCATCATGCCCTCCAAGGCCGCCTTGACTGTGGTGTACGCGGTCTGATTGCGTGCTCCGAGCCGCGCGGCAACGCTGCCGATGTGAATCAAGCGCCCGAAGTTGCGTTCCTTCATGCCGGGCAAGACATGCCGGTTGGCGCGGATCACTGCTACGATCCCGGTTGCCAGGACCTGCTCGATCTCGCCGGGCGGGACCTCTTCGAGCGGCCGATAGGATGCGAAGGCCGCGGCGTTGTGCACCAAGATGTCGACCTGGGGCGCGATCTCATCCAAACGCTCGAGCCAGCCGCGATCGTCGATGTCGGCGACCAGCGCTTGAGCATGCGCGCCATCGGCACATAGCTCGGCCGTCGCTTTTTCGAGCCGCTCGCGATCGCGGGCGACCATAACGACGCGCGCACCTTGGTCCGCGAGCGAAGCCGCGATCGCTAGACCGATGCCCCGGCCGCCACCGGTGATGACCGCTGTCCGGCCGTCGAGTTCTTGATCGGGGTTCTGCTGCACAGAGGCATCCTCGTCTTCACCGGCTGGCGCGCAAGCCTGAGCGCCCGAATCCGGCCAGCCGCTCTCAGCGGGGCCCGACCATCTCGCCAGGAATCACCGCTGCGTCAAATTCAGCGCCAGTCATGAAGCCGAGCTCCTCGACCACCACACGCAGCGTGCTGCCATCCATGAACGCCTTTTTGGCGACCTTAGCGGCGTTGTCGTACCCGATGTGCCGATTCAACGCGGTCACCAGCATCAGCGACTGACGCATCAGCGAATCGACGCGTTCCTCGTTCAATTCCAGCCCATCGATGCACTTAGTGCGGAAGGAATCGCACGCATCGGAGAGGATGCGCAGTGACTCGAGCAGGTTGTGAATCATGACCGGCTTGAAGACGTTCAGCTCGAAGTTGCCTTGGCTTCCAGCGATCGTGATGGTCGCGTCATTGCCCATCACCTGCGTGCAGACCATGGTCACGGCCTCGCACTGCGTCGGGTTGACCTTGCCAGGCATGATCGAGGAGCCCGGCTCGTTGGCCGGCAAGTTTAGCTCGCCCAAGCCACAGCGCGGGCCGCTGCCGAGCCAGCGCACATCGTTCGCGATCTTCATCAGCGCCACGGCGGCAGTCTTCAATGCGCCCGAGGCGAACACGATCGCATCGTGACCTGCCAACGCTGAGAATTTATTCGGGGCCGTCACGAAAGGCAGCCCCGTCTCATCGGCGATCTTCTGTGCGACGAGTTCCGCGTAAGCGGGTTTGGTGTTCAAGCCTGTGCCGACAGCCGTCCCGCCGAGCGCGAGTTCGAGCATGGCCGGCATGGTGGCGCGAGCCGCACGCGCAGCGTCGCGTAGCTGCTGCACATAGCCCGAGAACTCCTGCCCTACCGTCAAGGGCGTCGCATCCTGCAAGTGCGTACGACCGATCTTGACTACACCATTCCAAGCCTGTGCCTTAGCGTCCAGCGATTCAGCTAGCGCTTCGAGGGCAGGCAGGAAGCGTCGCTCGATCTCTTCCGCACCTGCAATATGCATCGCGGTCGGAAAAGTATCGTTCGAAGACTGCGAACGGTTGCAGTGATCGTTGGGGTGAATAGGCTTCTTCGACCCGAGTTCGCCAGAGAGCTTCTGAATCGCGCGGTTCGCGATCACCTCGTTCGTGTTCATATTCGACTGCGTGCCCGAACCTGTCTGCCACACGACTAGCGGGAACATCTCATCCTGCTCGCCCGATATGACTTCGTCGGCGGCCTCGATCATCGCACCGCGTTGTGCATCGTCGAGCATGTCGAGCTCGCCCAAATCAGTATTCGCGAGAGCGGCGCACTTCTTAACGATGCCGAGTGCGCGGATCATCGGGCGCGTGAAGGTCTGCCCACCGATCTCAAAGTTCTTCAGGCTGCGTTGGGTCTGGGCTCCCCAGAGGCGCGAGGATTCGACCTCGATATTGCCCATGGAGTCGCTTTCGGTACGTGTGCTCATAGCTGTGATCTGCTGGCGAACGTGTTGCGCTGCGAGCCACGCGGGAGTGCACCCGGATGCCTCGAAGTCGGGGAGCCGCTGCTCCATGAAATACGAAGGGACGCGCGCGGCGGGACAGGCCTGGCGCGCGTTTAAACTACATCAGGCCGAGGTCTCGCATCGCGTCGGTGTCGGACATGATCGCGCCGGCTGTCTTCTGCATCAGCGCACGCGCTTCAACCGTCAGCGGCACTTCCACGATGCGCTCGATGCCCTCGCGGCCCAGGATTGCAGGGACGCCCATATAGACGCCCTCGAAGCCGAACTCTCCGTTCAGCAGGCACGCGCATGGCAAGAGTCGCTTCGCGTCATTCAGGATCGACTCGGCCATCGCGACCGAGGCCGAGGCTGGCGCGTACCAGGCGCTGCCCGTCTTCAACAGGCCGACGATTTCGGCGCCGCCTTTGCGGGTGCGGTCGGCCATCGCGTCGACTTTGTCCGCACTGACCAAGTTGGTCACGCCAACTCCGTTGACCGTGCAGAAGGCAGGCATAGGAACCATCGAGTCCCCGTGCGCGCCAAGCACCATCGCGTCCACATCGGCAACGCCTGCGCCCACAGCTTCCGCGATGAACCAACAGAAGCGCGCCGAGTCCAAGACGCCAGCCATCCCGATCACACGCTTTGGCGGGAAGCCCGTCTTCGCGCGCATCAGCGTGACCATACTGTCGAGCGGATTGGTCACGACAATCACGATCGCGTCCGGCGATCCGCGCCGGATCGATTCGGCCACTTCGCAGACGATGCGACCATTGACCTCGAGCAAGTCTGAACGGCTCATACCCGGCTTGCGCGGCAGCCCAGCTGTCACGATGAAGACGTCCGAATCCTCGGTGTCCGCGGGATCATTGGTGCCGATGATGCGACTCGAGAAACCCTCGATCGCGGCCGACTGGTTCATGTCGAGCGCGATGCCCTGTGGCCGGCCCTCGACGACGTCGATCAGAACGATCTCCGACGCCAGGTTCTTCAGCGCTGCGAGGTGTGCACAGGTCGAGCCGACATAGCCGGCACCGACGACGGTCAGTTTGTTTGCTTGGATTGAGGACATCGCTACGCCATGGATCGCGGATCTGCGGGGCACGCGAGTCACCGGTGAAGCAGGTTCAGATCGACGGGGACTTATTCCCCTCCTCGATCCCTGAGGAGCTCCGCTGCGCTGACTCTCGGCCTCGGGCCCGAGAGTGAGATGACTGCCCATTCTAGATGGCTGCCAACATGCGCTCCGGTCCCGTTTCGAGCACGGGAGTGTACGACCCAGCATGCCGGCCGGCTCGTCGAAAATCGGCCCTTCGACAGCTCCGTACGACCTTTCATCCATCGGAGGGTACCGCGCTACGACACCTAAGCCTGCCCACGCTCTCAACCTCAACTCCGACTGGGACGCCGCGGCCCCAAAGCTTGGCCCGGACTCCCCATGAGCACCCATCAGTCATTCGCAGCCACGATTCCCAGAACCCAATCTCTGTGATACGGAGTCTTCGGCCCGCCATTGTAGTTCTCGAAGACACCATATTGGTGACCCGACATGATGCCGCTCAGATGGTGCCCGCCGCCGCTGAGGTAGTAGAACCTCGGTCCGCCGCGGTGCCCCGTCGATGAATGGATCTTGGTGCCAAGGATCTTTCAGGTGCTCGAGTTTCAACCGCCGCAACGGGATGCGAAGCGAAGCTGGGAGAGAGTCACCCTTCGAAGCGACCTTTGAACCGACATCCGTTGTCTTGGACTCACCAGACCACGGGGACAGACCGCAAGGAACTGCTACGAGAGTAAAGGTGACCGTGCGCCGAAGAGCCCTTGCCAGGCTCAGATCTCTGCTGGACCAGTGCGAACACATTGCGAGTCCGGTCCCTGCGCAAGTCCTTGTGCCAATGACATCTCCGAACAAATTCGCCACCAACAAACAAAGAGCGCCTCATCGAGACGCTCCTTGTCGTGTATCAACTATCCAAGAGGAACTCAGCCCTCCAGGAAGACCTCACCGTTCTTTTTCCACCAGTCGCGCCACGCCTTGACGCGCTTCGCACGTTCGGCGATTGAGGCGAGCGGCTCGAAGCGGAACTCGCGGTTGGTCAACTGGTGCAAGGCCAGCATCGCCGCTTCGCGCACCGCTGACTCTTCATCCTCGAGCGCATCGATCAAGGCCGGGACTGTCTGACGCGCGTTCAGGTTCTTGAGCGTCTGAATCGTGGCCATGCGCACAAACAGATTGTCGTCTTCGAGCAATGGCGACAGGTGCGGCACGACGGCTCGGTCACCCGTTTCACCCAGCGCATAGACAGCTTCCAGACGAATGCCTTCATGCTCGTGCTTCAGGTCCGGGAGAAGCCCATGCCATGTCGGCTGGTTCGGTGCGCCGGCGGGAGCACCGCCTGCGCCCATGCCCACGGGACCAACGCCTGACAGTGAGGCACGTTGGTATTCCTCGACGACGATCAAACGTTGATCCATCGACAATTGGAACTCGTTCACCGCCATCGTCGTCGACTGTTGCGTGGCCGATATGCGATCCAGAACGCGCTCGGTGTCCTTCTTGTCCAAGCCGACTTTGGTGCTCAGATCGGAGAGGTCCTGTGACAGATCGGAAGCTTCGCCGCGCAGCCCCGACAGCTCGCGCTCGAAACCACTCAAGCGATCGCCGATCTCTTGCCGCAGCGCCGCGAGCGCAGCCGTATTCTGAGTCTGGCTGGCATCAAGTCGGACCTGCATGCGACCGAACATCTCACCCATCCGAGCTTCCAGTCCAGCCAATTGGGTCGCGGCCGTACGTCGCTCGTCGGCGCGCAAGACCTCGGTCTCACGCATGCGCAACGAAATCACTGCGAAGGAACCCGCGGTGAAGATCAACGCGACGATTGCGAGCAGCGCAACAGGACCGCCGCTCGATCCAGCCTGGGCCTTCGCCGCAGCCTGACGAGTCGAAATGGCCGCATGGCTGGTGCCACGCGGAGCCGATGGATCGACCTCCGTTCTTGGAGGAGCTTGCAGGGCAGTTCCTCCACCCCCCTCTGCGTGGAGCGCGAGGCCGATCGAAGATTCGCCGCCACCTCCGATCCCACCGCCCATCGCTCGATCACAAGCGGCGCAAACGGCCCGACCCTTACGGAGAAACGCACGGCTAGCGTCGAGATCCGCCTGCGGGACGGACTCGTTACACAAATCACAAAAGTAGATCTCCATGGAGGTCATCAATCCGGCTCCGGTTGGGGGCAAGCGCGGCTGGGGATCCGTGCTAGTAGTGAGTCTAGCGGTGTCCTCTGCCTAGGTCACCAAACGGGCGCCAGGAGCGCCTTTTTGGGCAAGGGGTGATGGATGCGAGGGTAAAGAAGGGGCTCGAGGGGTGTGTCTCAAATCCCGTGCCCTGACCACGTCGTAAGGCTGCTCCCCCACTCAGGATCGCTAAAGTGCGTGTCGAGGTCCCGCGAGGCCTTGCTAAGCTAGCAGTGTGACGATTGACGAGTGGATCCCCAGCGCCCGAGCCTCCGCCAGATTTGAGCGCATCGGTCATGAGTTTTTGGCCGAGTTTCTCGAGGTCGAGCGCGGACTGCGTCCCGAAAACCTCGATGCATTATTCGAGCTTGGGCACACGTACACACATCTCGGCCGCTACGAAGACGGGCTCGAAGTCGATCAGACACTAGCTCGCTTGATGCCGACCAACCCGACCGTGCATTACAACTTAGCTTGCTCTCTGTCGTTGCTTGAGCGAATCGAGGAGGCGCTAAGCACCATGGAGAAGTCCGTCGAACTAGGCCTCGATGACTTCGACTTGGTCAAGGACGATTCGGATCTCGACAACTTGCGATCCGAGCCGCGATTCATAGCCATAGTGAAACGACTGACGGAGCTGTGAGCGGACGGGCGCTTGAGTGCGTCGCCCGGCATGTAGATCAACTGGCCATCCGGCCATCCCCGCCTTCACGCGATCCGGCAACGCGCAGCAAAGAGACGATTCCTTCGGCAGCGAAGATGCGCTTGATCAGGTGCCCCGCGCTTGCATCGGATCACCCGACTGGCGCGCCCACCACTGTTGCCAGCGAGCGACACCCTCTTCACGCTCTTCAACTTCGGCGCGCGCATCATAGTCATGACGATGACCCGTCACGTCGGAGAGCGTGCGCAACGCAAGAGCACGAACGTATAACTCTTCGTTCTGCAAACCTTCGATCAAGGTCGGCATCGCGCTGACCCAATCACCCAGCGTCAACAACGCACGAGCAAGTTCGAGGCGCAGCGTATCTTCGGCATCATCAGGCAACTCGATATCCTGAAGATGCTCGACCAGACGTGCATCACCCGTCGCGCCGAGCGCGGCCAGAGCCGAGCCTGCGACACCGGGACGCGTGTCAATCGCGAGTTCGAGCAAGACGGGGTAGGCCGGTTCACCGACCCCGGCGAACCACTGAATGATCTCGACGCGCTCTTCGAGTCCATGCACCCACGGCAAGCGATGCGCATGCGACTCGATGTCGCTACGTAAGGTGGGAGAGGGATCCAACCACTCACCCGATCCAGGTCGAGTCCCTGCCGATGACCTGGTTGTTGTGCAACTCACGGAGAGTGCCAGGAGTCCGGTCAGGCCAAGGATGGCTATCGATGCGCGGGATCGTTTCATGGTCGGGTCGGGGCTCTAGAGGGGTCTAGCCCTTCAGTGTCGACTCTTGTTCCGGATTGCTTGACTGGCTCGCGTCAGGCCCGAAGCAAACAGAGCCAGTAGACCCATAACTAGGCATAGAACACCCCAAGCGGAGGCTTCTTCGTAAAGAGTGTGTCTATCGGGTGCTGCCGGCCTGGACTCGGGCATCAGGACTGGATGCGTGGCCTCACCAAACTCCGGTGGACGCGGAGCGATCGCAATCAACTCTGCCAGCGGTCGATCCGACGCGCTCGGACCCGCACGAACAACCACTCTCACTTCCGCGAGGCCCTGCAGTTCGCCATCGAGCGCCAGTCCAGCGCTGGGCATCGCACCCACGCGACGCCCCCCATCGGCTGCGACAACTCCTCGCACGGGTAATCCCAGATGGGTCGAAGCAAGCAAACGTCTCGTTTCGCTGCGTGCGCCAAAGATGGCGGGCAAACACTGGAAGAAGTCGGCGCGCACGAGCGGCGGCCAATCGTCCGGCGCGCCATCAAGTACGACGGCATGCGAGTGCATCTCGATCGAAAGCTCCGAAGTCGCGCGCTGCGGCTGCGCCAGCGTTCGCACCAAGCCGGGTAATAAACCGACTCGCGCACGCAGAAAGCTTGCGCCCCAATCTCCGCAGGCCCCGCTGGCGAGACAAGCCACGCGGCCAAGCCCTTCACTGCGAAGCGCGAGCAAGGGATCTCCCTGGCTAGTCTTCCAGAGCACCTCTGCTTCGGGCAGAGCCCGGGCTCGTGCCAGAATCTCGACCAAACCCAGACTCGTCTCGCCCTCGAGCCCGGCCGCAAGGCTCTCGACCCAAGCGCGGCCAAGACCACCGACTGCCAACTCATTGGGTTGAGCGAGCAACGCAACCGTTCCAGCTTCGCGTCGCACACGATCGGCGTTGACGCTCTGATTCAGCTGGTCGGTCATGCTCGAGTACGCCTCAACCTTGAGCAGCTCTTCGCCTTCCAAGAGCAAACTTCTCAGGAAGTCGTAGCCGATGTTTTGACCAATTCCGATCACAGAGAGACGCGTGTGCGCATCGACCAATGCACTGCGCGCGCGAATCGACCGATGCGGCATCCAATCCGTGCGGCCATCGCTGATCAATATCGCCAACGCGTCACGTCGATTGACCTTCGTCTCCCAGCCTTCCGCTCGCAGACGCGCGAGTTGTTCGAGTGAGTACAAAATGTCGGTCCGCCCACCCGGAACGCTGGCTCGCAAGAGCGGCTCCAAGGCCTTGCGCCGCTCATCGAGCCCGGCGCCTTGCGACTCGAAGATGACGGGTCCTAGCCCTCCTCGAAAAAAGCGCAGTTGGATGTGATCGCGCGGCAAGGCTCCCAGGCTGAGCTCCATAGCCGCCTGCCTGACCGACTCGAAGGGCGGGCCGGCCATGCTTCCCGAACCGTCGACGAGCAAGATCACATCGCGATCTTTGGCGTCATCGGGGTTGGGCTCGAGCGGCAAGAGCTGCTGCAGGTCTTCGCCGGCAAGCCGCGACTGCGGGAACCAATCGTTCAGGAACGACCAACCCGCGCATGCGATCCACGCACCACCACGAGTCACGAAGTCTCGCATCGGTGCCGCCGGCAGCGAACTTGTTCGCGTATCGAGTGTCAGCACGCAGTCGAGGTCACGCAAGCGTCCCGCGAGCTCGACTGGCTCGAGAAATTCCCATTCGATCCCGGCAAAGGCTTCGGGTGTCCTCTTGATGGACTCCCGCAGCTCGCGCCGTGCCGCATGGGGACCGATCAGGCCACACAAGATTGAACCTTCCACACGAAAGCGCGCTTCGAGGGCATCGTCCTCGGGCAGAGCGTCCTGACCGTCGCGCTCCCAATCCTCTGGCTTCCGATTCGGGTCCGGGTCGACGATGCGCACGCGTGCCGACATGCGATAGGCACCTGCTGGAATAGGATCTAATCGAGTGCGCAGACTCCAGCGTGTGATTTGCGAACCTGCGTGACGCCGCAGGTTGGGCCATGGCACGAGCTGCCTGTGGAGCTTGGCATTGCGCCCGTCGTCCCAACTGAACTCGAGTTCGACACGCCCTACGCCAAAGCCTGGCCCGCGCCAGCCCAACTCGGTGTGAACGGTGATCGGACTTCCATCGGGGACCCGTGCCGGCACGACCAGCCGCTCCAGCATCAAGTCGCCCACCTCCGGCGGCGGTAAGTCACGTCGCTCCAACAGAACCCCGGCGCGCGCGAGTCTCTCGATCATGAAGCGCGGATCAGAACCGGTGGCCTGGTCATCGACGAGCAGAGCGACTCGGCCGGGCGCACGGCCCTCGGCAGTGACTTCATCCAGAACCAGACGCAGCGTCGAGTCGAGGTCGCTGGAGTTCTGCATCGCGGAACAAGCTTGTCCCGGGTGGTAGGCATCGCCCGAAGCAACGAAGTCCTGCGTTCGTCCGCGCAGTCGCGCGCTCAAGACCTTGGCCGATGCCGGACCCAAAGTAACGATCGGTGCGTCGGCGAACTCGACGACCATCACATCCATGCCGTCTCGTTCAGACTCGTCACACAATTGCAGCACTTGGCGACGAACCCAGAGCGCCCAGTTTGGGCGCGGGCGACGCGTACTGAGCGACGCATCGACCACGATGCAATGCAAAGCCGGTCGCGTCGGCAAGGCGGCTTCGTTCTCACGCGGCGTCAACAGCCACACGGCGCAAGCGAGCAAGATCGTCCCAACCGTCGCCAGGCCACGTCCAGCGCGCACGCTGAACAATCCTCCTGCATAGCTGACCAGGCCTCGCTCGCGCGCCAAGCCTCAGTCCTCCGTGGCATCCGAAGAAGGGCGCGAAGCGTTGCTGGAACTCTTCGCCGCGATGCTGTTTGCCTTGTCCTCGACATCGCCCGTCGCACCGGAGCCGACGCGATCTCGCTCGATCCACCCCCCGCCCAGCAACAGGTCCTCGCGATAGAAAGCCGAACCCTGTCCAGGAGCGACCGCCATTTGCGCACGGTCGAAGACGACATGGCATGAGTCACCATCGACGTGGACCGAGGCTGGTGCCGGGATACAGTGATAGCGGAACTGCACTTCGCAGCGGAACTCGCCCGAGGGTGGCACGTCGAAACCAACCCAGTTTAGATCCGAGACGATCATCTCCTTGCTCATGCAGTCCTCCTTGGGACCGAGCACGACGACGCCGTCTTCGGGAATCAACTCGACGACATACAAGGGTGCTGTGCTCGCGATGCCATGACCGCGACGCTGACCGATCGTGAAGTTCTCGGTACCCGTATGCGTTCCAAGCTTGCGTCCAACGGTGTTCACAATGTCGCCCGGATGCAGTTCGACACCGCGCTCGGCCAGCAACTGGCGATAGTCGTTCGACGGAATGAAGCAGACTTCCTGACTGTCGGCTTTTGCGCTGGTGCGCATGCCGCGTGCTGCTGCCATCTCGCGCACTTCACTCTTTTGGAGTTCGCCGAGAGGTAAGACGGTGCGTGCCAGGTGCTCTTCACTGACCGAGAATAGTTGGTAGGACTGATCCTTATGTCGGTCCATACCACGCCGCAGACGAACGCGGCCATCCTCTAGAGCGAGGCGCGCATAATGTCCCGTCGCGACACCGGCTGCGCCGAGTTCGTCGGCGAAGTCGAGCAGACGCCCCATTTTCAAGTCACGGTTGCAGACGGCACACGGATTCGGTGTGCGTCCTTCGCTGTATTCCGCGACGAAGTAGTCGATGATGTCGCCGAACTCGTCGGCCAAGTCAACGGCTTGAAATGGGATGCCCATGCTGGCCGCGAGCATGCGTGCATCGCGCGCGTCCCCGAGCGAACAGCACGACTTCTTGCGTACCTCGGACTCGGCGACTTCGACGCCATTGCGCATGAATAGGCCAACAAGCTCATGCCCCGCCTCATGCAGCATGGAGGCGCAAACAGAGCTGTCCACGCCGCCGCTCATTGCGACGACCAGGCGCTCATTGGGTTCGAATTGGATCTGCATCTGGTACTCGAAGGGCTCTCATGGCCCGAACTTCCTTCCGATCAGAGCAGGATTCTAGTAATTTCTCCGCCCTTCGAATCCTCGGCGTGCTCCGGGATTCTCTCTGCGAGCCTGCCGCCTGCGCGATCCTGTCCGTGGTGCCCGACTGCCCAGCGTGATCGCGAAGCGGCCCAGCTCCTGAAACGCCCGAGGCCTCATCCTAGTCGATCGAAGCCCCGTCTAACCGCCTGACGCCCCATGCCTTTTCTATCGAATCCGATTCTGCTGCCCTTCGCCCTGTTGTTCGAGGATCCGCCGGCCCCTGACGGGCCCTCGATGCTGTTCCCCTTCATCGCGATTCTGGGCGTCTTCTACTTCCTCCTGATCCGCCCCGAGAGCAAGCGGCGGAAGGAACACGAGTCGATGATGGGAAACCTGGGCAAGGGTGACACGGTCCTGACCAATGGAGGGATCGTAGGGACAATCTCGGCCGTGAAGGAAAACGTGATCAGCCTGCAAATCGCTGACGGCGTACGGATCAAGGTCATACGCAACTCGATTCAGGGGATCGTCGATCCGAACACAGGCCAGATGCCCGGTAAAAATGACAAGGGCGGGGCGAAATCAAAGGCTAAGGAAGAGGAAGACAAAGAGGGCGAAGCCCCCTCGAGCTGAGCTGCATTGCGGATCGCCCGAGCCTGTGGCGCGGGATAGGTACGGAATTGCGGGGAAAGCTACAGACCTGCGCCGCCAACGCCGACCGCAGCCCGAGCACGTCGATTCGCTCGGCCTCTGGGCCCGGCTTCAGCGCCGCTACCGCGCTTGGTTGATTCGCCATCGGCCGCTGGCGGGGTCACGCCTGCCGGAATTGAGTCGTTCTGAGGTCGGGACGATCGGGGAAGAGCTCGCAGCCCGGTGGTTGCGCCGCCATGGCTTCAAATTGCTGGCGCGGCGTCTTCGAACGCCCGCCTGCGAGGTCGATATCCTCGCCCAACAACGAAGGCAGCTCGTCATCATCGAGGTGAAGTCGAGTCGCTGGCCGCGCCATCCGAAAGCGCCGTGGCGACCCGGGGACCGCTTGAGCTGGCGACAGCGCGAGCGCCTCGAGCGCGCCGCCGCATGGCTCCAGCCCAGGAAAGACACAATAGAGTCTCCGTCCGTTCGCATCGATCTGGTCGAAGTCTGGTTGGCACAAGGAGAGGCTGCACCCGAGTTTCAGCACCACGCCAGCGTCGCGCGCAGGGCAAACTAGCCCGCACCCGCCCGAGCAGTCGTGCTCGAGAGCTCCAACTCGTTGAATGGAAATCCTCAGGTAGTTTCGCCCCGTTTCCGGGGGGCTCTGCACCCCGCCGAAGACGGCGTGAGGACCAAGACCCTCCAGTCAACGTGGTTTGGACGGTGGCCATCGGCGGGAGACTTCGAGCGCGAACGCTCGTGATGAACACGGATGAGGAGCGGATTTCGGTCCTCCGCCCCTTGTCGTAGGCGACAAGAACGAAGCGCCGCTTCCGCTCCTCCCGAGGCTCCGTAGAATGCTCGGCCTCCTTTTGAAGGCTCGATCAGCCGATAATGGCAGCAGGGCCGGTCTCCCCCCTGACCGCCCGCCAGAACCCATGCTCCGCGTCCTCTCCCACTACCTCCCGCTACGCACGGCGCTGCTTGTGCTGAGCGAGATCCTGATCGTCTGGACGATCCTGAGCCTCGTCACAACCCAGCATTTATGGGGTGCGCTCGAGGGCTTGTCGGACCCCGAACACGAGGGCGTGGGCCGTTTGCTCGCACGGCGAAACCTGACCGCGGACGACGCGCTTGTGCGCTGCCTGACCTCGTCCTTGGGCCTTACCTTCCTGACGGTCATCGCCATTGGCTTCAACCAGCTTTACGAACCGCGCGTCACGGGTTCGCGCTATGCACGCGCTGCGCGCTTCGTCGAGTCGGCCGGAACGGCCATTGGCTTGACGGTCGCCGCGATTTTCCTGACGCATCAGTGGGGCCTCGAGCGCGCTCTTGATTTCCCGGGCATCACTCTGTCGCAGCGCGCGCAGATGACCGTCTTCGCGTTGGTCGGCGCCTTCGTAATCTTGTATGGCTGGCGAATCGCATACCACCGCGGCCTGCAGCGCATGCAATTGCATCGCAGAGTGTTGATCCTAGGTTCACGTGGACCCGCGCACGCCCTGACGCGCCAGATCTTGGATCACCCGGGCAGTGGCTATCAGGTCGCCGGCATGTTGCCCGAACCTGAAGCAGTTGAGTCCGTACATGGTGATAGCAGGTTCGGCTCGGGCCGGACACCGGTGTCTTCCGACCACGGACCGACGCCGGAGACCGAGCGACTCGTATTGTCGGACGAGACCCTTCTGCTGTCCGGCTACGAGAATAGTGGCGCGGCCATGGGCAATAGGCTGCGCTCGACGCAGGCTGACAATCCCCTGCTCGCCCTGATTCGCAAGGAACGCGTCGACACCGTCGTCGTGGCTCTCGAAAATCGACGCGAAGTCTTGCCGACCGATGACTTGCTACGCTGCCGGCTGGCTGGAATCGATGTTCGCGAACGAGAAGGACTGTACGAAGAGATCACCGGCAAGCTGGCCGTCGAAGCCATGCGCCCTAGTTACTTGATCTTCAACGAGGGCTTCGGGCGTCACCCTATCGCCGCCTTCGCCAAGCGCACGACAGACATTTTATTGTCGGTCGTGATTTTCGCGCTGACGTGGCCTCTGATGATCATCTCGGCCTTGATGGTGCGCTTCGACACGCCCGGCTCGGTCTTGTTTAAGCAGCAACGCGTGGGTCAGGACGGCAAGCTCTTCACCTTGATCAAGTTCCGCTCGATGAGCGCTGATGCCGAGAAGCACACCGGACCGATCTGGAGTCAAGAGGGCGACCCGCGCATCACGCGCTCGGGAAGCTTCATGCGCAAGACGCGGCTCGACGAGTTGCCGCAGCTGTTCAACGTCCTGGCAGGTTCGATGTCACTGGTCGGCCCGCGGCCTGAGCGCCAGGTCTTCGTGGATGAGTTGGCAAAGCAGATCCCCTATTTTGATCATCGTCACATCGTCAAGCCTGGGCTAACGGGCTGGGCTCAGATCAACTATCCATACGGCAATACGACCGAGGACGCGCTCCACAAGCTCCAGTACGATTTGTTCTACATCAAGAGCCAGAGCCTGATCTTCGATCTGAGCATCCTGTTCAACACGATCAAAACAGTCGTGTTACGGCAGGGAACCTGAAATCGCCGGCGCGGCTTTCCCAAGTAAGGACTGTCGGCTCGTAGCGGGCCTTTTCGGCCGGCTAGCTCAGCCCTTTCCTTCCCAGCAGCCTCGTCAATTCGGCCCCGATGACACACACAATGACCATGGACGCCGAAGCTGCGCCCGCTGATTCCCAACCCGCGATCACCCGCCAGCAACTCGGATTCCGAATTCTGTACAGCGCCGTGCTGTGCATCGCGCTCAACATTGCGTCGGCGGCTCTCGGCTTCGTTTTCTGTTATCAGGTCCTCTATGGCTTGATCACCGAGCGACGACCGGCCCCACGCGTGACGAGATTTGGCCAGATGCTGTCAGCCTACGTATACGAGGTCTTCCGCTACATCACTTTCAACCGCGACGCCGCGCCTTTCCCCTTCAGTGACTGGGACGAGTTGGCCGGCGGCAACAACAAAAGCTGACACTACGAGTCCGAGGCCTATCGTGGATCGGGTGCTCGATGCGACGAACCTTACGCCAGCAGCTGCGCCGGTCCCCGCTAGCTCCCGCTAGGACTTGACGCCTGAGCGGGCGCGCCGCAAGCGCTCCAGGTGAACGCCGAGCAGAGCAACATCCGGCGGCCGAACGCCAGCAATGCGCGATGCTGCACCTAAGGTGGCCGGTCGCAACTCCGTCAACTTCTCGATAGCTTCGGATGCGAGCCCGGTCAGCGATGCAAAGTCGACATCGCCAGGAATCTGCTCCGCCTCTTGTCGCTTCAGACGCTCGACTTGATCGAGCTGTCGCCGCACATAGCCCGCATATTTGAGGTCAGTCTCAACTGCATCGCTCGCCGCGCGTGATGCTTGCACGGCTGCCAGCTCCGGATGCCTACTGATCAGCTCTGACAGACGCACCTCCGGGCGGCGCAACACTTCAGCCAAAGTCTTGCCGTCGTCGGCGCGCAATGCAGACAGCACTCGACTCAGCGAATGCATTTGCTGCTCCTTGTGCTTGAGCCGTGCCAAGTCTTCACTGTGTGCCAAACCGATGTCGGCCGCGAGACGCGTCAGGCGTTGATCCGCGTTGTCCTGTCGCAGCAGCAATCGAAATTCAGCTCGACTGGAGAACATACGATAGGGCTCGCTCGGGTTCGTGACGATCAGATCATCGACCAAGACACCGATGTACGCCTCGTGCCGAGCCAATGTAAAAGGCGCACGATCGGCGAGCCACAGCGCTGCATTGGTTCCCGCGATCAGCCCTTGCCCGGCAGCTTCCTCGTAGCCGGAGGTGCCATTGATTTGCCCGGCGAGGTATAGGCCGGGCACATGTCGCACAGCCAAACACCGATCGAGTTGGGACGGCAACACGAAGTCGTACTCGACCGCATAGCCGAAGCGCAGAAACTCGGCCCGCTCCAAGCCCGGGATCGTCCGCACAAAGGCTTGCTGCACCTCGGCCGGAAGCGAGGTCGACACTCCGTTGGCGTAGATCGCGTCGGTCGAGAGTGATTCGGGTTCGAGGAAGAGCTGGTGCCGATCTTTGTCAGCGAAGCGCATCACCTTGTCTTCGACCGAAGGGCAATAGCGCGGGCCCACGCCTTGAATGCGCCCGGCATACATCGGCGCTAGACCGATGTTGTCGCGAATGATCTGATGGGTTGCTTCGCCGGTGTACGTGATGTGGCAAGCGATCTGGGGCAGCGTCGGAAACTCCTGTTCAACAGTCGCATGCGAAAAGGGTTGCGGCTGCTCGTCGCCGTGTTGTTCTTCGAGTTGCTCCCAATCAATGCTGTCGCGCGTGAGTCGCGGCGGAGTACCTGTCTTCAAACGGCCGAGCTTCAACTGCAGGCGCTCGATGTCTGCGCTGAGTCGATCGGCTGAGCTCTCGCCGACACGCCCTCCGCTCTCTTGGCTCTGCCCGGTGTGCATCACCGCGCGCAAGAAGGTCCCCGTCGTCAGAATCGTCGCACCGGAGCGCAGCTCGCGGCCATCACCCATGCTGACGCCCGCCACGCGCGTCGTATCGCCTTGCTGCGCTAGGATCATCCCCGTGACCGCGCCCTCGACTATCGTGACACCGTCTTGCTCACGCACCAAAGCCGTAGCGGCTTCGCGATACAGGTGGCGATCAGATTGGCAGCGCGGAGCACGGACCGCCGCGCCCTTGCGCGTGTTCAACATCCGAAACTGAATGCCGGTCGCGTCCGCGATGCGGCCCATCGCGCCGCCTAGCGCATCGACCTCACGCACGATCTGGCCCTTACCCAGACCACCGATGGCAGGGTTGCAGCTCATCTCGCCGATCAAGTCGGCGCGGAAACTGACGAGAGCGACACTCGCTCCGAGCCGCGCCGCCGCCAGTGCCGCTTCGATGCCGGCGTGTCCGCCGCCAACGACCACGACATCAAAGGATTCCTGCGCGCGATCGGTGGCGTCGAGCCGGGGATGCGAATGCTTCGCCTGCAAACCGCCAGCTGCAGCCTGCGCGGCGCTCGATCGCGGGTCGTTCGCTTGTCGTTGGTTTTCGGTCATGGTCGAGCCCGCGCTAATTACGGCGAGACATTGGACTCGAACTCGCTTGGATGTGGAACCACTGGCGTCGGGAACCGGGTCGAGCCGCCGACTTTGGAGCTCGGGACACAGTGGCTTCTTTCCATTTGGGGCCGAGCCACATCCAGGCTTCGGCGTGCGGAATGTGTCAATGCGGAATGGCAGAGCCAGAATCCTCAATGCCAAGCCCCCCAAAGGCCGAAGTAGTGAGTCATGCACTCCTGGGTCTTTCGACACCGGGTCCGACTGCGAGTCATCTACGGCCCGCTACCGACCGGACCTCAGCCTGGCCTCGAGCCGGTGTTCTCACCTGCAATCGCGGCTGAGGAGGAGTTGGCGCTCGAACGCGCTGGTTCGATCGAGCGCGGAGAGCGCTTCGTGCTGCTGCACCCCATGCCGCGCGAGCAGGCGATCTGAGATCGCGCAACCGGGCGATCTGAGATCGCGCAACCGGGCGATCTGAGATCGCGCAACCGGGCGATCTGAGGCCTGAGAGCTAAGCCGACGGGGATCACGCTGATGAGTCCCCCCCAAAAAAACCTCGTGGCTGCACTCTCTTCATTCGCGTCTTGGCAGCCTGGGCCTCCGCAGGAAATCTCCCAAGTTCGCGCCCAAACAGCCGCATCAGCACCGAATCCGGGCGCAGCATTGCTCGCAAGGCGCCAGCCTGCCCTCCAAGGACTAGAAGCTACGAAGGATTAGCAGCGTCACCGACGGTCCGAGCTAAGGTACGGGGATAGAGCGCGCCCCCACGACCCGCCCGATGATGACTCGAATCACCCCTATCCTCTGCCTGCTGACGTTGCCGATGTTTTTATGCACGGCAGGTCAGGCCTCGCCCGCAGCTGCCTCCGCATTCTCGCCCGTGGTCCAACCTTCGCGGACAGCCGACGAGTCGGAGAGCCTGCAGCAATTCCTGGAACGCATGCGCCAGGAGCGCGAGGTCGCCTTCGAATCCAGTCGCAAGATGGTCCAGGAGCTGATGAAGCGGCTCGAGAGTAACCCCAAGTCCCCTGCCGGTGCGGCTGAAGTGCGCGCCGAATTGGTCGACCTCGGGCCCGAACTCGCCCCTCTGCTGGTGCCCTACCTCGATCCGGGAACGACCTCGGGCCGGGGCGAACTGCACCGAGCCTCCCAAGTCATACGCGTCCTGCTTACGCTGTCGACCGACATCGTCACCTCCGACCTGTTGCAGCAAGCGCGACGCGGGACGCCCGCCGGCCGCAAGAACGCTATCGAAGCCTTGGCAGGAGCACCGGAGGCTGCGCGCGAGCGTGTCGTACGCGATTTGAACGAGCTGTACACGAACGCTGAAACCGAAGTGCGCTCGGCCGTCTTGACGACGCTGGCCCAGCTCGGCGGCTCGCAAGTCAACGACATCTTTGTTTCGGCCCTGTCTGAAACGGATGACAACCTTGTGGCGGCAGCGCTTGATGCTTTGACGAACGCCGCCAATGAGAACGTCGCAAAGCACGTACTCGAACTCTCGCAAAGCAGCCGCAGCGGGCCGCACATCTTCAAGATCCTCGACTACTACTTGGCGGTCCCCAAGATCGTGAAGGACGAGCATGTACTGGCACTGTTGATCAGCGCGGAACGCGAGAGCCTCTCGAGCAACAATCAGCGTAACTTGCTGGACATGCTGCGACGCCTGGACTTTTCCGTCGATCGTTCGATCGAGGGTGCGATGACGCCCTTCCTGAAGGCAAACCAGCAGGACGTGATCGACTCGGCGCGCACTCTACTCGCGTCCAAGGGCGATCGCGGTATGCGCCGCGAACTGCTCGATGAACGCAACGCGATTATCGGCAAGAACAAGGACTGGGCGCGCGGGTATTCACAGCGCGGTGATGTGTACTTCAAGCTGGCCGACTATCGCCTGGCACTGAAAGACTACCGCCTGAGCATCAAGCTGTCAGGCAACGCGGTTGACGTGAACGTGCAGATCGCGATCGCGCGCTGCTATGCGATTCAGGGCAAGCACAAGGATGCCGCGAACGAACTCAATCGATCGAGCGTTTCGATTCGCAAGCTGAAGGATCTCGGCAGCGACCCGGACTTCTTGGAGATGGCACAGGATTCCAAGTACCGCTCGGGCGTGTTCCGGCTGCAGCCCCTCGAAGACGAATGAGCAGGGCCGCGACTGGCCTCGTCACGAACGAGAGCTGCCTCGATCATCAGCCTGGTGCTGGTCACCCGGAACGCTCGGATCGTATCCATGCGGTGCTGGGTCGTTTGAACGAAAGCGGCTTGACGAGCCAGCTTAGTGAGCACGCCGGATCGATGGCCTCACTTGAGAGCATCGCGCTGGTTCACCCGCCCGAGTTCATCGAGCACGTGCGCGCACGCATCGACGAAGGCGCTGACTGGGTCGACGCGTCGGACGCCAATGTCTGCGTTGACTCCTTCCGAGCAGCGCTTGCGTCCGCCGGTGGGCTGTTGGATGCCACGGATCGTGTCGCGACGCGCGCTTGGGACAACGCACTAGCGCTCGTGCGGCCGCCCGGCCACCACGCCGAGCGTGCGCAAGCCATGGGTTTCTGCCTGTTCAACAACGCCGCGATCGCCGCGCGACACTTGCAAGCCAAGCACGGCATCGAGCGCGTCGCGATCGTCGATTGGGATGTGCATCACGGCAACGGTACGCAGCACATCTTCGAGCAAGATCCCAGTGTGCTGTACGCTAGCCTGCATCAATACCCTCACTACCCAGGTACCGGCAGTGCAACCGAGCGCGGGATCGGAGAGGGTGTTGGCTATACGTTGAATTGCCCGATGGCCCCCGGCAGCGGTGATGACGAGTGGCTCGCAGCCTTCGAGGAGCGAGTGCTCGTCGCGGTCGATGATTTCAGGCCCGAGTTCCTGATAATCTCAGCCGGCTTCGATGCACACGTCCTCGACCCTTTGTCCGAGACGCGCGTTACAGAAGCGACCTACGCGCGCATGACGCACTCGCTGCTCGAACTGGCTCGCACGCACTGCGACGGAAAGCTCGTGTCGGTCCTCGAGGGCGGCTACCACCTCGATGGACTCGCGCGCTCCGCTGAAGCCCACGTCGGCGCACTCGTTCAGTAGGCCCGTTCAGCGGCGACGGGCCCGGCTCCGGCGACCCGAAGTCGGGCGTGGAGTCGGAATCCTGCTGCCCCTCGGCCCTACCGAGCGCCGCTTAGTCCGCGAAAGCCGTGTCGACCATCGGCGTGCCCAGCACGAAGATGCATACTGAGAACCCTGCCATGCGCTTGACGATCGATGACCACGACCGCGACTCCGCCGGAATGACGTATGTCTACCCAGTCGTGTCACGCCGCGCGCGCGGGCTCTCGATCGGCATCAACCTGAATCCGAACAAGGCCTGCAATTGGCGCTGCATCTACTGCCAGGTTCCGGGCCTGATCCGTGGCGCACCACCCGCAGCCGACTTGGACGTACTCGAAAGCGAGCTCGATCGTTTGCTGAAGCACGTCATGCACGGCGACTTCTTTGAGCGCCATGTGCCCGAAGACTCACGGCGCCTGAATGATGTCGCACTCTCAGGAGATGGAGAGTCGACGTTGTGCCCAAACTTCGAAGAGGCCGTCGAGCGCGTCGGTTCCGTTCTGCAGCGCTACGAGCTAGTTGGGCAGATCCCGATCGTGTTGATAACCAACGGTTCGCGCATGCTGTCAGCCGAGGTCGAGCGCGGTGTCCGCCGTATGGCCACACTTGGCGGCGAGCTCTGGTTCAAGATTGATCGCGCCGGCAGCGAAGACCGATTGCGCATCAATGACATGCGCTCCAATGAAGAAGGCCTGCTCGGCAGACTTGCAGCTGCGGCACGGGCTTGTTCGACACGCATCCAGACCTGCGTATTTGCACTCGACGGCGAAGCTCCCTCGGAGCGCGAGCAGCAGGAGTACCTCGATTTGTTGCAAGACGCTATCGCGGAAGGCACGCAGGTCCGCGATGTCTTGCTGTACGGTTTGGCTCGGCCCCCGATGCAGCCGGAAGCGGACCGACTAGAGCGTTTGCCAGCCGAATGGCTGGAAGCTTTTGCCGATCGAATCCGAGCGATCGGCCTCGAGGTTCAGGTCCATCCCTGAATGGACACCCCAGAAAAAGCACGTATCGAGGCTTCGAGCGTCCTTTCCCCCTCATTTGAGGCGAGTTATTCCCGATTCGGATGCTGCTGGAAGGCTCCTGAGTTCGACGAGGAGATCTGTATGGGCAACGCCCAACAAAGTCGACTCGATGAATCCCCTGACAGCCAATGACCTCCGCGGCGTGTGGGCGCCCACCCTGCCCCCATTCTGGCCGGACGATAGCCTCGCCGAAGAGCAACTCGAGCACGCGTTGCAACGGATGGCCGCATCGGGCATTCACGGCATCGATGACGGCGGAACGCGCGTCGAGAGTCAGCAACTGAGCGCAGAAGAGTGCCTGCGTATCGCAGAATTAGTCACGCGCGTCTGTAGCGCGTCGGGAACGCCTTTCCAACTGGGTGTCGGCAGCAAGGATCCGGAGCTGGCCTGCGAACGCATACGCGCGCTGGCAGAGTTCGAGCCGGGAGCTATTGGAGTGCTGCTGCCGGACACTGAATCCGGATCCCACGAGGAGATCCTCGCAGTCTTGCACTCGTACGCGGAAGCCGCAGGTTCCATCGGACTCGTTCTCGATCACCCGCCGCATGCCAGCATGGATCTGGCGCCGAAAGCGTGCCGTTCGATTCGCGAGTCGATCCCAACAGTCATCGGTGCACGCATCGGCCTCGGTACCGAACAGTGGTACGAGGAGTGGCACAAAGAAGTCGAGGGCATGTCGATCTTCGTCCCCGGCCATCACCATGTGACGGGTAAGGCACGCGGCGCGGACGGTTCGTGCTCGAACATCGCCTGGATGAGCCCCAAGGGTGTGCTGGAAATTAATGAGCTGTGCGATGGCCAAATGCCCAAGGCGACGGATATCGAGTCGCGCGTGCAGTGCTTCCTGATCACGAACGTCTTGCCCTTCCAAATCGAAGAATGCTATTCGAGTGAAGCGTTGGACAAGCTGCTGGCCGCGGCCGGTGGCTGGATGAACGGAAACGCGCGCCTGCGCTCGCCGCAAGCCTGGATTGCCGATGAACGCGTCGCCCATGTGCGCGCCGCCGCGATCCGCGAGATCCCTTGGTTCCTGGAGCACTCCGAATCGGAAGCGGCCGAGGCTGTCTGAAAGCTCGCACTCGGATGCTGGGCGCGCGCGCTGACGCAACCTCCTCCCTACCGAAATGCAACTCTTCAAAAAGCGGCTGCGCTAGAGCCTTCGCCCCCCATCGGCCGATGAGAGCTTCGTGTGTACCTACAGTCACGAAGACGAAGCAGTCGTACCAGTCCGTCGTCACGGATCCACAGCTCCTGGAATTGCAATCGCTGTCGCAATCTTCGCGATGGCTATGGGCGTGGTCACGACCAGCGATAGTGGTGAACAACACGATGGGCGGATCCTCAAGCTCGCCCAGCAGCTAGAGAGCCTGACCGAAGCCTGCGAGCGTCACTTCGCAGACACCGGTAGCTACGGCCACGAGTACAACGCGCACCCGCCTCAGCACCGTAAGCTATCAGCGACTCAAAGCACCGAAGGTTGGAACGGGCCCTACATCAGCCAAGCGCTGAGCCCTGCCAGCAACCCTTGGGGCAGCTGTCACCTATACCGACATCTGCAGACCAACGAGAACCCCGGCTTCGACCTAGATGCCGACGGTGAGCTGGAATCGATTGGCCCCGGGAATGCGTTCTATCTAGCAGGCGTTCCCCAAGAAGAGGCGCGCCGCCTAGACACACTCGTGGACGCCAGCTTGGGTGGCCAAGATTGGGCCAGCAGCGGTCGCCTGAATTGGCTCGAGGGCGACCGCGTCTTTGTGTTCTTGTATCGCTGATCCAGCGGCGAATGCCCAACTAAGTCGCCTGTAATCGGCAGTCGGGTGGCCGGCAGCCGCATTTGGGGAAATTGCTTTCAATGAGGCGCCCTCAGTTTCGTATTCGGTGCCTGACGCCGCTACGAAGCCGTCGATCCGTGATGGAATGGATCGGGCAGCATTGGCTAGCGGATCCACTTCGGATTCAACGGACAGGCTCAGCAGCCCCACGACGACGATGGTCCTTTCCTTACGTGCACGATTGTTTTTGCTCTTCGGTGGCTTGGTCGCCCTCCTGGTCGGCGCCGAGTGGTATCTCGCGCGAGCCCTGACGAAGGAGCTGCGCGAGGAGTCGGGAGTGATGGCGCTCTCACTCGGCTCTCAGGTCATGAGCTTGTTTGGCACCGAGGTCGAAGACAGCGGGGCTTCGCAGCTCACGGACCTCTCCAACTTGGAGTCGTCCTTTCCTACCGGCGCTTTCATGACCGATGCAACCGTCGTGGTCAGGGGTGAAGCCGATCGACTGCAATTCGGCAGTGGCGAGGGGCGACCGCACTTCTTATTTGCAATGACTCCCCCCGCGGGAGGCGTGCCCGGATTCGTCTTTCAAGATGACGATTCGGAGTGCGATGCGATCATCGCTCAAGCGCATCAGGTCCAGGGTGCAATCGCTCCTCCGCACATGCCCGAAGGCATGGCGAGTGAAAGCTCGCAGGGTGTCCACTTGGTGCAGCTCGCGCTGACGGGTGGCACCGATGTTCACATTCACAAGTCGATAAGTGTTGGCGGCGAAGTACGCAAAGGGCGCAGAATTCGAGTATCGACACAGAGGTCGGCACGGACGGTCTCGGAAGTCTTTCCGGATAGTGACGAGCTCGCGCTGGAGCTGAAGTTCTTCCACTCGGATTTCGAATCGGAGAGCCCGACCGGTGTGAAGACGATCAAGACTTGGAGCTCGAGTCCAAACGAACCTCATCCTGGCGCGATTATCGACATGAAGATGATGGCCCGCCTGGATGGCGGAGCCGACGAGAAGGACGCGGATGCGCTCAACGCAACGCAGACCCGCATTCCGATTCCTGTGCAGGGCATGCGCGATTCGATCGATGGCTTCCGCTCGAAGCTCCTGGCGGGTTCACTCGGAATCTTGCTGCTTGGACTGGCCGTCGCAGGCTGGCTCGCACATCGCGTCGCAGCCCCCATGCGCACACTCGCTAGTGCCGCCGAGGCCGTTGGAGAAGGTCAATTCGGTCTGCAGGTCGAAGCCAGTTCTGAGCCCGAGATCGCGGCCACGATTTCCGCCTTCAACCGCATGTCTAGCCAGCTCGAGGAACTTCAGGAAGAAGCTAGTCGCCTGCGAGAACGAGAGCACTTGGGCGAGCTTGGAGAAGTAGCCCGCGGCCTGGCACATACGCTGCGCAATCCGCTCAACGTGCTTGGCTTGACCATCGAAGAACTGGCGCGCGCCCCCGCGCAAGATTTGGACGATGACGCGACTCGAGACTCTTCCACCGAATCGGGCCGCGAAGGACTGCGTATCAAGGCACGTCGTGAAGTGCATCGCATCGACGAGACCTTGAAGAGCCTCTTGTCACTCGCGAGCAGCGGCGGTGCGCCGGAGAACACATCGATGCAAGACATCGCGCGCGATGTCGCGCTAGAGTTGACACAGGCGGGCGGACGCGTGCGCGTCGGTGCACCACAGGGCGACATTGAGATGGCTGTCGTGCCGGCTGAAATTCGCGCCGTCGTGCATACCTTGGTTGTCAATGCAGTCGAAGCCAGCCCCGCTGGCGGTCTCGTGGAAGTTACGGTGCTACCGAGTGAAGCCGGCGCGCGGCTGATCATCGAAGACACGGGCCCCGGTTTGGATCCACGCGTCCAGGAACGACTCTTCACGCCTCACGTCACCACCAAACCGACCGGGGCCGGCATGGGCTTGTATCTAGCCCAACGCATCGTCACCAATCGCTACCACGGCAAACTGGCTCTTGGTCCGCGCGAAGGTGGCGGCACACGCGCGACTTTGGACTTGGGACAACGTACCGAGGAGACTCGCTCCCCCTCTTCTACCCGTGACAACGCCTGAGACAACCAATGCCCGAAGCCGAAATCCTTGTCGTCGAAGATGACAGCGCCCAGCGCGAGCTACTGACGGACATCTTGGCCAGCGAGGGCTACCGTGTACGCAACGCGGGAAGTGCCGAGAGTGCGCTCGACATGATCGAGAGCTTCCCGCCGGACTTAGTGCTGAGCGATTGGCGCCTGCCTGGCATGGATGGCATGGAGCTATTCGAGAAGGTACGCGTGAGCCATCCGCTTGTGGCCTTCGTCATCGTCACAGCCTATGGAACCATCGCGCGCGCAGTCGAAGCCGTACGCGTCGGAGCCGACGATTACTTGCCAAAGCCCTTCGAACGCCAGGCCTTGCTGTTGTCAGTCGAACGAACACTGCGCTCGCGACAGTTGATCGCCGAGAATGAGCGCCTGCATGAAGAGATCTCTCAACGCGATAGGCTCGTCGATTTAATCGGCCGCGCGCCATGCATGCTAGAGCTGTATCGCGTCGTCGAGAAAGTTGCTGAAACGGAAGCGAGCGTACTGGTACGAGGCGAGAGTGGCACGGGGAAAGAACTAGCAGCCCGCGCGCTGCACGCACTCAGTCCGCGCTGCGACGCGCCATTCATCACGCTGAACTGTGCTGCCACTCCGGTAGGCTTGGCCGAAGCTGTCTTGTTCGGCTCGACGAAGAGTGCCACCGAAAAGCGGCGCGAGGGAAAGTTCGAAGCCGCACGCGGCGGCACTCTATTCCTGGACGAGATCGGTGAGCTACCGCAGGACGCACAGCCCCAATTACTGCGTGCCCTTCAGGAGCGCCGCTTCACCCCGGTCGGATCAAGCGACGAACAGGATGTCGACCTGCGGCTCGTCGCGGCGACATCACTCGACTTGGAGCAAGAAGTGGCCGCCGGTCGCTTCCGCGAAGACCTCTACTATCGCCTGGCCGTCGTCCCGATGGTGATGCCTCCGCTACGAGAACGGCGAGCCGATGTGCCGCGTCTAATCGAATACTTCACCGAGCGGGCTACTAAGCGACACGCACGCTCCAAGCCACGGCTGTCGAGCGCCGTGATGCGGCGCCTGCTGGACTACACCTGGCCTGGCAACGTGCGCGAACTCGAAACCACGGTCGAGCGTCTCGTGCTTCTTGCTGACGAGGACACACCCGTCACGACGGAAGAGTTGCCCGACAGCTTCTTGTGCCGCGGCGCAAGCGCGACCGAGTTCACGCTGCCGCCCGAGGGACTGTCGTGGGATACTCACGAGCGCGAGCTGCTGCGCCAAGCCCTGGAACACACGCGTGGTAATCGCACGCGCGCAGCGGCTCTTCTCGACATGCCTTACAAGGCTTTCTTGTATCGCCTCGAGAAGCACGGACTGAAACAGGCGCCAGCCAACTGAGTGTCGCTGAGTAGATCGCAGGGGTCGACGCCCAAGCATCAGCTCGTCTTGCCAGCTTGCTTGCTACGAATTGCGCGCACTCGTGATGCAGCTTATTTGCGGCGATGCCTGCATGCATTGTCAGTGTTCAGCAACATGAACAACCGGCATGCACGTTCGCACACGTCGTCCGGTACCGCAGATAGATATTGGCCAAGGCCGGCATAGGGAAGTGCTTGACCATGAGTGGTCGCAAGGCGCGCACGACTCTTTGAAACTTGTGTGTTCACTTAGACTGCTCGCCCTCGACTCTAGGCCTGCCCGCCCAGAGAGCCCAGCCGGTTCGGCCCCTCGCCGGGAAGATGGCATAATGAGGTCGTCCAGCCCTTGTTCAAAAAGAAGCCCAAAGAGCTAAACAAGAAGAGCATGAAGGCGGCACTGGAATTAGTCGATGACATACCGAATGGCGGGCTGAAAGACATCCGGTTGGCGTTGGATACCGTCACGCAAGGTCCGACGCTCGACACGATCTACTTACTCTCCTCGCGTGAGCCCGAGGTCGGCTTCTACGTGCACTGGAACCGACTGACCGACGACCTGATTGACATCAATCGCTTCCACAAGATCGTTGTGCATTCGATTGCTTACAGCGACGGCGACGATTACCGCGATCAGCTCGAGCGTATCGCGAAGTGCACGGGCGGAAACTTCCAGTTCTACGAGTAGAACTGGCCTGCGCGGCTCGCCCGCCAAGAGAGCTGCCGCTAGAGATCGAGGGCCCGGAACCCCTGAGCATGCGGGTGTGCCGGGCCCTCGATCATTCTTGGCCGATTCGAGTGGTCGCTTCGAGCAGCGCCTGGTTGCCTGGCCACCCGCCTGGCCACCCACCCGCCTGGCCACCCACCCGCCTGGCCACCCGCCCGCCTGGCCACCCGCCCGGCCGCCGCATGCTGTTCCGTGGGTTTTCCTGAAAAAGCGTGTCATCGATCCCACAGGGGTGCGTGAGGGCCTTCGTACTAACCATCCTTGCATTGGAGGAATCGAATGCCTACGACGACGCTCATCACCACCACGAAACACAACTCTAGCGGCGGCCGCATGACGACGGCCGATGGCCGCAGTCTCCCGCTGCAGAGCGCCCGCCTTGCCGTCAGTGCCGGCGGCGGTCTCGCGCGCAGCGTCCTGCTGCAGTGCTTCACGAACGTCCACACAGAGACGCTGAACGTTAGCTACCAACTGCCATTGCCCGCCGATGGCGCGGTCTCGGCCTTCCGCTTCCGCTTCGGGGATCGTGAGATCGTCGGGCAGATCGCCAAGAAAGCCGATGCGCGCGAGCAATTCGAAGAGGCGCTCTTGAGCGGGCACTCCGCTGCGCTCGTCGAGCAGGATCGCAGCAGTCTGTTCACGCAGGAACTTGCGAACCTGCCCGCGGGGCAAACAATCGAGTGTGAGATCACGGTCGATCACCCGCTGGCCTGGATGACAGATGGCAGTTGGGAGTATCGCTTCCCCACCACAGTCGCCACGCGTTACCAGGGAGCCGAAGGCCGTGTTCCTGATGCGGAGCGCGTGCAAGTCACTGTCAGCCAAGAAGACACAGGTGCGCGCCTTACCCTCGACATGCAGATAGAGGACTCATTGACGGACGAGACAGCGTTGACCTCCCCCAGCCACACGCTGGCGATTCGCACGGAAGTCGGCGCCACGCGAGCGTGCCTGTCGTGCGAGCAAGGCGCTGCCCTGGACCGCGATGTCGTGCTGCAGTGGCGCGTGTCCACGCCCGAGGTCGGAGCGCAGCTCCGGCACGGCATGGGAGGCGGACAGTTGGCTTCGCGCGCCTTCGGTCTGCTGACGCTGGTTCCGCCTTGTAACGAAGAGTCCACGCGTGCCTCACAAGGCCTTGCGCGCGAGCTCGTGCTCTTGATCGACACCTCAGGCTCCATGGGCGGGCAACCCCTCGCGCAAGCGACGCAAGTGTTGCGCCACATGATCGAGTCACTCGCGGACGGCGACCTGCTCGAGATGATCGAGTTCTCGATGCAGCCACGACGCTGGAGCGAGGCGCCCGTGCGCATTGATGCCACCACTCGCAGCGAAGCGCTGCAATGGCTAGATGCGCTGCGTGCCGGTGGCGGAACCGAAATGCGGGACGCCATCTTGGAATCGCTACGACCGCTGAGCTTCGAATCGCAACGCCAAGTCGTACTCGTCACCGACGGCTACATAGGATTCGAGCAAGAGATCATCGGAACCATCGCCAAGAAGCTGCCGCCCTCGTCCCGCGTCCATACGATCGGCGTTGGCTCGTCTGTGAACCGTTCCCTGACCTCCGGCGCCGCCCGCGCTGGACGCGGCGTCGAGGTCATCATCGGCCTCGATGAAGAGGTGCCCGCCGCAGTGCGCAGAATCGTAGCGCGCACTGCCGCACCAATCGTCGTGGACCTTTGCCTCGCCGGCAGTGCGTTGCGTGGAAGTGCTCCGCGCTTCTTGCCTGATTTATTTGCTCAGGAGCCGGCCAAGATTTCAGTCGAGCTGGCCCCGGAAGGCGGACAGCTTGAGTTGCGTGGCCGCACGCGAACCGGCGCATGGGTCGAGACGATTCAGATCGATGCACTCGACTCACAAAAAGTCAGTGAGGAGCTCGCGAGCCTGTACGGCCGCGAACAAGTCGAAGATCTGGAGACCGACATCGCCGCGGGCGAAGCTCGACATGCCATCGATATGTCGATCGAGAGCCTCGGGCTCGCGTACCGAATCTCGACTCGCCTGACCTCATGGATCGCGGTCTCTGATGAACTCTCTGTCGATCCGCGTGAGCCCTCGCGGCGAGAGATCATGCCGCAGGCCCTGCCCTACGGGCTGTCCGTCGAGGGCCTAGGACTGCGTCCGTCGTTGAGTTCCGGAATGGAGAGCGCGGCGGGAGGCATGTCGATGCTTGCAGCTTGTATGCCTGTACCCCAGAGCTCCAAGCGATTTATTGGCGGCGTCATGACGGACATGCTTGGCCGACTCGGAAGCTCGGCTGCCGGTCCTGGCTCAGAGTCCGACTCCGACTTTGGATTCGAAGATGATGATGAATCGATGATGGACGGCGGCGAATCGCTCGACTCGACCGAAGCCGAAGCCTTTGAGATAGAGGAGGAGCTTGTACCGGCTGGCATGACACTGGTAGCCCACGTGCGATCGTCCAGCAAGTGGGGCCTCCTGTTCGAGATCGAGTCGCCCGGATTCGCATGGCGTCTTCCCAAAAAAGTAACGCTGATCATGGACGATGGACGCCAGATCATCCTCAGCGTCAAGAGCTTGCGTAGCACGCGTTCGTGCCAGGTGCCGAGTGGGCGCCAAGTCAGGCTCTGCATCGAGGCACCCACGCAGCCTTCTAATGCCAAGCCCGTGGAGCTGCGCTGGACCGAGTCCGATTCCATCACTCGCGTCGAGATCCGCTGAGGTCGTCCCATCCAAGACCTAGACCAGCATCTAGATCGCATCCGTGACGGCGAGTCGCAGGCTTTTGGCCTGTGGCTCGCCGTCGCGGAGCCCGTGCTGCGACAACAGCTCGCGAGCTTCGCTTCGGTTGTGGACACAGAGGCCGTGTTGCAAGAGACCTTGCTGCGCGTGTGGCAAATCGCACCCCGTTTGTCCGGCGATGGGAAGCCCAATGCGTTGTTGCGGCATGCGTCCCGAATGCAACGCAACCTGGCGATCAGCGAGATGCGTCGCATCGGGAATCAATCGAGCGTTCTCGATGATGCAGAGTGGGACGAGTTAGCCTATCGTGGCAGTGACTCGATCGTCGTCGACGACGCTCTGCGTGCTGCAGTCTTGCTGTGCCGCAGCAAGCTCTCCGGAACTCCCGCGCGAGCGATCCAAGCGCGCCTCGAAGACGAGGGCAATCACGCGGATCGCGAGTTAGCGCAAGTGCTCGGCATGCGCGTGAACACCTTCCTACAGAACATCACGCGGGCGCGCCGCGCGCTCGCTGAGTGCCTGCGGCTGGCCGGCATCGACTTAGAGGTGGAGCGCAGATGAGTATGCGCAATCGAGACGAACGACTCGAAGAGCTAACGAACGCCTGGCGTCCCGACAAGGTCTACGGCGGTCCGAGAACTCATCCCGTCTGGTACGACCTAGACGACGAGGATCGCGAAGAGGCCTTTCGGCGTTGTGCGGTGCAACGCACGCTTGAAGCTGCGCTCGACGCAGATGGTCTGTCATCGACCGGGCGCGCCGTCTTGGCCAAAATCAACAAGACGGACCGCATGGTTTGAGTTGAGTATTGGGCAGCCCGCACTCATCGCTCGTCCCGTCCTAGGGCAAGCAAGCCACGTGAAGGCAGTCGGATGGGTTTCTCCAGAGGTGATCACCCTAGACGGCCGAAGCAGCCCTCAGAAGCAATTCGGGTATCGATACTCTCACTGCAATCCAGCCGAGTCACGCCGCGAATCTTTGCCCACCGATTCCTGACACCTCCGCACTCCTCCCGGCACCTGATTCGCAGGCGAAGACTTCGATCCAGCAGACGCATCTACGTCTGTGAACATTGAAGTTCGCATGCAGCTAGATCGGCCCCTGCTGTATCGGTGAACAACGACCCCAAGGCGAACAGACTCGACTGAAGCAGCTCGACGCACGAATTCACGGAGCCATTCGCAAGGTAGCGAAGCAAGCATCGGCTTGTCTCACCGATGGCTAGCCGCTAACGGAACGAGTTCTGGACCCTCTCACCGCAGGGCCGGCGATTTGCATCGTCGGTCCTGCTTTCATTGAGCGCGACTGCGGCTCTCGCCGATCGAATCAGGCCTTCTTCTTGGCCGACTTCTTCTTCGCGGCGCTCTTCTTCGCGGCGCTCTTCTTGGCAGCCTTTTTCGCGCTCTTTTTCTTCGCAGCCTTCTTCTTGCTGGTCTTCTTCGCGGCCTTCTTCTTGGCCTTCTTCTTAGTTCCCTTGCGTTCGCGTTGCACATCGAGCAAGTGCAAAGCGTCGGCGAGCGTGAGCTCGGTCGGGTTTTGGGTCCCCTTGGGAAGCGAAGCGTTGACCTCGCCGTCGGTCACATAGGGACCGTAGCGACCGTCGAGCAGCTTGATGTCAGCGCCATCCAAGACCTCGACCTTCTCGAAGACCTTGAGAGGCTTGGCGGGTTGCCGGAAGCCGCGCCCCTTCTTCTCTTGCGCGAACAGTTCGAGAGCACGCTCCATACCAACCGTCAACAAGTCGTCCTCGGCGGTCAAGCTGCGCGTCTCACCTTCGCGTGTGATGTACGGACCGAAGCGGCCGTTGTGCGCGATGATCTCATTGCCATCCGGGTCCTTGCCGACCGTACGTGGCAGTGCCAAGAGCTTCAACGCGACATCGAGTGTCATTGTATCCAGCGTCATACCCTTCAACAGCGAAGCCATCTTAGGCTTCACCTCATTCTCGTCGTCGGGCAGACCGCGTTGAACATAAGGACCATAGCGACCCGTCTTGAGGAAGATCGGCTCTTTGCTATCTGGGTCCTCGCCAATCGGCTTCTCACCTTGCTCGCTCGCCTCGATCAGGTGTGCGGCAAAGTCCATCGTCACTTCATCCGGACACGTCTGATTCGGAATCGATGCCGTCGTATCTTCACGCTGCAAGAAGGGACCAAACTTGCCGACGCGCACAATGACATCGCGCCCCTCTTCATCCTTGCCAAGCGGGATAGAGCACACGGTGCGCGCGTCGATGTCTTCCGTCTTACGGTGCACAAGATTCGCCAGCCCGACTCCGGCTGTACCGCTGTCGGCGTTTGTCACACCGTTGTAGAACTCTTCCAAGTACTCGAGCGAAGCCTTTTTGCCGAGCGAGATCTCGTCGAGCCGGTCTTCCATGCTCGCAGTGAACTCCGGGTCGATCAAACTCGTTAGGTGCTCCTCCATCAAACCAACGACCGCCATCGCGGTGAAGGTAGGCACCAGCGCAGTGCCCTTCTTGAAGGTGTACTCGCGACGTTGGATGGTATCGATGATCGACGCGTAGGTACTCGGACGCCCGATACCGGACTCCTCGAGCGCCTTGACCAGCGTGGCCTCTGTTAGACGCGCGGGCGGCGTGGTCTGGTGCTCGTTGGGCTCGACTGCCTCGGCGTCCACGCGGTCCGACTGTTCGACCGGGGGCAAAATCGTTTCCTTCTCCGCCAATGCTGCCGCGGGATCATCAGCGCCCTCAACATAGGCGCGCAAGAAGCCTGGGAAGTCGATCGTGTTGCCAGTGGCCTGGAACACATACTCGCCCAGCTCCGGGCTGGCATCATTCGGCAGGTTGTGAACCCGCAAGATACGCCTGCGGCCACGCGCGTCGCGCATCTGCGAGGCGAGCGTGCGCTTCCAAATCAACTCGTAGATGCGCGCATCATCGTCGCCGAGGCGGCGCCGAATCTCGTCGATCGGAGCGATCACATCCCCCGCGGGACGAATGGCCTCGTGGGCCTCCTGCGCGTTCTTGACCTTGTTTTTGTAGGTACGCGGCTCGTCCGGAACGAACTCCTTGCCGTACGTACTCTCGATGGTCGAACGCGCCATCCCGATGGCGGTCGCGGACAGCGACACCGAGTCCGTTCTCATGTACGTGATGTAGCCGTTCTCGTACAAGCGCTGCGCGGCCCGCATTGTGCGCTTGGCGTCGAAGCGCAGCTTGCGGTTGCCTTCCTGCTGCAGCGTCGAAGTCGTGAAGGGCGGAGCTGGACTGCGCGTGAAGCCCTTCTCTTCGGTCGAGAGGACCTCGAACTCGCTCTTGCCGAGCGCAGTCGCGAGCTTGGCCGCTTCTTCCGGTCCAATCAGGTGCACGCCTTCTTTGACGAGCTTGCCTGTGTAGGGATCGAAGTCACGTCCCTCGGCAATACGTCTGCCGTCAGCCGTATTCAGCTTGGCAGTGAAGGACTGCTCAGCCTGCGTCTTGAAGTTCGCAGTCAGGTCCCAGTACTGCGCAAACTTGAAGCGCATACGGTCGCGCTCGCGCTCGACAAGCATGCGGATCGCAACGCTCTGTACACGTCCCGCAGACAGACGCGGTGCGACCTTGCGCCACAAGATCGGCGACACTTCATAGCCGTACAGACGATCGATGATGCGCCGCGCTTCCTGCGCCTGCACGAGGTCCGTGTTCAGCTCACGAGTTTCGGTCAACGCGGCCAAGATGGCCGGCTTGGTGATCTCGTGGAACACCATGCGCATGTACGGAACCTTGGGATCCAGCAACTCGATCAAGTGCCAACTGATAGCCTCGCCTTCGCGATCTTCATCAGTCGCGAGCAGCAAGAGGTCGACCTCTTTCAGCATCCGCTTCAGCTCGGTGATCTTCTTCTTTTTCGAGGCGTTGACTACATAGAGTGGCTTGAAGCCTTCCTCTACGTTGACGCCCAAACGCCCCCAAGCCGTCTTCTTGTAGGCGGCTGGAACTTCGGAAGCGTTCGCGGGCAAATCCCGAACGTGGCCGACGCTGGATTCCACGAGGTAATCCTTGCCCAAGAACTGGCGTAGTGTCTTGGCCTTGGTCGGAGATTCGACGATGACGAGGGTCTTGCCCATGGGACGCGCAACTCGATCGTGGATCGAGTACTCTAAGCTATGACTGACAATGGTGTTACGCGCACCACCCGCCCTCGGGCCGAATCCGTGCGCTGGGCGGCCACCATAGGGATCCGGCGTCGGTAGGCAAGCCCCGAGGCCAAAGCCAGCTCACGCAAACCCTAGAAATGCGGTTTTTGGGGGCCTCAGGCGGCCTCGAAGGATTTCTCAGCCTTACCCCGGACCACATAGTCGGCCACGCTGGTGGCGCACCAGGCGTCGGGTTTCAGCATGACCTTGAAGCCGTAGCCCATCCCGATGCCGGCCAGCATCTTGGCGTAGGCGGAGGAGCGGTGCTCCCGCTTCAGGTTGGCGTCGATATGCATCACGACGGTCTGGGGGAGCTCCCGATCGACGCGCTCCGCAACCTCGATCGACAGCTGGGTCTCGTGGATCAGGCGCTGCGCGAGTGCATTCATTCGCGGAACGCGCAGCTTCGTGTAGAAGGCGCGACCTCCCCTGCCCGGCTCGAGCACGACGACGGCCGTCACAAAGTCCGTGAACGGCCCACTCTGCTTAGAGTCGGTGCCGACGTGAATCGTGCGATCGCAGTCTTTTACTAGACCACGAACGGCTTGGATCATACTTGGAACAGGTTCGCCAGAGAGAGTGCGCCACATAGGATTTGCTTGCTAGAGAAGACCAGGGTCGCTTCCTTTCTAAGCTCGAAGCGTGGATTCATCTAGGGGCGCTCGAGAAACAGAGCTGCGCGCGGCCACTCCAACTATCGGAATTTTGGCGCGGACCCGATCGTCAAGAGCCGCGTGCTCCGCATCAAGCGTGCGTCAAGCGCGCAGGAAGCCTTCGAACCAAGCGCTCGTTATGACATCATCCACTTGGCACCCGGCGGCCCCGCGAGGAGGCCTGATAAGGGTCAGAGCCCCTAACCAACCGTGAACCAACCGCACTCCGAAGCATTCCAGCAAGCTCGAGAGATGACTCCCGTGCAGGATTTTGACCTTGGCTCGTCGTATTGGGTCTGCTTCCGCCTTTCGCGGACGAGAGGCGCGCTAATCGCGTGACGCGCGGCAGCCCACGAAATTCGCGTAGCTGCGGCCAGGTATGAGCGCACTTAGAATTCTGTACCGCATGACCCTGACTGGGGTCGGGACGACGGTCTTCTACTCGATGTGGTTGCTAACGCGACTGAGCGCCCTCGTGTCGGCCCGCATGGCGGCACGCACGCATGCTTGGATCGTCAAGGCTTGGGCGCGCTGCATGCTTCGAATCCTCGGCATTCGCCTGACGGTCGTAGGCCCGATCCCGCGGCCGCCTTTCTTCCTCGTCTCGAATCACCTGTCCTACATCGACATTCCGGTGATGCTCAGCCAACTCGACGGCAACTTCTTGGCTAAGGCAGACATCGCTCATTGGCCAGTGATCGGATGGCTGGCGCGTTCGACAGGGACGCTGTTCATTAATCGAACGATGCGCACAGATTTGAAGCGTGTGCTACCGGAAGTGCAGCGTGCGCTCGACTCGGGACGCGGAGTGATCGTGTTCCCCGAAGGGACCAGCAGCCAGGGATCCGAGGTGCTGGCCTTCCGGCCATCCATTTTCGAAGTGCCTGCGCGCACCGGGATCGAAGTGTCGATTGCTTGTGTTCACTACGACACGCGCAACGAGCGCCCCCCAGCGCATCTGTCCGTCTGCTGGTGGGGTGATATGACATTCATGCCGCACTTCATCGACATGATGAAGATGCCCGGCTTCGAAGCACGACTGAGTTTCTCGAGCGACACACTCGAGCACGATGATCGCAAGGCGTTGGCAACGCAGTCTCACTCAGCAGTCAAAGGGCTCTTCAAGCGCGTCCCCGAATCGGCGATGATCGAGCGCTGAATCGAGAATGGGAGACCCGCCCACTCGCAACTCGAGAGTGATCCATGCGGCCCGCGACAGCGATCCGACGATGGCCGCGCGGCGCAATGTACCCCTCATGGGTGCCGCACAGGGCGGCGCAGAGCGCCATTCACACACGCTCGCTCGAATTCGGACGGGCACGACTGGTATGCGAGCCGCTGAAGCGGACAATCCGCCTCTGACAGCTTCGACTTCGAGGCGACTCGGCGATCCGACATCGACAGGCCGCACGCAACGCCGCGCGCCTGCACAGAAGCCGCGACCGTCCTGGCGACGCCCAAGTGATGATGACCCCTTCCAGACGATCCATGCGCTTCTCCCCCCACTCACTTCTGACTCTCGGCCTAACGCTTCCGCTCCTGACCAGCTGCATCGCATTGACGGGGAGCCCGCGCACCGTCGATACGCAGACAGGCGAAAGTGTCTCGATCGATCAACTGGCCGATGCCTTGACGGACTACGACGTAATCTTCCTGGGCGAAGAGCACGACAACACAGCTGTGCACGAGCTTCAGTTCGAGCTAACACGCGCGCTGCATGAGCGCCGCGACGAGGTCGCCTTGTCACTCGAGATGTTCGAACGCGATGTGCAGAACGAGCTAAACTTCTATCTGCTCGGAGTGATCGACGAAGAGAGCATGCTGGAACGCACGCGCCCTTGGTCGAACTACGAACGCCACTACCGAGTTGGAATCGAATACGCACGTGCGAACGACTTGGACGTGATCGCTGCGAACTGCCCGCGTTCGCTCGCTGCCAAAGTCGCCAGTGAAGGAATCGCAGCAGTCCTTGGCAGCGGCTATGTCGCATCCAACGTAACGACCTGGGACAGCGCGTATCGCGCGCGATTCGACGCAGTCATGAGCGGGCATGGAGGCATGGACTCCAGCATGGACAAGTTTTATGCGGCGCAGTGCGTCAAGGACGACACGATGGCCGAGAGCATCGCGCACTACATCCGTGACCACGCCAGCGATCAGCCACAGGTCGTGCATTGGTGCGGACGCTTTCATTCAGACTACCACCTGGGCACAGTCTCGCGCCTCGCTCAACGCAACCCTGATCTGAAGATCGCGGTGATCAGCTGCATCTCGGGATTGCGGACTTATCGCGATCTGACGGAGGACGAGCGCAGGCTCGGCCAGTACGTATGGCTCGTGCCGCCGGCAAACTGAGCGGGCGCGAGCGGGACGACTTTGGTACGGACGGCCCGTTAGCGCTTTGATGCTCGACTCGCGTAGGCGTGCTCGCGCCGTCAGAGGGCCGTGCTTTCGGCTCTCAGATTGAAGTCCGGGGCGCGACTGAGCCGACGAAAGTCTTCCCCGAATCTAACGCCGGGCCCGACCGCATCCAACCCAAGCATCCTCGCTCCTCGAAGCGGTGTTGGCTCGCCCCCCACTTCCTTGGGAGGTTCGGTGCCGTGTTCGGACAAGCGAACTCGTGCGTACCGCAATATTCATTCTTCTGGCGCTGTACAGCCTAGGCCTGCTCTACGTTGAGTTGACGGGCGGGCAGGCGGCGGTTCGACCCTATGTGACAGACATCATGGGTGAGGTGCGTTTCTACGCGATCCACACATCCCTGTCCGTCGGAGTCTTGGCTGCTTGCGCGGGACTCAATGTGTTAATCGTCGGTTTGCTGAGACGCGCGCAGGCCACCTGGCGCGACTACGCATTCCATACAACTCAAGTCTTGGTGTTCGCGTACCTGGCTTGTGACGATCGCTTCTTGATCCACGAGGAACTCGGTTCCCGCTTCAACTTCGAAGACGCGTTATTCTTAGCAGCCATCGGGTTGTTCGAGTTGGTCATCATCTGGCGTTGGGGCCGGCTCGCTGACCGCTCCCCGACCGCACGGCGCATCCTGGTGATGGCCTGCGCTGGATTCGCCGCGATGATCGTCATCGACGCTTTCCTGCCCTCCGAGTTGATGTTCCGACTCGCGCTAGAGGATCTGTGCAAGCTCTGGGCCGGGACGCTCTTGCTGCTGTTTCATTGGGAGCTCTACGATCAATGGCTATCGATCGTCGCCAGAGAGCCCTCGCCCGATCCACAACGTGGCAGTTCGCCCACGGCAACCGCTGCTATTCATTCCCTCATTGGCGATGCGACGAAGACATCTGTGTTGTACACCGGACTCTTCGGCCTGAGCCGAACGACTTCGCGCCTGTTCATGCTGATCGCTGTTGTCGTGCTGTTGCTGAGTGCGGCGCACACCATCTCCGAGGTGTTGGTCTACACCGGGCAAATGCCGCTGCGCCTGCAGCTCTATGTGGACATGGATCACGAAGGCAATCTGCCTACGTGGCTCTCGGGTCTGTTGCTGTTCTGCTGTGCGCAAGCATGCTTCGCACTGTCGATGGTGCGAGCCGACGCGTCTCGGAAAAAATTCAACACGCCCAAACTCTGGCGTGTGGCGACCGTCGGTTTTGTGCTGCTGAGCCTCGATGAAGTGATTCAGTTGCACGAAGTCTTCGAACGCAACTACTTCGGATTGGGTTTGGCCCATCACTGGTACTACTACGTCGCACCGATCGCGCTTCCATTCGCGGCCCTTGCGTTGTGGATTGCTTGGCGCGCGTTGGAACCAGAGCCGAACGCCAGGCGCTGTGTCGCGCGCGGCGCTGCGCTCTTCCTTACGGCAGCGATCGGCATCGAGAGCCTGCGCAACCTTTTCGAAGAAGGCGCACTGCTCGAGGGTGTCGGCGAGCTGATGCTGGTACAGATCGTGCTTGAGGAATCGGGCGAGATGATCGGAGTGGCCCTGATCTTAGTCGGCCTTACGGAGGCCTTCTTGTTGCGAGTGAACGCTCGTCACGAGACGGCCCCGATCCTTGGTGATGCGATCCTTCCCGTCTCGGATTCGCGCCAAGCGGCTTGATCCCGGGCTCTGGTGAACGAGAGCGTCTGAGCACAGAGCGAGGGGCAATGGACGCACTCAGGCCCCTGCGTGAGGGCTAGGATTGGTACCATTCTGAACTGCCAGGCTTCCGTGTTGAAGGATTGGAGACATTCAGCCAATCGAGGGCAACCATGGGGCACGTCGCAGGTCCTCTTGGGACGAGGTCATACCGACCTCCCTTGGAGACCCTTTGTCGATGTTCGTACCTCCTTTCTGTCCACGCCCTAACTGCCGCAACCACAAGTCGCCCAAGCCACGCTTCTTTGTCTACTTTGGCACCTACCCGGCCAAGTGTCGTGCGCATCGCGTTCAGCGCTACCAGTGCAAGACTTGCCGCTTGACCTTCTCGAGGCAGACCTTTCGTGCTGACTATCGCGACCACAAGCCACACCTAAACTCCTTGTTGTTCCGGCTCGTCTCCTCCGGAGTTGGGATCCGGCAGTGCGCACGCTTCATTAGCCTCTCCCTTCGGTGCACGGAATTCAAACTGCGCAAGCTGGGGAGGCATGCGCGGCACCTGAACCAGAGTCTCGTTGAGCCGCTAACCGGCACCGTATCCTTCCACCTGGACGAGATCGAGACCTATGAGGGCGGGCGCAATACCCGTCCATTGAGCGTACCGGTACTGCTGCTATCTCATAGTCGCTACATCATTTGGGCGGAGTCGGCTCCGATCCGTCCGCGCGGCAAGATGACAGAGAAGCGCCTGCAGGCTATTGCCAAGTCCGAGGAGCGGCATGGTCATCGCCTTGATCAATCGCGGGCAAGCCTAGTGCGGACGCTCCGATACGGAGCTGCGATTTCGAAGAGGGCGGACAAGATCGTGCTGTTAACGGACGAGAAGTCGAGCTATGGCGGCTTGGCCACCAGGGCCTTCGGCAAGCGCCGACTCGAGCACCGCAAGACCAATAGCAAGCTCGCGCGCGACACGCGCAACCCGTTGTTCGCGATCAATCACGAGGAGGCCATGATGCGGGATCTAATGGCTCGGCTCAGGCGGGAGTCGTGGCTCGTGAGCAAGGACCGTTGCTATCTTGACCTCGCCTTGCAGCTCCATATGGCACATCGAAATCTCGTCAGGCGGCGCTTCAATCGAGATCAGGCCTCGGCGGCGCAGTTTGCAGGTCTGATGCCTAGCCGACTGTCAGCAAGCGAAGTGCTGGCTTGGCGGCAGGAGTGGGGCCGGCGCAGCGTTCACCCTATGTCTAGCAACGGGCAGACGATCGAGGCATTCAGACACCACCAGGCGCAGGCGGCATGAGGGCATAGTGTTTTCCAACACGGAAGCATGGCAGTTCAGTACCATTCTCTCATCGAGGCGTTGAGATGCTTATTGGGGCCTCCAGGCCGGGAATTAGCATTCTTTTGCTCCCCGCTGTAACACCCTCAAGCCTGGCCTCGATAACCCGTGGAATGGGTGACAAGAAACTAGACAAGCTCTTTCAGCGCTTCCGTTCGAAGAGTGACGTAGCAGCCCTCGGAGAGCTGTTTGACCGCGCATCGCCCGAGCTGATGCGCGTGTCTCGGCACTTGTGCCGAGACACGAACGAGGCGGAGGATGTCGTGCAAGCGACCTTCTTGACGGCTCTGTCGAAGAGCGCCTCCTACGACCCTTCGCGGCGTGTGCTGCCCTGGCTGCTTGGAATCTTGGCACTTCACGCACGCGAGGCGCGCCGCAAAGCCGGCCGCTTCCCCGATCCGGATCGCATCTTCGAGCGCAGTACGCAAGACCCTATCGATGCCGCATCCGACACTGAATTCCAAGCCAGCGTGTCCCGCGCCGTGCAAGGATTACCGGACACCTATCGCGGCGTTCTGTTCGCGCACCTGGCCGAAGGTAAGGGGCCGCGCGAGGTCGCAGATCAATTCGACCTGACACCGGTCGCGGCGCGCGTACGCCTGCACCGAGGCTTGAAGCTGCTTCGCAAGACCCTGCCCGCTGGCTACGCCGTCGCTACCGCTGCGATCGTGACATCGAGCCGCGGTATGGCGGCTGTGCGCACGAACGTGATAGAGGCCGCGCTCGAGAGCGCGGGACTGCCTCCTAGTGGCATTGCGGTCTCCAGCGCATCGCTGAAGACATCTAGTGCCGTGTCGAAGTGGGCACTTGGCATGGCGACTGCCATCCCTGCAGTCTTCATGATCACCCGCGCGCTGAATTCTGATGGGATTGGCGCGCAGGATGCTGAGGTGGAGAGCGCGTCCATGGCGACATCGACCGATACCGACGGTGACCTGGCGATCGAAATGCTTCTGTCCGCGGACGAGGGCTTCCTTTCCGGGCTCCATGATGACTCCGCGGACCGAACCGATCGGTCCTCCGCTTCGGACGCACTCCAACTTCGCCATGTGACGGGCCGACTCGTCGACGCCGACACCGGTCTTCCTATCGCGGGCGCCGTCCTGCGCTTCTGGCCGGAAGACGCTCAGTTTCCAGCTCAACCTTTCGCGCGTATCGACAGCGATGCCGAAGGCCGCTTCGATGCGCCCGCCGTGCCGGAACGCGCAGCTTTGCTTGTAACGGCAGAGGGCTTCGCAGGCGCGCGACTCACACTTGGACTCCCGGCTCTTCCTGCAGTTCCTGCAGGCGAAGAAGGCACAACTGATGTGGTCGAGGATCTGGGCGACGTCCAAATGGCACACGGCGCGGAACCGAAGGGGCGCGTGTTCGCACAAGACGGGCTGCCCGCAGCCGGCGCCGAGTTGATCGCAGCCGCGCCCTTCCTGGACTGGTACGGTCAGCCGCGAATCCTGCAAGAGGTGGGCCGCAGTGGACAAGACGGTTGGTGGCGCCTGACCGCGCCTCTGCCCTTCAGCGCCAGTCGCTATGCCAACGTCAAGAGCATGTCCGTCGGCGAATGCCATTACTGGCTGCTCGCTTCCAATGCGACGGGGCTCGGCCTGGCCGAAGTCTTGGTACGCGAAAAAGATGCCGCGCCGGCAGCCGGTTTGGGTAACGAAGAAGAGGAAGAAGAGGCTGCCGATAACGAAATCCGCATCGACCTCGAGCCTAGCCAGCCGCTCAACGTACGAGTCGTCGACAGCACCGGCGCCCGCATTCCGAACGTTAGGCTCTGGATCGAACCGCTATCCCTGCGCGCGTTCTTCATTGATCGTCCTCGTGACGCAGTTCCGGATCTGCACCCGGCTCTCGCGCGCCACTTGAAGGACCGCACGGACATTCGTGGACAGGCGAGCTTCGATCACTTGCCGATGTCCACGGGTCTAAATTCGCCGTGGTCGCAGATGACGATCTTCGCGGTCGGCGAGAACATGTCGATGACGAGCCACGCTCTGACCGAAAGCGATCGAGCCTCTGGCGAGGTCGAGCTTGTGTTGCGCGGGTCCATGCGGCAGATGCTGCGCGGCGAAGTGTTGACACCCCACGGGGAAGGCATCGAACGAGCTTCAATCTGGATCGGCGAGCAAGAGCCCGTACACACGGACGAATCCGGAACCTTCGAGTTTTACGCCAACCTGTGGGAGTTCGAGAACAGTGATCGAGTGATGGAAGTCGCCGCTGACGGCTATCAAAATTTCCGCATCACGATCGGACCTGCAGCTTTCGACGGTTTCTTTTCGATCAGCCTCGTCGCCGACCTCGACGCTACTTCCTTCGACTCACTGCGTGGCTCCCTGAAGGCTCCCGATGGAAGCCCCAGGATTGGTATGGAGGTCGTTCTCGACAGCGCGCACTCAGCTCGCAGCACGTGGAAAACATCCGACGGTTTCTTCGAGCTGCAACGCAGCGGCGCGGGTGAACACCGGTTGCGAGTGATGACCAGCATGGACACCGGCGAGTATGCGGCCCCGGTGCTGATCCCGCCTGGAATGAACGATGTCGTCATCGAACTCAGCGAAGTGCAGATGCAGCCCACACAACTGCTCGCTCAAGTCATGCTTGCGCGCAGCATGCAGTCCTTCGACCCGGACCGCGCAGTCTTGCTGTCGAAAGTAGACGGCTCACCTGCACCTGTCGAGCTCGTCCTTGGCGTCGGTCATGTACGCGCCACAGAACTGCCAGTTGGCGAATGGCGACTCTGGGTCGGCCGCCACGGTGCTGGCATTGGCATCATCGACATCAGCGTACCCGCTGGAATCACACGCGTGGACACGAACATAATCGTCGAACCGCCGGGCGCCCTCGAAGGTCGCTTGCGTCGCCACCCAGGTGCCGAAGAATGCAAACGCATCTTCGCCAGACGCTTAGGCGAGACAGTGCCCAGTGAGTTGCGCGCCGAAGGTTGGGCGGGTTATCGCTCACAACTCTCGATCGAGTTGGATACAGACGGCCGCTTTGCCGTCCAGGATCTGATTCCGGGCACCTACGAACTCAGCGCTGGCCCGCATGGTTCACGGGGTCGCTACCTCATCGAAGTCCAATCGGGTCTGCGTGCACATGCTACGTGGAACTCGCGACCGACGAGCGAATTGCACTTCGACTTGTCGCAGCTCGCGGGCGAAGGAGGCATCCTGCTCGAGATCGAACACGAAGACGGGGATGTCTTCTCGCTACCGTTTATGGATTGGCACGCATTGGAGGACCAAGCCAGCGCTTCTGATTCGGAGATCGATGCCAGCGACGCTCCGGGCTTGAGGTTGGAGCTTCCCTGCGGCGACCTGACCTGGAACATCGTGTTTCCCGAGAACGACTTTCGCGACAGCTCCGCACGTTGGCACACCGACGCCTCCGGCGCAGTGACTCTCGCAGCCGGAACGGCTGAGCACGTCCAAGTGAACTGAGCAGATTTCTTCGCGGGCGCTGCGGCCTCGCTCCGCTTGAGTGCAGATTGACCTAGCTCAGTGTGGCGCGCATCCGCAGTGGCACTCCCCTACGCGAGCGGGCCCGACCTGATTCGACAATCGAATCAGGTCGGGCCCG
>JBLFWN010000036.1:0-56833 GCA_047611405.1 Planctomycetota bacterium | reverse complement strand
TGGTCGACCGGGGCAAAGCTACGTACGACACCGGAGCGCTCGGGATGATGACCAGCGCTGCTCGGTGAGCGTCCCGCCTCCGAAGAACCGACCTTCAAGTCACACACGATCGGGCGTGACGAGTCGAGGGCGCCGGCCTTCACGAGCGGCATCAACGCCAGGTTCGTAGCCGTCGCATTGCAACCGACACCGGATACATAACGAGCACCGGTCAACCGCTCACGGTTGGCTTCGGGCAGGCCATACACGAAACGCGGCAGCCAATCGGGAGCGGGATGCGACGCTCGGTAGGTGGTCTCGTACTGCCCTGCATCCTCGAGCCTAAAGTCAGCCGAGCAGTCGAGGATGCGCTCGGCCAGACCTGCGAACTCCTCAATCCGGCGGGCCGCCTCGCCGTGCGGTAGCGCGAGCAGCAACACATCACATGGCTCGAGCTCGTTGATACTCGAGAAGGACAAGTTCGTGAAGCCGCGCAGATTCGGGTGCACGCTGCGCACGGGTTGCCCTGCCTTGGAATCCGAAGTTAGCTGGGCCAACTCGAATGCGGGATGCATCAAGAGCAAGCGTGTCAGCTCTCCGCCGACATAGCCGGACGCACCAACAATGGAAACGCGGATCACGAGGCCCTCCCGACGAGTTCACTGGACTGTTGCAACACCCAATCGACCATCGCGCCGGGCAGATCGACACCGGTCGGTTCGATCGAGTTGCGGAATTCACCGGAGTGATTGATCTCGAGCACCTCGAGGCCACGTGGCGTCTCGATCAAATCAATCGCGAGCAAGCCACCACCGACGGCACGAGCTGCGGCGAGCGCCAGCTCCCCCACCTCTCCGCTAACATCGAGACGCGTCACGCTGCCACCACGCGCGGTGTTCGTAATCCAATGATCGCTCGAACGCCAGATGCCGCCCACCGCCTCGTCACCGATGACAAAGACGCGCCCATCGCGGCCAGGCTTCTCGATGTACTCCTGAATGTAGTAGATCTGCTGTTGCCAGGAGCCGAGCACGGCTCGGTGTTCGAGAATCGCTTCGGCAGCGCTGCGGCAATCGATGCGCGAGACAAGCCGTCCCCACGAGCCGACGACAGGCTTCAGTACGACGGGATAGCCCATGCTCTCAATCGCTTCGAGCGCGGATTCCGGGGTGAATGCGATCGTCGTGCGTGGTGTCGGAACACCGGCCCGTTCCAAGGCCATCGTAGTCGACGCCTTGTCACCGCAAGTCTCGACGACGGCAGCTGTATTCACGCAGCGTACACCCGAAGACTCAAAGGCCCGCGTCGTGTACAGCGTGCGGCCGTAAGCACACGAGCGGTTCCAAACGGTATCCCAGCGTGGAAGGTTGGCGCCCAGAGTCAGTTCGAGTTCGGCATCATCGATGCGCTCGAAGTCGGCCCCGCGAGCTTCGAGCTCACGCAGAATCCACTTTTCCTCGACGCGCAAGCGCGAGGTGATCAACGCTATGCGACTCATTCGCCCCAGTCCTCGGCAACTTCAGGCGCCTCTGCGAGTTGCACGGGCTCGAGGCTTGTGACTTCGAGTTCGGCGCCGCAGTCATTGCATGACAGCACTTCGCCGAGCATGGCATCGCTGGGCAGTTCGACGGCGGCTTCGCAGAGCGGGCAGGTGGTGTTCGTTTTGGTTTGTTGCATCGGATCGTTTCGGTCAGAGGAAGCGGCAATAAAAAAACCGCCAGAAGCCCTGGGGCGTCTGGCGGTCGTGTGCGTATCGAGGGAAACATCCCTACGCGCTCGATGAAGCTATGAACCTAGCCGCCAGACCTCCGGAAGGTCTTTTTTGACGCGGCGCGTTTAGCCTTGCTGCCAGCAGTGGCGAAGCAAAGGCTGCCAACGATGTTGGTAGCGGCGGTGATTGTGGCGGGAGTGTTCATCGAGACTTGAGCGTTGCGTGCAGCGAAGCGTTGCGGTCCTTCGCGCAGTGCGTTGGCGGGTAGGCTAGTCACGCAATAAGAGAAGTCACAGGGCCTACTTCTAAATTATTTGCAGGATCACCAAAGTCGCGACTCGGTGAATTCCATTGTTTCACGTGCGTATCGGAGGTCATGACAATCTTCGACGGCATCGTGACCGCGCTGCTCGAGGGACTTTGGACAATTCTCTTCCACGGCCTTTTCATGGCCCCTGGAAGGGTCCTTTCCCACGCTTGGGGCGCACGTCCAGATAGTCAATGGAGCTCTTTTTGGGCTTTCTATGCAGCTCTAGTCTTCTGGATCGGAATGCCCTGCATGATTTCGCTGATCCCCTGATTCCCGACCGGAGCCCGATATCCGCGTCGCTCAGGTCGGGCCGAGTCGACAATAAATCGAGAGCCTGTCGGGATCGAGGGCAGCAGTCCATCGTGGCGAGTGAAGGCCGCGCTCAGTCGTGCTGCCTCAACTGGAATCTCGACCCACCCCCACGAAACGGCTACGGAATATCTGCTCCTAATCAACGCTGAAGAAGCCCGTGAGAACGCCATGACGCCCCAGGAAATGGGCGCACTGATGGAAGCCTATGGCAAATTCGGCGCCGAGGCGACCGCAGCAGGCGTCTTGCACGGCGGTGAACGACTGCGCCCCGTCAGCGATGCGACGACCGTTCGTGTGCGTGAAGACAAGACCCTGACCACGGATGGTCTCTTCGCCGAGACCAAGGAACAGTTCGGTGGCTTCTATCGCATCGACGTGCCCGACCTGGACGCCGCTATCGAATGGGCCGCGAAGATTCCCTCAGTCAAAATGGGGAGTGTCGAGGTGCGGCCGATCTGGGACATGAGCGCCGCGAGTCCGGAAGAGGCCACGGCCGGAAACCAGCAAGCCTAAGGATATCCAGTCATGAAGCTCACAAGACTCAAGCTGGGCCTGGTAGCCCTCACCGTAGTCGCCGCTGCCACATCGACCATGGCATTCCATGGTACGAATGAAGAGGACTCGACCCCGTTTGACAAGCTGAAGGCCCTCGCGGGTACCTGGGTCATGCTCGACGAAGACGGCAATCCGACGGACGAAGTCATGTCGACCATCAAGGTCACAACTGGCGGGTCTGCGGTACTTGACACCGAGTTCCCGGATACCGAGAAGGAGATGCTGACAGTCTTCACGATGAACAAGGGACAGCTCGAACTGCATCACTACTGCATCCTGGGCAACGCGCCGGTCATGATCGCCAACGCGGATAGCGGATCGGACGAGCTCATCTTCGACTGCAACGGCGAGGGTCCGAGTTTGGACTGCGCGAAGGACAAGCATATGCACAACGGTCACTATCACTTCCATGGCAAGGACCGCATGTCCAACACATGGAATATGATCGAGAACGGCCAAGTGATCTACACCGCCTAATTCGAGGGCGCGCAAAGTGCACTGAAGCACTGATTCGAGAACCCAATGGCGGAGCCGAGCATGCCCGCGACTCTGCAATGACAGATGAGAAGGCCGCTCGCGTAGCGGCTCATCTTGCCGCTTGCTTTCGCGAGCAGTCCGGCCGCATTTTGGCCGGTCTGATTCATGCGCTGAGCGACTTTGATCTCGTGGACGAGGCGCTGCAGGAAGCTTGCTCGGAAGCACTTCTGAAGTGGCCTGCGTCCGGAGTCCCAGCCAATGCAGGCGCCTGGTTGACGACAGTCGCCCGGGGCAAGGCGCTTGAAGTCATCCGCCGTAGGCATTTCCGCCCGACCGAAGCACTCGGAGCCCCCTCCATCCCCGACCCGATCGCCGTGATTCAGAGAAAGCTGGAATCATCGATCGAGGACGGCAGCATACCGCTGCGTGGTTCCATGCTGGTTCCAGAATCGAATGGTACTCGGCCTCTGAGCCTGCAGGAATCTGTTGATACTGTCGTCAAACGCGACCTTGATCCTTGCTGAAAGACGACGGACATCACATTGGAATAGGCTGTAGCTTGAGCTGCCGCCGGGGGGATCAATATACCTGCACTGAAAGTTCAGGGTGCCCGCCGCGAAGATCTCTGCACAGGGCAGATCTACTTCACGGTTGGCTACGCTTCCTTTTGCGAAGCGAGGCCGACCAATGCGCTTCGTGAAGCCCGCGGTGCACAGGACACCATCGCCGAAGGGACTTGCAACTTGGGCTGTGCCGTAGAAGAACCAGTACGCTTGGTCGGGAGTGACGCTCGCGTGAATCGCGAAGTCATTATCAGCAATGCTGGGGCTGCCACAGACTTCAATGTCGGCGGTGCCTCCAAGCGAGTTGGAATTCGAAATACAGAAGGTGGAGCCAAGCGAGTTGTGGCAAAACGCGTAAGCAGCACTAGCGTCAATTGCTAGATCATCATCGCCCGGTGCAGTGATAAGCACACGAGCCGAATCGAGGAGAAGTCGGCTGCTGCCTCCGGCCCGCGATGATCCCAAAGCTCGTAGTGCTTGCCCTCGATGAATTCGACTTCGTCGGGTGAGTCTATGGAGGGAAGTGCGGCGAGGCTTGTGGCGTTGGCGTGACCAAGCGTGGAGAAGCATATTGCCGCTATCAGACTTGGGAGGGTCTTTGCATGCGAACGACGTGCCATTGGCAGGATTCTTTTTCGATGGTGAGGAGGATGGGGAAGCATCCAGTCAGTGAGTCTTAGTGTGGGGCTAAAGAGTGGTTACACGGGAGGTCGGAGTCTGAGGGGGAGACGCTTGGAGGTAGCGCTCTGGTTCAGGATCGAAGCAGAGCACCACCTCAACCTCCAAACCAACCATCCCGAAACCATGGATCCAAGAACTCGTGCAACAGACACAAAGAGAACGCCCGCTATCTTCGCTTCGCTCCTGAAGCAGAACACCACCGCACGAAACACTGCACATCCACGCATTCCCCGCCGGAATCAAACGCTCTTCAAATACGGCGTCACCCAACAACAGCGTCACGAGTTACATCAAAGACCCGCACGCCGCCCCCACACACAAGCCTAAATCCCAGCGTCACTCCCAATATCCATGGTGTCAATCAACCCGCTCTTCGCGCGCCCCTTCGAACTGCTCCCAAAGATGTTCCCAATGTTCCGCAGTCCAAGCTTCATATCATCCAGTAGCCCGTAACCCGAAACCACCGCGTGCTGATACAGCAAGAACCCCAACAAGGTCACATCAAAAGCCTTGTTGCGCGGCAGCTTTACCAACTGGCGAACAATCGGAATGCCCATAGGCATGTACACGGCCACGTTGAACAGCTTCTGCAGGTTGACGACTTCCTTCAGGTCGTCGCGCCGCATCATCGAGTCCAGCTGAATCGACGGCCCGATGTCCTTGTCAAGATCGACGCGCCCCAGCTTGAAGTCTTCGCGCCCGAGCACGGTCGACTTGAACGGGCGGTAGATCAGCACCGTGCAGCCCTGCGGCTTGATATCTCGATTCGTTTGCGCCGTCTGGAACATGTCCTCCAGCGACTCCGCCGGCGAACCCATGATGTTGTTCGTACGGTACGAGATCTTGTGCTTGCGCAACAATTTAGGAATCGAATACACGATCTCGTCGGTGTACCCCTTCTTGTACACCTTCAAGCGCACGTCCTCAGAGCCTGACTCCAAGCCAAACTGGACTGAGACACAACCCGCGCGCTTCAGCGCAATGATGTCGCCCTCGTTCAGGTAGTTGATGTTAACGTTGCACGCGAACGGCAGGCCCACTTTGCGCGGCCACTTGTCCGCGAACTCCTGGACCCAACCGCGTTCCATATTCAACGCAGCGTCGCCGAAGTTGACCATGCGGAAGCCGGGGTACCTCGCGAGGATGTCGTTCATCTCTGCGCACAAGTAGTCGACCGACTTGGTGCGGTTGAACTTCTCGCCGCGCGCTCCACTGACCCAGGTCTTCTTCATCAGACCGACCGAGCAGTACGTGCATGAGTTCTGGCAACCGCGACTCGCGTGAACCTGCATGACCCGCTTCCCATTCAGGAAGGGGTACTTGTAGAACACGTCCACATCGGGAAACGGCAGCGTGTCCAAGTCTTGGATCACGGGCCGGATCGTGTTCTGGATCGGAACTCCGCCCGCCAAGTGCGCGACATTCGCGATGTCTTCGATCGAGCGGCTGGCTTCCCAGGCGTTCACCAAGTCGAGCATCGCGTATTCGGCCTCGGCCTTGATCGTGGCGTCGACGACTTCCTCGTCGTACAGCAACTCCAAGTCGTGTGACGGGTGCGGGCCGCCGAAGACCGCCTTCAAATGCGGCAACGCCACCTTCCAGCCGCGAATGTGATCGTGCGCCCAATGCTCTTGGCCTGTCGTCGCATAAACCGCGACGACATCAGGTTTCCAGATCAGAACTGTGCCGTAGTAGTCTCTCTCTTCCGAGGTGATGAAGCAATCCACCTCATGGCCGTGCATTTTGAGCACGCTCGACAAGACTTTGACACCTTCAAATTCGTGACAGGTTGTGACAAGAAAGGCGACGCGAGCCAATGGATAAAGACCGGTTGAGGAGCTGAGGAGAAGGGTTGAGGAGGCGATGCAGCCTATCAGATATGCGCCTCACTAACCTTGGCAACCAAGACATCCAGCCTTCGGCGCAGTCTCTGTGAGATTGAAGCAACCAGGCCACAGCGATGGAGTATCCTGGTGCTTTCCCATAGCACTTTCATCATGCCGAAGATCGTCCTCGTCCAGACGCACCACCCTTACACACAGTTCACCCACGTTCATCCGTTGGGAATCATGTGTGTTGCGTCATCGGCTCGCGAAGCCGGATTTGACGACATTCAGATCATAGATATGAAGGTTGAGGGCTGGAACGCGGCGCAAGCGATCGAAGCGATCCAAGCCATGAATCCAGATGTGGTCGGCCTGTCGGCGATGACCTACGAAGCCGGGTGCCTGCACGAAGTTGCGCGCGGTCTGCGCGAGGTCGGTTCCAAGGCCACGATCGTGGCCGGGGGGCCGCACGCCAGCGTCGCTGCCGACGATGTGATGCTCGAGCCCGAGATCGACTTTTCCGTGCGCGGCGAGGGCGAGGGCACCTTCATCGAAGTGCTCGAGGGTGTCAGCAGCGGGCGCAAAGACTGGGCTGGCTGCCTCGGTATTCACTGGCGCGATGCGCAAGGCAAAGTGGTGGCGGAAGCCGACCGGCCGCCGCCGGCTAAGCTGGACGACTTGCCCTTTCCCGCCTGGGACTTGGTCGACCATGCCAAGTACTACGTCGTGCCGCGCGGTGGTGTTATCTACGCCCACAAGGAGTTCGCGACGATGTTTTCGTCACGCGCTTGCCCGTGGCGCTGCACCTATTGTCACAACTCGTACGGCAAAGCATTCCGCGAACGCTCAGCGGAAAACGTGCTGGCCGAGATCGATATGCTTGTCCGTGATCATGGGGTGAAGGAGATCGTCTTCATGGACGACATCTTCAACTTCAAGCCCGAGCGCGCCAAGACGATTGCACGCGGGCTGATCGAGCGCGACTACGGCCTCAAGCTGACCTTCCCGAACGGCTTCCGCGGAGACATCCTGGATGAGGAGCTCGTCGTGCTCCTCAAACAAGCCGGTATGTACCGCTGCATGGTCGCCGTCGAGAGCGCCGTACCGCGCTTGCAAAAAGTCATGCGCAAGAACCTGAAGATCGACAAGGTCAAGAAGATCGTCGACTTCATCGCCAAGCAGGGCGTCATGGTCCACGGCGCGTTCATGCTCGGCTTCCCCTCCGAGACCAAGGAAGAGATGGAGAAGACGCTGCGCTGGGCAGCGGACTCATCCTTCCACACGGCAGCCTTCTTCCGCGTGATCCCCTTCAAGGGCACCGAGCTGTTCAATCAAGTCGAAGACGCCGGCTTCCACCTCCCGAGTGACTGGTCGAGCTACGAGCCCTACCAGTCAGAGATCAATCTCTCTGAAGTCCCCGAAGCGACGATCCTGCGCATGCGCAAGAAGGCCTATCGAACCTTCTACTTCAATCCGCGCCGACTGTGGCGGATCTTCAAGCTGATCCCGAACAAGCGCACGATGCTTCCGTTCCTGACCCTGCTCTTCGCACGCCGCGCGTACGCACGCTAGGCGCGCAGGCGAGGGGTCGGTTCCGTGAGTCAGCACGCACCTCCGCGCGTCACTCTTCTTCGTCGGGCCGGCTGGCTCTTGCCAGCCTCCAGGTGCAAGACTCTCTCAGTTGACGTGGGCGCCACGACGCTCGATAGAACTGCCGCATTCGGCTCGCCGCAATGCCCATCACCCTTCTTCTGTCGTCATGACTTCCAAGATCACGCTCGCTCTGCTTCTCTGCACCCCGGCCGTCTCGGCTCAGGTGACGCACCAGGTCTCGATCCAGAATCAGCAGTTCGTACCCGCGATTATCACGATTCAACTCGGTGACAGCGTGCGTTGGACCAACAACGACCAGATCCTGCACACAGTTTCCGAAGGCACGGACCACGTCGTCAACGGCAACGAAGCCTTCCACTCGACGCTGTGGCAGAGCGGTCAGTTCCTAGAGCACACTTTCGACGCGGCCTTCCTCGCATCCTTCCCTCGTACCAACGACACCTACCCCTACTTCTGCGAGCCGCATAACTGGATGACGGGAACCGTCGCCGTCACGAGCCCGAGCGAGCCTGGATCCGGCTATGGCTTCTGCACAGCCGGCCCCTGCGGAAACGATGATGCGAGCGCCGGATGCGAGAATACGACCGGCTCTGGCGCGTTGTTGAGCGCAACGGGCAGTCCGAGCGTGAGCTCCGACAACCTTGTGCTGCGCGCGACTCAGCTGCGCCCGAATCAGCCCGCGGTCTACTTCATGGGGCCCAATGCGATCGATGCACCCTTCGGTGATGGACGGCGCGTAGTCGGTGGTTCCTTGAACCGTTTCTCAGTGCAATTCATAGGCGGTGCGGGCGACTTGAACTTGGGGCCAGGCATCGCAGACTACGCCAGCGCCAACTTCTCGGTCGCCAGCCAAATCACCTCCGGCTCGACCTGGCGTTTCCAGTGTTGGTACCGTGACCCCGGTGGTCCCTGTGGTTCTGGCCACAACCTGACCAATGGCTATGCGGTCCCCTTCTCACTTTGATTGAGAGCCCGCCTTCTGATTGAAGACGAACCTGACCGTTCATCCGAGTCGGCTATGCCAGCAGCTCGTGGATCACGCGTGGTCCCTCAGCCGGCCCGATCAAGCGCTGATTCAGACCCAAGTACGGAAAGCGCAAAGACTCGGCATCGAGTCCGAGCAAGTGCAGAATCGTCGCCTGCAAGTCGTGCACACTGACCGGGTCGCGCCCAATCGTGTATCCGAGTTCGTCAGTCTCACCGTGTACATGACCGGCGCGCACACCGCCGCCGGCCATCCAGATCGAGAAGCAGTCAGGGTGGTGATCGCGCCCCAGCAGCTTCGATCCACCGCGCGCTTCACGCATGGATGTACGACCGAACTCGCCGCCCCACACGACCAAGGTCTCGTCAAGCAAGCCGCGTCGTTCCAAGTCGATCAGCAGCGCCGCGATCGGCCGGTCCACCTCCGCGCACTTCTTCGGTAGCTGCGTGATCAAGTCGTCGCCCGAGCTCGTGCCGTGCACATCCCAGCCCCAGTCGTAGAGCTGCACGAAGCGCACCCCATCCTCGACTAAACGGCGCGCCAACAGGCAGTTGTTCGCAAAAGAAGACCCTCCCGGCTGCGCACCGTAAAGCTCAAGCGTCCCCGCTTCCTCGCGCCCAATATCCATCACGGTAGGAACCGAGGTCTGCATGCGGTACGCGAGTTCGTATTGCTCAATGCGCGCCAGCGTCTCGGGATCGGCGCTGCGCTGATGCTCTTCCTGGTTCAGTTCACGGAGTGCGTCCAAGCTGCGGCGCCGTGAGCTACGCGACAGACCGGGCGGGTCGTCCGCATACAGGATCGGCGCACCCTTCGAACGCAGCCGAACGCCTTGGTGCTTCGAAGGCAAGAAGCCTGAGCCCCACAGGCTCTTGCCGCCCGACGGATCGGTGCCGCCAGAACCCATGACAACGAAGCTCGGTAGGTTCTCATTCAACGCGCCCAGACCCCAACTCACCCATGACCCCATCGCTGCACCACCAAATCGTGGCGAGCCGGTGTACAGCAGCAGTTGCGCGGGAGCGTGATTGAACTGGTCGGTGTGCATCGAGCGCACAAGGCAGGTCTTGTCGATGACCTGTGACAAGTTCGGGAGCAGACTCGAGACCCAACGCCCGTTGTCTCCGTTTTGACGGAAGGGATGCGGTGCGCCGAGGAGCTCGGGGTGGCCGCGCGTGAACGCGAGTCGCTTGCCTTCGAAGAACTCCTTCGGGCAAAGCGTGCCGTGTAAACGATTGAGCTCGGGCTTGTAGTCGAACAGATCAAGCTGCGGCGGAGAGCCCGCCATGTGCAGGTAGATGACCGACTTCGCGCGCGGCCTGTGTGCCAGTTTGTACGCTGCCTGCTTCGCGACCGATTCCGCACGCCGCCTTGCGTCCGCGGCAGCGACGCCGGATGCACCGAACATGCTTCCCAACGCAATGCCACCAAGCCCAATGCAGCCTTGTGTCAGGAAGCGTCGCCGCGACTCGTCTCGAAGCTCGGCTCCGTTGTTCTTCGGTGATGTCATCAGTCTTTCACCAGGACAGCATCCAGGTTCAACAGAACGTTCGCGACGACGGTCCAAGCAGCACTCTCGACCAGCTCGAACTCGGTCATCATCTCACTGATCTCGACCTCTAAGAAGGTCGCCGCATCGGCAGGCGTTTCTGCCCAATGTAGCCTTTCTTGGTCCAGCAAGGACTCCAATCGGCGAATCGATAAATCGCTCGCAGGGCGGCACGTGCACACCTCGAGCGCGTACTTCAGACGCTCACGCGTGTCTGTACCGCCCTCGACTCGAACCCTATTTGCGAGTGCGCGTGCGGCTTCGATGAAGACAGGATCGTTCAGGGTCACGAATGCTTGCAGTGGCGTGTTGGTCCGAATGCGGCGCGGCGTACACAGCTCTCGACTCGGCGCATCGAAGGTCGACATAGACGGATAGGGAATCGTCCGGCGATGGAAGGTATAGAGCGCCCGACGATAGCGATCCTCGCCTTGGCTCGTGGCCCAGTCGCGTTGGCCATTGAATGCTGCTCGCCACAAGTCGGGTGGCTGCGGCGGAAAGACCGACGGTCCGAACATCTTGTCGCTCAGGAGACCCGACAACGCGAGAGCTTGATCACGAAGCTGCTCGGCAGACAAGCGCGTGCGCGGTCCGCGCCAGTGCAAACGGTTCTGCGGATCGAGCTCTTGTTCTGGAGAGCGATGCCGGGACGACTGCCGGTACGTTGCCGAGCTGACGATGCTGCGCAACAAGGCCTTGGTATCCCAACCCGACGCGATGAATGCCAGCGACAGGTGATCGAGCAACTCGGGATGAACGGGCGGCTCGCCCTGGGTTCCGAAGTCTTCCTCGGTATCTACCAAGCCGGTCCCAAAGATACGCGCCCAGAAGCGGTTCACGGCCACACGCGCAGTCAGCGGATTTTGCTCGGAGATCAACCAGCGAGCGAATGCAAGTCTATCCAGCGGCACGTCTGCGGCGGGTCGATGAAAGGCAGCGGGCACGGCCGCTTCGACGGGCTCGAGCGGGATCAAGAAGTTGCCCTTCTCGAGCACGTGCGTCGTGCGTCGTCGCCCCTCTGGTAACTCGACCATCACTGGCGTGGTTGGATTCGGGACTGCAGCTAAGGAACCTTCGAGCATCGCGAGCACCTCGCGCTCCCCGGCTAGCAGTGGGCTCTGAGCACGCCACGCCTGATCGAGTTCTTGCTGTTGCTCATCCGTTCGCAACTCACGTGCGATGCGCAACAGCTCAGCGGCTTGCGCGCTTAGCGCACCTGCATCTGCGCTCAGACTCGTTCGCGCCCGCAAGCGCCCAATCGTGTGCTGACCGCCATGGGACTGGACTAGAGTCAATCGAATGCGCCCACCGGATCGCTGCAAAGCGCCCTCCGGTACATGCAACTTGAAACTCGCATAGTGGTCCGATCCCTGCTTCGGCCCGATCGCCCAACCCGAGCTGCTTCCGTCATCCGAATCGATTGCGTTCGTAATCGGCCATCCGTCTTGTTCGAAGCTGGCAGTTGCGTCGGACAGCAAGGCTCTCGGTTCGTACTGCGCAAGCGCGATATCAACCGAAGGGTTAGGCGGCAGAGCGACCCATGTCCCCCACAGCGCTACGTCCGTCGAGTCGTAGGCCGTGATTGAAAAGTCGTCGAGACGCTCTTCGAGGTTGCCGTCGGTGCGGTTGAAGATACGGATGCGGTCGATGCGGACCGGCTGATCGAAGCGCACTTCCCACCACGGGTTCGCTTCCGTCGCCGTGTGAGTGACGGACTGCTCGTCATAGACTCCGCTCGTGTTGCCATCAATCGCGAGTGAGGCAGGCCCCTCATAGCCGACGCTTGATTGAGCTGCGACTCCAACGCGCGCGACGTTCTCGTCGTCGCTCCAGATCTCGACCTCGGCCAACGAGAGGATCCGGCCTTCGCCCGGCATTGAGATGCGCACGCGGCTCGCGTGCGGACTGGTGGCGCCCTCTGCTCTGGGGATCGTGACGCGCAGATCGTTTAACACAAAGTTGCCATTGCCGGGACTACGCCCGGGGCCGCCGCTGGGCAGAGACTCGTCGGCAAGCACATCGAGTGCCAAGGCGGAGGCCGCCTGACCATGTACGACGCCCTCGAGTATATAGGTGTCGGTCTCGGGCGAATCACCCAGCGCGACGAGCAGCCCGTTTGGCTGGGTCTCGAGCTGCGTGCCTGCCTTGCTGCTAACCGCCTGCCACGCGATCGCTTGCCAACTCTGGAGTGCCTGCGCTTCCCACGCGACTTGATCGGCGAGCCGATCCTGACTCATGTCCTGCAACCGCCCACGCGCATCGGCGATCTGTACTTCTAGATCGGCTCGCTGCTCTCGCTGCGCCCGCGTAGGAGTCGCGAGCCTCGGCGAATCGTCGCCACGATCCGCATCTTCGGTCTGGTTGAAGATCGCGAAGACCTGGTAGTACTCGCGATGGCTGATTGGATCGAACTTGTGCGAGTGGCACTGCGCACAACCCATCGTCAGCCCCATCCAGACTTGCATCGACGTGTTGACGCGATCTTTGATGGCAGCGACACGAAACTCCTCATCGTCTGTGCCGCCTTCAGTGTTCGTCATCGTGTTGCGATGAAAGGCGGTCGCAAGGCGCGTATTCACATCAGCATCTGGCAACAGATCGCCGGCCAACTGCTGAATTGTGAACTCGTCGAAGGGCATGCCCTCGTTCAACGCTTCGATCACCCAGTCGCGATAGCGCCAGATGTCACGCAACGGATCCGAGCCATAGCCAGAAGAGTCCGCGTAACGCGCCATGTCGAGCCAGACACTCGCCCAACGTTCGCCGAAATGTGGCGAAGCGAGCAAGCGCTCGACCACCCGCCCGTACGCATCCTCATGTTGCGATTCGACGAAGTGCGCCAGCTCAGCCGGCGTCGGAGGAAGTCCGATCAAGTCGAGCGACAGCCGGCGCAACAATGTTGCGCGATCAGCTTCCTGCGCGGGTTGCAGACCGCCGGACTCGAGCGCAGCGAGCAAGAAGTAATCGAGCTCGCGCCTGACCCATCCGGGATCTGCGACCTCTGGCAACGCCGCCTGCTGCGGCGCAACGAACGACCAATGCGGCTCGTACTTGGCACCCGATTCGATCCACGCCGCCAGCACTTCGATCTCGCGCGAGTCGAGCTCGAAACCGGAGTGCGCCGGCGGCATGAGCTGCGCATCGTCGTCCGAGCGAATGCGTTCCATCATCAGGCTTGCAGCGGCATCTCCGACCTCGATAGCAGGTCTCGAAGATCGCAGCGCCAGCGCTCCCTCGATCGTATCCAGGCGCAAGCCCGCCTCGCGGCTCGACTCGTCCGGTCCGTGACACGCAAAGCAGTTCCCCGCCAATATAGGACGGACCTCGCGCGTGAAGTCCGGTGACTCCGGAGTCGCTCGCTGGGGAGCGCGATGAAGAGGGCTCGCGGGGATGGCGAGACTGGTCAGTAAGAGAGTGGTCAGCACGATGCGACCAGTGTACCGCACCGGAAGTTCGGGAGGCTGCTCAGCCTACTCAGCCTGACGCTTGGCGCTCGACCCAGGAGGCGATCGAGCGTCTACCTCCCTCTTCAATCAATGGACCGCTATGCCATCAGTCGCTCGAGCCATTCCAACGAGAGTCAAGATCAGCTACCAGACTCAAGCCAGCGCGAGTCGAGACCCACCCCACCCCCAAGATTCGCTATCGTGTGCTCATGAACGACGTGCTGATTTCCCAGCCCGCCTACAGGATCGAGACGCGACGACTGATTTTGCGCTGCTACGAACCGCGCGACACCATTCCGCTGATCGACGCGGTTCAGGCAAGTAGCGAACACCTGAGCGAGTGGCTTCCGTGGGCGCTCGACGAGCCGCACAGCATCGATGAGAAGCTGGCGCAGGTGCGCGGCTTCCGCGCCGGCTTCGACTTGGGAACGAACTTCGTCTACGGCGTGTTCGACCCCGCGACTGGGGAGCTAATCGGTGGAACCGGTCTGCACCCGCGCAACGGTCCCGGCGGCGCCGAAATCGGCTACTGGATTGCACACGATCGTTGCGGTCGCGGGTATGCGACCGAGCTCACCGCAGTCCTCGCGCGCGTCGGCATTGAGCTGCACGGATTAGACCGCATCGAGATTCACGTTCACCCTGACAACGAAGCCAGCCAGCGCATCCCTGTAAAGCTCGGCTTCCAACTCGAGGGTCGGCTGCGCCGCAGGCTGCGCGTGCTCGAAGGCCCGATGTCTGACAAGCTGGTCTACTCGCTACTCTCCGACGAGCTGAAGTCCTCAACATGCATGGACTACTCGTACGAAGCGTATGACGCCATGGGCCGGCCGCTCTGATCGCTGCGCTACGCGGCATCTCGACTTGAGTTCTGTCAAGTAGCAGGATCTGTCGCATGCAGACGCGACGCGAGCCTCGCAGGCATAGCAAGCGCAGCGGGCCTGCCCATGCTATCGACGCGTCAAGTAATCGGGCCCATGCCTGACTTCGGTCGAATTTGCGCGACAAGCCAGACTCCCCACCCACAACAAAAGCCGCTCGCGAGTCGACCCTTGCGAGGCCCACTCATGAACGGCATGTGCAGCGCGTAATCATTGCTACGCGATGATGAATCTGACAGAGGCCCTAGGGCTCCGAGCGCGCAAGCTTCGCGCGTCACCCGAACGCTAAGCGTTGCTGCGATCAGCCCGCGAAGGGAGCCTCGGACAACATCGCACGCTTGTCTACTATCTCCTTGAAGTCGTCGGCATCATCCGGCGCATCCTTCTTCTCGGTGATTGAAGGCCAGGTCCCAGCGAGCTTGGCGTTGATCTCTAGATAGTCGGCCCACTGCTCGGGCACCTCAGACTCTTCAAAGATCGCCTCAGTCGGGCATTCGGGAACGCAAGCACCGCAATCGATGCATTCGTCGGGGTTGATGACGAGGAAGTTCTCGCCCTCGCAAAAGCAATCCACCGGGCAGACATCGACGCAGTCGGTGTACTTGCACTTGACGCAGGGTTCGGCAACGACGTAGGTCATCGGATCAGGTCAGAAAAAGAGAATGGAACACCTGCGAACAGCCGCCGCAGGAGTGAAGTGAGATGGTCAGAGACCACGCGAGGAATGATAGTGTGCTTCGCAGCTTCGTAGAAGCCCAGAATCACTGCTCCCACGCTGCAACGTAGATTCCTTCTCAGCACCAGGACTGATTCAGCAGCTCGCCGACACCGCCGGCACCCGGAACGATGTAGCAGCGATCGTCCAAACCGCGCTCCCGATCCCAATGCGCGCCCGGCAGGCTATCGAGGACATCCTTATCCGATAGGCCTCGATCGATGCGTCCGGTAACGACTCGTAGCTCGTCGAAGCGGGGCAATAGTGCCCTCAGGAACTCAGGCGTGCAGATCATCGGCATCGCAATTACGCGACTTGGGCGCCCGTGGTGCTCAATATAGTGCTCGAGGGCGGTCAACATTGTCGACCCTGTGGCCCCCATCGGATCCGGGAACAGCAGCGTGGCGCCCTCGACAGGGCCCCCAATCTTGCTGCCACTCAGATCGGCTCCGATGACGGTGCCCGAAGCATCGGCGACACGCGCCATATTCAGGTGGTCGAGGCGGACGGACTCCGGCGGCAGCAAAGCTGCCAAGAGTTCGAAGCAGACTTGGGCTGGAACAATTCCGCCGCGGATCACATCGACGATCACCAGTCGCACGCTCGGATCGATCAAAGTCTCGTTCCAGACGCCGCCTTCTGGATGCAGCTCGGCCATGCGACTCGTCGCTTGGCCAACACAGCTCGGCAGCCCGTCCTCGAGCGCACGGAACAATAGGCGGTGGTAGAGAGCGCGAACGAGCGGAATCATCTCCGCCGTTCCGGTCCCTGGCGACGAAAGTCGCGCCAGTGCGGTGCGCGTCCACGGATCCTCGAGCAAATGAACGCGCTCGCCGTAGTGATGATTTAGCGGCCGCTCAAGAACAGTGGGCTGCGTCATTTCGGGGTCGCTATTCATCGTGTGACACGTCAGTTGACGTTCTCTTCGATCACCGCCGAGAGCGTGCTCACAAGTGGACCAATCTGATCCATTGGCGTCGAGCAGAGTGCGATGCGTACAGCGCCGTCCATGGGGACCAGGAAGACCCCCAATTCGGCACAGCGCTTGGCCACAGCGTTCGCGTTCTCTACAAAGACCGACACGAAGAAGCCGCCTTCATAGCGCGGATAACGCAGCTCGTACTGTCTTGCTTCTTGATTGAAGCGTTCCACACGTCGGCCCAGCAACTCGACCAAACCGACGCGCTCAGCATCCACTCGCTGGCGCAGACTAGGATCGGTCAGCAACTCAGTGATCGCCAAGATGCCGAGGTGATTGCAGTTTGACCACGTGCCGCGGCAGGAGTAAGAGAGCGCGTTGAACACATCCTGCTTCTCTTCTTCGTTGCGACCCACGACGAGCAAAGCGCCGACGCGTGAGCCGTATTGTGCAAATGCCTTGGATGCGCTCCACGCGATCAGCAAGGTGCAAGTCTCGGTGATGGGCGCAAGCCACTCTACCCACTGACCGGATCCTTCAGCTCCATAACGGGCGTAAGCCAGGTCCAGCAAGAAGTTCACGGGTGCCCGCTCCCCTTCGCGCTGCAGGATCTTTGCGACCGCGCGCCACTCGTCTTCGTCCAACGAATAGCCCGTCGGGTTGTGGCACGGGAAGTTGAAGATCACCAAGGCGCGCCCCTGACGATCGATCATGTCGACCAGGCCACGCTCGAAGGCATCGAGGTCGAAGCGATTCTGCGCATCGAACATCTCGAAAGTCTCGATCGTGCGCCCCGTGTGATCGGCAATGATCTGATAAGGACTCCAGTAGTAACTGGAGGTGTAGACCGCACTGCCACGCTCGATGAAGTTGACGATCGCGTGATGCAATGCCCCGGTGCCGCCGGCAGTTGCGACGCAAGCGCAACGGTCCGCGAGAGCAGAGTCACCAAAGACATCTTTGATGACCGCGTCCAGAAAGACCGTATCGCCAGCGATCGGCGCATAGGCAGCTGCCTTGGCCGGATCGACGCGCGAGTAGGCTTCGAATACCGCCGGCATGACCGACAGCTTGCCGTCATCTTCGATCAGCGCACCAAGGCTGGCATTGATGACCTTCTCCCCGGCAGCTTTGCGGCGCTGGGCCTCAGCATTCAGGGCGAAGATAGGGTCGTCGCCAGGACGGCCGGCCGAATCGGGGATCAGCGGGGAGGCGAATGGATGGGTCGAAATAGAGGTCACGTTGGCTCGCGTCTGGGTCGGAGAGAGCCTGAGTATAGGCAGGACGCCCGAGTACGGCGAGGTGAGGAGCCGCTCTCCGCGCCTCGGGATCGACATTTGGCACGAAGTCGGCTAAACGGGGCCGGATCGAGCGCGCTTCGAACGGGATTGGGGGAGGTCAGAGCTGTGATCGCAGCACAGGGAGCGCCCAATCACTGCCCCGCTGAGCTCAAAAATGGTCGAGGGCTCAGCCTTGATCGCGCACCGCGATCAGAGCCTGAGTCTCCTCCGGCGTCAGGACGCGGCCGGACAGGGTGCTCGAGTCGTAGTAGCGGATGCCCGAAAGCGCGAGAAATCGGTCGTAGAAAGGTGCCGCAGTCCGCCGGCCAAGTTTGAAGTCGATCGCGATGGCGCACAGGTAGGCCGTACGCGGATTCAGCGGATCGACTCCGACAGCGGCCATGCCAAGCTGGCCAGCCCGTTCGTAGCGCTGTGAATCGCTCAGGGCGCCGATGTCGCCGGGCGGAGAATAGCCCTCGGCCGTGGTCGGGATCATCAGCGACAGCTCTTCCAGCAATTCTCGCCCGCGCTGAATCGAGGTCGAGCGCGAGCGCAATTCCGCCTTGGCGCGCTCGTCGAAGCCCGGCGTCTTCAGGCTGGCGCGCATTAGATCGCGCGCCTTGCGGCTGCTTTCGAGCAACTTCGAGTACTCGAGCGAAATGAGCGTCGGGTCACCGAGCGAGATCAAGTCCCACAAGCGCTGATGATTGGGGTGCAGCACGGGCTGTTCGGGCTGCAGGATACTTTGCGTCAATAATTTCAAATCGCGGTCGATTTGTCGCAGCCTGGAGGCCGCAAGGTCCCCCCGTGAGAGCGCGGCTTGGAAAGCCGCGACCGTATCGGCCATCGCTGCAGCGCCGCGACCCGAGGCAAGCATCAGCGCTTGCACACCTTCGATCTCGCGTAGTTCGAGGTCCAGACCGCGCGCTAATTCCGCCCGCAAGTGGAAGCTCTCGTCGAAGACCAAGCGACAGAAAGTAGCCTTCTCGAGCGAACTCAGTGCGATTGCTGACGGGTCGCGTTCGAGTACCAAGTAGGCCTCGTGCAACTCCTGTACATCTGCGAGGGGATCAACGCCTAACGAAGAGGACGGGCTACGGCGCAACAACACGAAATCGCCGCGCCTCTCGTGGCGAGCATGCGCCAGCCGAATCGAGGTCCGCACATCACGCGGCAGCCTCCACAAGGAGTGGATAAATTCGACATCCTCGTCGTCGCGCACGAAGCGGAACAAACCGATCGTCTGACGCTCGGGGCGCAAACCTCGCTCACCGTCTTGAGCCAACCACTTGCCCGACTCTTGCAACGCAAGAGAAGGCACGGGCAGGAGTGAGAGCAGCGTCAAGAAGAGGAGCCACCGCGGATTCAATCGGTGCTGCATCAAGACCATTCTAGTTGGGCGGGCAAGAATTCGGGGACGAAGTCCGAACTCCTCGATGCCCTGCCTAGCGAAGCAAGCCTAGCTCGTTTCGCCGCCCCATTGTGAAGCTATTGTCTCAAGCGAAGGGTCCAGCCGGATCGTGACCCTCGCGCTCGGATCGAGCGGCGCTATCTGAGGCCTGCCTGGCCAGGAACTGTAGGCGCCTCAACTGGGTGAACGGCATGCCGAGTGCGCTAGCCAATATCCAACCGTCGGTCCGGGCTAGCTGTTCGACGGAGTGAATGCCCTCACGCGCTAGCTTCGCGATCAATGGCTCTGACAAGCCATCAACCTCGTGCGTCATCAGGCGCTCACCTCGAGCTACGGGCTGAACGATGACTTCATTCTCGTTATCTTCTGGATCCATCGGATCCTCTTCCTGCTCGCTCTCCGCTGCGGGACCTGGGCGGCTGCCCGGCGCATGCTGCGCGGAACTTTGGGGCACCGCGGCTAGCGCTGGTTCGGGGCTTCGAAGGCGTGGCTCAGGCACCGCTTTAGTGGCGGGGATCGTGGGTGTTTGCGGCTCGTGCAATTTCGGCGCAGCATCGCCGAATCCGAGCGCATTCGGGCTCTCCTCTACGTCTTCGAGGTCAAATCCCATGCGCTGTTGCAGCAAGCGCGCCTCACGAATCAATCTTCGCATCGTGCGCGGCTCGACCGAGATCAATTCAGCCAGCGTCAATGCTGGTTGGCTCTCGAGGTCTTCCAACCGTTCCATTCCTATCTCGCGCAGACGCCGCAGAGTCGTCGGACCGTCCGCGTGCAACGTGCAAAGAAGTGCGAGTGCATCCATGCGATTTTCAGTGAGGGTTGGAACGAGTGACTCGCGAGCCACGATCGGGCGTCGCTACACGCGACGATCTGGCGCCAAGCGCCGACATCAACTCGCTAGCCAAGGCGGCGAAATCCTTCGCTGCTCGTGATCTGGGTGAGAAGACTTGAATGGGTTCGCCAATGGCCGCCGCCTCTCGCAAGCGAATGCTCGACCGAATGACAGTGTCGAGCAACGCGTCACCGAAGCGCATCTGCAACGCCAGCAAGACTTCGCGCGCAAAGCGCGTTCGACGATCAAACATCGTGGCGAGCACCGTCACGTCGAAGGCGGCGCTATAGCTGGTGCTGTGTGCTTCGATTAGTTGGAGCGCTTGCAACGCACCTTGCAACGCGAAGGCACCCGTCTCGACGACAAGCACGACTTCGTCACATGCCCGCATGGCGTTTGCGCATAGCACGCCACCGGCGCGCGGTGGACAATCGAGCAAGATCCAATCGAAGTCCATAGACAACGAGTTGATCGCGTCGAGCAAGCGTCGCTCCGGAGTCAACATGCGCTCGGCTGACTCTTCGAAGTGAGCGACGCGCGGCGATGAGGGAATCAATCGAATGTTGCCGGCAACCTCTTGGACGCAGGCATCGGCATCGCAGGCGCCCAACAACAAGTCGATCAACGACATTTCATCGAAGACTGCATACCCAAGCGCCATGGTCGCGTGAGCTTGCGGATCTAAATCGATCAAAAGGACGCGTTCACCAAGTGACGACAAAGCTCCCGCCAGATGGACAGCTGTGGTCGTTTTCCCACAGCCTCCCTTCTGGTTCATGAAGGCCAGCACGCGATGCGTTCCGGCCGAGTCAGATAGGTCGAGGTCTGGTTTCATCCGCTGCTGGTCACCGGGCAGAAGGTGAACAGCGTGCACGACGGAACCGACCTAACGCAGAGCGGCCCGGGCGCGGTCGAAGAATGCACCCCCGGTACCCGGCAGGTCAAGGGGCGCCCATTCCCCAACCCTCATGATTGCCCGCGAAGCCTTGCTTGTCGGCGCACTCGAGACGACAGGATGTCGCAACTGAACGCTGCGTTGCACAGCTGTGTCCGAGGGTACCCAATCTACGAATTCGGGCTCACTCCCCAGGAAGCGTTGCGACACGTTCCGGAAACGCTCCCAAGCGGATAGGGCGAATTCCTCATTCGGCGAGTTGTTGATCACGACTCCGGCGCGGACGTTCGGATTGACCTGCGTCGCCCGCTTATAGAGCGCATACGCATCCGAAAGCGCAGTGATCTCGTGGCTTGCGACGAGCAGCAAGCTCTGCGCCGCCGACAAATTCGCCTGGGTTACATACCCCATGCCAGCGCCGTGATCGATCAGGATCAGATCGAAGTCGTCCTCTAACGGGCGCAGCGCACGGAACAGCTTGTCGAGCTCACGACGCGTCGGATCAACGAGGCCCGTCGAGCCGACGCCTGTCGACAAGAGCTTAAGTCCATCCGGTCCATCGACCAACGCCTTGCGTAGATCGACCTCTCCGGACAACACATCGGTCAGATCGTGCCTGGGAGCAACTCCAAGCAGCAAGTGCGCATTGGCCATCCCCGCATCGAAGTCGATCAGCAGCACGCGCTCGCCACGCATGGCGCGCAGCACTGCCAAGTTCGATGTCAGCACCGACTTTCCAGTCCCACCTTTGCCACTCGCCACGCACACGACGCGGGCGCGAGTAGCGGTGGGCGTGGCGCTGGATTTCTGACGGCGACGAGGCCGTAGACGGCGGAAGGTGAAGCGTTCGAGCATGCTGGATTGGCTGGTGAGGCGGACAGCTTACTTAAACTCAGTTCCTCAGGTTGGGAAACCTCGGGCGCAGTTTCGAAAGCTTCAAGTTGCGGCCGTTCTGCTCTGTGCCCGGGCAAATTGGGCAGTCAGCACACGCGCCGCCTCGTCAAAAATCGCCTCACCGTAGACAGGGCTGTCGTGATCCAACACGAATGTGGAGCGATAAGTCAGGCCTTCGCTCCCGCGAATGCGGGCAATGACCTTGGGGACATCCAGCAACCGATCGGGAAAGCCAGTGATCGCGGCACGCAGGAATGCCGCGTAGTGCCAGGCTTCATCAGCGATGACGCGCCGCATGAACACAGCAAAATCCGGCCCGAGGCCATCGTATATTGGCAAGTTGGCCGTGTAGCCACGCACCGTCGCGAGCTCGTCATAGGCACAGAGGCAAAGGATCGAGAATTCGTCGTCGAACAGGTGTGCGACCGGCTCGAAGTCTGGACGACGGGCTGCCAGTTCGCTGGGTTGGAAGCCGAACGAGAGCTGCCCCACTGACAGGATCACCTCGTGGTGCCTCTTCTCGTCACTCGACCAGGAGTGCACGATTCGCCCGAAGTCGTCACTGAGCTCGATAGGCAGCTCTCGTAAGTAGTCACTTAGGAATCGAGCGTCGTATTCCGTCACCGCGTCGTCCCACAACAAGGCTGCCGTGGTCACACGTCGACTCTCATCAAGTCTCTGTGCGAAGCTATGCGTCGTCTTTGCTAGCCCCTCCCAGGAGCGTCGTGCTCCCGGAGACTGAGTCGAATAGAGATCGACTCCTTGCCTTAATCCGTCCATCGTCCGCCCCATCCAATCAGTGAAGCTTGACCTCTTCACCAATACGGTGGAGCTTCATCACGTTGGTGCTGCGTGCCACGCCCGGGGGCACGCCTGCGACGAACACTATCTCGTCGCCATAATCAGCAAGGCAACGAACGACAAGCATCTCCGCCGCCATGAACAGCATGTCTTCCAAGCTGGGTTCTCTACGGAACAAGAGCGGGATCACTCCCGCCAGTGCTGTCATGTTGTTGACCGTCGAACGATGAGGGCTGAGTGCGATGATCTCTGCATTCGTCCGGTAGCGCGAGATCAAGCGCACGGTATTGCCGGTTTCCGTGAACACGACGATGCGTGCCAGATTCAAAGCCTCTGCGACTTGAACAGCCGCCATGGCGGTCGCGTTCGAGAAGTTAGCTTCCTCCTGCCTGAAGCGTAGACGAGGCAGATCCTGATAGCGTTGCGATTGCTCCACTGCGCGCGCAATGCCGGACATAACCGACACGGTCTTCAACGGGTGTTCACCGACGGCAGTCTCGGCCGACAGCATCACCGCATCCGTACCGTCGAGCACAGCGTTGGCGACATCCGTCACCTCGGCCCGCGTCGGACGCGTCGAATGAATCATCGACTCGAGCATCTCGGTCGCAGTGATCGTGAACTTGCCCGCACGTAGTGTGGCACTGATCAATGACTTCTGTGCCAGCGGAAGCTGCTCGAGTTCAACCTCGACCCCCAAGTCGCCGCGCGCGACCATCACGCCATCGGTCGCCTCGAGAATCTCGTCGAGATTCTCGAGCGCCGTCGTACGTTCGATCTTCGACACAAGCTGCAAGCCTGGCGCGAGCGAACGAATCTCTTCGACTTCGGAGCCGTGGCCGACAAAGCTGATGCCGAGCATGTCGACACCCTCCTTGACCGCGAACTTGATCCACTCGCGATCCTTACTCGTCGGCAATTCATATTGCACGTTGGAATCCGGCAAGTGCACACCCTTGTGATTGCCGACGACACCGCCACGTTGAACGATTGCTGTCACGTACTCGCGATGGACATCCTTCGCGACGACTTCGACCAAACCATCGGCCAACATGATGCGGTGGCCCGGATGAATGGCGACGAGCAGGTCTTTGACATCGACTCGAACCTCGCCGTCCTCGGCCATGCCCCCACCTGCACGCACGACGACACTCTTGCCCTCTATGAGTTCGATAGAACCACCGGGAAAGTCGCCGGTGCGCATCTTGGGACCGGGCAAGTCGGCCAGAATCCCGACGGCGATCATGCGTTCCTGCGCAGCTGCTCGAATCAATCCGATGCGATGTCGGTGCTCGTCTTCAGTGCCATGGCTGAAGTTCAGACGAGCGACGGCCAGACCGGCATCGATCAATTCACCCAGCATGTTTTCCGATGCGGGGCCAATAGTCGCGACGATCTTCGTTCGCGTGCGGCCACGCTCGATATCGGAGCCGGAGCCGGAGCCGTAGGGGGGCATCTTTGCCTGAGTCATGTGCCGAGCGGGAGGGATTCAGAGGACGGTCTCGAAGCGAGTGGACTCAAGGATGATGCGCGCCCGACGGCTCTACCTCACTCCTTCTCGCCGCCTTTTTTGTGCGGGTCGCGACATTGGAGGCTCAAGGAGAGGAATTGCCCTCGAGCACTCCCTCCTGGTAGTCGCCGCTGCGCTTCTTGTCCAGCTCTCCCTCCGGCGTCCAGAAAGACGAAGGCCCGTGGCGCTCGCCCGCATGAAATTCACCTTCGCTCTTCTTGCGACCCGCCTTGTCCCAATAGGTGAACTCTCCCTCACGCAGCCCATTTTCGAAGCGCCCCTCCCACGCCAGCACGCCCGTCTCGTGCCAACGGCGTCCCTTCCCTTTTGGCTGTCCGTTGTCGTATGTCAGCCGCTGTTCCATCTGGCCACCCGGATACCAGGTCGTCCATTTCCCATCCATCTGGCCGGCCTTGCGCTCGCCGTCGCTCGAAGGCTTGCCATCAGGATGCCATTGCTGCCAGCGTCCCTCCGGTACGCCGTCGGACCACACATTGGTCAGCCGCGGTCCGCCATCCGGGTACCACTCTTCCCACTCACCCTCCTCTTGTCCGTCGACGTAGCTGCCGCGCTTCTGGTCTTTCCCATCCGCATACCACCAGCGCCAATCTCCTTGGCGCTCGCCTACTTTCCACTCGCCGCGAGCTCGCTGCTTGCCATTCGCATGAAAATAGGTCCACTCGCCGTGCTGGAAGCCGTCGAGGTATTCGCCCCGCAGTTCGACACTCCCATCGTCCGCATACTTCGCGTACTTGCCATCGACAGGGGCTTCAAGCTGCAGAGGCTCGAGTCCTCCCTTACCGGAAACCAATGCCTCTTCGACCGCATCTGCGATCAAGCGGTGCCCGAGTACATTGATGTGCAGGTCGCGCTTCCAATAACACAGCTCGCTCTCAGCTCGATACAGCGGGCCCATATCGATGCTGGTGACACCTAATTGGTCCAGCTCTTCGAATAAGTGGCGCGCCATGATGTTGGCGACGTCGAAGTCAGCGGGTGACAAATCGAGCATCTCCTCCGCACGAGACTGCATCTGCTCAAGCTCGGGCCACGGCGCCTCGAAGGCCGGCGGGATGTACGCGACGACCAGGCGCACGCCTTGCTCTTCACAGCGCTCACGAATGCGTCGCATCAACACACTCGTCGCCTCTTGTGCGACATCGACTTGCTCGGGGTGCTCTTGGAAATACAGCACCTGATTCAATCCTTGAGCCAAGGCGGAGGAGGACACGCGCTTAGCCGCTTGAATCCGTTCCCAGTAGCCAGGCCGCGTGGGTGGAATCAGCGTGCCGCGAAAATAGTGATGCGGACGCAAGACCTCGAGGAAGTCGTTACCGCCGTAGACCGCGATCACGAATACATCAGGCTGCTGCGGTAGGTACTCCTCCAACGCCCCTAAGTAGTTGTAGAAGGAGTAGCCGACGACGCCGGTGTTGATCGCGACGACGCTGCGCTGATCGTCGTGCTCTGCCAGGCCCGCTTCGAGCAGGGCCGGAAAGCCCTCGGCGTTGTTGCAGACCCCGTCCGTGTGCGAATCACCGGTAGCCAGGATCGCCAAATCGGCGCCTATCAGGTCATCGTCGTCATTTTGACGCAGCCCTGCCGCGTTCGTGACACGGTTCCAGCGTCCCTGCGGGTGCTCCTCCCAATCAATGGGGTGGCGCAAACCCGGGTTGTAGCCGTAGTAGCGCTGCGGAAGGTACTGGAAGTCGTCCTTGTGCATGACGAAGAGCGCGCGGGCAGTCGATTCGTCTATGGGCTCCAGCACAAAAGGTCCGCGCCCTGTAACCATCGAAAATATCTGCTCTCTTTTGACGAGCAGCGCATCCAAATTGGGATCCCGATTGGAAATTTCGACCGGCGGCGCGGCGCGAGACTGCAAGATCCACCAGCCCAGGCAACACGCCAGGAGTGTCGAAATCGAGGCGACAAGCAGGCGACTTCCGTTCATTTACCTTGTTTCTGGGCTGCCGAGGTCGGGATCAACCAACTTGGTTCAAGAGCTGACGTGAGTGGAGAGATGCGGATCGAGTACCGGCTTGGACAAGCGGCGCGGATCCGCTTGCTAATTTTGGCGAATCGAAATTATCCGGCCCGCCATCTGCCAAAAGTCTATGAGTAATTTCACCCTTTCGTTCCTGGCCGTCTTTGGTATTCAATGGATGTAGGGTTCGCCGTTCTCCTCAAGATCGTTCGAGCCCGCCCTGCTCTCCCCACACCTGTTCATCTCCATGGCTTCGCAACTCTCCGTGGGCACGCGCGGGGCAGCTCCGTCATCGACGACAGCTGTTCTGTTCGTACTCGTTCTCTGTTTGGTCGGTTTCGCACTCTGGAACTGATCGACTCACCTGCCTGCTCCTCCCCACCTGGCCAGCTCTCGGGCCACTGTAGATCCTCCTCAGCACTCTAAGTGTACGCCTATGTACACGGTGGAACTGAACGCCCTAGTGGCATTCAGTCCCACTCGCGGCGCTCTCGCGACAATTTAACAACACCGCACGTGGTGAATCCTCTACTACAGAGGATCATTTCGTGCGGTGTTTTACGTTGAGTCCGGCTCGACTGGATAGACCAGCTCGCATCGCTCGCAAGCGATGATTTGCGTCAGACGCCAATCAGTTGCGGAATCTCTTGGTAGGCCGGGAAGCGGTCCAGGTCCAACTTAGAGAAGATCTTCTTGCCGTCGATGGCAATCTCGAAGGCTCCCCCACCGGATTCGATGAGTTCACATTCGGCGTTCGGGAAAACAGCTTTCAGTTCCGCGGCCAGACCGGCCGCTTGGGGACTGTAGTTTCACATCGTGCAGTATTCGATCGAGATCTTCATTCGGCGTGGTTGGCTGTGTTGGTGGCAAGAGGGATCGGATTAAGGCGGCTTCTGGCATCAAAAGTCGCTGCTGCGTCAGGGCTGATAGGCAGGTCGAGCACATGGAGCGTCACGCTACGGTTACAGAGCCCGTACCTAGCCTCCAAATTCGCCTGGAACCCACCCAGGGCCAGCATCGTCTAAGAACAACTACGATACGCGGTCACAGCTTCTGTGCGACATTCGTTGCCTCGGAAGCGAGCATAGATAGTGGTCGCAGACAGTCCCTGCCTCCCCACTTCTCCTGGTCGGCCGAATCCCCCCAGTTCTCGGCCCTCCCGCCTTCCCCAAAGGCTCCTCGACGTCCACAAGACGATCTCGGGGGATGCGTGGCACAGGAGATTCTGATCCCCTCCCCAGAACCCCAGTCATCAGCTCTCACCATGAATGAGTTCCTCCGGAGCTTCTTGTTCCTCGGTCTCACCGCGCCCTTCGCAACGGCACAATCCCCGTCGGCCAATCTCGCCGACACGAACGGCCCCGACCTCGACGGTCTGATCCAAGAGTGGCGCACCGACAACGGCGGCTCTTGGCGCGTCCGCGAAAACGGTGCCAACGGCTATGCCGAGTACCTGTACGGCGGCAACGCCTCGCCGGTATTCGTCCCGCGCGGCGATAGTCAGTGGACCGAACTCGCTCGCGAGTTCGTGGTCCAGACCGAAAGCATGCACGGTATTCCGAGCGCAGAATTGCGCACGGTTAGTGTCAAACTGATCCCGCTCGGCATGGCCGGCTTGACGGACAAGATGGCCGTCAACTTCATTCAGGAAATCGGCGGCGTGCGCGTCGTCGGTGGTCATGTCGACGCATTGTTCGACATGGAAGGTCGCCTGCTGTCAATCCACAGCACCGCGCTGCCCGAGTTGACAGGTATCTCGACCCAGCCCACGGTTGCGGGTGATGTCGCGAGCCGTGCGGCGATCGCCGCCTTCGACTTGAGTTATGGTGTTCCGACCGACGTGCAGCCGGCCAAGCTGGTCATCGCGCGTGCAACCGTCGGCGAGCTGATCGAAGGTCGCTTGGCATGGCAGATTGAAGTCTCGCGTGACATTCAGGGCGAGGGCCCGGCGGGTGAGATCATCACCGTCGATGCACAGAGTGGCGAGATCCTCGATCGCGCCACAACTGTGCACAACTTTGATGTCAGCGGGCAGATCGTCTCGATGGCGACGCCCGGCTCGCAGCCGGACTCGGGCGCGAACCCCGAGGTCCAGATTCCGATGCCCTTCATGCGCGTCACCTCAAGCGCGGGCACGACGATCACTGATGTTAACGGCAACTTCAACTACCCCGGAGTCAACTCTGCTACGAACATCACCGTCGACTACTTCGGCGACTACAACAACGTCAACAATCAGGCCGGTGGCGACTACAGCTTGACGACTCTTGTTCAGCCGAACACCCCGACGACGGTCGTGATGAATCCTTCGTCGCAGGCGTTGGTCACCGCGCAGGCGAACGCTTACTTGCACATCAACACGGTCGGTGAGTTCATACGCAACACCGCACCGGGCGACACCACAGCTGACTTCCGTGCAGTTTCGAATCCGAACCTGACGGCGACCTGCAACGCCTTCTTCGACGGTGGATCGACAAACTACTACCAGGCTGGCGGCGGCTGCGTCAACACGGCCTACTCGACTGTCGTCGGGCACGAGTTCGGCCACTGGCTGAACGTGCTCTACAACACTGGCAACGGCAGCGACGGTATGGGTGAGGGCAACGCAGATGTCTTCGCGATGTACGCCTTCGATGGCCCCATCGTCGGATTCGATTTCTGCGGCAACAGCTGCCACATTCGGACTGGCAACAACTCGCGTCAGTACTGCGGCGACGGTAACGGTGGCTGCCACGGTGGCGTTCACGCGAGCGGCGAAGTCTGGATGGGCGCCGCATGGAAAGTGCGTCGCAACCTGAAGGCGACGCTCGGCAACGCGGCGGGCAGCGCCGTCGCAGACTCTCTCTTTATGGGCTGGATGAACTCCTACAACCAAAGCCAGATCGATTCTGTGATCGAACTGCAGTGGCTAACCCTGGACGACGACGATGGCAACATCGACAACGGCACGCCGAACCACGGCGACATCAATGACGCCTTCTTGGAGCAGGGCTTCCCCGGCTTCGATCTGCCCGCCGTGATTTTCTCGAATGTGACCGAGCTTGGAAACACGCCCAGCCCCGGTCCCTTCAGTGTCAGTGCGACCGTGATCGCGAACTTGGCTCCCGCGATTCAGGGCGTCGATCTGAAGTGGCGCGCATCGGGCGGCAGCTTCCAGACGGTTTCGATGAACCCGATGGGTGGCGATGTCTACAACGCAAGCATCCCGGCGCAGGTGATCCCGGAAGTCGTCGAGTACTACCTCGAGGGCACGGACACCGCAGCCAACACAGATACTTTCCCGTCGGCAGCCCCGGCTGAATTGATCCGCTTTGGCATCGGCGATATCGTCCCGATCTTCTCCTTTGACTTCGAGCCTGCGCTCAGTGACAACGAAGGTTGGATCTCGGGCGCAGCTGGTGACAACGCCACGACTGGCATTTGGGACCGTCGCAACCCGATCGGAACTGGCGCACAGCCGGAAGACGATGTCAGCGTCCCCGGCGTTCGCTGCTGGTTCACGGGCCAAGGCCCGAACGGTGGTGCCCTTGGTGACAATGACATCGACAATGGCACGACGACTCTGCTGTCGCCTATCTTCGATGCGGACGGTCTGGCCGGCGCGACGATCTCGTACTGGCGTTGGTACTCGAATGACACCGGTAGTGCGCCCAATGCCGACACAATGGTGATCGACATCTCGAACAACGGTGGCGCAAACTGGTCCAACGTCGAGACGATTGGCCCTGCTGGCAGCCAATCGAGTGGTGGCTGGATATTCCACGAGTTCCTGGTGTCAAGCGTGACGACACCGTCGAGCAACATGCAGCTGCGCTTCCGCGCCTCTGACCTCGGAACGGGCTCGGTCGTCGAGGCTGCAATCGACGAAGTCCAAGGCTTCGGCTTCGAATCGGGTTGCCCCGCGCCGACGAACTACTGCATTTCGGTCCCGAACTCGGGCAGCCCGTCGGGCGCAACAATCGGCTTCAGTGGTTCAGCAAGCGTCGCTGCTAACAACCTGACCCTGACGGCGAGCGAAATGCCCGCAGGCCAGAACGGCTTGTTCTACTTCGGTCCGAATGAAGGCTCCGTGGTCTTCGGCAATGGATTCCGCTGCATCTCTGGAACGCTAACGCGCCTTCCTATCGTCACGACAAACGGTAGTGGCGAAGCGAGCTATGCGCTCGACCTCGGTAACCTGCCGGGCGCCGCATCGATCGGTGCCGGCGACACGGTCAAGTTCCAGTTCTGGTTCCGCGACCCCGCTGGTGGTGGCCCCGCCTTCAACCTGACGGACGGCTTGTCGGCGACCTTCTGCCCCTGACGTGGTGAGGCTGTCAACGGTTCCGCTCGGGAACCGCTTCGACACCTGATGCACAGAATCAATTAGCGGGTCACCGGACCCTGCGGCTACTGGCCGGCTCGTTGCAGTTCATGCACGAGCCGGCCAATTTTCTTGCGAGAGAGCCTCGCGCGACCGCCAGCTTGGAAGCTAATCGACGAGGCCAGACTCTGCCGCCCGGGCAGTCTTCGAATCAGAGTGACTCGAGCACAATGGCTGTTAGCCCACCCGTCGATAGCTGCCACTCGTAGCTCATCTTTTCATAACCCGGAACCGTCACGCGGATATCCAAGGTTGATTGGAGCCAACAATCGAGGTGGAACGAGGCGCGTACATTGCGCGCGTGGCTAATCACTTCGACATGCTCGATCACGTCTTGTCCACGGCGACCATCGGGCAGGAGGATGCGGTCAAAGACCTCGTTCATGAGAACGATCGCAGCGACGAGCTCCATTCGCTCGCGACTCTCCAGGCGAAGCTCGCGCAGGATATGATTTGATTCTGGAAGCCGTGCGTCGAAGCGATGCTCGATGCGTGCTTGGCTCTTTGACTCCGACGCGGGACCAAGGGCGAATCCCGCTTCCTCGGACTCCACGTCTCGGAAGTCGAGACTGTCAAAGAGCGTTTCGCTCATTGTCTCTATCTCTGAATCGGTCAGATAGCCATTGGCTGCCAACATATCGCGGTGCTTGCGCCAAGGTGCGTAGACATCACTCGTCCAACTTTGACGTGCGGGCAAGCGAGCGACGCGGAGCGTATCGAGCCAGTCCCTATAGCCATCGTGCACGCGCAACCACGCAGTCCGCTCTTGGGCCACAGCCAATTCAAAACGCTCGCGTGACCTGTCTTCGACGACTTCGAACTCCGGTAACTGTTCGCCGGAGCGAGCCATCGCGGTCGGAACCAAGCCGTAACGCCCCTTCCTGAGAAGGCTGAACCAATGACCTTCAACGGGAACGTCGACAGTCGTTTGCAGTTGGTCGCCGCGCGAGCAATTGTCATTAGCAGGAGCATCGAGTCGATACAACCATGCCGTCGAGGCGACCGCTTGTTGCGTCAAAGCATCTACGAAGCTCATGTGGATCGAGCATGTACCCATTTTAACAGGGTCGTCCGGCGCCTCGATCTCTCCCCAAATCCCGTCTCCTTCCTCTTTCGGAAGTGGAACATCAAGGAAGGCGCCCGATGCTTCGCTCGTTGGCTCTCTCTGATCCTCCACTTCCTGCAGGAGAGACACTTGCGTTCGCTTGTGTGTGGCGACCTCCCACTGCGAGCCCACCCGCTCAGTCAGATCACTCGACTCAACATCCACGCCCGAGGCATTGTAGGCTGCCTGTCGATCTTCTGCTTCGGCCGCTCCTAAAGCAGCGTCGTCGCCACAGACCGTGAGCCCAACGATTGTCGCGATGCACGCAAATAGAGGAAGGGACAGGGAGTGGCTGATTCTCATTGCCTTCAAGTTGGTTCCTGTAGTCGCTGCCCAAACGACAAAGACCAAAGCGAGGCAAAGCGCGGGGCTTGCACTTGGCGAGAGGATCACGCTCGCTTCTCGTCTTCGCCGCCGAGAAGTACCCGGAGCATCTATCGTTGTGGCCTCGCCAAGCCCGAACCATGTGCTCTCCACAGAGGTTGTGATCGTGCCGAACGAGAAGAGCGGGAGCACGCACTCTGCAGTGCCTGCTCCCGCTCCTCGTTTAGCCCGGCCCCAATGCAGAGCTAGGCGAGCTTCTTGCTCGACCTACGGCTGAAACGCAATCTCGACGCCATCCGAGAGGTTGAAGGAAGCGCCACCGCCGGCCGGATCTCGGTACCAACACTGGAAGTTCACGCTAGCCATCGAGCCGAAGTTTGCGGCGTTCGCCGGAACATCGACGAGGTGCCGGATCTCGCCACCGCTTCCGAACTCAACCGGCAGGCGATTCACGCTGCCACCGACGCAGCGGACGCCGTTGCCGAACGGAAGGTTCAGCTGGTTTGGCCCGTAATAAAAAATCGCCGGTTGGCTTGGCGCGTTGTCAGCGATCAACTCAAGCGCTGTCGCTGCGATGCTCGTGCTACCCACAGCTGTGATGCTCGAACCACTGGGATCGACAGAGTTGGCAGCGCCCGTGCAGTAGCTCGACCCGAGCGTCGCGCCGGAACCGATGGCGCGCAAGAGGAAGACCGACGGATACCCGATTGCGTCCATATCGGTCGGCGAGAAATCATTGGCTGCCAAGTTCGCGCTGTCGAAACCGGCGAAACCACCTCCGGCAACACTCATGCCAGTCACCCATGCACGCCCCATCGATGAAAAGGTCTGATCCATTGGCGCAGGGAACTCGTTGTTCATGTTCTCGCAGATGATGCCGACGAAGAAGACACCCGTGACGGCGACATCCGGAATTGGATAAGCGTTCAGGGCGCCGGTATCTTCGTTGGCCGTAGTGATCGGTGCGCTGTACAGCAGGGTCGCATCGAGCGGATTGAAGTCGTTGGTCGGGTCATCCCAAATCGCGACGATCGCGTTCAGAATCGGAGTCAAGCCCGGCAGGAGCGGCGTTCCATATGCGGAGGACACCTCCGTGATGACATCCGAGCCGGATGTATCAAAGCCGTGCATCCACGCCAACGCGCCGCCACCCGTCAAGCCGAGGCCGGCCGAGTTCAACCCCAAGTCATACGCATAGCCCGCCCTGGGTACGACGATCGAGACCTCGAAGCTGCTAGGACCGCCGCCAGCACCAGGGAAGTTGCCGACTTGCAGCGTGTACGTCGAGCCGTTGACTACGTCGAACGAAACTGTGGACTGCAACCCACAGGTATCGTCGTTGCAGCCGATTGCCGAGCCCTGTGCCGGGCAGCCGGCGCCCGGATAGGCAGCGAGCTTGGTGTCTTCCAGGCTCCCGCAGGTCGATACGATCGCCGTGCCGTCAGCATCAGTTGTCCACTCGAACCAAAGATCGTTGTCGATAGCCGTCGAACCAAAGGCGTAACACAAGCTATTGCCCTGACCCTCCGCACCTGTCGAAGCCAAGCTGTTGTCGTAAGCAAAGCTTCCAGATCCAGAGATCAATGCCGGCGCCATGCACTCGTCATTCGCGGGCGGAACACCGATGCTGATGTCCATCATGTCCACGCCACCCTCCGTACCGGGGAAGGTTCCGACTTGGATCAGATAGCTGGTTCCACTGCTGACAGCAAACTGCAGACGCGACTGCAGGCCACAAGCATCATCATTGCAAGCGAGCGATGTGCCATCGACTGGGCAGCCGCCGACGGGCCATGCCACGAGTTTCGAATCGATCGAGGTGGCACAGGTGTCAACCGATGCGATTCCTGTCACATCCGCCGTCCACTCGAACCAGACATCATTGTCTACGTCGTCTTCTCCAAAGAAGAGACAGTTCGATTCACTCTGCCCCTCCACTCCTGTCGTCGCCAAGGCATTCGCGAAAGCAAAACGACCCTGCCCCGAGATCAATTCAGGGAGCGCACAGTCATCGTTGGCCGGCGGAGACCCGATCGAGATCTCCAACTCACCCGGGCCACCGAAGCCAGCCGAGAAGGTGCCCACCTGCACCAGGTAGTTCGTGCCCAACGCGCAGTCGAAGCTGATGCTCGACTGCAAACCGCACGCATCGTCATTGCAGACGATCGCGCTGCCCGAGATCGGGCAGCCGCCCACCGGATAGGCCGCCATGCGTGTGTCCTGTGAATCGCCACAGGTGTCGATGATCACGGTCCCTGTCGCGTCCGCGGTCCACTCGAACCACACATCATCGTTCATGGCTGTTGTGCCGAAGGCGTAACAGAGCGATTCGGTCTGCCCCTCGGCACCGGTCGTTGCGCCGGTCTGATCGTAGGCAAACAGGCCTTGACCAGCGATCGGAGTTGGCGTCAGACAATCGTCCGAACCGCCGACCCACGCCGCTGCACTCGAGGTGAAGACGGCCGAGTTCGGCGGGAGTCCAGTCGCTTTGTCAGGCACGGCCTTGATTGCCGGCTTCGCCGATGTGACGTGCGTAGAGGAGACTTGTGCACTGGCCACGGAAACGAAGGCGCCTACGAGGAAGGCGCTCGCCATGATGACTGTCTTCAATTGAAAACTCTCGGAGAGTGAGGAGGAGAAGCTGAGGCAGCCAGTCGGGGGGGAGAACTTCCCGAACTTGCTGGCCTGGGAGGAGAACTGCTCGCTCCAAGATACGAGAAGCAGGCAGGAGGTCAACCGAAGCTCCCCTTAGCGACTCTGTGAGCGGATTCCTCTGCTGCGCCCTTCTGCGTACTGGCTCCGGCTGCGGTGTCCGCTATCCTCCGTCGCATGAAGATTGCGTGCATCGGAGCCGGTCCCGCTGGCCTGTACTTCTCCCTGTTGATGAAGAAGGCACACCCCGAGGTCGAGATCGTCGTTCATGAACGCAATCGACCCGACGACACCTTTGGTTGGGGTGTCGTGTTTTCGGACGAGACTCTGGGTGGTTTCGAGGCGGCCGACCCGGAGTCCATGGCCGCTATTCGAGCCGAGTTTGCGTACTGGACGGACATCGAGACCTTCGTCGGCGATCGCCGCACCGTCTCCACCGGTCATGGTTTTTGCGGTCTGGCGCGCAAGACTCTGCTGCAAATCTTCCACCAGCGCTGTCTGGAGGTCGGTGTCGATTTGCGCTTCGAGACGGAAATAGCGAGCTTGGCCGATGTCGATGACGCAGATCTGATCATCGGGGCCGACGGAATCAACAGCATGATTCGCGGGCTGCACGAAGATCACTTCCGACCCAGCATCGATTGGCGCAAGTGCAAGTTCACGTGGTTGGGGACGGACAAACCGCTCAAAGCCTTCACCTTCGTCTTCCGTGAAAACGAGCACGGACTCTTCCAAGTACACGCCTATCCGTTCCAAGTCGGTGAGAACGCGATGAGTACATGGATCGTCGAGTGCCGCGAAGATGTCTGGGCGCGCGCCGGCTTAGACAAGGCGAGCGAAGAGGACACCGTCGCCTACATGCGTGAATTATTCGGGGATCACTTAGAGGGCTACCAGCTGCTGACGAACCGCTCGATCTGGCGCACCTTCCCGACGATCACTTGCGAACAGTGGTACAAGGACAACATGGTGCTCCTGGGCGACTCGGTCCACACCGCTCATTTCTCGATCGGCTCGGGTACCAAGCTGGCCATGGAAGGCGCCATGGCTCTGTGCGATGCCTTCTCCGAAGTCGGACTGCACGATATCCCAGGCACCTTGGCGTACTACCAAGAGTCACGGCTCGTCGAGACGATCAAACTGCAGAAGGCCGCCCAAACGAGCCTCGAGTGGTTCGAGAACTCTGCGCGCTACATGTCGCAGGATCCGCTGCAGTTCACCTTCAACTTGATGACGCGCTCGAAGCGCATCACCTATGACAACCTGAAGCTGCGCGATCCGGCTTTGGTCGATTCGGTGACGGAGTGGTGGAACCAAGAAAATGGCACCCCGCTCGATTCGCTCGGCGGCCAACCCGCTCCGGTGTTCACGCCGTTGAAGTTGCGCGAGCTCGAATTATGCAATCGCCTGGTTGTGTCCCCCATGTGTCAGTACTCGGCTGACGACGGCATGCCTGGCGATTGGCACTTGGTCCACTTGGGCGGCATGGGCATCGGCGGCGCCGGGCTCGTCATGTGCGAAGCGACGGGCATCTCTCCGGAGGGACGCATCACCTATGGCTGCACTGGCATCTGGTCACAGCAGCAAGCAGATGCGTGGCGCAGGATTGTCGACTTCGTACATGCCAACGGTGCCTCCAAGGTTGGGATGCAATTGAGCCACGCCGGGCGCAAAGCCTCTTGTTCTTTGCCTTGGGATGGTGACCGACCGCTCACGGATGACACGGCCTGGCCGACAGTCGGCCCCTCGGCCGCGCCCTTCGGCGACGGTTGGCCAACTCCGTCCGAGATGAACGCCGAGGACATGCGGCGTGTGCGCGAGCAATATGTCGCGGCCACGCGGCTCAGCCTCGACGCGGGCTTCGACTTGCTCGAGATTCACATGGCTCACGGCTACCTGCTGTCGAGCTTCCTGTCTCCGCTCTCGAATCATCGCAGCGACGAGTACGGCGGCAGTCTGGAAGCACGCCTACGCTTTCCGCTGGAAGTGCTGCGCGATGTACGCGCCGCTTGGCCTGCCGACAAGCCTCTCTCTGTGCGTATCTCGGCCACGGATTGGCTCGACGATGGCGGAGGGCAAACCGTCGCAGATTCGGTTGCGATTTCGCGCGCCTTCCAGGCGGAAGGCTGCGATCTGATCGATGTCTCATCGGCCGGCAACTCGCCCGAGTCCGCCCCCGTCTATGGCCGTATGTATCAGGTGCCCATGGCTGAGGCTATTCGGCATGAGACTGGCGGACCGGTCATGGCTGTCGGAGGCATTCAAGGAGCGGATCACGCGAACACCGTGCTCGCTGCGGGACGCGCGGATTTATGCGCGTTGGCTCGCCCCCACTTGATCCATCCGCACCTCAGCTTGCAGGCCTCCATAGACTACGACTACGCCGACATGCAGTGGCCGCGTCAGTATCTGCCGGCCAAGCCGCGCCCGCGATAGAACGCAACTCTCACGAATAATCCACGCGAGTTGCTCGTAGCCTTGCCGGATTCCGCCCCCCGCGCCTCATCTCCCCCCAAGCACTCATCACGTGATCGAAGTCACCGCTCTCGGTAAGACCTACAAAGGCAAACGCGGCAAATCTGTGACCGCGTTGCAGGATGTCAGCTTCCGCTGCGAACCCGGGCAAGTTTTTGGCCTGCTGGGTCCGAACGGTGCCGGCAAGACGACCTGCTTACGCATCCTCTCGACCGCACTCAAGGCGACGAGTGGTAGCGGCAGCGTGATGGGCCATGACATCTCGAGCGAGGCGGAAGCGGTGCGCAAGAAGATCGGCTTCCTGTCGAGCAACACCGGCTTGTACGGACGCTTGAGCGCGCGTGAGGTGCTGACGTACTTCGGCACGCTGTTCGGACTCAGCCCGGAGGTAATTGCGGAACGTACCGAGACCTTGGCCGAGACCTTCGACATGAAGGATTTCTTGGATCGCAACTGCGACGCGCTGTCGACCGGGATGCGGCAAAAAGTCAACATCGCGCGCACGGTGATCCACTCGCCGCCCGTGATGGTCTTCGACGAACCAACGGCTGGATTGGATGTGCTGACCAGCCGAACGATTGTCCGCTTCATCAAGAGCTGCCGTGAGGAAGGTCGCACCGTGATCTTCTCGACACACATCATGTCGGAAGTCGAAAAGCTGTGCGATCGAGTCGGCATTGTCCACCAGGGCAAGCTGCACTTCTGCGGCACGACCGATGAACTACGGGCGGGCTACGACCAAGATCTGGACGAGGCCTTCGTGCGCCTAATCGGAGAGGTGAACTGATGGCTGGTATTGGAACGATCTATCGCAAGGACTTGCTCGACACTTTGCGCGACCGGCGCACGCTGATCTTCATGTTGCTGGTGCCGACACTGGCGACGCCGATCTTGATCGGTGGCTTGAGCAAGCTGATGGCGCGCATGCAACAGAAGCAAGCCGTCGAGACCGTCAAGATCGCAGCGGACGATGCCAGCCACGCTGCGTATCGCGAGCTCGTGCACATGTGGTTCTTGGACAGCACAATGGCCAAGGGCCTGCGCATGGCGCGCTCTCCCTTCGTCAAGGCCTTGATGGCGCCTGAGCACGCAGCCCAGCTGCCCGACACGCCCGACGAAGTCTTCACCGATGCAGCTGCATTCGAGACTTGGGCGCGCGAGATGGCATCCAAGGCGCGTGAGGATGTCGAGTCGGGTGTCACGAAGAGCGACATGTCGCAGGGTATGGAGGATATGCCCGAAGACTTTGAGGCGCCGGAGGAGTTGCTCGAGGAAGCACTCGACCTGTACCGCGTCGTCTTCAAGGGTCTAGGCTTGATCGAGTGGATCGATCCGAGTCAGCTCGAGGGGCCCGTACGTGAGGACTACACCTTGTCCTTGGACGAGGCCGCGCGCGCGTTGCCCTTTGCCAGCGCTGCCGCCACGGCTATCAAGGATAAGCGCATCGATGGCTACCTCGTCATCCCAGGCGGCACGGGCAGCATCATCGAGAACGATCAAGAGCAGTTCGAGATTCAGCTGCTGCACGACTCGACCGTGCGCCTCTCGAACGAGACGCGCGATCGTCTGCGCGCGGTATTCGATCGCATCGAGGGCAAGGTCGTCAGCGCACGCTTGAAGGCACGCGACATCAAACCGGCCTTCATCGACCCTGTCGTGCTCGCGAGTGGAACCAACGTCGCCAGCAAGTCCGAACGTGCACTCTCCGCGATCGGCGCCATCCTGCCCTACATCATCATTGCCTTCGCGTTCCTGGGTGGCATGTACCCCGCGATCGACATCGGTGCCGGTGAGAAGGAGCGCGGAACGCTCGAGACCTTGGTGCTGTCGCCCATGACACGCACGCAAATCGCGCTCGGCAAATTCCTGGTGATCCTGACGACCGCACTGACGGCTGCCTTTTTGGGTGTGGCGTCGATCTCATTGTCGATCCAGTACATCGCGCCGGAACAGCTCATGCAGCAGCTCGACTTGCAGCTGGCACCGACGACCGTGTTGTCCGTAGCCCTTCTGGCCATCCCTCCGGCCGCTGCCTTCGCTGGCATCTTCTTAGCGATCTCGATCTACGCGCGATCGTTCAAGGAAGCACAGAACTACATCACACCCTTGCAGTTCATTCTGATCCTGCCCGCCATGGCACCGATGCTGCCGACGATGGAAATGAGCTGGCGCGTGGCTGCGATCCCGCTAGTCAACGTCAGCATGCTGTCGAAGGACTTCCTGAAGGGCGAGACGCATTGGGGTTACTACGCCTTGACCTTTGGGTCGTGTGCCCTGCTGGCTGGAGCTTGCGTGCTGTTCGCGATCTACCAGTTCCGACGCGAAGAGGTCCTGTTCCGGTCCTAAGCTACCCTCCAAGCCTAGCGGTCCGCCGGACTCACTCGGAGCTGCGGCTGCGCGCGTGGTAGTCTGGCCGCGTGGACCCCGAACGCTGGAAACACGTCCGCTCCTTAGTCGAGGAGGCCATGGACTTTGCATCCGCCGAACGCAGCCAGTGGCTAGACGGGCTGCGCGAGCGCGATCCTGAGGCTGCGGAAGCGGTCGCGGCGATGCTGGAAGGCGACACGGTCAGTCTCGACCTTGAGCCACCCGCTCATAGCGAATGGATCGATGCGCTCGGGAGCAGGCAAAGTCGAGCGGGCGAGCGGCTCGGTTCCTACGAATTGCGCGAGCCGATTGCGGCGGGCGGGATGGGGCATGTCTTCCGCGCAGTACGCGCTGACGACGTGTTCGAAAAAGAAGTCGCGATCAAGCTCGTCAAGCGCGGCATGGACTCGGACGAGATCCTGCGGCGCTTTCGCCTCGAACGACAAGTGTTGGCCGGTCTCGAGCATCCCGGCATTGCACGCCTGCTCGACGGTGGCATCAGCCCGACCGGGCAACCCTTCCTGGTCATGGAGCTCGTTGATGGTGTGCCCATCGATCAGTTTTGCGATCAGGCCCGACTCGGTACCGGCGTTCGCCTGCGCTTGATCCAAGCTGTCTGCGAAGCGGTTCACTATGCGCACCAGCACTTGGTTGTGCACCGCGACATCAAGCCGAACAACGTTCTCGTTACGCCTGATGTCCAAGTCAAGCTGCTCGACTTCGGTGTCGCTAAGGTGCTTAGCGACGACAGCGCCGGCCAGGATATGACAGCGCCTGGTGCCGCGTGGTTGACACCCGAGTACGCCAGTCCCGAGCAGCTGGCTGGCAAGCCGCTGACCATCGTCAGCGATGTCTATTCGCTCGGCGTCCTGATGTACCGCTTGTTGACGGGGCGCCAGCCGCACGAATTTACGGGACAGCCCAGGCATCAACTCGAACGGATCGTGCTCGAGCAGGAGCCGCAGCGTCCCAGCGAGGTCGTAACCAAATCGCAGACGCGCGCGAAGGGCGACGGCAAGGATGTAACCGAGGTCACCCCCGAAGAACTAGCGCAACGGCGCAACACGAACCCAAGCAAGTTGCGCGGGCGGCTGATGGGCGATCTCGACAACATCGTGTTACACGCCCTCGCGAAGGAACCGGAGCGACGTTACTCAACCTCGAAGGAGCTGGCGGAGGACATCGAGCGTCACTTAACTGGCATGCCCGTGCTCGCGCGGCGTGGCAGTTCCCTGTATCGCAGCGCAAAGTTCCTGAAGCGCAATTGGCTGGCCGTCGCATTGTCGGCCGCGGCAATACTTGCGCTCATCACGGGCTTGGTTGTCAGCTCGCTCTGGTATTTGCGTGCGAATCAAGCATCGGAGCGTGCCGAGCGACGCTTCTCGCAAGTGCACGACTTGGCGAAGGTCTTCCTGTTCGAGGCCGATGCCGAGCTCGAATCGGGCCCGGGCAAGACTGCTGCGCGCGAACGTATGGCGGCGACTGCGCTCGAGTACCTAGAACGCCTGACTGATGAAGCCGACGATGATGCTCAGCTACAGATCGAACTCGCTCACGGCTACTTGCGCTTGGGGGATCTGCAAGGTGGGCTAGGAACGGACAACTTGGGCCAAAGCGAGCAGGCACGCGAGAGTTTCGCGCGCGCGCGTTCCCTCGTTCAAGGTCTCGCAGAGAGCGCTCGCAGCGCCTTCGTTTCGATCCTGGAGTGCAGGCTCGAGATTCGCATGGGTGATAATGCACTGCAACGAGCAGCAGCCTCCGATGCCCTCGAACATTACGAGTCCGCTCAGTCCATCAGCCAAGCTTCCGAACCGGATGCCTTCACCGATGCGATGGAATGGACCATCGCGAGCCGTGAAGTCGCCTCGCGCCTCGCGAGTCACCTCGAGACGCTCGGGCGACCGGCCGAAGCCACAGTGCATCGACGAGCTGAAGTCGAAGCCGCGCGCGCCATAGCGGCCGACATGCGCAACGCGCCAAGTCACCACGTGCTCGCGAACGCCATTTCGGATCTGGCCGGTTTGCTCGAACGCGATGCGAGCCCAGCCTCACTCGAAGAAGCAAAGCAACTACGCGCCGAGATGATGGACATGATGGAGTCCTGGGTCGCGCAGTCACCGGGTGACATGCAGGCACGCGTCGTGTTGGGCGCAGCGCTGCACGCTCAAGGCAGACAACAAGCCAAAGTGGGCCAGGCTCGCGCAGCGATCGAAACACTGACGCGCGCGGTCGCTCACTTCCAATGGCTGTCCGAGAATGATCCCGCCAATGTCGAGAGCCTGCGTAACCTGGGCGTCGTGACGACTGAGATCGGCTACGCACTGGCCATGGACGGAGATCCCGAGGCAGGCCTCGAACGCCATCGCGAAGCGGTCGCAATCAAAGCGCGCGTGTTCGCGCTCGACTCGAACAACGCAATGGCCCGCCGCGGCTTGGGAATCGCACGTCGAGCTACGGCCGAATTGCTCGCAAGCATGCGGAGGCTCGACGAAGCGCGCATCTTGATGCGTGATGCCTACACCGACTTCGAAGCGCTCGTGAATACATCACCCGACAACGGTGAAGCGCAGGTCGACATGATCATCGCCGACGCAATCATGGGCGGCATCCAATATGGACTCTCGTCACGCAGCAAAGACTCCGCTGAACGTCGACTGGTCCAGGCCACCCAATCGCGCATCAGTTTCGAGCGCGCTTTGATCCGCCTCGATGAACTCGAGCTGACCGACATCCACGCTCCTGGACAGGAACAGTTGCGAGTTCCACTCGAGCGGGACCTGGTGCGCTCCGAGGATTTCATCCTCGAGTTGGAAGAGGCCGCGGACAGTGGCTTCTGAACGGTTGGGATCGGCGCGAGCGCAGCTCCCCAAACTGCGCGATGATTGCTTGCCCGCGTGAGGGCCCGGGCCCACCCAATCCCCACCGGCCGGGCGGCGAGTCGTTCGGTCGGACCACGTTTGGAGGCCGCTAGCGGGGTACAGGCTCCAAATCCTCGAACCTAGTTAGGTATTCGTTAGGGTTCGCGCTAACATTGGGCCCCGCGCGTGAGGTGCGGCCCATGTACGTCCCCCTCCGCACCCACGGCTACCACTCCCTCCTGACCGGCGTCGATTCTCCGGCCGTTCTCGTGCGCCGTGCGCGCGAGTTGGGCCTTCCGGCGCTGGCGCTGACCGATGTCGACAACGTGGCCGGCTTGACCGACTTCTTGGAGGCCGCCGAAGCCGAGGGAGTGCGCCCGATCGTCGGAGCCGAGCTCTCGGATCGCTCTGGTGGCGAAGGGCGCGTGATCGTGTTGGTCAAAGACGAGCAGGGCTACCGCAATATGTGCCGGCTCGTCACGTGGCAGCACCTGCCGGAGGGTGTTACGGAAGGCGGCTTCGGACTCCCAAGCACGCAAAAGAAGAGCGCGGCTTCGCCTTCGGCACAGGCAGAAGGCGATGACGAGGATGACGAGTTCGAAGACGACGAATGGCCGCTCGACTTCGTGCAGACTCTCGTCGCTCACAAAGAAGGGCTCGTCTTCCTCGTCGATCATCCGCGCTTGTTGCTGGAGCTCTTTGGGCGCCTGTCCGAGACGCAGCTCTTCGCGGCGATTGCGCCCAGCTGTTTGCGGCTTGGCTCGCAGCGCGACCCGCGCTCTGTGCATGGGCGGGCACGCAACACGCATCTGGCTTCCGCTCCACATCCCGCTGTCGAAGCAAGCAGTGCAGAGGACAACTCGCCGCTCTCACTCGAGGATTTGCAAGCGAGCAAGACGCCAGACCCGGGCCGCCCCGTGCCGGCAGCAAGCTTGATCGACGCGGCGCGCGCGATCGGTGTCGCCACCGTCGCGGTACCCGATGTCTATTGGGCGCTTGCGAGCGACGCACCGGAGCATCGCGTTCGCGTCGCGATCAAGCACAACGCATTGCTGTCGCAACTACCGAACGAATGGTTGGCCAGCGAGCCCGGCCATTTGATGTCCTTCGAGGAGATGTGCAGCGCCTACGCCCAACTGCCCGATGTTCCGGGCCCGTTCGCAGCTGCACAGGGGGCTTTGCGCGCGCGCTATGAGACGAAACGCAAAGGCTCAGGTGCCCCACGGCCGGGTGCGGTGCTGCCGGGTGCGGTGCTGCCGGATGCGGTGCTGCCGGATGCGGTGCTGCCCGGTGCGGTGCTGCCCGGTGCGGTGCTGCCCGGTGCGGTGCTGCGCACAGTCCTAATCGCTGACTCCTGTCGCTACACACCACCGCTCGGTGGCGTGATCTTTCCCGAGATCGAATTGGATGCTGACGAGAGCGCGTACTCGAAGCTGTGCCAGCTGACCTTCGATGGCGCACGCCGACGCTATCGCCCGTTGCGGCCCGAGGTCTTGCGCCGCCTCGACTACGAGCTGTCGGTCATCCATCAGCTCGGATACGCGCCCTATTTTTTGCTCGTCGACCGTATCGCAAACTTCGCGAAGGACGAGGGCATCCCATGCGTCGGCCGCGGCTCGGCTGCGGACAGTCTGGTCGCTTACTGCTTGGCGCTGACCGACGCGGATCCCTTTCGCTACCGCCTGCCGTTCGAGCGCTTCTTGAATCCCGAACGTCGCGATCGGCCCGACATCGATCTGGACTTCTGTTGGCGCCGGCGCGACGAAGTGCTCGAGCATGTGTACAAGCTCTTTGGCACAGAACGCACCGCGATGATCTGCACGCTGAACCGCTTCGGTATGCGCTCGGCCTTTCGCGAAGCTGCATTGGTACAAGGCATTCCACCGGCGGAGATCGGCAGATGGTCGCGTCGCTTGCCGATGTTTCCTCCACAACCTTACGCAGGTACTCCGGCCGAAGAGGAGGCTGAAGAGCGCAACGAGAACTCCACGCCGCGGCACGCGCAGCCGGCCGCGGAGGCTTCTTTGCGATCGGATAGCGAGCCTGCCGATTTCGACGAGTCACCCCAGGGGACGGGCGCGGGAAGCACTGGACATCCAGCTGCCACACAAGACAGCGTGCCGGCGAGTAGAACTGGTCCAGCTTCCCCCTCCGTGCCGTACGACAATCCGATCGCGGCCTCGCTGCGCTCCATCCCCGAGGCGCGTCACTTCCCTTTCGATGATGCGCGCTTCACGAACGCGATGCAGTCTGCTGCGCGTCTGCTCGATGTGCCGCGCCACTTCGGCCTGCATCCGGGCGGTGTTGTCGTCGCGCCGGGGGAGATTCGCGACCTCGTCGCTTGTCAGCGCGCGGCCAAGGGACCGATCGTCACACAACTCGACAAGAACGGCGTCGAGGCGATCGGACTTGTCAAAATGGACCTGCTCGGCAACCGCGCGTTAACCGTGCTGGACGACAGCTGTCGCATGCTTGCCAAACGCGGTGTGCCGATCGACCTCGAAGCGATCGACGAGCGTGATCCAGCAACGGCCTGTAGCTTGCGCGAAGGGCGCACGCTGGGCTGCTTCCAGATCGAATCGCCGGGCATGCGCAACTTGCTGCAACAGACCGGTGCGGCCGACATGGATGCAGTGATCCAAGCCATCGCGCTGATCCGCCCCGGGCCCGCGGGTTCGGGTATGAAGGATGCCTACATCCGACGCTTCCGCGGGCTCGAAGACCCAACGCCGCCGCATCCCGCGCTGGTCGATGTGTTGTGGGACACCTTCGGCGTCATGCTCTATCAAGAGGACGTGATGCAAGCCGCTTCCCGCGTAGCGGGCATGGAGCTGGCCGAAGCCGATGAACTACGGCGCGCCTTGCAGAAAAGCCGCGGAGACGCTCTTGCCAAGTTGCGCGAACGTTTCTTGGACGGCTGCGCGCGCCGCGCCGGCGCGGAAGCAGAGGCTGAAGCGGAGCAAGCGGAACAACTGTGGGAGTTGATCGCGAACTTCAGCTCCTTCGCATTTTGCAAAGCACACGCCGTGACTTATGGACGCATCGCATACCGCGCCGCTTGGCTAAAAACACACCACCCGGCGATCTACATGGTCGCCTTCTTGGCGAGCTACACCGGTTACTACCCGCAACGGGTCTATATCGAAGAGGCGCGTCGGCTCGGTGTCCGCATCCTGCGACCCGACATCAACAAGAGCAGCGCCAGCTTCACGGTCGAGTGGATCGGCGACAACGCAGCCTTGCGCGTCGGCTTGTCGCAAGTCAAAGGCTTCGGCCAGCACAGCCTCGATCGTCTGGTCGCGAGCCGCGAGAGTGCCGGCCCCTATCTCTCGCTGCCCGATTTGTTGAAGCGCACGCAGTTGCACACGGACGAAGCGCTGAACCTGATCCAATGCGGAGCGCTTGATTCCTTCGATCGCACGCGCCCCGAGCTGGCCTGGCGCTTGCACCTGCTGCGCACTCAGCAACTGCGCGCGCCGCGTGCCCAAGCCGGCGAACGCGGGCTCGACCCTGATCAACTCGCGGCTTGCCGGCGCGCCTCAGGCCAGCTGGATCCGATCGAGCACGCGCGTGCTCGCGCTGAAGGCTGGAGCGGCAAGGGACTCGGCATCACCGGCGCAGATTTGAAAGTCGGGGAGAGCGCGATGCTGTTCCCCGAACCGCCCGCACCGGCCCTGGCGTTGCCGCGCCTACCCGACCCCAGCCCGCTCGAGATGGGACGACTCGAGTTCGACCTGCTGGGCCTGACGATCGATTCTCACCCCGTGCAGCTCTTTCCGTGCGAGGGCGAAGAGCGCATTCGACGCCGCTTCGGAAACGGAATGTTGCCCGTACACGGACGCTTCTTTTCGCGCAGCCAATCGGTGAACGACAATACGGTGTCGCACACCTTGTTGTTGCCCGGTCAGTCCCCGGGGGCTGCAACCCACCAGCGGTCGAACGATTCGGTGGGTTGCGACCCCCGGGAATTGACCGGGCAACAACAAGGTGTGCGACACCGTATTGTGAGCGCCCCAGCGGTCGAAGCTGCTGACCTACGCCCGGTCAACCCGACACCCTGCGGTCGCTTGCGCCACTATCGCGGTGGACGCATTACGCTGCGCGGCTGGCCGGCAGCGACGCGACGAGTACGCACATCGAAGGGCGAGTTGATGCGCTTTCTGACGCTGGAAGACGAGAGCGGTTTGGCCGAAGTCGTGCTGTTCCCTGACACCTATCGTCGCGACGGGGAGTACCTGAACTCTTTCGGTCCGCTGTGCATCACCGGAATCGTCGAAGACCAGATGGGCGCGTGCACGCTGCATGCGGAGCGTATTTGGTGACGCTTGTCCGACACGCAGCCATTCCGGCATACGGCGTCACGAACCGCGGCGTTTGTAGCGCAGGCTGACGTTCTCACGTCCCATCTCGCGCAAGCGCTCGGGGTCCTTCTTCAGCTTCATGTTGTGCGCCTTCGAGACGACACTCTTGACCGAGCGGTCCAGCTGCTTGGCGATATCGAGGTTCGATGTGTTGGGGTAGGACTCACGCAAGATTGCGAGTTCCTCTTCTTTCCAACGCGGCATCTGAACCGACATCTCGCCCTTGTTGCCTCGACGCAGGAATGCCTTGTCCTTCGCGATGCAGAGCTTGGTCGCCATTGAACGAATCGACTCCACAGGCCGCCCGAAGACGACTGCCAGGTTATTGTCCGTCCGAGTGCCATACAGCCGCTTCAGATCGCTGATCTCTTCCTGAGTCCAGCGGCCCGTCAGTTTGATTTTGCTCAACTCATCGATGCGCACCTCGACCTCGGCCAAGGGACGCGCCAAGATGAGCGCGACCGTCGCATTGGGCGCGGCACCCAAGTACGACTTCAGACGGTCGATCTCTGCTTGCTCCCACGGACCCGTTCGCACAGGCCCTTCAAAGACCGTGTCCGCCATCTTGCGAATGCTCGCGACGGATCGGTTCAGCTCCCGGGCAATGCTGTTCTCATCTCGCAGACCAAACATGTCTTTGAAGCGAGCGATCTCAGCCTGCGACCAGCGTCCTCGTCGGGGGGTCGATGACTGTTCGTCACCCCATGGAATTTGCACGTTTCTCCTCCAAGATCAAATGCGTAATTGAGAATGCAGTGTACCAAGCGGCCAGGATTAGGGGCATTGAGAACAGATCGTGCAACAAGGCGAATGCAGCTTACTAACTCATGCTGTCTTCCCGCCGTCGAGGGAGGGCAGCGCAGTCTCGTCCCCAGTACTCTCGGGGATTCCGACTCGTAACATTCGCGCATGCAAGCCGTCTCGGACTGCGCTGAGCTCGCGCTGAACCTCCTCGACCGTGATGCACAACACGACCCGTTTTGCCAACGCATCCGCCTCACTGCCAAGGTAGTGCTGAATCGCAGCTCGCACCTCGGTCAGAAAGTTCGGGGAAACGCTAACGCTCGTGTATCCCATTCCGAGCAGCAAGAGCGCGTTCGCTTCGTCGCCCGCGAACTCGCCGCACACGCTGCAAGGCGTATTCGCCTCGTTGCAGATGCGAGCAATCTGGGCTAGAGCACGAATGACGGCGGGATGCTCAGGCTCGTACAAGCGAGCGACACGCGTATTGTCGCGGTCGACCGCAAGCAGATACTGCGTCAGATCGTTCGTTCCAACACTGACAAAATCGACCTCCTGCACCATCTCCTCCAACGTGAAGATCGTCGAGGGCACCTCGATCATCATGCCGACCGGTACATCCTCGGCTACCTCGTAGCCTTGTTCGACAAGCTGCGAACGAACGTCGCGGAAGATCTCGTGCACTGCGCGGATCTCTTCGATCGAAGTGACCATCGGCAACAGAATGCCCAGGCTACCTGCAGTCGATGCGCGCAAAGCTGCGCGCAACTGAACACGCAGTAGGTCCTGCCACTCCAGCGTGATTCGCAGCCCTCGCCAACCAAGCTGCGGATTGTTCTCTGCCGGAGTGCGGAAGTACGGGAGACATTTGTCGCCGCCGATGTCGAGCGTGCGAATGACGACCCGCTTGGGCTTCATCTCCTCGACTACGCGCCGGTACATGCGGAACTGCTCTTCCTCGGATGGGAAGTGCGGACGCTCCATGTACAAGAACTCGGTCCGCAACAGACCAACGCCGTCGCAGATATCGAGGTCGAAGGTCTTTAGGTCGAGCAGACTCTCCAGATTGGCGCAGACCTCGAGCCGGCGACCGTCGGGAGTACAGGCTTCACGCGAAGCCGTCGACTTCAGTCGTGTCAGGCGTTCGGCGCGACGCTGTTGACGGACTTCAAACTGCGCGATGGCTGCTTCGTCCGGGTCGAGTTCGACAACTCCCCCATCGCCATCGACCAGGATTTGCATGCCCTGTTCGAGTCGTGCCAGCAGGTTCGGGCAACCGACGACGCACGGGAAGCCGAAGGAGCGCGCCAGGACGGCTCCATGAGAGAAGCGCCCACCCGTCTCGGCCACGATCGCCAAGATTCGCTCGCGCGGTAACCAAGTCGCGACTTGCGGCGTCAGTTCAGCCGCCGCCAAGACCACGCGCTCACCCGTCGCCACGAAATCGCGTTGCTCGCGCTGCAGCAACACGTCCATGACGCGATTCCAAGGATCGGCGACATCGGACGCATAGTCGCGCACGGTATCGCCCTCGAGCCTGCTCATCGTGGCCGACAGATCCCGAATCAAACTGTCGACGGCCGTCTCAGCGTTGATGCGCTGATCGCGGATCGTGTCCTCGACTTTTTGCTTTGCGTTCGGGTCCTCGAGGATCATGCGATGGACCGCGAAGATGCCTGCTTCGCGTTCGCCGGAGCTCTGGCGCACGAGTTCCTGCTGACGCTCGAGTCGGCTCGAAGCCTCCTCGATGGCAGCGCTCAGGCGCCCGATTTCTCGTTCGACTCCGGAATCGCGAATGGTCCACGTCGGAATCTCACCCGTGTGGGCACGAACGACATGGAGCGGGCCCATTCCCAGGCCGGGTCCAACCGGAGTTCCTTTGATGCTCGGCATTCTGATGAGGGCCGCCCGATTGCCGAGCCCCTCCTTCGATACACGAAGGAGGAAAGAGGTCGCGCGGAGGGCGCTAGAAGGGGGACCGATGGTCGATCCCGGCTCCGGCGCGGCCGCGGCCTGGTTCCTGGCAGGAGGGCCGAGCCAAGAGCTTACCTCAGAGCCTCCCGATCCCTGAGCCCCCCTTCCGATCACTATCACGAGAACGACTCAAGACTGCCCCCTCCACGGTTCGAACTTCTCGGTGAAGCGTGAGTAAATTTCACTCGCGCCAGCAGATGGCGGTCGAGCAGCCATCCGAAGGACGGCTGAACCCAGTGGCCCCAAGCTAAGTGGCATGAATTCGAGAGACAAATTCGATCCGGCGGCAGGCATTCTTGCACCCGAGACTCCTGACGTGAGGCGCCCCATCGGGGCCACGTTGATGACCCTGTTCGGGATCATATTCGCGATTGGAGGTCCGGTCTTGGCCATCGGGCCCACCTATGCGACCGAAATAGTTCCCGTCGCCGAGATGATCGTCGGCTATGGCGTGAGCCTAGACCTGCTGATGATGGGCGGCTTGATCATGATCGGCCTGGGAAGCCTGGCCGGCTATCAGGTGCGCCACACACGCACGATCCTCGAGCCCGGCCTGGTCGAGCACGACTTGGAGCAGGTCGATGCCAGCTTGCGCGAGATGCAGAGTCGCATCAAAGAGCTGCGCGACGAAGACACGCTGCTGCGTCAAGAGATGCTTGCCGTCAGCAAGATGGTGGCCGACTTGCGCGACAGCACAAGCCGCGATGCCGCGGACGAAAAGAACGCGCTCTTCCGTTTGGCAGCCAGCCTGGATCAGCTGGGCGAACGCGTCGACCATAAGGTCGAGCAAGGTACGACTGCCGTAGGAGAGCGCATCTTCGAAACCACAGGCATCATCGAAGCCAGTCGAGACTACTTGCAAGAGAGCATCGAGGAGATGACGCGCGAGCTCGGCAACTATGTCTATGAGGCACTCGAAGGAGAAGCTCCCGAGCCGGGGACGATTCCCGCGAGCCAACCCTCACCATCATTGGCATCGCGCCCGCACATCGAAGAGCCCGCGCCCGGATTGGATGACCTCGAAGTAGTCGTAAGCCTCGAAGACGAGACTGCCTTCCTCCAGCCTGAGGTCGCGCCCGAAGCTCCGGCGCCGATTCCAGTAGTCACCTACGCTGTCGAGCCCACGGTTGAACCTGTGTTCGCGGACAGCCCGACCGATTCGATCACGGAAAGCATCGACAGCGATCTCGGCTTACTCGACGATTTCCCGAGCGCCGAGGTCAACGAGGCTCCGAGCATCGAGGCCTTCGAGGAAACGCAAGCCGCCTTGCCCTTCGAAGTCATCATCGACGACGGGACAGAAGAAATGACCGGCACGGGCGGGCTGATCCTGTCACCGGATCATCCAAGAGCGCCTACGCAAGCAGGCAGGCTCGGAGACGATAAGCCTGCGGGCAGAGGTCCGAGCGAACTCAGGCTGTTGCCGCCGGACGAGATCCAGAACAATCCGCCAAGCTGACGGCGCTGGCGAGCCACCAATCGAACGGCTCCAAGCAAGAAGCCCGGGCGATCGTCTTTAGACGATCGCCCGGGCTTACTTTGTAGAGCATCAGAGTGCTTTGCTAGCTACTAGGACTTGTCCGACTCCGTCTCGGGAGCATCGCCCTGCTTGTCCTTGAAGAAGGCCGCGAAGGGGCTGACGACATCCTTATGGGCTTCCTTGTTCACGCTGTCGAGCAAGACCCGCTCATCGCGGCCGATCCGCTCTTCACCACGTCGACCGCCACCATCGCGATCACGCCCGCCGCGCGGACCGCCGCGTCCGCCACCACGACCAGGGCCGCCGGAGCGACGAGCACCCGCCATGCCATCCCGGCGGGCACGCATGTTCGGATCTCCCGAATCCTCGCGCTGACGATCTCGGTCACGTCCACCGCCACGACCACCGCGGCCACCGCCACCGCCACCGCCTCGGCCACGGCCGCCGGAACCGCGCGGAGGACGCGGCGCGCGTTCGGGGCGCGGCACGTTCTTCAGCGACAGTGCCAAACGCGGTCCGGTTCCTTCTTGGATACGGGCGCGCACGATTTGACCAATGGCCAGCAGCTCGCGTGCGTCTCGAACGTAGTGGTTCGAAATTTCCGAGATGTGGATCATCGCGTCGTTCGGCAAGCCGACATCGACAAAGGCACCGAAGCTCGCGACGTTTGTCACGAAGCCCTCGACGACCCGGTCCTTGACCAGACGCGATGCATCTGAATCAGGCTCGAGCAGCTCAGGCTTTTGCAAGCGCATGCGTGCATCGCGACCGGGATACGACAGCTCGCGCATCAAGTCGCGCCAGGTCGATTCGTCAATATCGAACTGTGCCCGACGAAGGCCCTTGGTGATCCCGGGCTTGCCCAGGTTCTCCTCTACGCTTCCGCCCGCGTCTTCCAGAATGCGGCGGCACAGATTATATTGCTCCGGGTGCAGACTCGTGCGATCGAGCAGGTTCGGAGCACCAGGGATGCGCAAGAATGCAACCACGCTGGTCCACTGCGCCTCACTCAACAAGCCTTCACCACGCAACTGATCACGTGTCGTGAACGGCTGTTGTTCGCGATGCGCGATGATCTTGCTCGCCGTCGCATCATCGAGGCCAGGCAGCCTCGAAAGCACAGACATCGGAGCCCTGTTCACATCGCAACCGACGAAAGCGAGCGACGATTCGATGGTCTCGTCGAACATGCGTCGCGCGTTCGCCTTGCTGACGAGGCCTTGTTCCGACCCCAAACCCAAGTGGCGCGGGTCGACCTTCAAGATCTCGGCCATCGGGTCCTGGAAACGGCGCCCGAGGCTGATCGCCATTCGTTGCGGCACGGTAGTTTCGGCCAATTCCTTACGCGCTAGCTCGGAGTTCGCGTAGCTGGAGAGACCAGACTCGTTGACGACCGCAACCGTCAACGGATCGCCGTTCGCTTTCAGCACGGCACGTAGCTTCGAGACCGCAGCGCGTGCGCCCTTGCCGTGACCGACACAGATCGCGCGCGGCGGGTCTTCACCCAAGCACGCGTGAAGCTCGGCACCGATCGCAGCGTCATCCTTGTCCGCCAGATCGATACGCGCCATGTGCTCGACTTGGCCGTCTGCATTCAAACGAGCGAGAGTCCAATCACCCTTCGCATTCACGTCGACCGCGATGACCGCGTTCTGACCGAAGACGGGAGTCAACAAGACCTGACGCAAGTGCTGCGATAGGAAGCGCAAGGCCTCCGCGTCGCCGCGCTCCTTGAGCTCGAGCCGGATGTCGGCCTCGACGACCGGAATCAGTCGCACCTCAAGCGCATTCTTCGCAATCGCACTCAAGAGGCCTTCGTACTCGGGCCGCGTGTGCTTCCCCATGGAACCGCGCGCTTTCGGCAAAGCGATTTCCGGATCGAGCTCGATCATCGTGCTCAGCACACGTTCCTTCTGCGCCTGACGGATCGCTAGTAAGCGATGACCCTGCACTTGAGGCAGCGGCTGATTGATCTTCATCAGCGGCTTGTGGCGCCCGGCTTTGTTGCCTTCGACCAGTTGGCGAACGCGCAGCTTGGCGCGCTTCAACATCATGCGACGGACCACTCCACGCAGATTCGCGTTGCGTCCGAGCTGGTCGGAGAGAATCCGCACAGCGCCCGTCAAGGCTTCGGCTTCAGTGTGGATGCCTTTGTCGGGGTTGACGTAGGGCTCGCACAACTTGGCCAGCGCCGGCGTGATCGTCACCTTGGTCGGCAAACCTCCGACGGCGGACAGTTCGATCGTCGGACCTTCAACCGCGGGTGCTTTTGCATCCTTGGCGGAGGGTTTGTTGCTGGCTTTGCTAGAGGCCTCGACCTTCGCGAACTCAGGAGGCTTGCTAGCCGCATCGCCTTCAGCGCTCGGTGCGGGCTCTGTTACGACTGCTTCCTTCTCGGTCGGCGCTTCAGGCGCAGCGTCGGTCGGAGCATCGGTCGCTTCCTCCGCTGCGGCAGGTGCCGGATCAGGTGCGGGTACGGCGGCCTCCGCTGTTGCTTCAGCTTCAACCGCTGCTTCGGCTTCAGCCGTTGCTTCAGCCGTTGCTTCAGCCGTTGCTTCAGCCGTTGCTTCAGCCTCAGAAGGTGCGGCTTCGCCTTCCGCTTCTGCAGATTGCACGTCTGCGGGCGCATCTGCTGCGGGTGCCTCAGTGGCAGCCTCGACGGCGGGTGCTTCTTGTTCGTTGGCGGGCTGTGCGTCCGCGTCAGCGGCGACCTGCGTGGCATCCGAAGCTTCGGACGCCGGCGCGGCTTCGGTAGCAGCGACTGCAACGTCAACTCCCTCAGCCGCAGTCGCGCCATCAGCCGCAGTCGCGCCATCGGCAGCAGTCGCGCCATCGGCAACACTCGCGCCATCGGCAGCACTCGCCTTGTCGTCCTTATCGTCCCGGCCTCTTCCCTTTGGCTTCGACGCTTTGCGTTCCGAAACCGGAATAGCGCGCAGCAAGTCTTCGGCGAGTCCACCCAAGCCACGGTCCATGGCGAGTTGAACTTCGGGCTCCGGTCGGCGATGCGGAACAAACAGGTCTTCGAGCTCGAAGCGATCCATGCACCTGCGGATCGGATCGAGGACCGAGTCCTGCGCTCCTTCGGGGCGCTCGAGCGCACGCAGGATTGTTCCGCGTCTACGATCGAGTTCCTCGAACTCCAGGCGACGCGTTTGCAAACGACGCACCTGAGTTTCGGTGAGACCGTCTGTGAGATGGCGGCGGTAGCGGCCGATGAAGGGCGCGCTTAAGCCGGCGTCGACCATGTCGAAGATATGGTTGATAGCCTCGACACGGACCGAAAACTCTTTTGCCAGAGTTGTACTGATAAGTGTGGCGGTCACGTTGGATCACCCTCTTGGATTGGACGAAGAATCGGGTCGGGCAGGACTGTCTGCCTCGACCGAATCTCGTGGGATTGGCCGCACATGATAACGCGAGTCAAGCCATCCCGGCGGCGGCCTAGTGGTAGGAATGGCACGGATTCTGACTCGCGAGCCAGATGGTATCAGGCGTTGGAATCGCCGGGGTGCGTCAGTCTCAGGAGGCGTGCAGACTGCCGAATAAATCGATCGTGACCTTCGCGAGCACAGCGAGGCCGACCAAGACCCCCAGCCCGAGCAGCGCGCGACGGCGGAAGCGCCCGCTGTCCGTGCCAGCCAGGGATTGGGCCTGACGGTCTTCCATTTCTGAAATTCGGATGTGCTCGACCAGGAGCTGGCCCAGGCGCATACCCGAGCTCTCGTCGCGGGCGGTCAATAGGTTCTTGTTAGAGGCAACCTCACGCCCGCTGTACTTGGCACCTGCGGCGCGAGCGGCCGCTGCCAAGTCCTCGGGACCGGTCAGGCGCTTGCCATTGACGATTCCAGCCTTGGTGAACGCGTCTAGAGAGTTGCCCCAGCCGCAGATCACTTTGCCGGCAGTGTCGGCTGCCTTGATCAACTCGATGGCCTTGGGATCGGTGGCGAGCGGGTTCTGCCCCTCATTTCCGCAAATCACCAGGCCGGCGAAGTCGTCCATGCTGGCATCAGCCAAAGGCCCGTCGATCAGGAACTCGTCCTGAAGGCGGCCCTTGATCAACTCTTCGCTCTGCGAGGAGACCGCGAAGGTCCCGACCGCGATATTGTGCAGCGAGGAGCGGATGTAGCGCAGGATCTGATCGCCGAAACCGTCCGGTGGAAGGACGATCAATATGCGACATTTCCATGTCTGGATGATCAGCCCGTCGGCGTCGAGTTCCTGCTCGTCAGTGCTTTTGGAGTCAGCCATGATCCGGGGATTGTTGCAAGCGCGCTGGTAGGGTCAAGCAGGTAGCTCGAAGAGAGAGACTCTGGTTTCCTCGGCCAGCAGTCCAGCGCCGTCTGCTACACGCCAATCAACCTGCTCATCGAGGCCAGGAACCGTCCAGCGGCCCAGTAAACGGCCTGTCAGGGCGTCGAAAGCGCCCAACCAGGCCCCTCGCTCGACGTACAACTTTCCGTTGTCAGCCCGCAGGCCGATCTGAGTTTCTGACGCAGAATCTACGCCCAACATGCGGTACCAGAGGGGCGCATCACCCGCACTTCCGTCCAATCGGGTTGCGACGATCGCAATTCCATTGGGGTCACTGGACTCCTGCCCTGTCTCCATCGCCAGCTCGGCGGCCAGCTCGGGCGGCATCAGCGTCTCGAGATTGGTCGCCAGGAAAATGACGATATCCCCAGTGATGGCCAGGTCGTAAATGTGCGTTTGGTTGGCATCGATCAGCATCTCTTCGAACGAACCGGTCTCTGCGTCCAGGCGCAACAGGCCCTGCAGTCGAGTCGAGAGATCGGTGTGCACCACAATGGCCTGATCGGCTTCGCGAGCGACGAGGTGGTAGCGCTCGCCCTCCCGGCTCCAGCTCCATGTACTGGCCATGCTCTCGACATCGACGGAGGTTACTCCGCCTGCGGTGACGCACAGACAGTAGTCCGAGGCGACATCGACGGCATCGAAGGCGGGGATATCGCCTGCCCCGATAAGTTCACCGTCCGAGATCGACATGCGCACGATGCGGTGACCATCGATGCCCGGACCCAGCAGGATGACCTCGCGCCCGGGGTCGACGCCGGCGCCGAATCCGCGCCCATAGCCGACTTCGCAGGGCGACTGCCAAAGCCGCTGGCCATCGTCGCGGTCGAGCGCGATCAAACGGCCCGGAATGGCATCATCGATCCACTTGCCGCCAGCCGGCGGATCGTAGCCATGAACCAGCATCGGCCCGCTGCTCGCGAGCGACAAGCCGTCGATTTGCGTGTCGAGCTCACGGCTCCAACGGCGGCGCGCCGTTTGCGGCGGGTCGGTATCGGATTGAGTCATGGGGAGATCTTACGGTGCGTGAGACTTTGTCGCACCTCGGCAGGCGTTCGCGTCATACGGCGCTGGACACTTTGCCGGACCTCAGCAGCGATAAAATTTCCGGCACCATATGAAGAAGCCCGGCGTGCCGGGCTTCTTGTGGGTGACTAGCTTAGGTCGGGATTACTCTTCGCGGAGTTTGGCGGCGAGGCCGGCGGGAACGTCGCGGTACTCGTGGAGTTCCATCGAGTAAGAGCCGCGGCCTTGGGTAGCGCCGCGTAAGGCAGAGGAGTAGGCGAACATCTCAGAGAAGGGAACCATCGAGCGGACGATGCGCTCGCTGCCCTGTGAGTCGACATCGGAGACTTCACCACGACGCGAGTTCAAGTCGCCGACGACCGGCCCGAGGAATTCCTCGGGGACGCGGACTTCGACCTTCATGTAGGGCTCGAGCAGAACGGTGTTGCCCTCGACGGCTTGGCGATACGCCAAAACCCCGGCGGCGTGGAAGGACATTTCGCTCGAATCGACATCGTGCGCCTTGCCATCGTAGAGGGTCGCTCTCGTGCCGACGAACGGGATGCCGGAGTGACCGCCACCGATATGGAACTCTTTGAGTCCGTCGCCGACCTTCGGAATGTACTCGCGCGGGACGTTGCCGCCCTTGATCCCGTCGACGAACTCGAAGTTGGGCTCATCGGG
>JBLFWN010000035.1:0-56938 GCA_047611405.1 Planctomycetota bacterium | reverse complement strand
CGAAACACCTAGGCGTCGGGTGAGGCCGAGGCGAAGAGCTTCTGGGCGAGATGCTGGCTGTGGGCCGTGTTTCGAGAGCCGAACGGCGTTGTAGTGCGAACCTGAGGGGTGGTCACACCTGCGGGAAGGGAAGTGTGGTGTGGTATTTGCGCGGGGGAATCGTAGCAGGCTGGGGGGGACGGAGGGTGCGGCGCGTTATTGCTGTGCGCTGGGGTTAGAGTGGCGCTTGGGTTCAGGATCGAAGCAGAAATGACGCGCGCCACAATTTAACGTGACGCGCGATCACATCCTCGAACTCGTCCATCTGCCGATTCGGGAAGTTCATCCCCATGATCTCCGAATCGGCCTTTCCGATCAGGCGCCCTTCAGCATCAAGCAACGCGTAGGACGGCACATTTCACATTCCGATGTCGACTAGGTACTCGTGCATCCAGATCGCCCAAGAGCCCAGCCACTTCTTGCGCAACGCAATCGACTCGACGGTTTCATCCGAGTTGGGCATTAGCTCGGAGAAGATCACTGCTAGCTCTTCGCCGTACTCTTTCTGCCACAACACGACATCTCGAACCCAATCATCTGCCCAAGTCTCGCTGACGACAGCTCCTGTTCGGTGCACAGCATCGACGTCGCGGACATCAATGGTCTGGGTGACGCCGCTCCTGCTGAGCCAAATCATCGCGCCCGCAACGACTTGACCTTCTGCGTCCAAGACAACGCCTTCAAGAGATCGTCCAGGGGGGATACGCCACTCAAGCGTCTGCGGACCGCCGGCGTCGAATTCGACCCTGCGTGTCGTCGCTAGGGGCAATCGATCAGATAGGAGCCGAGGCTCAAGTTATCGAATCGGACGAATCCACCGAGTTGCGTCATGCCGCTTTGTCGTCCGGGCAGCACGCCATTTCCTGTTGGTCTCGCTGCGAAACGGTTGGTTCCCAGGCTGACCTCTCGTTCCAGCGCAATCGACATGTCGACGATTGCCGACCCATTCGAGTCGAGCAGCCGGATGCCAAAGGAAGCGAGTGCTTCGCGCGGCGACTTCCTCTGTTCATCGAAAAAGACTGTCAGCAAGACACTCGAATCCGTGCCGATCGTTTCCCGCAGCGCGCTTACAGAGACTCCCTCGTCGAATACACGATTCTCCATATCCAATCGCGAGCTGACCAGCGTGTCCTGCATTGAGTCCGGCGTCTCTTGCTACAACTGAAGCCACACGACCGCCACAACTGTCAGGCTCGCGAGGCTAATAAGTAGCGCCGAAGGGAGAGCGTGGCTCGCTAGGCCAAAAGGAGCCCCTGCGGTCGAAGGCTGCACCGAAGCAGCACCACTCGAAGGCATCAACGCACTTAGCCACGCTGTCCATCGCCACCGTGCTCTTCGTCGAGGCGACCGCGAAGCCCTAACAACGCGCCCGACTGTTCCCCGGCCGCCTCTTCAGGATTCAGGTGAGTTAGCCATCGAAGTCTACCTACGTTCGGGCTTCAGAACTTACACTTCCCCGATCCCACCCATCTAACTCTCAGCAAAGCACGCACCCATGAGCCCGCTCACCTATCAGCTGCTACACATCATTGGCGCATTCTTGTATGTCGCCATCGTCTTCACGGCCTTTGCGAACCCGCCGGAGGGCAGCAAAAAGAAGATCCACATGGCGATGGGCATCACCAGCCTGGTCGTGCTCGTCGCGGGCTTTGGACTCGCCGCGAAGTACGGTTACGGCTTCCCGGGCTGGATGATTCTAAAGTTGGTGTGCTGGTTTGCGCTGTCTGCAACTGCCGGCATCGCGCTGCGACAGCCCGCCAAGTCGGGCACCATGAGAATCGTCGCTGTGGTTCTTATCGCTGTTACGGTCTACGCAGCCTACGCGCGTCCGTTCTAGAGCCACTCGCAACTGCGAGTGTCGGGCGCAACCCCGTATCCAGATGGAAGCATGAGTTCAGCAGAACCTATACGAGACCTCGGAGAGCAGCCGCTGACCGAGATGATGAAGGCTCGTGATCTCTTGCCCAAAGATTTGGTCGAGGCGAGCTCAGAGCAGATCACTCACAAGATGGTCTCGAGAGCTATGAAGGGGCGTCGCTTGACTGCACGGACGATGAATAAGGTCATGCGTGCGTGGAACCGTGCCGCAGAAGCTGATGACGGAATCGAGCGGCTGTTCAATTACACGCCGTGAGACAGCTGCAACTCTGACTTGAGGTAAGTGCCTAGCGAGCTTCGGCGTAACGATTCACGGCTTCTCCTCATTCGGTCAGTGCAGCCTGGCCAATCGATTGTGCAACTGCGCCGCACGCTCACGCTCCTGCTTTCCGATTCCCCGTGTCGAAGTCGACAGTTCGAGAGCACGCTTGGCATGAGCGAACGCCCGCTCATTGTCACCTTGCGACGCATAGAGTTCGGCCAGCGTGAGCCGCAACAAGGTCTCGGCCTCGGGTAGATCCAAGACCTCGATCGCGTTAGTCAGTTTGAAACCAGACATGCATGTTCCGGGCGTGGGATCACGGTACCAGTACTGATAGAGCGACGTCACACCGGCCACGGCATTGCCGAGTGAAGGCACCGGCAGAGTAGTCTCTGCGGCACCGCGAGAACTAGAAAAGGCAACTTCGAGCCGCGCCACATTCCCACCGACGCAACGTAGACCATCGCCAAAGATGACCCCATTAGCACTACCAAGCGGAATCTGGCCTTCCACTAAGATCCCTGGCTGCGCACTCACAGATCCCAGAGCACGCGAGTGCAACGGTTTATTGCTGACACTGTCAGTTCCGGTCGCAATCAACAGCGCACCAGTTCCAGTCGGGCTCTGGGCTTAATGAGATCTGACGCTGCCCGCCGTATCCGGAAAGAGGGACACCGTATCCTGCATGCGATAAGATCCCGGCACGATGAACCGAGCGTTGACACTACTCGCTGCGTTGAGCTGCGTGCTCTCGGGCTGCAGCAAGCCCGCTACCGAGTCCTCGACTGGGGCTCCGAGCACTCCCCCGAACATCATCCTGCTCTATGCAGATGACCAAGGCTGGCCGGGTCTATCAGTTGCGATGGACCCGGACAGAGCAGACTCGAAGAGCGACTACTACCAGACTCCAAACCTGGATCGACTGTCGACGCGCGGGATCGTCTTTACACGCTCGTACGCGGGTAGCCCAGTGTGCTCGGCCTCTCGCGCGAGTGTGCAGACTGGGCTTTCTACCGCGCGCCATGGAATGACGGCACTGGCGGGTTGGAATCCAAGGTCGGGCGACTCGCATCTCCTGCAGCGCACACCCAACAAGTGCAACGACATCTCGGAGCTGACGACGCTTCCCGAGGCTTTAAAATTGGTCGATGCCTCCTATCGAACCGCGCACTTCGGTAAATGGCATCTGCATTCGGGTGGCCCCTCAAGGAATGGCTTTGATGTCAGTGATGGGCCGACGATCAACACCGAAGGCGATGTTTCCGACCCCGATCCAAAACTGACTTTCTCGATCAGTGAGTCGGGCATCGGATTCATGCGCGAGTGCGCGGAACAGGAGCGGCCCTTCTTCCTGCAACTCTCGTACTACGCGGTTCACCTGGAGCTGCACGCGCTCGACGCGACGCTCGCCAAGTACGAGGCTCTACCTGGCGGTGATAAGCACGCGAACCCCTTGTATGCCGCGATGACTGAGGATCTCGACACTGGAGTTGGCCGCGTTCTCGACGCGATCGACAAACTGGACTTGCAGGACAATACGTACGTCATCTACGCCTCTGATAACGGAGCCTACGTCAACCTGAATCAAGTGCGCGTCCAAGGTGAGATCTCATCCTGTGAACCCTTGCGGAACGGAAAGTTCTGGTTGTACGAAGGTGGCTTACGAGTACCGATGATCGTCTCGGGACCAGGCATCGCGCGCGGCGCGTACTCTCGCAATGTCGTATCGCAAACGGATCTGTATCCGACCTTTGTCGAACTGGCGGGTGGCAAACCAGCGGACACCCTCGATGGAGTCAGCATTCGGCGCCTCTTCGCGGATCCAGATGGCCCAAAGATCGAGCGGCGCGATGACGCGCTGTTCTTTCACTATCCGCATTACAACCGGCAAGCGACGCCACACTCATCGATCGTCGATGGCGACATGAAGCTGATCAAGTTCTGGGAGGATGGTGCGCTGCAGATGTTCGACCTGAGCGTGGACTTGGAAGAGAGTGTCAACTTGGCGGAGGCACAGTCAGAGCTCGCCGCAAGCATGGAGGCGCGTTTGCAACGCTACCTCGAACAAGTCGATGCCTTGCTTCCGAAGCGGAAGTAGAAGCGGCTCGATTTCAACGCCCAGGGAGCTGGTCAGCTCAGCTCTGCCCCATCGAGCCTTCTGCTATGATCCCTTGCCTCCGGTCTGCCGCAGCTCGCGTCCTTTCGATGCAAGCCTTGTCCCCACGCATCCAATGAAGAGCATGCAACCGCTCCACGGCTCCCCCACCTTTCGCCGGCGCGCCATTAGTGGGGCCACGCTCGGCCTGGTGATGGTTGCCGGCGGATTCCTCTCTTGTAGCCTGGAGGAATCGACCACCTCCGAGTCCTCCTCTGACTCGAACGAAGCTTCGTCTCAATCGGTTACCACGCCGACGCGGACACGGCCCGACTCTAGTGCACCCGGTCGTTGGCACGAGGTACGTTCGAAGAGCACGGACCCGAACCTGTCTCCGGAACAAGCACGCGATATTCGCGCGCTTGAGAGCATGGGTTACGCGAGTGGATCCGTCGAAGACTCTGGCGAGAGTGGGATCACCAGACACAATCCCGAGCTTGCCTACCAAGGCTTGAATTTCTACACGTCGGGTCACGCGCCCGCAGCGATCCTGGCCGACATGCACGGCGAGGCGCTGCACACTTGGAGTTACTCCTTCCAAGAGGCATTCCCCGAAGCAGACATCCCCACGCCGGATGCGAATATGGACTTCTGGCGTCGAGCATTCTTGTTTGAGAACGGCGACGTGCTCGCGATCTTCGATGGGCGTGCTCTGATCAAAGTCGACAAGAACTCGCAGCTCTTGTGGAGTGTCATTAATGGAGCACACCACGACCTACAGATCGCTGAGAACGGTGATCTGTACCTGCTGACCCGAGAAGCGTCGGTCATTCCGCGCATCCGGCCGATCGAGCCGGTGTTGGAAGACCTCGTTGTGGTGTTGGACGCAAAGGGCGTAGAGAAGAAGCGTGTCTCGCTGCTGGAATGCTTCGAGGGTTCGGAGTTCGAGAGTCTAGGAATTGGCGAGCAAGTGAAGCACGAAGACTTCGTCACGGCCAAGAGGTGGCGCAAGGGTGATCTGTTTCACACCAACAGCATCGAAGTGCTCGATGGAAGCATTGCGGATCGCGTTCCTGAGTTCGCCAAGGGCAACCTGCTGATTTCCCTGCGCGTCCCCAGTGTGATCGCCGTTGTCGACTTAGAGAACGAGACTGTCGTCTGGGCCAAGAAGGGCAACTTCCGGAGACAGCACGACCCCAAGATTCTCGGGAACGGCCACATGTTGCTGTTCGACAATCAGGGGCGTCACATGATCTCGAGCGTGATGGAGATTGATCCCGCAACGATGACGACAAAGTGGGAGTTCATTGGCACGCCGGCCGAACCCTTCTTCACAGACACTTGCGGGACGGCTGAACGCCTCCCCAATGGCAACACTCTGATCACCGAATCCGACAATGGGCGCGCACTCGAAGTGACAGCGGACAAGAAAGTGGTCTGGGAGTTCTACAACCCTTTCCGGGCGGGAGATCGGGATCAGTACATCGCGACCCTGTTCGAAGTCGTCCGACTGGCACCGACCTTTCCGATCGATTGGATCAAGGACGAAGAGTGAATGGCTCATTCAACGGCTCGCAGAATTCACACGCTGGATGATGTCACTGGTAAGGCCATACAGACACTCATTGCGATGGACTGCCTGACTCCGCGCTGCGGTTCATGCGTCTATGAGGAATCGACCTGGACAGGCAAGCGCTTTCCTCCCCCTCGTACTGCATGTCTATAGACGCCAAAGCTTCGCGATCCTGGCGGTTCAGCCCGACTCCCGTTGAGTGGCTGTGCTTGCTTGTCGGCTTGATCTTGACGTGGCGTTACCGCTGGTTGATGGATGACGCCTTCGTCTACTTTCGCTACATCGACAACTGCGTCTTGCATGGCAACGGCCTTGTCTACAACGTTGGAGAATACGTAGAAGGCTACAGCAGCCCAGCATGGCTGATGACCTTGCTCGGTCTGCGGGCGTTACACGTCGACTACTGGTTCGCTGTGCAGGCGCTCGGGTACATAGCCGCGCTGTCGTTCTGGTGGGGACTCTGCCGGCTTGACCGAGAAATGACATCGGGGAGAGCGCTACTCAACCTCCCACTGATGTATCTCGCGGCGAACTACGCTGTGGCGACCTACTTCACGTCCGGTCTCGAGACGCCACTCGTTCAACTCTGCGCTCTCGCCTTTGCCCTCTATGTGCTCGAACCTGGATCACGTTGGCGCCAGATTGCCGTAGGGTTGGCGCCACTGGTTCGGCATGAGTTTGCGCTGCCGCTGTTGATCGTTGCGAGCTGGGGCTGGTGGCGGCGCCGTTCCTTCCCGAAGTGGATGTTGTTGTCTGCCATCGCAGCTGTCGGTACATGGGAAGTGTTCCGCATCTACTACTACGCGAACCTGTTCCCCAACACCTACTACCTGAAGAGCACGGTATTGGAGGGCACGGCTCTGGTGGAGTGCGGAGTCACCTACTTACGGGAGACGCTCTCGACCTATCATGTCTATGTCCTGGCAGCCTTCGCGATCGCGGCCATCCTACTCGTGAAGCGAGCGGCAGAAGAATCAAGCTCGCTGCGGCTGGAAGAGCGTGCTGTCTTCCTAGTGGCTGCGGGTTCCGTCGCCGCTTACGTCGTTTCAATCGGCGGCGATCCCAGACACTATCGCTATCTCGCATTCTCGTTCTGCCTTGCGACTTGCGCTTCCGGAGGCTTGGCGACGGCCGTTCTTCGCCACTGCAAGATGACCTCCTTGCGAGTCAGCTTGCCGCTAGGTGTGCTGCTGCTTGGGTTATTCTCGTCTTTCTATCCCCCACAACTGTCGCGTCACCCGTTCACTCACAAAGAAGTGCACAAGCGCGCCGGCCACATCAACGACGCATCTCTTCACCGGCACAAAGCAGAGCTCCAGTACCGGAGTTGGCTGACACGTTCCGGCGATGTCGCGAGTGCCCGTAGTGAACAAGCTCACGAGGGCTACCTGCCCGAAGAGACGGCCACAGATTGGTGGTGCTATCAAGCCTTCGTGCACATCGATAGGCGCCTCGTCCATAGCCTGGGGTTGACGGAGCCCTTCTTGGCCATGACTCCGATGGAGACGGACAGACCCGCGCACAAGTGGGGCTTGTATCCCTTAGCACAAGATTTGGTGCGCATGTATCGCAGTGGCATCGAGCCGGAACGTGGCGCGTTCAGGCAATACGTAGCCAGCGGCCAAGCTCCGCAGTGGATCCGTGACAACGTGGAGCGCCTTGAAGCGGTCGGGCTGCGCGCCTGGAACAGGCACGACATGATCGAGAACATAGGCCTCGCGTTCTCACGCCCCGAACCAATCCAGGCGCCCCAAGACATGGAAATTCGCCCTTGGGACGACCGGCGTACGATGCAGCAATTCGTCCTGCCAACGCCTAACTGATTGCCCCCAACGCATGACTGGCCCCCTCGCGGGCAACGAGGCCCGGTTGGTATCACGTCATAGCCGGCACGATAGCGGTACGGAGAAGTGTGCGGCACAGTATCAGTGCGAAGGTGCGGAGAAGTGTCCGGCACGGTATCGCGCGGCGGTCTCGCGGTATCGGTCCCCGTACCCGGAGGTTCGCGTATGTTACATCTGGTCTCCACACTCTGTATCCGCGCGAAGAGCCGCTATGAGTCATCTCGTCTCGCAATTCAGCCGCCTACCGATGCTCGCCTTTCGTTTTCCCGTCGCTCTCGCGTTAGCTGCGACGACGGTTCAGGCTCAGTGCATAAGCGAGAGCTTGACGGCTAGCATTCCGAGTTCGGGTGACCGCTTTGGGTCTGCGATCGCGGTCGACGGTGATACGGCCGCCATAGGCGGGTGGAACACGGTTCGTATTTTTGAACGGAGCGCCGGCGTGTGGCAGGAGCAGCAGACGGTCACGAACGGAGAAGCGGGCTACACCGGCTTCGGTTCGTCGATCGCACTGCACGGAGATCTCCTGGCAGTGGGCGCTGTTGCTCTCTTCAACGGAGGCCATGTCTACGTGTACCGCCGGCAAGCCGGCACCTGGGTACTGCAAAACACGCTACGACCCGCGAGTTGCACTCCGCTCGATCAGTTCGGGAAGAGTGTTGCCGTCTGGAACGATGTGCTCGTCGTCGGTGCGCCCACCGCTACCTACAGCACGTATCGCGAAGGCGCACTTCACATCTTGCGCGAGAATGCGGGCGTCTGGACAGAGGAGCTGTTCCAAACCCCTCCCGCAAGTTGGGGGTCGGCGCAACTTGGACTTGCAGTCGACATCGATAGCGGACGCGTCGTCGCGTCGGGGCCGTGGGCGGACCTGCTTGCGAGCAACGATGTGGGGCGCGCACAAGTGCTCGAGTTCAATGGCGCCAGCTGGAACACAACCGCAGAGCTGGTGACAAGCGACCCTCAGACTTTCGACATCGTCGGTTGGAGCGGAATCAGTCTGTCCGGAGACACTGTCGCGCTCACAGCCTCCTCCGCATCTGATTGGAACGGAGGGACGAACTGTTGCTCGACCGGGTTCGTCTACCTATTCGAGCAGAACGGCGGACTCTGGGCACAGAGCCAGAAGCTCGCCGCTGATGATGCTGCGCCCGGGGCGTCTTTTGGTCGCAGCGTCGATTTGCTTGGCGACACGCTACTCGTCGGTGCGCACGAAGATCCGCAGATGGGTTATCAAGCAGGCGCAGTCTATGTGTTTGATCGCGAACTTAGTGGCTGGGAACAGCGCGAGAAGCGCCCTTCTCCCGACGGCTTCGCAGGAGAACTCTTTGGTGACATCATCGCGCTTGCCGGAAGCTCGGTCCTCGTGGGTGTCCCCACCAATGATGAGCTCGCTTGGGCCACGGGGTCAGTGGCCGAGTTCGACTTGATGACTCCAGCGCGAATCCTCGCTAGCCCCTATTGCTATGGCGACGCGCACTGCCTGTGTGGTGACACCTATCGCTTAGGTGGTTGCCGCAACTCAACTCAATTGGGCGCAACGCTACGCGCCTGCAGCACATCAAGCGTCAGTGCGGATGACTTGGTTCTGACCCTTGATCAGGCGCCGGTTCATCAGTTTGGCCTGCTCTTCATGGGCGGCGGCGCGCCTGATCTCCCGTTCGGCGATGGTCGATTCTGTGTCGGTGCGGGGGGCAGTGGCGTGTTCCGATTCCCGATTCGATCGACAGCGGGCTCAGGTTCATTCGTTCAATCAAGCCTGGTGCAGTACTCCCAACAGAACTTCGGCGCCAACGGAACAATCGTCCCGGGCTCGACCTGGCGCTTCCAAGGCTGGTTCCGTGATCCGCTCGGACCGTCCTGCGAAGTATCCCGAGACAACATCCCCGGCGGCATCCATCAGACAGGAGTTGGACTGCCTAGCAACGGCTTCAATCTGACGAACGCGTTGCAGGTGAGTTTCCTGCCGTAGCCGTCCGGCGGGCTAGGTCGGAACACAAATGAATCGGGCCCCCTGCCAGCAGCGCTGGCAGGGGGCCCGATTCGTGCGATTTACTTCTTGGTGAACTAGAAGGTCCAGCCAACGCTGAGGAGCAGCAGGTGGTCGACGCGATCAAACTCGGCAGCACCGACGCCGGCGGGAGTGTTGTCGTAGTCGACGATCGACTGAAGCTGCGCGAACATCGACTCGGTCAGGTTGACGTTGACCTTGGTGTCGAACTTGCCGTAGATGTCCTGGTTCGCGTCACCGAAGTCTTCGGTGCTGGGGAAGATTTCGCCGGAGTGACTCCAACTCCACTTCTCGCTACCGGTCCAGTCGACGTTGTACGCGACGCGGATCGAGGTGTAGTCCTCATTCCCGGGGACCGTCGAAAGGTCTTCGTCGACGAACGACACACCAGCCTCAGCCGAGATGCCCCAAGTGTCGGTGTCAGAGATCTGGTAACCATAACCCAGACCAACGGTCCAGCGACCGTCGAGTGCCGCGCCGGTGTCATCCGCGATTCCGGCTTGCGCCAGAAGATACGAGGTCGGGTCGAGGAATTTGTCGTACTGAGCATCCGCGCTGCGACGACGCTGAAGAAGCGTTGTCTTGCCCAAGCCGCTGCCGGTCGTGTTCTCGGTGTAGTTGACAGAACTATTCAACGTCGTGCGATCGTTGAGATCTTCGCCGTTGGCTTTCATCGTCTCGCGCGTGGCGTCGATGTTGATACCGGCGGTCGCAATGTCGCTGTTGCCATAGGTCTGGCTCGCGTTGATCGTGACGGAGCCTGACCAAGGCGAAGTACCCTCGACCTCGACTACTTCTTCGACTGCAGCGTCTTCCTGAAAGTAGAGCGGCTCTGCCAGAGGAGACGTCCAGGTCGAATCAGGAACAGGATTGGCGACGGGCGCCAGGAGGAGTATGGCTTGTAGCATGAGGGGTTCCTATGGGGAAACGGCCGGCAGGAGCGTGAGCATACTGCTCTGCGCTTTGAGTGAAGATCTTCAACCCCGTAAAAATGGATGGGGTTCTGGATGCTGCCGTTTACCGGGGTTTTGGGCGGGAAGGATAGCTAGGAAAACCTGGTATTGCCAAGGCCCCCCGCCAAAGGCTTAGCTCACTTACCTAATATTAGTCAACAGCTGCTCAGCGTAGTCAATGCCACGTGGCGTCCTTGAGCCATGCCAGCTAAGGAGTTCGCCGTCTACCAATCGGAACGAACCCTCTGGGAGGCCTGTTCGGGCAGCAAGCTCCTTGATGTGCTTTTCCGCAAAAGGAAAGGGCTCGCTGCTCAGCAGTACGACTTGTGGCGCTGTAGCGGCTAGTTCCTCGACCTTGACAGCAGGAAAGCGCATTTCATGCCCTCCGAAGACATTCTCGCCACCGGCCGCTTGCAGCAATGCATTAGTAAAGGTGTCTGCATTGACCGTCATCCAGGGCTTGCGCCAGATCAAGTATGCGAATCGCACAGGGGGCAAAGCTTCGCTCTCTCTTCGAACCCGCTCACCGCGTTGCTCGATGTCGACAGCGATGACCTCCCCCGCCTCCTGCCGTCCTATTGCGTCGGCGATCACCCGCACCATGTCAGCTGTGTCAGGGATCGTTTTGGGGAAGGTCGTCAAGCAATGCAAGCCCGCGCCCTCGAGCGCAACGGCATCCTGTTCGCGATTCTCCTCCTGATTGAGAAGCACGAGATCGGGTGCTAACTCGACGATGCGATCGACACGCGGGTCCTTGGTTCCACCCACTTTTTCGACGTGCTCAACACCTAGCTTCGGGTGGATGCAATAGTCCGTGATCCCGACCAATTCATGACCAGCATCCAAGTCGAACACCAGTTCGGTCAAGCTCGGGCAAAGTGAGACGATGCGCATGCTCGCTCCTCGTGTTCGTAATCAGCTCGTCTGTACCGGATCGATCAAGAAGCGACGCCCGGCGCGCTCGATGCGTGCAAACGGAATGGAATCGTCGTGATAGAAGAGCCCGATCCAGCCTCCGTCGGCGGCGCGCCCAATCCACTCGGAGCGTTGTTCGAACGAACGGCGCACATCGACATCGTAGGCCATGATGTAAGGCGGCTGCACGTGGTGCGTGGTTGGCACGATATCGGCCCAAAAGATCGCCGTCTCGTCGCCGCCGTGCAGCGTGATGACCGAGACGCCGTCGGAGTGGCCGCCCAGAACATGCGCAACGACGCCAGGCAAGAGTTCCTGCTCACCTTCGTAGGTCTCGAGCAAGCCAGCCTTGATTACAGCTTCGATATCGTCGTAACGATAGGAACCACTGCGTGCGTGTCGTTCGCGCTGCACCGCCTCGACCTCGCTAGCGGGTGCAAAGTGGCGCGCATTCGGGAAGTGAGGCTTCAAGCCCGCGTCCGTCGCGATGACCTGCGCGCCGATATGATCCCAGTGGCAGTGTGAAGCGACGACGTGCGTAATTTCCTCGGGCTGAACACCCACAGCTCGCAAGCTGCCGGCCAATGTTTCAGTCGAATCGATGTGATACCAACCGCGTTCGCGCTCTTCCCAACGATCGCCAATGCCGACTTCGATCAGGACTTTGTCGTCACCACGCTGCGCAAGGAACGGACGTAGCGCGAGTGAGATCGTGTTGTCCTCTGCCGGCGGCGTCATGCTGCGCCACATCGTCGCGGGAACGATGCCCCACATAGCTCCCCCATCGAGCCTAAAAAAGCCATCCGACAGCGCGGTGATGGTCCAGTCGCCCAGTTGAACTGAGCGCGGCACAAAGCTCGTGCTCGCTCCAGACTCTGCCTTAGAGCTCATCGCTGCGAAGACATCAACTGATGCCTTGGAAGGAGCGCAAGATCTGGCGCGAGATCACTAAGCGCTGAATCTCGGAAGTGCCCTCACCAATCACGCATAGCTTGGCATCACGCCACATACGCTCGACCGGGTACTCACGACTGAATCCATAGCCGCCATAGATCTGAATCGCGTCATACGTGACCTTCATCGCCGTCTCGCTGGCGAACAACTTCGCCATGGCAGCCTCTGTCGTGTAGTTCTTGCCTTGATCCTTCAAACGCGCGGCGTGATAGATTAGGTGCTTAGAAGCCGTGATGCTGGTCGCCATATCGGCCAACTTGAACTGAACGGCTTGCTGGCCCGCCAGGTTCTTGCCGAAGGCCTCGCGCTCGTTCGCATAGCGCAAGGAGCACTCGTATGCGCCCTCCGCGATACCGAGCGACAAGGCACCGATCGAGATTCGACCGCCGTCCAGAGTCTTCATGAAGGTCTTGAAACCTTCACCCTCCGGACCCAACAAGTGATTACGCGGAATGCGGGCATCAGCGAACACCAGGCTGCCCCAGTCCGAGCCGCGCATGCCGAGCTTGACCTCACCCTTCTCGATATCGAAGCCGGCGATGTCACGCGGCACGACGAAGGCACTGATGCCCTTGGCACCCAGAGTCTTGTCCGTGACCGCAGTGCAAATGAAGCTGCCTGCATAAGAAGCGTTCGTAATGAAACACTTCCGGCCGTTCAAGACCCACTCATCACCGTCCAACACGGCAGTCGTCTGCGTGCCGCCGGAATCGGATCCAGCGTTCGGCTCGGTCAATCCATAGGCCCCCATGTACTCGCCCGAGATCAGCTTAGGCACGTACTGATTGCGCAGTTCAGGACCGCCCCAGGCGTAGATCGGATAGGTACCAAGAGATACATGCGCGGCTAACGTGAGGCCAGTCGAGCCGCAGACCTTGGACAGCTCTTCGACGGCCAAGATGTAGGCCAGGGTCGTGCCGCCGGCGCCGCCGTACTCTTCTGAGAATGGGATGCCGGTCAGACCCAGCTCGACGATCTTGCTCCAGGTGTCTTGGTTGAAGCTGTGGCTCTCGTCAATCTCGGCCGCACGGGGTGCGACTTCGTTCTGAGCAAACTCGCGAACCATGTCGCGAATCATGCTCTCGTCTTCGGTGAAGTCGAACCCGTGCTTGATGTCGGGGATGGTCTGCGAACTGATCGTGGTGTCCATATCGATGGAGAGCTTGCCTCTACAGGTGCTTGGGGGTCGCGGCGCTGGTAGCACCCTCCGAGCAAGGCTCGAGAGGTCTTTGGATTGGGCGAGTCAGTCCGCGAGAAGGCGGTCAACTGCACTCGCCGAAGTACGGGTCGTTATTCGGTTTCGATCTGCCAGCCGTCGGTGCGACGTGCGGATTGTTGGGCGCGCGCGTCGTCGCCGGCCTTCGCATCGCCGCCGCCTGATTCACGGTAGAAGTCGGTTGAACAACCGGATCCGACCCAATGGATCAACGCGCTCCGGGAGAACTTCCACTCACGCCCAATCTTGCGCGCAGGGATGTTCTCCGAGTGGAGCACCTTGTTGAATGTCTTGACGCTGACTCCGAGCAAGGCCGCGGCCTCGTCGATGTTCAGGATTTCTCGATCGGGACTAGCGCTCACGCGTCGGCTCCTTCTCTTGCCCAGCGCTGCTCCATCTCGCTTTGGATGTACTTAGCGATATCGTCCGTTCTGGTGCCTGGGCCGAATAGCTTCGCGTACCCGCCCGTTTCAAGTGATTTCATATCGTCTTTGGGAATGATTCCGCCGCCTACCAGCAGGACATCTTCGAGGCCACGCGCGGTGAGTTCAGCCCTCACGCGTGGAAAAAGCTCCATGTGAGCGCCCGATAGGATCGAGAGACCGACAACATCGACATCTTCCTGCACGGCTATCTCGGCGAGCATTTCAGGGGTCTTGTGTAGACCGGAGTAGATCACTTCCATGCCGTGGTCTCGGAGAACGGTGGCGACCGTTTTGGCACCACGGTCGTGTCCATCCAAACCTGGCTTACCGATCAAAACGCGTATTCGTCTGTCCATGTGTATTTGTTCGAACGAATGTTGCCCGCGAATCAGCGGGAAGTGTGGGCAGACTCGGGGCGAGTCGAGTTGGGTAAAGCAATGAGCTTGGCCGCCGTCAGCGCAAGCCGAGCGGCCGCGCTGATCATCAAGCCAGACGCAACTGCCGCGGCCTTGCGGCACGAGCAGGTCGCGGCATTTGTTCGATTTCGCGTGTGGAGCATCAGAGAATCATCGGCTCCTTGTAATCGCCGAATTCTTCTCGCAAGACCTGAGCGATCTCACCAAGAGTGCAGTCCGCGTGCGCCGCAGCCACGAAGCGCTCGAGCAGGTTGTCGGTGCCACGGCAGGCCACTCGAATGGCCTCGAGTTCGCGCTGAACGGCGGCGTCATCGCGCTCCTCGCGTAGGCTGGCGAGGGCGGCATGCGCCTCGGCTTCGGTCGCCGGATCGATCTTGTGGATCTGAATCTCGGGTCCTTCGCCTTCGTCCTCAACGAAGCAGTTGACGCCAACGATCCGCTTGCGGTCGTTCTCGATGGCGCGCTGATAGATGACCGCGGAGTTGTGAATCTCGCGCTGGAAGAAACCGGCTTCGATCGCCGGCACGACGCCACCGAGTTCAGCGGCATCGTCGAAATACTTCAACGCTTCGGCCTCCAAGCGATCCGTCTGCGCCTCGACGAAGTAGGAGCCGCCCAACGGGTCAGCGACGTGCGCGACTTCGGTCTCTTCGGCAATAATCTGCTGTGTACGCAGCGCTATTTTGACGGCCTTCTCGGTCGGCAATGACAGCGTCTCATCCATCGAGTTCGTGTGCAGCGACTGGGTCCCTCCCAGCACCGCGGCCAATGCCTCGAAGGCAGTGCGCACGATGTTGTTCTCTGGCTGCTGCGCAGTCAGCGATACGCCAGCCGTCTGCGTGTGGAAACGCAACATCCACGAGCGCGGATCCTTGGCTCCGAACTCGTCGCGCATCTTGCGGGCCCAGATGCGACGCGCAGCGCGGAACTTGCAGATCTCCTCGAAGAAGTCTTGGTGAGCGTCAAAGAAGAACGACAGCCGCGGGGCGAAGGCATCGACATCAAGTCCGGCGGCGATGCCACGCCGCACATACTCGATACCGTTGATCAAAGTGAACGCCAGCTCTTGCGCCGCCGTCGATCCGGCCTCGCGAATGTGGTAGCCCGAGATCGAGATAGTGTTGAACTGCGGGACCTTGTCGGCGCAATACGCCATCACGTCGGAGATCATCCGCAGTGCAGGTTCCGGCGGCACGAGCCAAGCGTGCTGCGCTTGGTACTCCTTCAGGATGTCGTTCTGAACTGTGCCGCGGATCACCTTGGGATCGATGCCATGACGTTCAGCGCAAGCGATATAGAACGCGAGCAGAATCGGCGCCGGACCGTTGATGGTCATCGACGTGGACACCTTGTCCATCGGGATGCCGGTCATCAATACCTGCATGTCACGCAGACTCGAGATCGCCACGCCCACTTTGCCGACTTCACCGATGCACATCGCATCGTCGGAGTCGCGTCCCATCAAGGTCGGGAAGTCGAAGGCGACCGACAGACCTGTCTGGCCGTGATCTAACAAGAACTTGAAGCGCTCGTTCGATTCGCGCGCCGTGCCAAAGCCGGCGAACTGGCGCATGGTCCAGACGCGACCACGATACATGCTGGCGTGAACGCCGCGTGTGAACGGGAATTGTCCCGGCCAACCCAAGTCACTCTCGAAATCGTGAGTACAGTCGGCGGGTGAATAGATCGGTGCGAGCGGTGTGCCCGACAAAGTCTCGAATTTTACTTCGCGCAAGCTCGCGGCTCCGATCGCCGCGCTCCAAATTGCGCGCCGATCCTCAGCCTCAACCGAACCCTGCGCGGGCAAGTCTTGGCTCTCGAGTGGCATGTCGGGGGAAAGGGTCACTCGGAATCTCCTTGGCTCTTGCTCGGCGATTGGAATGGGCCCGAGTCTAATGCAGTACTCGAGTCTCCGGCCTTGGGCAGCAGTTCGCCCAACAGATGGCTAGCCACATCATACGGTGTCTGCTCACCCTTGGTCAGTTCTGTGGCGACGCGCTCGCGCCAGCTGCCCTCTTCCCAGATGGCAGCACGCCAGCCCTCGCTGACGACGCGCTCGACTTGATCGATTCGGCGGCGCTTCCGCTCGCCCGCCAGCCGGCCATCCGCCAACCAGCTGCGGTGCGATTCGATCGCTTCCAAGACAGCCCCGACCCCTTGGCTCTTGCCGGCAGAGCAGGTGACGACGGGCGGCTCCCAGACGCCACGCCCGGCCGTCCGGATGTGTACGGCTTCTTCCAAGTCGCTCGCCAAGCGATCGGCACCGCGCAGATCCGACTTGTTCACGACCATCACGTCGGCGACTTCAAGCAAGCCGGCCTTCATGGCCTGGACTGAATCTCCGGCGCCGGGACACAACACGACGACGACCGTGTCGGCCGCCGAGACGATGTCGTACTCGGCTTGCCCCACACCGACGGTCTCGACGATCAACTCGCCAAATCCAAAGGCGTCCATTACGTCGCAAGCATCGACCGCCGCGCGCGCGATACCTCCGTGACTGCCACGACTCGCCATGGAACGGATAAAGACGCCGGTATCCATCGTACGGTCCTCCATCCGGATGCGATCGCCCAGAAGGGCACCACCGGTGAAGGGACTCGAAGGATCGACGGCAAGGATCCCGACTTGCTTGTCTTGCTCGCGCAAGACCCGTGCGATTTCATTGACGAGCGTGCTCTTACCCGCACCCGGCGGACCCGTGATCCCTGTCCGCATGCCACGACCAACGTGCGGCCATAAGCTGCGCAACAAAGCCGGGAAGCGCGGGTCCGAACGCTCCGCCCACGAGATTCCACGCGCCAATGCGGCACGCTCACCGGCTAATAGCCGGCTCTCAAGGGTCGGTCGTGCTTCGGACATTTGCGTCAAGGTGCGTTGGTTTTGTGCTGACGGTGAAGAGAAAAACGACGGCTGGGCTGAGAGCAGTGGTGACGAGTGCACTCCCGATCCCAACCGGATTGTTCGAGTGCGCGTTGTGTGTCAGACGGTCAGCAGGCTGCGCGCAATGACGATGCGTTGGACATCGGTCGCGCCTTCGTAGATCTCGGTGATGCGCGCGTCGCGGAACAAACGCTCGACATGGAAATCGTCGGTGTAACCGGCACCGCCGTGAATCTGCAGGCATTCATCCGCGCAGAAGTTGCACATCTTCGAAGCGTGCAACTTAGCCTGCGCCGCTTGTCGCCCGCAGGGCTGACCTTGATCACGTAGCCACGCCGCGCGATGCACCAACAAGCGCGCCGCGTCGAGCTGCGTCGACATGTCGGCCAGTTTCCATTGGATCGCTTGGAACTTCGCGATCGGCTTGCCGAACTGCTCGCGCTCTTTCGCGTATTTGATCGACGACTCGAGGCACGCACGGCCAATGCCGACCGACTGCGATGCAATGCCAATTCGGCCGCCGTCGAGCGTGTCCATCGCCAAGTGGAATCCGCGGTCGAGCTCGCCCAACAGCGAGTCAGCAGGTATGCGGACGTTCTCGAACACGAGTTCGACCGTAGCCGATCCGCGGATGCCAGTTTTCTTCTCGTGCTTGCCGACACTGAAGCCGGGCGTGTCGGTAGGAACCAGGAAGGCAGAGATGCCTTTGGCGTTCGAGACATCCGGATTGGTGCGCATGTAGACGAGCACCAGGCCTGCTGTGTCACCGGTCGTGACAAAGATCTTGGTGCCGTTCAGCACCCACTCGTCGCCGTCGCGAACAGCCGTCGCGCGCAGAGCTGCAGCATCCGAACCTGCGCCAGCTTCGGTTAAGGAGTAGGCGCCGATGATCTCGCCCGTGGCGAGGCGCGGCAGCCACTTTTTCTTTTGCTCTTCGGTGCCCCACTTATTGATGGGCGAGCACACCAAGCTGTTGTGAACGGAGACCGTGACTCCGGTCGATGCACAGCCGCGATTGAGTTCTTCAAGGACGAGCGCTAGATCGAGGTTGCCGAGGCCCGCGCCCCCGAACTCCTCGGGAACGGTCAGTCCCCACATACCGAGCTCGCCCAATCCTGTGAAGACCGCAGGATCGATCTTCGCGTCGCGATCATGCTGCGTCGCACGCGGCATCAGTTCCTTTTCACAGAACTCCATCGCGGCGTCGCGGATCATCTGCTGCTCTTCAGTCAGTCCAAAGTTCATATTGGTTGCGCTCGTCCGTTTGTTTTGATGTGCGCGCGTCGCAGCTCGAGTCGCCCGATTCCGGTCGTCTCGCCCTCAGCAATGCGCCAAGCCGTCAGTCAGTCCGCGTAGTCGTAAAAGCCCTTGCCGCTCTTACGACCCAGTCGTCCAGCCGCGACCATGCGTCGCAGCAGCGGGCACGGCCGATATTTGTCGTCGCCCAGACCGGAGTGAAGCACTTCCATGATGTCCAAGCAGATATCCAAGCCGATCAAGTCCGCCAGCGTCAACGGTCCCATCGGGTGCGCCATGCCCAGCTTCATGACCGTGTCGATGTCTTCCTTCGTGGCAACGCCTTCCATCAAGCAGAAGACGGCTTCGTTGATCATCGGCATCAGCACGCGATTCGCGACGAAGCCGGGGTAGTCGTTCGCGGGTGCCGGCACCTTGCCCAGGCTCTCCGCGCAAGCCAGCACAGCCGCGGTCGTCTCGTCGGATGTCTCCTGTCCGCGAATGACCTCGACCAGCTTCATGATCGGGACCGGATTCATGAAGTGCATGCCAATCACCTTGTCGGGCCGGCTGGTGTTCGCTGCGATCTCGGTAATCGAGATCGACGAAGTGTTCGAAGCCAGGATCGAGTCTGCTGGCAATACCTTGTCGAGCGTCTCGAAGATGGCAGCTTTGACCTCGCGCCGCTCGACAACGGCTTCCACGACCAGAGCCTGATCCGACAAGTCTTCAATGGAGGATGCGGTCGAGATTCTCGCCAGCGTGGCCACCTTGTCCGCCTCGCTGATCTTCTCTTTCTTAACCATCCGGCCCAGGTTCTTGTCGATCGTCGCCGTGCCGCGCTCCAGCGCGGCCGTCGCAGAATCGACAAGCAGCACTCGGCTGCCTGAGCTTGCGAAGACTTGGGCAATTCCGTTGCCCATGGTTCCAGCGCCGATCACGGCGACGGATGCGAAGTGCGGTAGACTCATGCTGGAAAAAGTGGCGAGGTTGGAGGATCCGGGTCGCTGGCGATGCTGGCTTAGGCGCGCTCGACGGACATCGAGACGGCGTTTCCGCCGCCCAAGCACAGGGAAGCCATGCCGGTCTTCGCGTCTCTTTGCTGCATTGCATGCAGCAGCGTCACAAGGATGCGCGTGCCCGAGGCACCGATCGGGTGTCCGATCGCGACGGCCCCACCGTTGACATTAATCTTCGAGGGGTCCAGATCGAGGACGCGGCGCAACGCGATTGCGGCCACCGAAAATGCCTCGTTGATTTCGTGCAGGTCAAAGTCCCCGGCCTGAATGCCGGCCTTCGCACTGCACTTCGGAATCGACTTCTCCGGAGCCATCATGACCCACTCGGGAGCGCAGCCACCCGTCGCGTACCCGCTGATGCGCGCCATCGGGGTCAAGCCCAATTCGTTCGCGCGTTTCTCGCTCATCACGACGACGGCAGCGGCACCATCATTGATCGAGGACGCGTTTGCGGCCGTCACGCTGCCATTCTTCTTGAACGCAGGACGCATGCCGGCGATCGAGGCCGGCGTCATGCCGGCGCGCACGTTCTCGTCCTGCGAGAATAGGATCGGGTCCTTCTTGCGCTGCGGAACTTCGACAGTGAAGCGCTCGGCGTCAAAGCGACCGGCAGCCTCGGCAGCCTCAGCGCGGTTGTGACTCATGGCGGCGAACTCGTCTTGTTCCTCGCGCCCGATCTCGTACTTCTCGGCGACCATCTCGCCCGTCATGCCCATATGGAAGTCATTGTGGATGTCCCACAGACCATCATGGACCATCGAGTCGAGCATCTGAGCATGGCCGAGACGAGCACCACTGCGCGCAGAAGGCACCAGGTAGGGCGCATTCGACATGCTCTCCATGCCACCCGCGACAATCACGTCAGCGTCGCCCGCACGAATGGCCTGCGCAGCCAACATGACCGACTTCAGGCCGGAGCCGCAGACCTTATTCACAGTGAAGCTGCCGGCTGCATCGGGGATGCCAGCGGCGCGAGCCGCTTGGCGTGCAGGGTTCTGGCCCAAGCCAGCACCGAGCACGTTGCCCATGATCACTTCTTCGACTGCAGCCGGGTCTAGCTCGGCGCGGCGCAGAGCCTCGGCGATGGCAAGACCACCCAGTTGAGGAGCTCCAATTGATTTCAGGCTGCCCTGAAATTTGGCTACCGGCGTGCGGCAGCAGCTGACGATCACGGCGTCATTCACAAGATCTTCTCGGCGGCGGTGTGGGCGACGCTCCGGTCTAGCCGGGAGGTCGCGGAGAAGGCTTCACGGTGGCTTTCCACCGCGTTATGGGGCGAATACTATAGGTTCGTCAGGGCGCGCTGACTAGGGTTGATCGGCTCCTTCGACGGCTTTGCTTGGGTCTATCTTACGCCTGACTGCCAGGCAGTGCGCTCTACGCCCCAGTTTTGGCACCGGGTCTGGGCCAGCCTCGCGGAGCCCGATTTCATCCCAGCCTAAGATCCCAGGATCGGCGCCCCAGTGCCAACCGCAGGCGTTTACTCGCAAATCGGGCAAGGCGACAGGGAGGCTTCCTGAGCATGGGTGTTGCATCGGCCTCTGGGATCCCCTAATGACGGTCCTAGGACTAGGCATATTGAGCCGAAACAGGGTGTGACGAGGTCTCTAAACGACGACGAGCTGGTCAAGGGGTTGACCCAGCGAGACGACTACGCCGTCTCCATATTTCTGGAGCGCTATCGGGCACTCTTCTTTCACTGCATTTCCCACTTCGAGGCCGACCCTTCTGCGCGCGACGACCTGTATCAGGAACTCGTGCTTTACGTTCTCGAGCGCCTGGATCGAGACCGCTTCGACCGCACGAAAGGCAACTTCGGCACCTGGCTGTACCGCGTGTCCTGGTGCCGCTGTGTGGACCTGAAGCGCAAACAAGGGGCACGATGTAGGCCACGCTTGGCCGCGGTCGGTGACGATCTTCCCGATCAACCCGACGAACACCCCTCCCCGGCGGAGACCGCGGAGACGGTGGAAATGGGCGAATATGTGCGCGTGGCACTTACCCACCTCGAGACAGAAGAGCGAATCCTGCTCGAGGAACGCTTCGTCAACGGCCGGACACTGGCCGAGATCGCTCGCCAGCTGTCGATCTCGCTCGAGCAGACGAAATACCGCTTGCGACGAGCGACGATCGCGATGCGACGCGTGCTCGTGAACGACCTTTCTCCCGAGGAGGCGCGTGACGCATGACGGACCGGAGCGAAAAAAAACCGGCTGTTTCGGGCCCCAAGGCCGATTCTGATGCGGAGAAGGTGAAGGATATGCAAGCCATCACCCCTGGTCAGTCGCCCGAACCTCCCCACGACGGGTCGGGCGATACGTTCGTCGAGTCCCTCGCGCGATGGGACGAGTTGGATTCTTCCGAGCTCGCCACCCTAGCCGAGACAGCCTCGAGTCGGCGCGCGTTGCAACTGCTGCAACAGGCCGAGGCCTGGATGCACGATCAGCGCGTCACAGGCGATCCGTGCCCGGATCCCGACGAGCTCTACAATTACGGCCGTGGCCCTGGCTACTCTCCGGTCAGCGTTGATCGCCGGGACACACTTTCCGATCACGTGCAAGCATGCGCGGAGTGCCGCGAAGCCGTGCAAGTCCTGCGGGACTCGCCACCGCTGCCGTTGCACTGGACTGCAGAGGAGCCGCCCGCGCCCGGACCGGCAGGGCCCTTCGCAGCCTTCGATCGAGATGATGTGCCCGGCCTCACGCCGTCGCACCCGAATTGGGTGCGACCTTTGATTCCGCTTGCCGGTGCTGCGGCCGTACTTCTTTTTGTGTTCATCGGGAGTCGCGACGCTGGCTCGCCTTGGTCATGGAATGGCTGGGGGACGAGCGCTGCTTCGAGTCCCATCGCCAGCGGCCCCGCGATCTATCGGGGTGAGTTCGATGCACAGCTGCGCTTCCCGCGCGGACGCCTGCTCGCCCCCACCAAAGGGCGACAAACACTCGCCTCGACGCCGGTCTTCGAGCTGGCTCCGCAAGACGGCGCGAGCACCTATCGCATCGTGCTCCTGCAACACAACGGCAGCGCGTTCGCGACGGTTGACGGCAGCCAAGAAGTCCTGAGCATCGAGTCCGCCCGATCGCAGTTGACCTGCACTGAATCGCTTGCCGTCGGTCACTACACCTGGGAAGCTTGGGCCGAGATCAATGGACTCGATGTCCCGCTTGGCAGCTTGGACTTCGAAGTGCGTGAAGACCCCGAGTTGGCGGCCGAGCTCGAAGGCAAGGGTCTGGAAGAGCGTGCACGCATCCTGCTGACGGCCGGGTATCGATCCGATGCCCGACACCTAGCGCGCGACATGCCCGCATCAGCGGAGATGCGAGCGTTGATCGAGAACCGACTCCGCGACTGAGAGACCAGCGCCTTGCGCAGCTTCCTGACAGCATCGATCGTCTGCCTTTGCCTATGGGCAGTCGTCGCCAATCGCAGCGCGCAGAATTCGGTAGCGTGGGGCGAGGTGCAGGCGCCCGGCATCGTCGCGAGTCATGATTCGGCCTTTGCCTTCGCTCTCGACCCGGCAGATGCTTCTTCCGATGAAGATGCTACCTCCGCCGAGCACGCGAGGCTCGCAGCGCTGGCAGCCTTGGCAGCCGAGCAAGAGAGCTTCCTCACGCTACTTGGTGGGTTACGCAGCATCGCGCGCGATGATGAGGCCGAAACTCCGGAGCCACAGATGCTCGCGGCCCTACAGCAATCTGCGCGCAGGCTGTCTGAGAGTCACGGCCGGAAAGATGCGCTGGTGGTGGCCTCTTTCTTCAGCGCGCTGCCCGCCGAAGCTCGAGCGCTGGGGATCGAAAAGAGCTGGGAGTACGCAGATATCCACGGGCGCGCCTTCGAGCTGTATTGGGGAGAGTCCTTGAGCAGGGCACGCGAGTTCGAAGAGCGCACAATCCGTGAGGAACTTGACGGGTTTATTTCCGAAGCTCGCTGGCTCGCGGATGTAACGCCGCTCGCATTCGGTCTGTCCTTACGCAGTCGCCTGCGCGCAGCCGATGTATCCGAGCGAGTTCCAGAATCACGCATCGAAAAGGATCGCTTGCGCGACGCCGCCGAAGACGCACGCGAGAGCATTACGCTGTTCGAGCGCGCCGGCTTGATCAAACCCAGCCTGGACCCGCGCGAACTGTTAGGCGATGTCGAGTGCCGCTTGCTGCATCCCGCACCTTCCCGCAAGGAGTTCGAACGTTGTGTTCGCCTCGCGGCATCCATACAAAACGAAGAGTATCGTGAGCGTTCGCTCTTTGGCCTCGTCCAACTCGGACGGGACTTGGGAGATGTCGCCCTGATCGAGCACTCACTGCGTGAAGTTGCTGATTTTCGCGATCCCGATCATTGTTGGCCCCTTGCGCGCGAGTACACGACGCTGCTGCTGCACTCGGATCGGCCGGAAGGAGCCTTACGCTTCCTGCTACGCCACGCGCCGGCCGAAGAAGAGTTCCAAGCGGAGCGGCATCTGCTCTTGGCTGCCGTCTTCTTGCGTTGCGGCGATGTCGCGTCCGCGCAACGAGAAATTGATCAGCTCGACGCACCAGCGGACGACGAGTTGTTGACCTTGGCGCGTGCCCGCTTGGGCCTCGCAGCAGGCGATACGGACGAACTGCTAGAGCGGCTTGAACTCGACGCTGTCTGGGAAGACTGGTCGATCGAGGGTCAGGCGCAAGCCTACGTCGCAATCGGTGAAGCGTGGCTGGCGCGTGGCGCGCCGGAGCGGGCATTGCCCTGGCTGCAGGATGCGCTCGAGGTTTCGAGCGAGTGGCAGGCCCACCAAGATGAAGCCTTAGCGAGCAACGCGAATAGTGGCAGCATCACAGGCGAGTGGATCGGCATGCAGGCAGTCGTCCAACTCGCGAATGCTCATGCGGGCGTCGGCCAGCCGCTCGAGGCCGCGCGCGTACTTGAAGAGCATCAAGCGCGAGCCTTGCGCCCGAGCGAGTATGGCTTGCCGAGCGGCGTCAGCATGGATGAGTTGCTGTCTTGGGCCGCGAGCTACGAGCTGGGTTTGATCAGCTGGGGTGTCGGCGCAGACGACGGCTTGATCGCACACGTCAGCCCGGAGGGCGAGGCTTGGACGAGCCGCATCCCGCACGGCCGCCGCGCACTCGAGTCCGCAACGCGACGCATTCGCGAATCGATTCAAGACGGTGATCAAGAGCGCAGCCGCGAGCTCGCAATCGAAATCGGCGCAGCACTCTTCCCGGCGGAGTTGCGCGCGCGCTTGCAAGGCGAAAATACCGAGCAGCGTGTACTCCTGTTGCTGCATGGTCCGCTCGAGAGCTTGCCGGTTTCTATGCTCGAGCTCGATGGCAAGCCGCTCGATCAAAGCTTCGTCTCCGTCGTCTTACCCGGCCTCCCGCGCTTCGAGACAACCGTTTTGAGCGCCGACTATGGACGACAGGCCGCGCGTCGCTGGCGCCTGCTTGGTAGTCCTCGAGACAGTACGAATGGCGTCCTCTTGCCAGGTGCCGATCGTGAACTCGCAGCCTTGACCGGCACCTATCCCAATGCGCTTGTTAGCAGCGGCGAGGACTTCAATAGGGCCGCTTTGCAGGATGCGCTGCAAGGCGAAGATCCGGTCCACATCGCGACACACATGCTCGAGTGGAGAGAGTGCGCTTCCGGTCGCCTAGCGCCTGTTGGCCTGTTGATGTCACACTCGGATGTCTTGTGCGCCGATGAGCTGCTGGACTGGCGGCCACGCTTGCCTTTGGTTGCCCTGACAGCTTGCGAGAGTGCAGGCGGCCGCTTCATCGACGCCGAGGGCTTGCACGGATTGAGCCGCGCCTTCCTCGAGAGCGGTACGCGCAATCTGCTAGTCACCTTGTGGCCAATCGAAGACCGCGCAGCCGCACGCTTCGCGCTGCTGTTTCACCAGAACCTGCTGGCTGGCAGCCGGCCATCGCACGCAGTGCGCGACGCTCGCGTAACAATGGCCACCGATGGTTGGCCAGCTTCAGCTTGGGCAGCGTTTCGGTTCTTGGGTCGGGACTAGCCACAGAAAAAGCGGCGCGACAGTTCACTCGTGAACCTGCCGGTACCTGCTTTGGACGCGTGCGATTCATGAGTTCGCTGCAGCATCCAGGATCGCTTGGGCATCCGATCAGATGGGCAGCAGATTGTCGAGACGCTTCGATCGGACGATGTCTTGTGACGCGCCCGCGGACGTACCGAAGTCATCCCGACGAGGGCGTACCCGTGACTCCCTGTCGGTGATCGATTCACAGACAGCTACGTAGACACCTCGCCTGCGTGATCGATCAATCCACGAGCGAGGTGTCACTTTCCTATCCCCCTGTCCCTGCCGAAAACTCCGTCTGCGCCCCTCAGAGCCCTTGCACTGGCTCTTTCGCTGACCGCAGCACGGGGCGGCTGACGCGTCGAGGATTCCATGGCAGGATGGCGGATAGGAAATTCAAGGTACTATTTCCTGACGGGCTCGGTGGCGCGTGCCTCTCGAGGAGGCACTCCTGGGCTGCTCCTGCCTCTCCTCCTCTCTTAAGGGACTCTCGTAACTAGCGCGAGCGGAGTCCATTCGACAGATTCCAAACTTCACCGCATGAGGCCAGGTGAGCCGGATCGCAGTACCAGTATTGAATGTTGACTGCCCGCCCTGGGTTCATGTTGTACGGGAGGTTCCGTATTTCTGGATAGCTGGACCCCGCCCGAGGATATCGGCCATCTGAATGAGTCGAACGCGGGCAGAGGCCTCCCCCAACGGACGGCGCCTGACACGGCTCGGGCCTGGTTCCCTGGAGCGTCAGCGCCCCCGTGCATTCACCCAGGGAACAGCTCGAGCTGGTTCGCGGACGCGCCCGGGCTCGCCCCGCCGGCGAGTTCAGGTAACAACTCGATTCCAGTTCGCTTCTCGAACTGCATCGCGAAGTGGCGCGCGAGTTCGACGGCTTGCGGTCCCTGCTTCTGATGAAAGAACACATAGGCCGTCCGCAGGCCCGCGTCGAGCCAAGAGACAATCCGTTCTACCCACGCGTCGAGTCGTGTCAAATCAGTCGGGTGCAGCGAATTGCCGACAAAGCGCAGCATCATGTCTTGCGAAGTTAATCGCATGTGCAGCACGTCGCGCCGGCCGGCTACATCGGTCAAGATTGCGGCCACGTCGTGCTCTTCGAAACATGCGAGTGCCCTCTCGCGCGCCCGCTCATCGGCGAACCAAGCGGGATGCCGCAGCTCGATCGCGAGCGGCAGCTGATCGGCCCAGCGCAACACGAACTCTTCAAGCACTCGCCCCTGATCTGGTCCGAAGGACTCGGGCATCAAGCCCCAGACACGTCCGCTTTTCAGACCAAAGCCCGCTGCTGCTTCGACGAAACGCTCCATCCACTCGTCAACATGACGCAGCCCACAATCATGAGTAATCTCGCGCGATAGCTTGGGACAGAAGCGAAAACTATCTGGTACCGCAGCAGCCCATCGTTCGGTCCTCTCTCGAGCGATTCCGTAGTAAGTGCTGTTCAGTTCATTGGATGCAAAGATGCGGCCGTAGTGACTAAGAAAGTCGCGCGCCAAAGTCCGTTGTGGGTAGAGGCTACCCACGTACTCCTTCTCGGACCAGCCAGACAACCCGAGCAGAGCGACACCCGCTTCCGTTCGAACCTGCGCCCAACGTGCAAGGGCAGCTTGGTTGGCCAAAGGATCTGCAGGGAGAACAAAGTCCACTCCCGCGAGCTTCTCGAGTCGGCCGAATTCCATTCAGTCACTGTAGCGACTGGAATACAACGCTGAGGAGTTGCGGTTCTACAATCCGCAGCGCCGCGCCTTGTTCTCGTGAATCACTTGCCTTCAGCAGTGAACAGAGTGTGGCAACCGCATTGATGGTCGAAGGGAAATTCAAGTCAGCCGAGCCTTACTGGCGTCTGCATCCCCGGAATTGTCCCGATGATCCGCTCTCTATTGACCGGCTGTACCACGGCGCGGGAATCCTCGACAGCTACGACGCAGTGGCTGCTGCGATCGGCAGCGCTGTATTTAGTGACAAGCTCCGCCCACGCGTTCAAGCGTCACCCGCGCTCGCGGGCGACGGCGCCACCCTCTTCCTCCCAAGCTCGCAAACCTCCGGCGAGGACGAACACTTGTGAGTAGCCGGCGTCGGCGAGCGTGCTCGCTGCCCGAGCCGCTGCGTCGCAACCTGCAGTCAAACAGTAGAGGACGATGGAGTCGTCTGTGCTGTCAACGAGCGACGCGATCCCCTCGAGGAAGTCCGTCTCATAGAAAGACGCGTGCTCTGCCAGGGGCAGATGCTGCTTCTGAAAACTAACCTGAGGGAGCACATCGATCAGCAATGGACGGTCGTCCCGGCCCATCCACGAGCTGAGTTGCGATGCTGAAATCGTGTTCAAGTCCATGATCCTCAATTGACTCGTGCCAGCTCTCGGGGCCTGAAGGCACTCGGTAGAGTGTACGCGCGCGCAAAGCTGTGATGCTGGCAGCCCCACGGTACCGGCACTGCGTCGTGGTGCATTGGATAGAGCTCGCATAAAGAAGCACCGCTTGCCTGAAGCAACACAAAGCGAGGTGCGAGGCCCGCAGCAAGAACTCTGCCGCAACTCGCAGGCGCAGCACTCAGCTCAAGCCAGGTCGAGAGCTGCCTCCACCAATAGAAGTCTGCGAAGATCGGGAACAGCGAGTAGATCGGAGGTCGCGCGGGCAGCAACTCACGTCCGCAAGTTGCTTCAGGTTCCAAGATGCAGTGACTGAACTCGGGGCACAAAACTGGATGTCCCGTATTCAAGAAGTGACCACTTCGTGTAAGCGGCGCACCCCAAGTACCTGGCCTAAGAGGCTTCACACACGGCTTCGACGGCATCAACCGCACTGCTGTTCAAAGCTCGTTCGATTTTCGTGAGTGCAATCCATACGGGTCGAAAGTCACCACTCAAGGCCACTGTCCTGATCGTCGATAGGGGTGAGTGCTTGCCGCGTTAGAGATCGGACCCTTATGAGCCTCCCTGCACTGACTACCGCCGCCCTGTTGCTCGTCCCGCAACTGCCGCGTGAACTCACACCGCCTCCGGCCCTCGCTGGCCTGAACGTCGAAGTCCAGGTGCAGGTGACCGGGACTCACTTCCTGGCGGAGAACCACTCCACCAACCAGCAGATCATCATGTTCGGCGCCACCAACGGCCAACCGACCACGACCCTGCGCCTTGCACCGGGAGCGAGCCTGACCTTTCCTTTCCCGCGCGGAAGTGCTGACGAGCTGTCGATCGAGGTCATCTCGATCGCGCCGCAAGGTTGGACGAACACGGGCGCTCTGGATCTGGAGAGCATCCGCGAATCTGAGGGCGCCGCGATGTGGATCACGCGCGTCGGCTCGAACTCGATTGGTTGGATCGAGACGGAGCACCAAATCGAACACAGCGCGCCGATCGGCGGGCTGGCCCCCGAGGCCTTGATTCGCACCGGCGGTGCTTCGATGCACAACTACGCGAACCGCAGCCTGAACTTGAACTTCGCCGCAACGCAGGTACCCGCGGTAACCCCGCGCCCCGTCACCGGAGCGAAGCCGAAGATCAAAAAGAAACCACTGTCGCTGATGTAAGCAGGTTAGCTTCAGTGAGGCAGAGACAAAGAGTGAAGAAGTGGCCGGGGACATCGTCGCAGACGGTGCCCCCGGTTTCCATTAACCGTGGCTCGGGCGTTCGCATCCTGGCGGGCGTACCACGGCCTCTGAGCCCTCGATGTTCACTCATAGGGCCGTGCTCGGCTTGATGTGGATCAGGCAATCTGCCGATCGGGTCTTGCGACTACAGAGCACCGAAGAACGGAGCCCAGTGCTAGACGGAGATCTTTGAGGCAACGACCCTCAAGCCAGAGGACGTATCTGAAGTAGCGCGTGGCAGGGCATCCGTATCGGGCCCCGCTCAACCTTGGCTCGATGGGCCGAGGAGTGGACCGTAGAGCAATTCCAGAACGGCGACCGTTAGCGAGCCGAAGCAAGCGGTGCACGCTTAGACACTGCCAACCTCATTGGAAAATCTATCAGACTCAATCGAAGCCAGCCCCGTACTCGAGAGTACGGGGCTGGCTGAACAATCTTGCAAGCAGATAGAGGCAGCAGCTCAGAGCCTGAGCTTGCCGGACTCCTCCACTCGCTGCTCTACAGGTCGAAGCTGCGCGATGCGTCGCGCGCCTTCTCGCCCGACCAAGTAATCTTGACCGTTCCGCCGCCTCGAACGATCCATCGCACTCTCAATTCGGAACGGCTCCCAATCCCGGCGTCGCGAATGAGTCGCTCGGGTTCGTGCTCTTGCAATTCGATTGCCTCAGGACGCCACGGATCCGTCCTGAAACCGCCTGCCAACACTTCTAGCTGAGCACCTTGAATCTGGATCAGATCCGGCCGGCCCACCTCCTTGCTACTCGCGAGCTCAGTGCGCGTCGGAATCAGCCTTTCGTTCTCCAGGATCACATCGATCGCGGTCAATCCATTTCCGAGCTGCGTGATCTTCGGCTCTTGAATGCTGACGATTGGCATCGCGCGCGCGTGTCGGATGCAGAACAGTGCGTTGCGATGCAGCATCTCCTCGATCAGGAAGGTTGGAGGCACGCGGCCGACGTCCTTCTTAAAGCCACCGATCTCGACCGGCCCATACATCGGGTGGTCGTAGGGCTCCCAGTCGACGAAGCCCGCGCCCATGAGCAACTGATCATTGAACCAGTGTCGGGAGTCCGAGACGGAGTCGAGCCGTTTGTCCGGCGAGTTGCGTGTGTTCGTCCAGAGCTCGTTTGTGAAGCTAATGATCCCAAGACCCTCGTAGGTCCACGTCGCGAAGCCACCGAAGACCGAGTACAGATCTTTCCAGATGATCATGTACCGATAGAACGGCAGCATCTTTTCGCCATCCGCCCCAAGGGCGTCGTACACGCGCGCGTCTCGCGCAGGATAGTTGCCATAGGCTTCTACACCCGGGCCACGCAGGATCATGCCACCTGCATTGTGAAAAGACTGCACGGCAGCCACGTTCGGATGCTGATATAGAAAATCCGCAACACAGCGAGTCTCGGGCCAAAAGAGCGGGTAAGCACCTGCGCCGCGCTGAACGTGATTCGGCATCCAAGAGGACGGCCATGCTCGATTCATATCGTAGCCGCCCAAGCCATCCTCATTGATGCGCCCATCACCGTCGTTATCGATCCCCTCGCTCCAAATGAAGATCCAGTCGCCTCGGATACGCGCATCACCCTGGCTACTGGGAGGAACGCGTTCCAACAGACGGGGATCGTCTCGGTTCAGCCGATGTGTTCCTTCGCCCGGAACATGCTTGCGCATCTGCGTAATGTAGCCATCGCCATTCAGGTCATCCGGGCCATCTTCGTCGGCTTCGCCATCACCATCATTGTCAAAGGCTTGAACACCCGTTCTAGAACTCGATGCGCTGTGGGCTTCGTTGAACCAGTTGGCGCGGCCATCTGGATTTACTGTCGGTAGCAGATAGAAGGCAGACCTATCGACAAGTTCGGTAATGCGATCGTTCGTACCGTAGTTCTCTAGCAGGTACCAAGCCATGTACAAGACGACTTCGCCGGCCTGAACTTCGTTGCCATGGACGTTGCCATCGACCCACATGGCCGGCTTCTCGTCGTCGGATCCTGTCGCGGGATTGTTGAGCGTGTATACGCGCATCTCGCGATTCTCCTCGCTCTTGCCGATAACGCGATACGAGAGCAAGTCCGGCCAGCGCTCGACAAGCCGGTCCATCAATCCATACAACTCGGGATAGTCATAGAGCCTATTCCAAGCGATTTCCACCTGAGGTGTGTGGTTCGCGGGAAGACCGGGAAAGCCCGTAGAAGTCTCTTGCTGCGCGGATGCGCATGCCAGGATCATGGTTGCGAGCAGCATCAGTTCAGCTCCAAGTTCTGGCGCAGTGCGCCTGCGTTGTCTGTATCGATCGAGATGCCAACTTGCATCCCACTGGGTCCACTCACCAGCCATTGCAGCTCGTGCCGCTTACCTGCACCCTTCAGCTCCTGCACCAGTTGCTGGCTCTGTCCTGCCACCATCACCGCACCTTCCGGCAACTCGAATCGCACTCTGGCGGGCCGCACCATGCGCGCTCGTTCAGCCGACTTGCTTCTCAGAGGAAGCAATGCCGAACCACTCTCCAAGTTGGCATCAATTTGCCACAAGCCCTCACCCAGAGCTTCGGCTTTGAACTCGACTAGCTGGACACGCGGAAGCAGTTCACCCAACGTCAAGAAGAACGAAAACTGCTGTTCGATAAGGTCAAGGCCCAAGGCGGCGGGCGGGTCGAAGCGCGCAAAGGGTGCAAAGCCACCGATCTCAACCGGACCCAAATCGGGATGCTCGAAAGCGGTCCAGTCCTGGAAGCGCCACCCTTCTCCCTCGCTGGCGTCGATCCAAAGCAAATGCTTTGCGTCTGATGAAGGCTCGGGATCCTTCTTGGCATCAGCGCCTGCTGCCTGGTCTGCTTTTGCCTCGTCGGCAACATCAGCTTCTTCTGAAGGTTCTGATGATTCTGAAGGCTCGGCCTCTTCCTCTTCCTCAGTCTTCTTTGGTGGCGCGTCGGGCAGATCCCAAAGCCGCACCCCGAGCGTCCACAACCCACGATGCTCGTAACACCAACGCTGGAATGAACCAGCATCGTCTGTTTCACTAGCGACTCCTGCCGTTACATGCTCCTTGTATCTGCTTCCGATCTCTGTCAAGAGGTCCGCATCCGACTGCAGCCACCCGCTTGGAGGAATGCGCTTTACGCTCGGGGCACTATCGGCAACTGCTTTTGGTTGTTTGACCAGGTTGTCGATTCCGTCGTAGCAGAGTACGAGTGCCAGGTCGCGATGAGAGTGCACGAATTTCAATAGGGCCGTCGTCTCCGGCTCATCCCCAGGGAAGAGGCCCGCGTCGGGGGCGAGCTCGTCCCAACCCGCAGGAAAGGTGCGATTCAGAATCGTGTCGGAAGTCGGATCTTCACTGACACTACCGTCACCGTCGTTGTCGCGTCCTTCGCGGTAAAGCTTCCAGAGACCTCGCTCGCCCTTGGCTGCATCGGCTTCAATCATGACCCGGCTGTCTGCCGGGTCGGAGATCCACTCGCCTTCAGGATCGAGCACTCGCATCCATGAAACGATCCCATCTCCGTTTACATCCTGCGGTTGGTCTTCTCCGGAACGACCGTCGCGGTCGTTGTCAACCGCACGCCCCCATGCGCTACGCTCGATCTGCGGACTCTCGAAGCGCCCTTCGCCAGGGTCCGGATTGGCACGCGGAAGGATGTAGATCGTCGTGCTATCCAGCAATGCCCGAATCTGCGCGTCCTGCGAATAGCCCTCGGCCAGCTTCCTCGCATGACTCAACGCAAGGCTGCTCTCGAAGACCCTCGGTCCTTCAAGCCCTGCTACAAGGAGGATCGCGGGGCGAGCTGTCATGTTCCCTTGACCGGATATGCGTACAACTTCGATGGCATTACCGGAGCGAGAAGCTCCGATCACCTCTAGTTGAACGCGATCCGGATGTCCGGACGCAAGGGACGCAAGCTCAGCAGAGAGCTGAGCATGGGAAAGTATTCGGACTGATTCATCCGATGATTCACCGGAAGATGAGCCTCCACCAATCAGGCAGAGTGTGAGGGCCAGAACGCTCGTGGTCATGTGCATAAGTCCTTGTCACTTAGTTGGGGACGAGCATCACACCTGAGCCCCGATGCCGGCGCAACTGTTTGCGCATCCCTTGCAGGCTCAAAATCGTGGAAGGGCAACCAACCCTGCCGCTCCGGAGATCATGGTGGTTTCTAGATCAAGCATGGCAGCTCGATCCAATGCTGTTAGTTGAGGTGCGGCTCATGTCCTGCTTGTCGTCTCTCTTGCACAGCGTCCAACCGTCAGGCAGCCAGCTCGAAGGGTCTTCAGCCGTTGTCGAGCAGTGAATCTTTGAACAATCCGTGAACGGCGACTGCTAGCGAGCAAGGCACCAGCTCACCAGCTCGCGTGCAGGTCACACCGTTCATCTTGAGTCACTGGCACGCGCCGACGCAGCTGACGTACTCGATCGAGGTCAAGGTCGGCGATGACCAAACCGCACTCCCCCTCGCCTTCCGCCAAGATGTCGCCGTCTGGTCCCGCGATCATTGAGTTGCCGGGGAAGTCGAGCTGCATTTTTCGCCTTCCGATTAGCGAACGGCCTGTTCGATTCGTGGCGATAACGAAGCATTGCCCTTCGACCGCGCGACCTCTGACGAGCACACCCCAATGGCTCGCGCGTGCAACCGGCCATTGCGCCGAGACGAGCATGATCTCGGCACCGGCGCGCGTTGGAGCGCGGCATAGTTCGGGGAAACGTAGGTCGTAGCAGATGAGACCTGTCAGCTTCGTGTCGTTCACTTCCACGACTGGCGGCGCAAGTTCCCCCGCGCGGAACGCGAGGTGTTCAGCCGTCGGTGTGAAGAGATGCACCTTGTCGTAGCTGTATTGGCTGCGACCCTGATGAACGACATGGAAGCGATTGGTCGGCAACTCGCTCGGCTCGTCGGCCGGTTTGTGCGCGCTGCCTGCGATCGCGATTTCCAACTCCGCCGAGAGGCCTTCTATCGTTGTTAGGCAGTCTTGATTCGCCCGCAGGAGACCTTCGTCCAACTCCGACGTGAACGAACACGGCCACAACTCGGGCAAGACGACGAGCTTCACATCGCGTTCACTCGCCTCACGGATCCAGCGAACCGCCGTCTCCAGGTTCCATTCGGGATCGCGTGTTCGGACATCAAACTGAATCGCTGCGCAGCGCATCATCGCCGCAGAGTAGCATGGGGAGAACTGAGTCAGCTGCAGCCGCGAACCATGCCTCGAATCCAGCGCGTGACCCGGCTGCATGGCCAGGCCAACCGTAGCCCCCAGCGCGGCGTGAGACTTTCCGTCTTGCAGCCCCTCGGGAGTACTCAATCTATGGAGGGGACTCTCGCAACGGGCTTCTTGGGCGCGCCGGAGCGAACGCCCCTGGCCTCGCAAATCACAAGACTTCATTGCCGCACGAGCGGCTCACCTGCAAGCGCGCTTCCACTCGTCTCAGTGCCATACCGCACGCGCGCGGACCCACCGGGCCCATTGGAGTGTCCCCAGATTCGCACGAATCGAAGGCACGTGCTTTGCTAGAGCACGGACTGTGGGCCAAGCGAACGGCTACCGACCGAGGGATTGACCAGCACCGCGCCTCCCTCCTCCAAGGGCTGTGCCTTCGCCCGCCCACCTCCCATTCACTCGAGTGCCCCACCTACCACCCATCTCATCCGATGAAGGTCTTCCACCTGATCTTGCCCCTGCTCCTCGCTCGAACCGCCTTCGCACAGTGTGCGACCGAGGAGTTCTTTCCACCGACAGCACACAACTACGACGAATCGGGATACTCCATTGCCATCGATGGAGACTACTTGCTGGCCGGAGCACCTGGAGCGGGCACCTTCAATACCGGACACGTAGATATGTTTTTGCACTTCGGTGGTTCCTACCAACACCAGGGCCGGCTGCATGCTCCGGGCGGAGCGCAGTGGGATCAGTTCGGAACTTCGATGGCAGCGCAGAACAGCCGCGCAGCCTTCGGCAGTCCTTATCGCAACACGCCTACAACCCAAGGGCAGGTTCACGTCTATGACAGGATCGCCGGAACGTGGACGCATGCCGCTATTGTGGATCCACCGGCGACGACTCCCTTTGCACAAGCCTTTGGTTCTTCGATAGCGCTCGATGGCAACAGGTTGGCCCTCGGTGCACCGGACACGGATGGCGGAGGGGCCGTCTTCGTATACGAGTTCAGCGCAGGAAGCTGGGTCCTTGATGCGCGCGTCACTTCGGCTTCATCTGGTGCAGTAGCCAAGTTCGGCACGTCGGTCGCGCTCGAAGGAGACCAGCTGGTAGTCGGTGCACCCGATCAAGACATAGGCAGCCTCGCACGCGCAGGAGTTGCCTACCTGTTCGAGAAGAGCCCGGCAGGCTGGGTCGAGCGGCAGCAGTTCCGCTCGGCACCACCGAATCATAACCTGGCCCACTTCGGCACAGCCGTCGATGTGGAAGGATCCAATCTGGCCATCGGTCAGCCATACGAAACGGATAACCCCTCGCCCAACGAACAAGGTCGCGTTCACCTGTACCGTCGCTCGGGCACAAGTTGGACGCACTTCGATGAAGTCAGCGGCAGTGCAAACATCGGGCGCGATCGCTTCGGCGCGAGCTTGGATTTGTACGGGGAGAGCTTGGCTGTCGGTGCGCCATCCTCTTTTGGCTCCGCACAAGTCAGAGTCGCTGCCTACCTCTTCGATCGCATGCCGAACGGGTGGGTCGAGACACGCCGTATCGCTGACGACGAGATCGGTTATGGACACGACATCGTGTTGACTCAGACCCAAGTCGTAAGTGCCGACCCCTTTGCCTCGGTGGACGGGAACTATCGAGTTGGCGGCATCTGGAGCATCGATCGAAGCAGCCAAGGAGGCGTACGTCCGTACTGCGAGACGACGCCGAATTCGGTTGGCGGCGGGGCCAGGATGAACTTTGTCGGCAGACTATCGATCGCAGTAGACCTCGCCTATCTGCGTTGCGACGAGCTTCCCGCGCAAGCACCAACATGGTTCTTTTATGGAAGCCGTAGCGCGCAAACGCCCTTTGACAGCAGCTGGTTGTGTGTCGAGAGTCCGCACTTCCGCTTCCCCATGAAGCTCTCGAACGATGAAGGATGGGTACGGCGGCGCTTCAATTTCAGTGGCCCGCTTTCCGGATCGGGCGCCGGCCAAATTCTTCCGATGTCGACGTGGTTTTGTCAGGCGCTTTACCTCGATCAGGGCGTCATGCGTAGCTCGGATGCACTCTCGATCACTTTCTGTATGTGATTGGATATGCAACTCTGCGAACGGCCCATCGACAATTAGAACTCCCCACCTCAACGAGGCTCGGCTGAATCACCTTCCTGCGACGACCAGGAGGCGCAATTTGACGAGCATCGACCCTCAAGTGAGGAAGCTGATAGAGAAGCACAGCAAGACCGGCGTTGACCGCGGCGCTATGGGTGAACGTCGGGTTCTTTGCGCTGGGAGTCGCGCTCAATCCCGCTTCCATAATGAACGGCCTCATTATCAGAGTCGTGGTTTTGATCTTCTTGGTGAAGGGTGTTTGTGCCGCCAAATACCTCGAGGGTGAACCCGTCGGGGATGCGCTCTCTGATGAAGAGCCGCTGAACTGAGAAACAGCATCAGAAGCAGTCCTCCATCGATCCATCCCTAAAACGTACGCCGCGTGCTGCAGGAACAGTTGCCTTGTAGGCAGCCAGGGAATGCGGTGGGTCAGGCACAATCCCCACGCTTCCTCCAAAGCCAGGCTGACCAAGGATGCTGCGCGAAATCGGGTAGCGGAAAAGAGAGCCCGGCCTGCCCCAGCTCGCGCCTTTCGACTGACTGGCGTGCCAGGAAAGCCATCGAATCACGTCGCGCGAGTGCCGAATCAGGCAGCTACGCATTCCTCCCCATCGCCCGCGTCCGCTTATCTCGCTAGGCTCCTCGGCGTGACACTCGCCGACTTCCTCCTGACGCTTCCCGCACCGATTATCCTGTGCTTGATCGGTCGCACCCTGCTTGCCTTCCTGCCTGCCGGCCGCCCCGGCGGTCATGGCCCCTCAGAAATCTGGGAAACCTGGGCCGCATCCTTTGCTTTGGGCCTGCTCGCCTGCGGGCTGACTGCGCGCGCCCTGGAACTTGGATCGATCCGGGTCACGGCAGCCATGCTGGTCGTGCCGACTCTGCTATTGGCCGGCGCCAAGTTGCTGAGCTCGCCAGCAAGCATGCGGCCGGGCTCATGGATCTATCAGAGGCCCATCTCGATCGGTCGGCTCGAGTTGTGGTTCCGGCGCTTGATCGTGTTGGGGATTCTGGTCGCACTCGGTCACGCCTTCGTCAGCTTCGCTCCCGGAGACCTGCAAGGTGAGCCGCGCCTGACCTTGTTGCAGGCACAATCACCACCCCTGCCAGCGTTCGAGTACTCCTTCTGGCTCTTCGCAGGCAGCGAACGACCGGGATACGCGTTGTATCCATGGAGCCTGATTGCGATCGTAATTCTGGTCGCCTCCGCTCTGCGTGATGCGGGGCGATCGCGCCTCGGCTCCTATCTGATTCCCTTCGCGTTGGCCTTCGCACCTGTCGCTCCGATGTGGACCGAGATGGCGGCGCGGCCAAGGAGCCCAATCGTCGGTGCGCTGTTTCTCGTGGTCGGTGCGCGCTACGCGCTGGCTGTCTTGCGGCGCGGGGATCAGCGTGCGCGCACCTTATCCTTGATCTTCCTGGGATCGGCGCCCTTGCTGGATCCGACCCTGGCATGGTTCGCACTGCCCGCCTTATGCCTGCTGTTGATGATGACAGCCCGCTCCATTCGGTCCAAACCTGTCTGGCTGTCAGCCCTGGCAACGATTCCGGGTATCTACGCATTAGTCACCACTCCGGCGAATAACGAGGCCGACTCGATCGCTGGCCTGCGTGAGCTGTTTCACATCTCTGGACCTTCCGGGCTGTGGTTGCTGCTCGGACTTGCGACCCTGCTGCGCATGGCGCTCGCGTTCATGCGGGCTCGTCCGGATGAAGTGGGGGCCGGAGCCTCGAACGAGCGCGCGCAATTTCCGCGGCGAGAGGCCTGCTACTTCGGAGTCCTGCTGGCCCTCGGCCCGATCCTGATTGGCTTTGCGACTGCCCTCGATGGAACCGAAGCCCTTCTTGCTCTCGAAGGGCCGCGATCGATGATCTCGGTTCTCGTTCCTTGGATGGCGATCTATTGTGGGTTGATGTTGATTCCTGGAGAGCGCACTCAATCCGCGCGTGCATGAGCCTGCCCGAAGCGCTGCTACGATCGCCGGTCGATGGCTCGACAATCTCGTTTGATCAAGCGCTGGGCGTTTGGATGGACGAAGGTGGGCAGGAACACCCGCACATTGGGCGCGATTGGTATGACGCAGGCATCGCTGACCTTCGGGTGCAAGACATCGATCACGAGCCCTGGCCTGCGACTCGCGCGACCATGCAAGTCGCGCTCGAACGCCTCGGTCGGGGAGACGATTACAAGCCGGTGCTCGAAGAGCTCTTATGCGCTCTTGATCCCGACCGCGCCGATGCCTTTCAGCTGTTGTTGAAAGAGAGCCGCGGAGGGTGGGCGCCCTTGCTGCACGATGGCGTGAGCGAGGCCCTATTCATCGGCAACAGCCTGTCGGGAACCTTGTCAGCTCTGGCTGCTTGCACGCCGGCGCGACTGACGACGATGGAGCGATGTGCCGAACGATTGGCCTTCGCCTCGCATCGCAATCTCTTGCACGTCGGCGATCGCGCGACTCCGATCTTGGCCGGAGACTCGGCCCGTCTGCCGTTCGCGGACGGAAGCTTCGACTTGGTGGTCATCGAAGAGGGCTTGCCCGGCCCGGGTTCTGATTGGGCCTTTGGCTTCGAGGAACTGGAGCGCGTCTGCAGTGGCCAGCTCGTGCTGACTGTCGACAACCGATTTGGCTACAAACGCTCGAGTGGATTGCGCGGGCAATACCGTGTCCCTCGCCCCATCGAGTTTCTAAAGCACGCGTGGAAGCCGGACACCGAGCAACGCAGCCTGCACGGTTATCGCAAACTAATGGACGGATTCGATGCCCTGCGCACCTATTCCCTCTATCCACACATGCGCGATTTCACCCATGTCGTCGCGCTGGACGAGGAGCGTCCGCGTCTGACAATTGGACCGCGCGAGCGGCGCAATATCCCCAAACTGCTCGGCAAGGCGGTCGGGCTTTTTCCGCACTTGACGCCTTCCTACCTGCTTGTCGGAGCACGAGGCGCGAGCGCCAGGCGGCGCCCCCGCATCGAGCTTGTGCTAGACGAGCTCGCGCGGCTCACCGGCGAAGAGCGCGCTGATTTAGATGTGCTGGTCGCGACCCGATCGAACACGGCCTTGCTGCAATGCCGGCCTCCCGGCGAAAGCGGGGCCGCCCATGCGTTATCTCCCGCTGGCGAGCAGCGCGGCCGTTGGACGCTGCACATACCGATGAGCCCGTGCAAGCGAGGCTTGCTCGCGAAGCACCATCATGCGCTCGAGCGAGTGCAGCGCGAGTTCCCCGTCGTGCCCGTGCCCGAGCCGTTGTTCATCGGCGAGATCGACGGCTTTTGGCTGACTGCAGAGCGCCGACTCGCGGGGCTAACGGCGCCGCATTTGACGGGTCAACTCGCAGAGACGACACGTATGTTCCGCGAGGCGTCAGCGCATATGGCCCAGCTCGTCGTCGAGCCACAGCGCGTGCTGGACGAGGCCCTATTCGACGAGCTCCTGAGCAGCCGCTTCGAGCTGGTGCGCAAGCATGCCGGGATCGCCGGTACGCGTCGCCGCGTCGACGAACTGCTGGCCGAAACGCGCGATCGTCTGCTGGGGCGCGCGCTGCCGCTCGTGCTGTATCACGGCGACTTGCGCTCCAAGCACATCCAGGTCACTCCGGAGGGCGAAGTGCTGGGCTATCTCGATTGGGGAGCCAGCGAGGCGAGCTTCCTGCCCTATGTTGACCTTCTGCACCTGATTGCCCATCAGCGCAAGCAGGAAGAGAACTGTTCCCCGGCGCGCACTTGGAAACTAATCACCGAGCGCAAAGACCTGCGCCCCCACGAGGCCTTCGCATTGGAGTCCTATCTGGATGCCCTCGGGCTGGATGAGGACTATCGCGTGGCAATCGAGGCGATCTATCCGATCTTGGTGGCGGGGATGGCCGAGCGCAATTGGGACTTCAGCCGGCCGCTCTGGATGCACCGCTGCTTCGGAATCTGAGCCTGCGCCCCCTGGGATCAAAGCTCTAATCGAGGCCGGCGAGTCGAGCCCCTCATTCGAGGACTCGCCTGATCGAGAGCGCCCCGCTCTTCTCATGCATCCTGTGGCCTGTATCCTCTGTCGCTCGCATCTGCACGAATCCTGTCCGTCCGATCCACCAGCCCCTCCTCTACCGCGCCGTGTCCCTTCTCGTTCTCGAAGATCTCAAGAAACACTTCGGTGACCAAGAAGTGTTGTGCGGCGCCAGCCTGCGCGTCGACCCCGGCATGAAGGTCGGGCTCGTCGGACGCAATGGCGGTGGCAAGACGACTCTGGTGCGCATGATTTGCGGCGAAGAGTCACCCGACTGGGGTTCGGTCCAACTTCGCAAGGGCGCGCGCCTCGGAACCGTGTCGCAGCGTCCCGTGTTCGGCGAGGGTGTCACGGTTCGGAACTATGTCGAGTCGGGACTGAGCGAACTGAAGGCAACTCTCGCCGAGTACGAGACTGTCGGCGACGACATGGGTACGGCTGATGGCGAGATGCTCGAGCGCTTGATGCGCAAGCACGATCGCCTGAGTGAGCGCGTCGAAGAGCTCGGGGGTTGGGAGACGGCGCGCATGGTCGAGACCGTCTTGTCCGGCATCGGGCTAAGCGAGATCTTCTGGGATCGCGATGCAAACTCACTCTCGGGAGGCGAGAAGTCACGCGTCGCGTTGGCGCGCGAACTAGTCGCGGGACACGACGTGTTGCTGCTCGACGAGCCGACCAACCACTTGGACTTGGTCGGTATCGAGTGGCTCGAAAAGTACATCAGGGAGTTGAAGGGCGCCGTCATCGTCGTCAGTCACGACCGGCGCCTGCTCGACAACGTCGTCGATGCGATCATCGAACTCGAACGCGGCAAGCTGAAGCGCTTCGAAGGCGGCTACACCAAGTATGTGCGCCAGAAGGAAGAGCGCTACGACGCCGAGATGAGGGCCTGGCAACTCCAGTCCGAAGAGATCAAGCGCGAAGAGCTGTTCATCAAGAAGCACATGGGCAGTCAACGTACGGCCGAGGCTAAAGGACGCTTGAAGCGCCTCTCTCGTGTCGAGCGCTTACACAAGCCCAGCCACGACATTCGCAGGCCGGTAATCAGCGCTCCTGAAGCAGCGCGCGGCGGCGAGATGGTGATGCGTTCCGAGAAGCTCAGTGGCGGTTACGAAGATAACGTCCTCTTCGACAACGTTGCGCTACGCATCGGACGTGGACAACGGATCGGCATCGTCGGCCCGAACGGTGCGGGCAAGTCGACCCTGTTGAAGATCCTCGCCAATGTGATGGAGCCTCTTGCGGGGCACGTCGAGTGGGGGCATGGCGCGGCCTGCTCGTTCTACGATCAGGACACCTCGGCCTTGCGCGACGACTTCGATGTACTCGGTGAATTGCGTCGTCACTGGCCCGAGATGACAGACCTCCAAGGCCGCTCGCACCTGGCGCGCTTCCTGTTCAAAGGTGGTGATGTCGAGAAAATGGTCGGCACCCTCTCGGGTGGTGAGCGTGCGCGCTTGTGCCTGTCGAAGATCGTCCTGACCAAGCCTTCTTGGTTTGCGTTTGACGAACCCACGAACCATCTCGACCTGGCCAGCCGAACCGCGCTCGAAGAGATGCTGGGCGAGTTCCAGGGCACGATCATTTGTATCAGTCACGATCGTGCGTTCCTGGATGGGATCTGCGACCACATCATCGAAGTCGCCGCAGGAGAGGTACGCGAGTACAAGGGCAATTACAGCTCCTATCGCAGCGCGAAGGATGAAGAGTCCAGCTCAGCAACCGAAAAACGCGCCTCGGCAGCTTCCGCCGCGAAGAAGGCGGAGCGCGTACGAGTCGCGGCAGAAGAAGCGCGTGCCGCTCGATCCAGCAAATCTGGAAAGAAGGTCAAGAAAGGCGCGCAACCCAAGGGTTTGGGCGCGGGCAAAGTGCGCAACCCGTACATGTTCAAGAAGCTCGAGGATCGCATCATGAAGCTCGAGTTGAAACTCGAGAAGCAACAAGCTGCGATCGCGACCGAAGAGGTCTACCTCAATTCGGAGCTGCTCAAGAACACACAGATCGACATCGCCGAGATCGAACACGAGCTTCAAGTCGCCTACGCAGAGTGGGAGAACTGGGGCTGAGTCCCCACTAGCATCGACCATGCAGACATTCACCGACGCCATTCGGAATGCACTAGCAAGCGAGGCGGGGCTCGACCTCGACGAGATCAAGTTGGAGCTGCCGCGCAACGCGGAGATGGGCGACTTCGCGTTCCCATGCTTCGTGCTCGCGAAGAAGCTAAAGAACGCGCCGCCGAAGATCGCAGCGGAGCTCGAGGGCAAGTTGAACGCCAAGCTCGATGGCATCGTGGCCAAGGCGACCGGACCCTACCTGAACTTCAAGATCGATCGCGCACTGCTCGCTAGCACTGTGCTGAACGAGATCATGAAACATGGCGAGCGCTATGGCTCGTCCGATGAGGGCGCCGGCAAGCACATCGTCATCGACCTCTCATCGCCGAACATCGCCAAGCCGATGTCTGTCGGGCACCTGCGCTCGACTGTGATCGGCGCCGCGGTTCAACGCGTCCATGACTTCCTTGGCTACGAGACGACCGGCATCAACCACATCGGCGACTGGGGCAGCCAGTTCGGCAAGCTGGTCGTGGCCGTCAAGCGCTGGGGCGATACCGTCGACCTCGAGAACAACGCGATCCTGGCGCTCTTCGATTTGTACGGTCGCTATCACGAAGAAGAAGAGCAGGACCCGAGTCTTGACGAAGACAGTCGCGCCGCCTTCCGTGAACTCGAGAGCGGAGTCGATGGTGAAGTTCGCGCGCTCTGGCACAAACTAACCGACCTCTCGATGGTCGAATTCAACAAGGTGTACACACGACTGGGTGTCACCTTCGACGAAATCCGCGGCGAGGCCTACTACGAGTCCCATCTTGACAAGACCGTCGACCGCATCGTCGAGTCCGGTATCACCGAGATCTCGGATGGCGCTCTTGTCGTCGACCTAAGCTCTTTCGACAAGAACATCCCGCCCTGCCTGCTGCGCAAGTCCGACGGCACGACGCTCTATGCGACGCGTGACTTCGCGGCCGCTTTCCATCGCTGGGAGCTGTACGAGTTCACGCGCTGCCTGTACGTCGTCGGTGGCGATCAGAGGCTGCACTTCCGCCAGCTGAAGCTCGTGCTCGAGCGGATGGGCATGGCGTGGGAGCCGAGCATGGAGCACATCGACTTCGGCATGATGCGTCTGCCCGAAGGCAAGATGAGCACGCGCAAGAAGCGCGTCGTCTTCCTGGAGGATGTGCTCGATGCCGCCGTCACTAAGGTTAAGGAACGACTCGTCGACGAAGATCGCCAGGTCAGCGACCCCGAGCACGTGGCCGAAGCGGTCGGAGTCGGCGCAGTGATCTTCAATGACCTGCGCCGCGAGCGCATCCGCGATGTCGAGTTCGACTGGGACGAAGTCTTGTCCTTCCAAGGTGAGACCGGTCCCTATGTTCAGTACACCCATGCGCGCCTGGCCGCGATCGAGCGCAAAGTCGCCGCCGCCGGAGGCACCGCTGCCGATCCGGACTGGGCGCCGCTCGAGAACGCCGCCGGGATGATCGTCAGCATGGGGCGATTCCAGGAGATTGTCCGCAAGGCTGCAACCGAGGCCGAGCCCTCGGTGATCGCCGCCTACCTGCTGGGTCTCTGCCGCGAGGTGAACTCGTGGCTGCACGAGAACCGAGTGCTGGGACAGGAGCCGGGCGTAACCGCGGGCCGATTGGCATTCGTGGGCAGCGCCAAGTCCGTAATTGGCAACGGCTTACGTCTCTTGGGTCTAATCGCGCTAGAAGAGATGTAGATTGCCTACAGAGCTACGCAGGAGGATCCGAAATGAATGTTGCGCCCGCCCCCCCTGTGGTAGTTGACCGAACTGCTGCAGGCGCACGTGTTCCGGAGAAGATCTTGATCGAAAAGTACATCCGCGACGTCCCCGACTTCCCCAAGGCTGGGATCCTGTTCAAGGACATAACGCCCTTGCTGCAGTCCCCCGAGGGGTTGAAAGCGTCCATCCTCGGCCTCGCCGAGTTGGTCGACCCGTCCTCGTATGACCTCATATGTGGAATCGAGTCACGCGGCTTCATTTTTGGAACCGCCCTGGCCCACCACCTGGGAAAGGGATTCCTGCCGATTCGTAAGCCAGGCAAGTTGCCTTGGAAGACGGCGTCTGAATCCTACGAGTTGGAGTATGGGACCGACACGCTCGAGATCCACACGGACGCGACCGGTGAAGGAGGTCGGATCTTGATGATCGACGACCTGCTCGCCACCGGCGGAACCATGGAAGCCGCGCTGAAACTCGTGCGCCGCGTGGGTGGTATACCGGTCGCCGCCGCTGTCGTAATCGAGCTCGGATTCCTGCCGGGACGAGACCGATTAGGCGATGTCCCGACCTTCTCCCTACTGACGGTCTGAGCCTAGGCTCTCTCTTCCCAGGAACATACTTTGATGACGACTCACTCGCTGAAACCCTGGTGCTCGACTCGGCTGGAATATCCCAGCTCGATCCGTGTGATCTCAGGGCAGCTTGAGGAGGTCATCCAGTGACGCCTGCGAAGAAGAAAGCCGCCGCCAAGAAGCCGCCCAGCAAGCGCGCCAGTTCGAAAAAGGCTGCTGCCAAGAAGACAACAGCCAAGCCTGCTACGAAGCAGCGCTCGTCCAAGAAGGCCAGCGTGAGCAAAGCGAGCAAGAAGAAGGTCCCCGCCAAGAAGGGCTCTGCCAAGACTGCAGCGAAGCCGAAGGCCGAGACCAGGGCAGATGCCAAGAAGACCGCAAAGAAGGTCTCTACCAAGAACAAGCCGACTCCGAAACCCACCGCCACGAAGGCCGCTACGAAGCAGACCTCCCCGGCACCCGAGAGCACGGCAAGCAAGGCTACGAAGAAAACATCCAAGTCCGCAAAAGCTCCCGCAGCCAATAGCGCGAGCCGGAAATCCAAGCGAAGCACCGAGTCGAGCGTGAAAGCCACCGCAACACCCGCAGTCTTACAGGTCGCAGAACGCCCCACAGAAGATCTGTGGTTGCTGTACCGAAAGACCCGCGACAAGATCAAGACGCGTCCGACCGACGCCGCCAAAGCAGAGCTCGAAGAGCTGCGGAACATCTTGATGGAGCGCCACTACCCGCTCGTCAAGTACATCGCCGAGCGACTTCTGCAGACCCTTCCCAAGTCGATTGAACTCGACGACCTGATCAGCGCGGGCTTATTCGGTCTGATGGATGCGATCCGCGGCTTCGACCCGGACCGTGGCATCAAGTTCAAGACGTACTGCACAACGCGTATTCGCGGTTCGATCCTGGACCAGCTGCGCTCGCAGGACTGGGTTCCGCGCCTCGTGCGGCTAAAGGCCAGCCGCATCGACAAAGCGCTACAACGCTTGACCGGTTCTTACGGTCGCGAGCCCACGCACGCCGAGTTGGCCCAAGAGCTCGAGCTGGACCACACCGAACTCAGCAAAGAGATGACGGGCGCACACGCCAAGTCGATGTACTCCCTCTCGGACAAGTGGGAAGACCGCGACGACGACAGCTCGATGGAGAAGGTCGATGTCCTCGAGGACAAGAAAGCGACCGACCCGATCGGTGAGCTGAACCGCAACGACATGATGCTGTTCATCACGCGCTCGCTGACACACAAGGAGCGCTTCATCATCGAGCAGTACTATCAGGTCGGCCACACGATGCGCGAGATCGGCGAGATGCTGGCCTTGACCGAGAGTCGCGTCTGCCAGATCCACTCGAACGTCATGGGCCGCTTGAAGAGCCTCTTCGGGCAGAAGCAGACTGCGATGCTGCTGTAGGCTTCTAGCCCACAATCGAACAGGACTCCTTGCGAGTCGAAGGCGCCGCTCATCGAGCGGCGCTTTTTCGTGCCTACTGAATCGGTCACTAAGAAGGCGCTTTTCAAGAAGCTCCACATCCGCGATCGGCGCTGATCAGCGATGGTATTCTAGAGTTTCCGTGAACAGAGGGCGCCCCACGGACGGTTCTGCCTCGATTGCGTCTGGCTAGTAATGCCCGCAAGGTCGTAGCTCTTGCGCCATGACTTCGCCGAGAGACAAGCCCGGCTCTTGCAGGGCTCACCTCCGACCTGCCGCCAGCGGCGAAGCGGCACGAGCGCCTGTGCGAGCGCCATGGATGTAAAGCTGCTTGCTCGTATGACGAACAGCCCGATGCACAAGCGCCATCCCACCCAACAAGTAGAGCGCTGCTCGCCCTCTTACCTTCCCTCGCCCACCAATCGCGGAGGCCGGGGATCTGTGTTCGGACTACGAAGCAGTATCGCACTCTTGAGTCTTGGACTCATCAGCTCGTGTGGATCGACTGCCTCCGAGCCTCCGAATGGCAGCAGAGAGCCGAAGAACCGAGGCTTCAACGAAGCCAGCCGCACCAAGGAACTCGGCATGGTGTACGTAAGCATTCCGATCGGATCAGCGGACGATCTGACAGCCGAACGATTCGAGCGTCTCCGTGATGCCCTGAAGACTAAGGAGCGTCCGATCCTGATGCACGGCGCCTCTTACTCTCGATTTGGCGCAGTCTGGCTGGCGTGGCATGTGCTCGATGAAGGGCAAGAGTTAGAGGCTGCCGCTGCCGAAGCAAAGCTCTCTGGCCTGCGGTCAGACCGTTTGGAGAATGCTGCGCGTGCCTACATCGGAGCTCAGTGACGATCGCTTCAACGCTCGTACTCAACGCGGGCGGGTTGTGTGCAGACTCGAGCAGCTCATGAGTGCTGCCTCGAGCCTATTGAATAGACGAATGCCACATGAGTAATACTCATCCGCGCGGCTACGGATCAGTAGCCGTTTCAGTCACTCCCAACCCAGGAGGAAGTATCCAAGTCTCGCTATTAACGACATGGATCCTTAGCACACTGTGCTTTGAAGCCAATCCAAACCACGCACTCGATTCTCCGCAAGAACCTCTGCCGAGCCTTGCCGAATCGGGTAAGGCCGAGGCAGCGCCAGGCCAGATTTCTGGGCGCGCCGTCGACGCAGTAGACGGCATAGTGTCAACCGACTTCAAGTACGCGAACCCACGACGAACGCTCTGCTACGGATAGAAGCAATCAATCCCGATGGTTCTCACAACATCGCACTGCCCCCCGGCAAGTGGCGCCTGCGACTGATTCACCGCTCGGATCTTTCCGGGCGAGACATGGGATCGAATCCCATCCCCGACTCGATACGCTCGGCCGAAGCGACGGTAGAACTGGCTGCGACAGAGGCGAAGTTACACATGTCTAAATCGGCGGTTGACGGGCTAGGCACTCACATCCCAGTCCAAGTGGGCAGTGGGGCACCAGACGTGCCTGCTACGCATCTACGCTGCCAGGCAAATCGAGAGCCTGCACCCGTGAGGCTCGCCGTGCTTCGTGGTGTCGTGTTAGATCTTGAGCGTTCGCTGCTCAGATCCGGGCACGCGCAGGGTCAGAAGGCTTGACTAGATACTTCCGCAGACAAGTTGAGAGCTCGTCACTCGTGAATGGCTTGCGCAGTAACTCCACCCGATCGAGTAACACACGAGCCTGCGAGTAGTCATCCGCTCGCCCACCGGACATCAACACGACGGCCCGTTCGTCCATAGGCTTCGCGCCCAGCATGCGCTGGGCTGCCTGCAAGCCATCCAGCCGGGGCAGCGTAATATCGAGCAACACCAAGTCGAACTCGTCACTCGCGGCCATTTCGAGTGCGCTCAGGCCATCGGTAGCCAGCTGCACTTGATGACCCTGTGACTCGACACGGATCTTCACGGACAGCGCGAGGCGCGAGTCATCTTCAACCAGCAGAATCCTAGCCATACTGTCCCATCCTCTCTCAAACGATGGTTGTCTCTCTCTGCGTAATTGGGAGCGTGAAGAAGAAGCTACTGCCGACGCCGGGTTCGCTAGTCACGCTCATCTTGCCGCCGTGCAGCTCGACGATCTGCTTGCAGATCGCGAGGCCCAGCCCAAGGCCCCCACCGTCGCGCGGAGCGGCGCCAGGGACTTGATACAGTCGTTCAAATATGTGGCTCGCGTGCTCCGGCGGAATGCCGCAACCCTTATCGCGAACCTCGATCGTCAACATGTCCGAGTGCCCAGTGGCGTGCGTGTGTACTTCCACCGTTCCGCCGGGTTGTGTGAACTTGACCGCGTTGCTGATCAAATTACCCATCACCTGTGCCAAGCGAGCTTCGTCGACGGTCACCTGGGGGACATCGTCAGAAACGAAGGTGCGCAGGACCACGCCCGCAGCCTCGGCCCGTGACTCCATGCCAGCAATTACGCGATCGACCACCGGGCTAATCGAGTTTGGCGAAGGGTTGATACGCAGCTTGCCTGTGTCCAGGCGCGACGCATCGAGAATGTCATCGAGCAGCATCCCGATTTGATCACAACTCTCACAAGCGATCTCGAGATAGCGATCTTGATCCTCAGTCGTGTCACCTGCAATGCCGTCCAGCACAAGCGAGACAAACTCACGTACCGCAGCAAGCGGTGTCCGCAGTTCGTGCGACAGAGTGTGATGAAAGGACTCGATCTGCTTGTTGCGCTTGCGCAGATCGTCGTTCGCGGTCCGCAACTCTTCGTTGGTGCGCTCCAAGTCACTCAACAGGTCAGCCTTCTCGAGCGCATTGGCGACCGAGCGTTCCAGGCTGCAACTCGACAGCACGCTCTTCGGAAGGTAGTCCGAGGCGCCGGCGGCCATGGCGCGTACAGCGACTGCTTCATCGCCCTGACTCGAGAGAACGATCACGGGTGCATTGGTCCGATCCTTGACGCTGCGCACCAACTCGATTCCGTCCATCTCGCCCAGCCGATAGTCCATGAAGACGATATCAAATTCACCGGACTCCAGCGTCTGCTGACCGGCCGGCCACGAGCTGGCCGAGCTGAATTCGACTGTCCACTCGGGGATGCGCATCAAGTACGTCTCGATGATCTGTAGATCATCGGAGTCGTCATCGATCGCGAGGACTCGCACGAATCGTTCATTCATGAGAAGCCTCCACCGGCTCGGCCGTGAAGAGTCGAGCTTTCGGCGCGAATACCGGCAGTGTGAAATGGATACGAGTGCTGCCCGCCAACTCGGTGATAGACAACTCGCCAGCCCAGCTTCGGATCAGGCAACCGACGACACGCAGACCCATCCCACGGCCTTGCGATATGGTCAGATCGAGCGGTGCAGAGAAGCTCGGGTCGATGACAGCTCCCCAGCCCTCGTCATCAGTCAATGAGATCACCAACTGCGCGCCCAAGTCATCGATGCGAACCCGAGGGAACTTGCCTTGGTGCTCGATGGCGTTAATGAACAGATTGCGCAGTACAAGGGCGACGCTCGTTTGATCGGCTTGGACCTGGATCTTCGGAATCGTGATCGATTGCCGGATGGTGGTAGCGATGTCTTCTTCAAAGCCCGAGAGCGATTCCTCGAAGCAAGCCTCGAGCGAGGTGGACTTCGGTTCTCGACTCATCCCGTGAGCGATCGATTCCACCACGCCGATGATGCGCTCCGAGCGAGCCGCGGAGTGACGTATCTGCTGTGCTCGCGCGATGACTTCGCGGCGCTCATCCTCAGGCAGCTCATCCACCAGAAGGTCCGAGAACTGCCTCTGTTTGCGAATCGGCCCAGCTAACTCGTGCAGGAGAACAGCCAAGAGGTCCGTGGTCTGAGGCTGCGAAACTGTGCCTGCGGCGGTGATCGTGCCTCGTTCCGGTGCTGCCGCAACCGGTACTGATTGCGGCTGTCTTTGCAGCGCCGGCCTTTGACGAGAGGCTGCAGGTGATTGTGCGGCGGAGCGATTCTGCGTCAGCTGGGCGCTCGGTGTACCGGTGACTGCCTGGCGCGCCGTGCTGGCCGTCGCGATCCCTTTGTTCCGGACCTTCCAAGCCGCAATGATCATCGTCGACGGAAGCAGAATGGAAACGAATTCCAGGGCCGAGGTGAACGCAATGAGGCTCGTGTACCCCAGCATCCCGCTGAACGCACGTGTCAGCGAAGCGCCGATCAAGGGGATCAACGCGAACACCATCAGGCGCGTGAGACGCGTCTGCCGAGCGGTGTTCAGCGAGTAGATGACTACCGCGAGCGAGAAGACCATCAGCACCTGAACCGCGGCAATAAACGCGATGCCAGGCAATGCGCCTGTCGCGTGATGAGCACCAATCATCAGCGCAGCAAGGGTCAAACTCGGCACGAACCAAGCGTGTGCTTGCGGCTCTTCGATAGGCCTCGAGACGCGCGCGCGCTCGACGACACCACGAGCCGAGGTAACACCAAGCAGCATCAAACCTGCTGCGAGTGTGCTGCCCAACAATAAGGAGTCGGGGACCAGGGCAGCGTCCTCTGCATTCAGCGGAATGCTCAACGCCGAGTTGAGCGCCAGCACGAAGCCGGCCGCCAAGAAGCCGCGGCCGATCATCGGCACGCCTGTCTGTGGCCGTGCTGCCAGCAGACGAATCACGCTCGCTCCCAACCCCATCGCCAGCAGGCCTGCGACAGCGGATGCAACCGCTGCGAACACAGCCGCATTGAAGCCAAGTACTCCTTCTTGTGCGAATCCAAAGCAAGCCGCCACGGTTGGCGCAAGGCTGGGAATCGCTAGCAGGAGTACGAAAGAGGTCGGGAAGATCTCCCTCGTGGATTGGGTGGACTGATTGTTTTGGGTGGCTTGAAAATTCATAGCAGGACTCTCCTGCGTGTATCGGCTGAGTCAGTCCGCTCCCTGGGGAGGTGCTTTTGCCGATCGTGCATCAAGGCCGGGGCCGACCCAGATCCGGCACCGCTCCGCCTATGCGCCTCGCGTGGATAGCTCGTCTCCAGAGGTGCCGCAGTCCCACTGGCTCAGCGTATCGAGCCCTGGAGGTGTCGCTCGAGTGCTCTCACCCCATCCGGCTAGTGGCCCGAGTCGCTGCCGAACCGAGTCGCACGATTGGGAGCGTGCAGCGACAGAGACCAAGGGCACCGGGCTCTTTCAGCCGATTGAAAGGGTGGCGTTACGACGTCTCGATCACCATGAATGGAAAGCGCCCCAAAACTTCACCGACCTGCTTCAGCTGTCGCCACTTCTTCGTCACATGGGATGCGGAACAGCCGCGGGCGTGCAAGGCCTATGGCTTCAAGACGCGTGCGGTCCCTTCCCTGGTCGTGAAGCGCACGACGGGTGAGGAATGTTTGATGCACGAACCCAAGGCGCAGCCGAGCGGAAAGCGGATGCGCTGACGCGAGAATCAGCGCAGTAAGCTATCTGCGCTGGGATGTATCACCCGGAGACTCTGATCTTCCGTTCGAGCGCGCGCTCCCTCGACATAGAATGTCGCGCCTACAAGCATCATGGTGAAGGACTCCGAAGTACAGACAGCCAAGCACTGCGACCCGGCCACGACCGGCCGTCCAGCAGAGCCAGGTTCCAAAATCCGCTCATCCTCAGTCGCCAAATGGAGGGCGTGGTTCCTGATCGGGGTGCATGTCTTGTTCGCATTGCATCTGGCGCATCTGTATGCGACGGGCGAGACGATCAGCCCGCTCGAGCCGTCCGAGGCCAGTCAGTTCTCTGAACGTTCGGTCATCAATGCGGGCCTGATCTTCTTCGCGATCACGATCCTGAGCACGCTGATTTTCGGGCGTTTCTTTTGTGGATGGGCTTGCCATGTCGTGGCTCTGCAAGACGCATCGCTCTGGCTGTTGAAGAAGGTCGGCATTCGGCCAAAGCCTTTGCGCTCGCGGCTGATGATGCTGGTGCCGATCAGCGCTGCCGTCTACATGTTCTTCTGGCCGCTGCTGTTCCGCCTTTGGCATGGCCAGGATGTGACGCAGACACACATCGAAGTGACGACTTCAAGCTTCTGGGAGACCTTCCCGCAGTGGACAATCGCTATTCTGACCTTGCTGTTGGTCGGATTTGGTGCGGTCTATTTCTTGGGGGCCAAAGGCTTCTGCACCTACGCATGTCCTTATGGCGGGATCTTCGGCATCGTCGATCGCTTCGCCCCTGGGCGCATTCGCGTGGACGACAACTGTGACAGCTGTGGTCATTGCACGACCGCATGCTCGTCGAATGTAGCGGTCGCGCAAGAGGTCAAGGACTGGGGCATGGTCAAAGATCCGGGCTGCATGAAGTGCCTGGACTGTGTCAGCGTCTGTCCTACGAACGCGCTCTCCTTTGGCTTCGGAGGAATTGGAATCGGAGTCAAGCAGCGCTCGAAGCGCAAGATCCCGATCAAGAAGTGGCTCAGCTGGCGCAGCGAGTTCGGCTATGCCGCTTTTTTCGCGCTGATCCTCCTCTCGTTCCGTGGGCTGGTCGTGTTCGAAGACGAAGCCTTGCCTTTCTTGTTCTCGTTATCGCTCGCAGGCATCGGCAGTGTGCTGTTGATGAAGGCTGTCGAGATGCTCGCGCAATCCGATGTGCAACTGCAGAACTTGAAGCTGAAGCAAGCCGGTACACGAACTCGATCTGGGTGGCTGATGAGTTTCAGTGCCATGATCTTCCTGCCGGTCTGTAGTCACTCAGGTTTCGTTCGCTACCACGACGCCAAGGCGATCACGCTCGAGCAGGAACTCGCGAACCGCGGGGTCGAACGCGTCCTTTGGCGCAAACCATGGTTCGATCCTAGCCTCGAGGCAGTGAGCGCCGAATATCTGGACAAGGTCGGGCAACTAAAAGAGAGCGCTCGGATCATCCGGCAGTGGTCTGCAGTTGAAGGCTTGCGCAACCCGCAGCGACTGTTTTGGTGTGCCGTCTATGAGAGTGACCTCGAAACAGCAAAGTCTCATCTGGGCGAGATCCTAGAGACCATGCCTAACCACCCGCTGTATCTGGCTAGTGCGGGCAACTTTGCGCTGAAGGAGGGCAACGTAGATGCCGCGACAGATTTATTCGAGCAATCGCTGCAAACCGTCGGGCCTGCCTATCGCTCCACCGCCGTACGCCTGGCGGAGATCTACACGCAGTCCGGTCGCACGCAAGACGCGCTGCGTGTACTGGACCGCGCGCTGACGATTATTCCAAATGACGCGGGAGTGCTAATCGCCCGAGGAACCTGCACTTTCATGGCTGGGCACTTCCCCGACACGGAGATGGCCTTTCGCAAGGCACTTGAAAGCAACCCTTTTCACCCCGTGGCTCGAGCGGGCTTAGCGACCGTGCTCTTCGCACAACAGCGCAATGATGAAGGCGAAGCTATCCTGCAAGAAGGCCTCCGACTCGCGCCCGATGATGCAGAGATGAAGGCCATGCTCATGGGCGTCCTGGTCGATCTGGGCCGGCTTCCCGAAGCGACCAAGCTCTTGCGAGAAGCATGTGAACTTGCTCCTGAGCGCGAAGACTTGAAGGCGCAACTGAAGCAACTCGAGGGCGTGCTTGCCGCCCGACAAGGCGCTGGCGGTTGAATCGCCCGCGACCCGCATAAGCCTGGCGTGCGGGCGATGCATCCAGGCAAGAACTCAATGACTCCGCAATACATAACTCCGATCTCGCCATGACGCTCGCTGAGACCCTCCTGACGGAAGAGGTCAACCACACTTCCCGGCAGTTCGACTTGCTCGCTGAAGAGGCCAAGCACCACGGGTCGATTCATGAGCGGACCAGCGTGCCGATGGGCAGTCCGGACGAGGTCGACAAGGCGCTCGAGTTCTTGAACTGAGCCTCATGCTTACCCTCGATAATTGAGAGCCTGAGAGCGCATGGGCTACTTGCTTGCGACATCGATCCTGTGGGCGTTCTCCTTTGGCCTGATCAAAGGCCAGCTCACGGGAGTCGACCCGGGCTTCGTCGCCTTCGTGCGGCTCGGCTTGTGTGCGCTGGTATTCCTGCCGTTCCTACGCCGGAACGCTCATAGGCCGGTCGCAGTGCGTCGCCTGCTTCTGATCGGGGCGGTGCAATTCGGGCTGATGTACCTGCTATACATCCGCTCGTATCAGTTCCTGAAGGGGCACGAAGTCGCGCTGTTCACCGTGCTGACCCCCTTGTACGTCGCCTTGCTCTCGAAGAGTGGCCGACGCGGACGCATCCTCACAGCGGCTGCCATCGCATGCGTTGGTGCTGGCGTGATCTCTTGGCGCCCCGTCGCTTCCGAGGATGTGTGGATCGGCTTCGGCATCGTGCAAGCCGCGAACCTCTGCTTCGCTTGGGGCCAGGTCGCGTACCGAAGGCACCGGTTGGAGTCCGAGGCTTCGTCGAATACAGCTGATATGGCGATCACCTACATCGGCGCCTGCCTGGTGACCGGCATCGTCAGCGCATTCATGACGGACTGGCCCAGCGTCCAATTGAGTAATGAGCAGGTTGGAACGCTGCTGTACCTGGGCCTCTTGCCATCTGGACTGGGTTTCTACCTTTGGAATCTTGGTGCGACGCGTGTCGGCTCGGGCACGCTTGCGGTCATGAATGACGCCAAGGTGCCACTGGCTGTGCTGCTCTCGTTTACGGTTTTCGGCGAGAAGGCCGAGCTCATCCCGCTTGCGATAGGCGGAGCAACGATTGCGTTGGCATGGATACTCGTTAGGCGCCATTGAGATCGAACTGCAGCAAGCAGTAGGCTGAGCGCTCGCCGCCGATCGTCCGACCGACAGGCGACACTCAGAGATTGATCAGCTTCGCGCGCGAATCAAGGCATCTGCGGGTCTTCCTAACATGGCCATTCCCGGGCCGGGCCCGGCAGGCAGGTGTGCGCTTCAGCCATCCTTAAGACTCTTAGAGTCCCATGCGACATGGAGCGCTCGCTGCGCGCAATCCCCGCACCAACACCTTCTCGAACCAAGCCACGCCCCATGCCCACGAGATCTCCCAACTCATCCCAAGACGCACGCGCGAAGACGGGCTTTGGCACATGGGCAATGCTCGCATTCATGTTGCCTTCCCCCGCGACGGCCCAACGACCTGAAGGACCGCCGCCCGAGAGGTCGCCCCGTCAAGGTGGACCTTCGCAAGGAGAAGAGGGTGATCGCGGCGCGAAACCGCGTGGGCTGATCCAAAGCAGCGAAGACAGCCAAGCGGGCTACACTCTGTACGCACCTCTAAAATCGCTGAACACCTATCTAATCGATGCGGCGGGAGAAGTCGTACACGAGTGGAAGTCAGAGCAACCGCCCGGCAACTCGGTCTACCTGCAAGCGGACGGAAGCCTGTTGAGGTGTGGACGCGATAACAGCAACGAAGTCTTCCACGGCGGCGGCCAAGGCGGCCGGTTACAACGCCTTGCTCCCGATGGAACGGTCCTATGGGACTGGGCCTGCTCGGACGAGACGCAACTTCATCATCACGACATCGAACCCCTGCCGAACGGCAACATCCTCGTCATTGCATGGGAGATGGCCACGCCCGAAGAGACGATTGCTGCCGGCCGAGATCCCCAGAAGGTCAATGACAAGGGCTTCTGGCCGGACAAGCTGATCGAGATTCGACCGATCCTCCCGGACTCGGCTGAAGTCGTATGGGAGTGGCACACTTGGGACCACGTGATCCAAGACTTCGATCGTTCGAAGGCAAACTTCGGAGACGTGACCGCGCACCCCGAGCGCATCGACATCAATAGTGACCACCGTGATGAAGCGCCCTTGAGTGCAGCCGAGAGACGCAAGCGCCAAGAGGAAGAGCGCCAAATGCGGGCGCTCGGCTATACCGGCGACGATGACGATGAAGAGGATGCGGACGAGGCCGATGGAAGGCGTGAAGAGCGCTTGCGTGAAGATTGGTTGCACACCAACTCGATCGACTACAACGCCGAACACAACCTGGTCATGGTCAGCGCGCGAACTCTGAACGAGTTCTGGATCATTGACCACTCCACCACCACCGCAGAGGCCAAGAGCTCGAAGGGTGGACGCTTCGGCCGCGGAGGTGACCTGTTGTATCGCTGGGGCAACCCGCGCACCTATGGCGCCGGCACAAAAGCTGATCAGCGACTCTTCGTACAGCACGACGCAAGCTTCGCCACAGCGGCCGATGGTTCCCTAGCCGTCATGGTCTTCAACAACGGTCGCGGACGAAGTGATGGCGACTACTCCAGCGTCGACTTGATCGCTCCCGCCTTTGATGCGGAGCGCGGCTTTACATACACCAAGGGTCAGGCTTTCGGTCCCAGGGCCGCGACGTGGAGCTACTCGGCCGAGGAAAAGTCAGACTTCTATTCCTCATTCATCTCAGGTGCTCAGCAGCTATCCGGGGGAAACGTATTGATCTGTTCTGGCGCACAGGGCCGCGTCTTTGAGGTCACTCCCGATAAGCGCGTCGTTTGGGATTACGAGAATCCGCATGGCGGCGATGCACCATTGGGTCGTCCTGAAGGTCGGGATCGAGGGGAAGGCCGCGAACGAGGTCGAGGCGGAGATCGCCGCGAGGGCGGGCCACCGCCCGGGCGCCCGCTCGGTCCCCCCGGCGGGGGCCCGCCCCCCGGCGGT